>NZ_JALBWV010000016.1 GCF_022678645.1 Saccharopolyspora soli | reverse complement strand
TGCCGCGATCATCACCGTCCGTCAACTCATCCAACGCGCCAGACCCCTCTACCGCTGGCACACACGCCCCACCACCCGACGCCTCAAATAACCCAATCGCCGGAGCCTCAAGCCGAGCTGCCCTTCTCGATGCGGAAGGCACTCGCCAGCCCACCGCGAGACCTGGCACATCTGCACGAGATCGAGCAGGTCGTGATCCTCACCCAGGAGAACCGCTCCTTCGATCACTACTTCGGGACAATGTCCGGGGTTCGCGGATTCGACGATCCGAACCTCCAGACGCTGCCCACCGGACGGTCGGTCTTCTACCAGCCGGACGCGTTCAACCAGGACGGGTACGTGCTGCCGTTCCACCTGGACACGACGAAGACCAACGCCGCCGCCATCCACGACCCCGATCACGGGTGGCCCTCGCAGCACAAAGCGTGGAACGGCGGCAAGATGGACAACTGGATTCCCTCGCAACGGGAAAGGGTCGCCGAATTCGGCCCGCTGACCATGGGCTACTACACCCGCAACGACCTACCGCTGCATTACGCGCTGGCCGACGCATTCACCATCTGCGACGCCTACCACTGCTCGGTGATGGGCCCGACGTGGCCCAACCGGCTGCACACCATGACAGGCACGATCGACCCGACCGGGGCGAACGGCGGCCCGAACGTCGCGACGAATGTGCTTCCCCCCAGTGGCGGCTTCACGTGGACGACCTACGCCGAGCGGCTCCAGGCTGCGGGGATCAGCTGGCGCAGCTACCAATCGCGTGTCTTCGGGGACGGCCCGGAGCTGGGGTGGTTCAAGCAGTTCCAGACCGCGCCCGTGGGCTCCCCGCTCTACGAGAACGGCATGAAGCTGAGGTCGAAGACCGCGGTCATGGACGACATCCGCAACGGCAACCTGCCCCAGGTCTCGTGGGTCCAATCAGAGGCCGACGAGCACCCGAGCGGTTTGCCCGCCGCGGGAGGCGAGTACATATACGACATCCTTGACGCGCTCGCTGCCACGCCGGATGTCTGGAACAAGACCGTCTTGTTCATCACCTACGACGAGAACGGCGGCTTCTTCGACCACGTCACCCCGCCGACGCCCCCGCCGGGCACTCCCGGGGAATACCTGACCGCAACGCTGCCCTCGCAGGCGGGCGGCATCGCAGGCCCAATCGGCCTGGGCTTCCGCGTCCCCACGTTCGTCATCTCCCCGTGGAGTCGGGGCGGCTGGGTCGCCAGCGAGACGTTCGACCACACCTCACTCCTGCGCTTCCTGGAGGCCCGATTCGGCGTGGACGAGCCGAACATCAGCGCCTGGCGGCGGCAGACGGTAGGTGACCTCACCTCGACGCTGCGCTTCCCGCGCCGCGACGCGCCGTTCCCCGAGCTGCCCGACCCGGCGCCCGTGGTGGCGCAGCAGAAGCAGGAAGTCGCCACCCTGCCGCCCCCGTCAGTACCTACCACCCAGTCCATGCCCCACCAGGAACCCGGCTCACGCCCCCACCTCTAGCCAGAGCGGCGGCGGGGCCCGAGGTAGGCCCCGCCGCCTAGGCATCACCAACATGCCACTGACAAGCCGCTGGTCAGCTGCGGGACCGTCGGCATGCAGCCCTGCCAGGAAGCGACGCGAGAAGCGCGACCGGGGCATTGACCAGGCCAGTTGCAGCTAGCCGGTATCCGGGAACTGCAGCCCGCGGTAGGCGCAACTGGTTGCTAGCGTCGAAGCGGAACGTGCGCTCAGCGGGCCATTCTCGATGGCGTCAATTCCACTACCAAGACAGGGGAATAGTCCAATGCGCACGAGTTCACGAGCAGTCGTCGGATTGGCCCTGGCCGCATCGCTCGCGCTGGGCATCGGTGGCGTCGCTTCGGCTGCCACGATCGACTCGGTGGGGACATTGCAGGCGGCCCACTCGGGCTCCCACGGGGGCACCGGCAGCCCCGACCACTCCGGCTCCAACTACAGCGGCGCCAACGGCCTGCCCGGTGGACAGCCGTGACGCCCTGTACAAGTGCGGGTCGCACCGGCTCCATCCCAGGATTCCGCTGGAACCGCAACGCTTTCCGGTCGTGGTCGTAGTCGGCGGTCGAATTAGGCCGTTCAGTCTTCGGCCCGATGGGTGACCGGCGCCTCCGTATATTCGGCCGGGAACTCGTACCAGCGTCGCCGCAGGCAGACGTACCGCACGTCGGCTTCCACGAGATGGACGAAGGCCGAGACGGTATCGGCCAGGCGTTGCTGTAGACCGGGCTGGGCCAGTTGCCCGTCTTCGGTGAATGCCTCGTAGGCACCGGCGAGGCTGAACATGTCGGGGTAGACCCGTGTTCCGAGGTGTTCCAGTGGGACTCTCAGCGCCCACAGCCCGCGATTGCCGCCCACCAGCGAGGGGGAGGCCGAGACGAGTAGCGCATGCTTGGTCTTGAACGGCTGCGGCGTGATGCGGGATACCCAGTCAATGGCGTTCTTGAGTACCCCGGGGACGGAGCCGTTGTACTCGGGGGAGGAGATGACGAAGGCATCGCAGCGTTGGATCCGGTCGCGCAGGGCCAGCGCTCCCTGGGGCGGGCCCTCGGCGGCCTCAACGTCCCCGTCGTACAGGGGCATGTCGAAGTCGTGCATGTGGCCGATGTCAACCTCGGCACCAGCGTGTGCGATCAGGCGAGCCGCGAGGGAGGCGAGCCGGGTGTTGATGGACCCCGCACGCAGCGCGGCACTGAAGACGAGCACCTGCACGGGCGGAAAATGAGCGTCCGTCGTCACGGTGTGGCCCTTCCGCGAGACGTGTGTGGTGTCAGTCTGCGCCGCCCTGACTTGCCCCGCGAGTCCGATCGTGGGCGTTCACGGGCCCGACGAGCATTGCTTCACCGACACTGCCGGTCATCGGATCTGCACCAGCGACAACCAAGGGAGCTCAAACCCACACCCCCGTCGCTAGCATCGTGCGAACCAGCCTGATCGCGTCGCTGGGCTCAGGTACGCCGGAACGGGGCCACTGAGGTCACAGTGGACGAGGTGTTGCTGTGGCGTCATCGCATGGACTAACGAGCGCCAACGTCTAGCTGCGCGGATAGCATCGGCGTCATGGCTCAGATCAATTTCAGCTCAAGCATCGGCGTGTGGTGGTCCAGCGACAGCTGGCCGATCCGCGACGTGCTCGCCCGCGCCCGCGAGATCGAGGAACTCGGCTACGGCTCGCTGTTCTACGGCGAGGCGTTCGGCAAGGAGTCGCTAACCCAGGCCAGCGCGCTGCTGGGCGCCACGGAGCGGCTCGTGGTCGGCACCGGCATCGCCAACATCCACTCCCGGGACGCCAGCGCCGCCGAATCCGGCTCCCGCACGCTCAGCGCGCTGTACCCCGGGCGGTTCGTGCTCGGCCTCGGCGTCAGCCACGCCCCGCTGGTGGAGAACAACGCAGGCACCTACACCAAGCCGTTGGCCACGATGCGTGAATACCTGCGCCGCATGGACGAGATGCCGGAGCAGATCGAGCCCGGTGCGCAGCGGCCCGCCCGGCTGCTGGCCGCGCTCGGGCCGAAGATGATCGAGCTGTCCGGCACCGCAGGCGACGGCGCGCACCCCTACCTGGTCACCCCGGAGCAGACCGCCCGCACTCGGGAACTGCTCGGGCCGGACAAGTGGGTGGTCAGCGAGCAAGCGGTGGCGCTGACCACCGACCGGGAGACCGGGCTGCGCCGAGCGCACCAGCACTTGCACATGTACTCGCAGCTGCCGAACTACCAGAAGTCCTGGCTGCGGCAAGGCTTCGACGAGTCCGACGTGGTCATCGGCGGCTCGGACAAGCTGGCCGAGCAGATGGTCGCGATCGGCGACGCCGAGGCGATCGCCGCACACGTGCGGCGGCATCTTGACGCGGGCGCCGATCACGTGGTGATCCAGGTCCTCGGCGACGATCGCGCTGAGGACCCGCTGCCCGCGCTGCGCGAGATCGCCCCCGGGCTGGGGCTGTAAGCCGCCGCACCGAGAGTCCGGACGCAAGCCCGCGGGGCGGTTCGCCCCCGCCCCGCTGACCGCTGCCTCGGATGGAGATGAACGCCCCGGCGATGAGGTCCGACGCCAGTCCTGGAGAAGACTGGAAATCGACTAATCTTCGCGCCACAGAGCCACCAACCAGGCATAGATTTCCGGTTGGCTCATCTCCGGGTGTTCGGCGACCACGGCGTCAGCCAGCCGCCTCGCCTCGTCCCGGCTCACACCACGCGACTCGGCCACCCGCAAGTACTCGCGTTCCGCGGCCGGTGGTCGGCCTCCGCCAGCTCCCCGACCTGGTAGCCCCGCACGCCAGTACTCCACTTCGGAGACACGTGTCGGCCGCCAACCCGGCACGCCGTCGACTTCGACGTCCGGCACGGGAAACGGATGAGCGGAGTCCGGTCCATAGCGTTCTCGCCACTTGGTGACCGCCGAGCGAGACACACCGAGACGCCCGGCTAGGCCGGACGCCCCGAGGTACTGCACTGGCCCCCTCATGACAGCACCGTCTGACCACACGCCTCGTCGACGCTGAACAGCTCCACCGCACCCCTCTAACGTTGTCTCCTTTGTTGACAAAGTTAGAGCGCCTCGCCGAACTATGTCAACAACGAGGACAATGTTTCTGGTTCGCTCGCGCAGCGGTTTTCGCCGATGTGGAAGGGACACGGTGGTCGGGTCAGGGGGTTTTGGTTGGTTCGAGGAGGTCGGGTTGGGTGGCTAGTGCTCGGAGGACTTGGTGGGGGTTGGGGACTAGGCGTCGGGTTGGGTGGTCGAGGATTCCCATGACCTGCTGGAGTTCCGCCGCTACTGTGCCGTCGTTGCGGATGAAGCCGTGGTGCATGGTGAAGGTCTTTCCCTCGCCGTAGCTCGGTTCGCAGGTCACCGTCACGTCCTCGCCCGCTCGCAGTTCGCGGAGGTAGCGAATTTCGGCCTGCAGGATGACCGGTGCTGTCTTGTTCGCCAGGAAGGTCTCGACCACTAGCCCCGCACGACGCAGGTATTCGATCCTGGCGTGGTCGGCCCAGTCGAAGTAGACCACGTGGTTCACGTGCCCGTTGAAGTCCGTCTCGTACTGGCGCACGGTCAGTTGCACGCTGAAGGTACTCATTTCAATCCGCTCTCCGCGCATTATGTGCGCTCTTTGTCGGAGAAAACCTCTGCCGACGGGTGTTCAACTGGACCATTGGCCGTGCAAGGGATCACGACCGGCCGTCGGCGGGACTGTCGTCGGTCATCCCTTGGGCGTCGAGGAGGACTTCCGCCGTCGTGGCGCACAGTCCGGCCAGCTTCTCGCCGTATCCGGCCGAGCGGATGACGGCTCCGTCGAAGAGCAACGTGAGCTGCTCGGCCAACGTTTCCGGATCCGCTGCGCCGCCGAGTTCGGCCAGGTGCCGAAAGCGGTTGGTGAACTCCTTCTTGAGGCGCGTGGCGACCTGGCTCGGCATGCGCTGGGGATCGTGCAACTCCGCTGCCGTGCTGACGTACGGGCAGCCCGCGTATCTCTCATTCGTCGAGTTCTTCTCCAGCTGTTGGAAGACGCGGATGAGGAGCGTTCTCGGCGACGCGCCGTGCGAATCTTCCGGGAAGTACAACTGGAGGTACCGCTGCGCGTACTCCTCCAGGCTGGCGACGACGAGGTCGTCCTTCGACGCGAACAGCTGGTACATCGATCGCTTCGACACGCCCGCCTTCCGGCACAACTGGTCCACGCCGACCGCGCCGATTCCTTCCCGGTAGAAGAGGTCTGCCGCGGTCTGCAGCAGGCGGGCACGACTGGGGTTGCCCTCGGGCGTCACGGTGTTCCCTTCCGTTGCACAGCTCAGCTGAAGGCCGGTTCGGCGTCCAGGAAACGGGAGACGTGGCTGACGAACAGCTCCGGGTACTGGAACAGCGAACCGTGCCCGGCATCCGGGTGCACGATCAGCTGCGCACGAGGAATGTGTTGCGCCAAGTGGTAGGAATTGATGGTCGGCACCATGATGTCGCGTCTTCCGTTGACCACGAGCGTCGGTTGGGTGATCCGCTGGAGCTCGGCGAACCGCTGCCCGCGCGCCTCACGCCAGTCGACGAGGGCTGCGATGTGCGCTCTCGTGGTCTGCTCGGAGACGGGCGGGTCGACCTCAGCGGTGCGCTGGTGCCGCCGCTTCCAGAACGCCTCCCCTGCTGCCTGGCTCGTCTCCGACGGCGCGAAGAACAGGAAGAGGAAGTCCTCCAGCGTGGACACCTCGTTCCTGGTCGCGACCGCCAGGGCATCGGGGTGCCGACCCTCCGCGTCACCGCCGCGCGGCTGCGTTCCCACCAGGACGAGTCGGCGGAGCAGTTCGCCGTGGCGCAGCGCGAATTCCTGCGCCACGTACCCGCCGAGCGAGAAGCCCAGCACGTCCACCCGCGGCAGGTTCATCGCCGTGACGAACTCGGCGACGTTGTCGGCCAACTCCTCGGCGGTCCCCGGCGTCTCGCCGCTGGAACTCGCCACGCCCGCGTTGTTGAACAGGATCACCGTCCGGTTCGCGGCGAGTCCGTCGGTCACCAGCGGATCCCAGTGATCCATGCCGCCCCGGAAGTGCTGCAGGAAGATCAGGGGTGTTCCGCTGCCCTTTCCGAACCGCCGGTAGGCATAGCGAACACCCTTCACCTCCAGGAACTCGGTAGGTGCACTGACGTGCGAAATATCCGGCATGACGCCCTCCTCAAGACCATTTCCCGGACCGCCTGCCACCAGGTGGACCGATCTCCCGCGTCGACCTCCCATGCACCGTACCAGCAGATGGAAACAGATCGGTACCCATCATCATGCGATAGGAGTCAGAGATCACTGGAATTCGATTTCCCGCCGCCGATGCAGGGGCGCGATGCGCCTGACCACAGGTTGCCGAGGACCTGAAGATCAGGCGATTTCGCGCGAAATCGGCAGTTCTACGGCTCGCGCCGGTCACGATTCTTCGACATCTCCTGCGCCAACCCGGCAACGCGAGCCAGGGCGCCGATTTGCGACCTACGGTTCATTTCAACCAGATTCCGGAAAAGGTCCGGATCTGCGTTGTCCCGTTTCAACGGGTGGCCGTTCTTGTTCGCCTGGTCTGATGAGGAGAATTGACGAAGCCAATTCCTGCGCTTGCCGACGCCGGGACTTCGCGCTGCCGCACGTGCCGATCGGGGCCGCGAAACCCGTCGCGACCTTGGCGCTGACCGGATGCCGGGCGTCAGTCGGGCCCGCGACTGGCGGCTTCCGCGGTTCAGAGCAGCAGATCGGTCCAGACGAGGTGGTGGTCCGAGGTGTCATTCAGGCGGGCGAGCTCATCGTCCGAGGTCGGCCAGAAGACACCGGCGCGCAGCGGGATCAGCGGCGCCGACGGCAGCACGTAGTCGACGCGGATGTTGCCGGGCGCTTCGTCGTTGAAGTCGGCGGTGTCGAAATACGGGATGCCGCGGTGGTTCTCGTTGGCACCGCCCTGCGTCCGGCTTGCCTCGACCGCTCCGGCGCTGCCCGGCAACGGATCGAGCACGCGCGGCGCGCCCAGGATCTGGCGGGCACCGGTGCTGTCGCCGTCCAGCGGATCCGAGTTCTGGTCACCTGCGATCACGAACCGGGCACCCGGCGCGAGGCCGCCGGAGTTGCCCGCGTCGTCGTAGGTGTACGCGCTGCGGCCCGGCGTGACGTAGTCCGCCCAGAAGCGGATTTCGTCCTGGTTGCGCAGCCCGTTGCGGTCCTCGGCGCCGTCGAAGGTCGGCGGTGTCGGGTGCGAGGTCAGGAAGTGCACGGTGCGGCCGTCGACGTCGATCGGCAGGTCCCAGTGCGACTTCGAGGACAACCGCAGGGACCGCAGTTCGTCCGGCGAGTACCAGTCCGCGGGCTGCGGCGTCGCCGGATCGTCCGGCAAGCGCGCGCCCGGCAGGTCGGCCCAGCGGAACAGCTGGAACGTGCGGACTTGGCCGATCGGGTACTTCGACAGCACCACCATGCCGTACTGGCCGGGGAACGCACCGAAGCCGTAGGCGTCGTTGCCGCCCCCGATGGTGCCGTCGTTGTCGAGGTCCATCCCGGATGGCACGCCGGTGTTCACGGGTGCGCTGTAGGCGTGCGGATACTCGATCGGGTCGGCGCCGCTTTGGCCCCGCGCGAGGTAGTTGACGCGGAAGGCATCGACCGCCGCGCCGCCCTCGACGTAGTCGAACTCGTTGAGCAGCAGGACATCCGGGCGCACCCGCTGCACGATCTCGGCCACCTCGCGGGCCTGCGGATCGTCCGGGGTGGACAGGTCCGCGAGCAGTTCGCCCTCGGTGGCTCGGTTCAGCGACGCGTTGAACGTCGCGAAGCGCACCGGCTCGGTCGCCGACGCAGTCGGTGTCACCAGTGCGGCGGCCACGGCCGCGACGGCGAGAACAGCACGCTTCACGACGTCTCCTCACATTCGCCGGTGGCGGGCACCTTTCCCCGAGGTGCCCACCACCTCGGGCATCAGGCGCGGTTGAGGTGCCCGTTGGCCGCGTCGAGGCGGTGCGCCATCAACGCGCCCTGCGCGGGTCGCTGCTGGGCGCGCTCCTCGCGGCTTTGGATCCCGTTCACACCTTCGGTGCTCTGCGAGTAGCCCTCGACGACTGTTGCCAGAGCCTTCGCGTTCCGCTCCAGGGCGACCCGGTCCACATTGGCCAGGTTGTCGCCAGCCGTGTGGTAGTTCGGGTCGAAGGCGATGCCCGCGGTGCCGCCCCACTTCGCCACCTGCGCGTCGGTCTTGACGACCTCGGCACCGGTGTTCAGCCCGCCAGAGGGGATGCCGACCGCGATGAACTCGCCGTAGTCCGATCGGCCGTCGAAGTCGTCACCCTCGACGGCGACGCCCTGCGCGGCCATCGCGGCGACGAAGTCCTGCTCGATCTGCGCCGAACCCTGCGGGCCCGGCCCGGCGCCGACACCGTCGGAGTCGTCACCGTCGTAGGCGAAGTAGCCCGCGTTCGGCGAGCCGATCATGTCGAAGTTCAGGTACAGGGCGATGTCGAGCTGCTGCTCGAAGGTCAGGCTCTGCACGTACTTCGTCGACCCGACCAGACCGGACTCCTCCGCACCCCAGAAGGCGAAGCGCACCGCGTTGTTGACCGCCGGGCTCCCGCCCATCCGCAGCGCCGTCTCCAGCAGGCCCGCGCTACCGGAGCCGTTGTCGTTGATGCCAGCGCCTTCGGGAACGCTGTCCAGGTGCGCGCCTGCCATCACGACGTTGTCGGGGCGGCCGGTTCGGGTCTGCGCGACGACGTTGCGGGTGGTGACGGTCTCCAGCCGGGCCTGGATGTCCAGCTTCACCTCGGCACCCGCCTGCCCGGCCAGCGCCTCGCCGACCTGCTTGGTGACCCCGGCGCTGGGAATCCGCGCGGCTTCGGGGTCGCCGAGCGTGCCGTTGAGCGGACCGTCCACGTTGTTGTAGATGATCACGCCAGCCGCACCGAGGTCGGCCGCCACCCGCTGCTTGTCGGCGAACGTGCACGAGCCGCGCTGGACCAGCACGACCGTTCCGGTGAGGTTCGTGCCGTCGTAGTCGGTGGCCTCGCAACCCGGCGTGTCGTCGACCGGGGCGACCGCCAGCGGTGCGGTGAGGCCGCCCGGCGGGGTGGCCGGGGAGTACTCCAGGACATCGCCCTCGGTCGGCTGACCGGCCACCGCCAGGCTGAACGAATCCAAGTAGTAAGCCTGGTAGGTGAATTCCGGTGTGGTGACGTCGAAGCCCGCGCCGCGCAGCTTGCCGACGACGTAGTCGACGCTCGCCTCGTAGCCCGGCAACCCGGATGCGCGGTTCCCGGCGTTCTGGTCGGCGATCCGCTGCAACGCGATCAGGTGACGGTTGACGGCGTCGCCGTTGATCTTCGAACCGAGATCGGGAGGCGCTGCGGTAGCCGGGATGGCGGTGCACAACGCGACCGCGCAGGTCGCGGCAAGGGCTGCCGCGGAGCGCTTGGGTGTGATGGTTCGCAAACTCATCGTGCTCCCCGCTTCGAGTGGATTCTTTGTTGGCAAGCCTTGAGAGGATCACTCTGCGAAGTCAAGCCTGGACGGAGAAGAGTTAAGAAGCAGGAACTCTTTCCCATTTTTCCCGCATTGTCCGGCTCCCAACGGTTTTCCGCACCGCGCGGTGCGGATCGCGGCGGGCTGACTACCGTCGAGGTCATGTACGCGATCTCGATCCGTGAGCCGGGCGAACCGGACGTGCTGGAATGGACCGAACATCCCGACCCGCGGCCGGGGCCGGGCGAGGTGCTCATCGACGTCGCCGCCAGCGCGGTCAACCGCGCTGACCTGAGCCAACGGGAGGGCAACTACCCGCCGCCGAAGGGCGCCAGCGAGATCCTCGGGCTGGAATGCTCCGGCACCATCGCCGAAATCGGCGCGGGCGTGGCGGATTGGCAGGTCGGCGACGAGGTTTGCGCGCTGCTCGCCGGTGGTGGTTACGCCGAACGGGTGGTTGTCCCCGCCGCGCAGGTGCTGCCCAAACCCGCCGGGGTGGACCTCGTGGAAGCGGCGGGATTACCCGAGGTCGGCTGCACCGTGTGGTCCAACGTCGTGCTGGAAGCCGGGCTCCAGAGTGGACAGCTGCTGCTGGTGCACGGCGGTGCCGGTGGCATCGGCACGTGCGCGATCCAGGTCGGCAAGGCGCTCGGCGCGCGGGTGGCGGCGACCGCCGGATCGGCCGCGAGTCGGCAGCTGTGCGCCGACCTGGGAGCGGATCCGGTCATCAACTACCGCGACGAGGACTTCGTCTCGATCGTCAAGGAGCACGGCGGGGCGAACGTCATCCTGGACAACATGGGCGCGTCCTATTTGGACCGCAACCTCTCGGCACTGGCTGCCGACGGGCACCTGGCCGTCATCGGTCTGCAGGGCGGCCGGAAGGCCGAGTTGGACATGGGCAAAATGCTGGTCAAGCGGCTGCGGATCTCGGTGCTCGGGTTGCGCGGGCGGCCGGTGGAGGGTCCGAACGGCAAGGCGGCGATCGTCGCAGCCGCGCGGCAGAAGCTGTGGCCGCTGGTCGAGGCGGGCGAGGTGCGGACGCTGGTGCACGAGCGGGTGCCGCTGCGCGAGGCGGCGCGAGCGCACGCGATGCTCGAAGCGGGCGACGTCCGGGGCAAGATCCTGCTGGTCCGCTGACGCCACCTGATCGGGTGCGAAATACCCGAGTGAGGGGCACCCTTTACCAACTTACTTGGTAAAGGGTGCCCCTCACTCATCACTCGATCGGGGGTGGGGCCGCCGCGGTTCCCGCGGTGGATGGAGCGGCTTTTCGGGGCGGAACGTCCGATGTCGTGCGGATCAAAGCCCTTGCCAGGGCAGGGAAAGCGCTAGGGAATTGATGGTGTTGCTGATCTCCTTCGGGAATCGGGAATCTTCGCCGGTGATAGCTTCTCCGCCATGGCCAATCGCACCACCGCGACGCTCGCCGCGGGCGTTCTTCTCGCCTGCGGCCTTGCCGTTCCGCAGGTAGCAACAGCCGCACCGGCGACACACTCGTGCTCGCGCTGGGTGAACATCGAATCGTTCTCCGACGCGCTCGACAAGACGAACTTCAACGGTGCCTACGTGGGCAACTTTTCGGCCCTGTCCGCCGCCCCGGACGGCGACATCCTCGCCCTGTCCGACCGCTCGGAGCTGTTCTCCCTCGACCGGACCACGAAACAGCCGGTGGATGTGGTGCCACTGGCCGACGAACAGGGCCGACCGCTGGACAGTGAAGGGCTCGCCATCGATCCGGACGGCACCCGGCTGATCACTTCCGAAGTCGAGCCGTCCGTGCGCCGCTACGCCCCGGACGGCACGCTGCTGGGCGATCTTCCGGTGCCGGACGTGCTGCGTGTCGCACCCGCGGGCCGCAGCACCGAGAACGCGACGTTCGAAGGGCTCACCCTCCAGCCAGGTGGCAGGACCCTGGTCGCCTCCATGGAGGATGCGCTCTCCGGTGACCAAGCCGATCTCGTGCGGTTCCAGACCTGGTCACGCGGAAGTGCCGGGTTCACGCTCGCGGACCAGTACGGTTACCAAGTCGATCAAGGGCTGGGCGTGGCCGAGGTGACCGCGGTCGGCGATGGTCGCCTGCTGGTGCTTGAGCGCGGGTTCACCGAGGGCGTCGGCAACACCATCCGCCTCTACCTCGCCGATCCGCACGGCGCGACGGACGTCACCGGCATCGATTCCCTGACCTCGTCGGACGCACGGCTGGTGCACAAGACCCCGCTCGTCGACCTGCAAGGCTGCCCAACGCTGGGGGCCACCGCGAAGCAGCCGCAGCCCAACCCCCTGCTCGACAACATCGAGGGCATGACCGTGCAGCACGAGGCGCCCGGCGGACGACTGCAAGTGCTGCTGGTCAGCGATGACAACGAGAACCCCGTGCAGACCACCCGGCTGTACTCGCTGGACATCAAACTTCCCCACCACTAGGAGGGTGCGCGGGTCGTCTTGCGCGGCGGTGCGGGTGGCGGCCGCAGCGGCAGGGTCGAGCGCAAGCCCGCCGCTGAGCGCGGGCTCGGTTGCTCAGTTGAGGTCGGCGACGGCTCGGACGAGTTGGTCGACTTCCGAGGCGTTGGTGTAGTGCGCCAAGCCGACTCGGACCGCGCCGCCGACCTCGCCCACACCGAGCACCGCGAACACCCCGTGCGTGCCGGGGTCCGCGAAGGCGCAGACCCCTCGCTCCGCTAGGTGCTCGACCGCGTCCACCGCCTTCACCCCGTTGACCGTGAACGCCATCGAGGGCACCCGGCGCATCGCATCGCCGATCACCATCACGTGGTGCATCCGCCGCAGCCCGTTGGTCAGGTTCGCCAGCAGCCCGGCCTGGTACGACTTCACCGAGCCCAGCGAGGTCAGCAGCCGCTCGCGGCGCGGCCCGACCGCCGAATCGTCCAGCCCCGCGAGGTAGTCCACCGACGCCACCAGCCCGGCCAGCAGCGGGTAGGCGTGCGGGCCGAGCTCCAGCCGCTCGGGTCCGCGCGCGCCGGACTCCAACGCCACCGACGGCAACTGGTCGAGCATCGCCGCGTCCCGGAACACCAGCGCACCCACCGGTGGCCCACCCCACGCCGAAGCGTTCACCGCCACCACGTCCGCGCCCATCGTGGTGATGTCCAACGGCACGAACGGCGCCGCGGCCGCAGCGTCCACCACGACCAACGCACCGTGCTCGGCCGCGGCCTCAGCCGCCGGGCGCACGTCCGGCCGAGTTCCGACCGCACCGGACGCGGCGGTGATCGCGACGACTTTCGTCCGCGGGGTGACCAACTCCTGGTACTGCCAGGTGGGCAACTCGCAGGTCTCGATGTCCACCTCGGCCCAGCGCACCGAGCCCCCGGAGCGCTGCGCCGCGCGCTGCCACGGCGCGACGTTGGACGGGTGGTCCAACCGGGAGACGACCACGTCGTCCCCGATCATCCAGCCGTCGCCGAGCGCGTCGGCGAGCCGTTGCAGCAGCACGGCCGAGTTCGGGCCGAGCACCACCCCGGCCGGATTCGCACCCACCAGGTCGGCAATAGCCCGACGAGCGGCTTCCACGATCGCCTCGGCGCGCTGCGACGCGGGGAAGATCCCGCCCGGACCGGATACCGGGGCTCGCAGCGCGGTGGACGCCGCGGTCGCCACTTGCTCAGGAACCTGCATGCCCGCCGGAGCGTCCAGGTGCACCCACCCGTCGCCGAGCGCGGGGAAGAGCCCGCGAACCGCTGCGACGTCGAACGCCATGTGGACACCGTACGGAGGAGGCGTCTCGATCTCGCTGCCGGGTGGTCGATATCGCATCACTCGCGCCGCATGTCGGCACACCGTCCTCAACGGGACTGTGACGTCAGGCACGCGGCGAGGCCGCTGGGCGATGGACTGCGGGTCCGCTCTGGGGGGACGACCTCGGCATGGTGTATGGACATGCATGATGTCGGGCATCCCGGACCGAGATGGCGACAGCAACTCCCGCAGGGGGCCGCTACCCGCATCGCCACGCAAAACGAGCTTGGAAGACCGGATTTGAGCCAGGATGGAGATATGAGCCACGATCAGAGTGAGGGCAGGCCGCAGGTGTTCGTGGTCGGCGAGGACGGCAAGCCGGTCGGGGCCGCGGGGCAGGCCGAGGACCTGCCGGAGCGCGGCGAGGACATCAACGACCTGGTCGAACAGCCCGCCAAGGTGATGCGCATCGGCACCATGATCAAGCAGCTGCTGGAGGAGGTCCGGGCGGCGCCGCTGGACGAGGCCAGCCGCAGCCGCCTCAAGGAGATCCACCAGTCCTCGATCCGCGAGCTGGAGCAGGGCCTGGCACCGGAACTCATCGAGGAGCTGGAGCGGCTGTCGCTGCCGTTCGCCCAGGACGAGACGCCCTCCGAATCGGAGCTGCGGATCGCCCAGGCTCAGCTGGTGGGCTGGTTGGAGGGCCTGTTCCACGGCTTGCAGACGGCGCTGTTCGCCCAGCAGATGGCGGCCCGCGCGCAACTGGAGCAGATGCGCCGCGGCCTGCCGATGGGCAGCAGTGGCGAAGCCGACACCAGCCAGCCCCGCAGCACCGGCCAGTACCTGTGACGCTCGTGCCTGCACAGGGCAGGTCGGGTACTGGGCGTTACGTGGTGCCTACGCCTGCGAGTCAAGCCCAAGGCCGGACGACGTCCCATCGATCGGTACGCTGACGCACTGTGCAGGCCACAAGCACGGTAGACAGACCACCAGCCCCGCCCGAGACCTCGTCGCAAACCTGGCAAAAAGCCTTCAAGGACATCCGCGACGCGCTCGGGCAGAGACAGCTGTGGGCGCACCTCGGCTGGCAGGACATCAAGCAGCGCTATCGACGCTCGGTCATCGGTCCGCTGTGGATCACCATCAGCATGGCCGTGACGTGCACCGCGCTCGGCCTGCTGTACTCGCAGCTGTTCAACATGAAGCTGGAACAGCACCTGCCGTACCTGGCGGTCGGCTTCATCATCTGGGGTTTCATCTCCAACTGCGTCAACGAAGGCGCCGAGGTCTTCATCTCGAACGAAGGGCTGATCAAGCAGCTGCCCTCGCCGGTGTCGATCCACGTGCTCCGGTTGTTGTGGCGGCAGGTGCTCTTCTTCGCGCACAACCTCGTCGTTTACTTCGTGCTGCTGTTGGTCTTCCCCAAACCGCTCACGCTGGCCTCGCTGCTCGCGATCCCGGCGTTCGCCGTGCTGGCGCTCAACGGCGCCTGGGTGATCCTCGTCGTGGGCACCATCTCGACCCGGTTCCGGGACATCCCACCGGTGACCCAGAGCGTCGTGCAGCTGATGTTCTTCATGACGCCGATCGTGTGGAATTACGACGAGTTCAGGGCGAACCCGGACCCGGCGATCGCGGAACGCGCCAAGCTCGCCGAGATCAACCCGTTCATGCACTTCCTGGAGATCATCCGGCAGCCGATGCTCGGCTCGCCGATCGTGTGGCACCACTGGTTGGTGGTCGGCGTGATCACCGTGGTGGGCTGGGTGTTGGCCCTGGTTGTCCTGCGCAATTACCGTTCCCGTGTCTCCTACTGGGTCTGAGTGAGGCCGAACAACCGTGGTCAGCATTGATGTCTGGAACGCAGCGGTCGACTTCCCGATCTTCGACGCGAAGTCCCGGTCGCTGAAGAAGGCCGTGCTCGGCAAGGCGGGCGGCAAGATCGGCACCGACAGCCGGGTGCCGATCATCGAGGCGCTGCACGACATCAACCTGTCGCTGCGGCACGGCGACCGGGTCGCCCTGGTCGGCCACAACGGCGCGGGGAAGTCCACCCTGCTGCGCCTGCTAAGCGGCATCTACGAGCCGACGCGCGGCAGCGCTCGGGTGGTCGGCAAGGTCGCGCCGGTGTTCGACCTCGGCGTGGGCATGGACCCGGAGATCTCCGGGTTCGAGAACATCATCATCCGCGGCCTGTTCCTCGGCATGACCCGCAAGGAGATGGAGAAGCGGATCGACGACATCGCCGAGTTCACCGAGCTCGGCGACTACCTGGCGATGCCGCTGCGCACCTACTCCACCGGTATGCGGGTACGGCTGGCGCTGGGCGTGGTGACCTCGATCGACCCGGAGATCCTGATCCTGGACGAGGGCATCGGCGCGGTGGACGCCGAGTTCCTGGAGAAGGCCCGCGACCGGCTCAACGACCTGGTCAAGCGGTCCGGCATCCTGGTCTTCGCCTCGCACTCCGACGAGTTCCTGATCGAGCTGTGCAGCACCGCCATCTGGATGGACAAGGGCGGGATGCGCGAGCAGGGCTCGCTGCGCGAGGTGCTGACCCACTACAAGGGGTATGACCCCTTCGAGCACCTGAGTGAGGAAACCCTGGCCCGGATCGGCGAGTCCGCGGCCTCGATCGGGAGCAGAGAAAGCTCATGAGCACCGACTCCGCACAGCAGCAACCTGGCGGGTCCGTAGTCGCGGTGATCGTCACCAGGCACCGTCGCGAGCTGCTGGCCGAGTCCCTGAAGGTCATCGCGAGCCAGACCCGGCTGCCGGACCACCTGGTGGTGGTCGACAACGGTCCGGACCAGCCCGCGCAGGACGTGGTGGCCGACTGCCCGATCCCCAGCACCTACCTGGTCTCGCAGCGCAACCTCGGCGGCGCCGGTGGTTTCGCGCTCGGCATGCTGCACGCGCTCTCGATCGGCGCGGAGTGGGTGTGGCTGGGCGACGACGACGGCCGCCCGGCCGACGAGCACGCGCTGGCGACGCTGCTGGACGTGGCGAAGAAGCGCCGGTTGGCCGCCGTGTCGCCGGTGGTGGTCAACATCGACACGCCGGACAAGCTGGCGTTCCCGCTGCGCCGCGGCCTGACCTGGAAGCGGCGGGTCAGCGAGCTCGGCGAGGGCGATTTCCTGCCGGGCATCGCGTCGCTGTTCAACGGCGCGCTGTTCCGCGCCTCGACGCTGGACGTGGTGGGCGTGCCGGACTACCGGCTGTTCTTCCGCGGCGACGAGGTGGAGGTGCACCGCCGGGTGGTGCGTTCCGGGCTGCCCTTCGGCACCACCCTGAAGACCCGGTTCCTGCACCCGGACGGCTCCGCGGAGTTCAAGCCGATGCTGGGCGGCCGGTTCCACGCCCAGGACCCCTCGGACGCGGTGAAGCGCTACTACACCTACCGCAACCGCGGCTACCTCCTGTCGCAGCCGGGAATGCGCAAGATCGGCGCGCTGGAGGTGCTCCGGTTCGGGCTGTACTTCGTGGGTCAGCGCCGCGATCCGAAGGCATTCAAGGAGTGGCTGCGATTGCTCCGGCAGGGCCAGCAGGAGAAGTTCTTCCGGCGCTGACCGAAATTGACGCGCGCGGGTCGTCCGGTGGCGGCCCGCGCGAATTGCCGTGCTGGGGTCCGTGGCGAGAACGCGCGGTTGGTTAATTTGCGCGGAAAGCGGCTTCGCCGCTGGTGTGCGACCCATGTGCGGTTAGTGCCTGTCTTTGATCTCGGGGATCCGGACCGAGAAGGCTTCTGAGGTTCCGCCACCCGCACCGCAACGCAAAACGAGTTCGAAGACAGTCTCTAGCGCGGGTGACCTGGCATTGGTAACTGTGCTGTCACGGGACACTTAGAACGGCCTGAGAGAAACCTGAGTTCGCAGCTCACGGCGTTAGCGATGGTGGCCATTTGCACACCTGCGGAATGCCGCGAAAGGGCCGGGACCAGCAACTACTATTCTCCAATCGTGCTCAGTGGCCAGGAAGAAAGCCGCCGAACGGTCGATGCTTCGGCGCACACCGAGACGATCCGTCGGCAACCGTCAGCCAAGCGGCTGAAGCTGTTCGCGTCGGTCCTGGGACTGCTCGGCACGGCGCTCGCCCTGGCGGTGCCGTTTCTTCCGGTCAACTACAACGTCACGACGCTGAAGTGGCCGACCGCAGAGGGCACCAAATCGGTGTCGGCGCCGCTGGTCAGCTACTCGCCGGTGTGGCTGCAAACCGATGTGCCGTGCGCGTCGGTGCGCAGCCTGGACGCCCGCACCAACGGTCCGGCGAACCTGCTGAGCACCAACCCACCGTCGTCGGACTACGGCAAGCTGACCGGGCTGACGCTGCAGGTCGACAACGGCCACCTGACGCTGCTGACCAAGGGCCAGCAGGTGGGCACGGTGCCGCTGCCCGCGGGCGACTGCTCGGTGTCGCTGCACTCCGACGCCTACGGCACCACTGCCAGCGTCGGTGACCAGTCGCTGGCGAACCTGCGCGGCGACCAGCGCCCGCAGCTGACCGGCATCTACTCCAGCCTGAACGACGGCATCGACGACGTGCGCGGCCTGTCCTTCGAGGCCCGCGTCGACAACCGCTACGAGAGCCAGGCGACGGAGCTCAAGATCGCGGTGATGGTGCTCGCCGTGGCCGCGTTCATCGGCTCGGTTATCTGCCTGCGGCGGCTGGACGTGCGGGCCGGGCGGCGCCCGCCGAAGCTGATCCCGAGCGGCTGGTGGAAGCCGACGTTCCGGGACGTCTCGGTGATCGGCGCGCTGCTCATCTGGTGGGTCATCGGCGCGATGACCTCGGACGACGGCTACATCCTGAACATCGCGCGGGCCCGCGAGAGCTTCGGCTACATCAGCAACTACTACCGCTGGTTCGGCGTTCCCGAGGCACCGTTCGGCTGGTTCTACGAGCTGTATTCGGTGTGGGTGCAGATTTCGACTTCGACGCCGTGGGTGCGGTTGCCCGCGCTGCTGATGGGCATCGTCAGCTGGCTGTTGATCAGCCGCGAGGTGCTGCCCCGGCTCGGCCAGCAGGTGCGGCGCAGCAACGCCGCCGGTTGGGCCGCGGCCGCGGTGTTCCTGGCGTTCTGGCTGCCCTACAACAACGGGTTGCGCCCCGAGCCGGTCGTGGTGCTGTTCTCGCTGCTGGCGCTGTGCGCGGTCGAGCGGTCGGTGGCCACCGGACGGCTGATGCCCGCCGCGCTCGGGCTGGTCGTCGCGGCGCTGTCGGTGGGCGCGAACCCGCACGGCATGGTGTCCGTGCTGCCCTACATCGCCGCGCTGAAGCCGCTGTTCCGGCTGCTGCGCAAGCGGGCGCAGGAATTCGGTTGGCTGCCGATACTGGCACCGATCGCGGCTTCCGGGTTCGTGATCCTGACGCTGGTGTTCTCCGACCAGACCTGGCAGTCGATCATGGACGCCACCGAACTGCGCACCGAGATCGGCCCGAGCCAGAGCTGGTACGAGGAGCTCAGCCGGTACAACCTGCTGTTCAGCCAGACGCCGGACGGCTCGATGACCCGTCGGTTCCCGGTGCTGCTGGTGATGCTGTGCCTGGCGACCTGCGCGGTGGTGCTGCTGCGGCGCGGGCGGATCCGGGGCGCCGCGCTCGGCCCGAGCCGACGGCTGCTCGCGATCACCGCGCTGTCGTTCGTGGTGCTCGTGCTGACCCCCACCAAGTGGTCCCACCACTTCGGCATCTTCGCCGCGTTCGGCGGCGCGCTGGCGGCGCTGACCGCGCTGGCGACCAGCAGCACCGTCTTGCGGTCCAAACGCAACCGCGCGGCGTTCTTCGCGATGCTGATGGTGATCCTGGCGTTCGCCGCGACCGGGCCGAACGCCTGGTGGTACGTCTCGGGCTGGGGCGTGCCCTGGTACAACATGCCGCCGCAGATCAACGGACACCACCTGAGCACGGTGTTCCTGATCATCGCCGGGATCGCGCTGATCGTGGCGTTCATCGAGCACCTGCGCATCGACGAGAACAACCCGAAGGTGGTCGACGAGCGCTTCGGGCGCGAGGAGAAGCGCAGTCGGGCGTTGCGGCTGGGCACGGCGCCGCTGTCGATCCTGTGCGCGCTGCTGGTGCTGTTCGAGCTGGCCAACTTCGGCAAGGTCATCCAGAAGCAGTGGGGCAGCTACAGCCTCGGCGCGGACAACATCAAGCAGATCGTCGGTTCCAGCTGCGGGCTGTCGGACTACGTCTACGTCGAGACCAACCCGCAGGTCGGCATGCTCCGGGTGTCCGGCACCCAGCCGGGCACGGCTGCGCCGTCGGAGGACAAGGAGATCGGGATCCCGCCCAAGCGGCTGGAGGGCAAGGAGGACGCCGACCAGTACATGCGGGCCAAGATGGTCGGGTTCAACCGGCCCGGCCTGCCGCCCGGCGACGGCTCCGACCCGGAGGAACCGGACTGGAAGCCGCCGCACCAGTTCGGCAACGACAACGCACCGGTGTGGGGTAGCTACGACGCCGCCGGTATCGGCACCGGTGAGCTGCGCACCCAGTGGTACGACCTGCCGGAGCGGGCGCGCAACGGCGAGGTGCCGGTGGTCCTGTCGCTGGCCGGTTCCGAGCTGGGCGCGAACTCGGTGGCACTGGAGTTCGGCCACGACACCGACCACGGTTTCCTGATCACCGAGCGCAAGTACGTGGTGCAGCAGCCGGGACCGGCGTGGCGGGACTTCCGGTTCACCCTCGGCGGCAAGTCCGAAGGCGCCACCAAGATGCGGGTGGTGGCCACCGACAACGCGCTGGGCCCGAACGGCTGGGTCGCGGTCAGCGCACCGCGCGCGCCGCAGCTGGTGAACATGACCGACTTCGTCGGCGACCAGCCGACGTTCGTGGAGTGGACCGCCGCGTTGGTGAACCCGTGCCTGCAACTGCCGGGCGTGCACAACGGCATCGCCGAGATCCCGAAGTTCCGGGTGGCGGCCGGGGCCGAGGTGCGCGACATCGGGCAGGGCTGGTCGTCGCCGGACGCGGGCGGGCCGTTCGGTTGGCTCAACGTGGCGACCAGCATGCGGGAGCTGCCGACGTACCTGAAGAACAACATCCACCGGGACTGGGGTTCGCTGTACGCGGTCGACCCGTACGAGCCGGACGCGCTGCCCGCGCAGTCGGCGATGGACGTGCACGAGGAGACCCACTGGGGCACGTGGACGCCGGGCCCGACGCCGAAGACGGTCCAGCTGCCGGGCGACGTGCCGAGCTCGGACGACCGCAACGACGTCAAGGGCTTCGAACCCAACGAGGAAGACGACGACTCCCAGCAGTAGGGAGTGGCGGGTGCGCCGCGCGAACTACTCGGCGTAGGTCTCCACGGCGTGGGCGATCCAGCCAGCGGTGCGCGCGATCACGAAGATGGCCTCGCCCGCGCCCTCGGTCATGCCGTGGACGAAGCACAGGGCGCCGAGGGCGAACTCGACGTTCGGTTCGAGGTTGCGGCGGCGATGGACGAGGTCGGTGGCCGCTTCGACGATGGCCAGGCGTTCCCGGTCCGCCGGGGCTTCGGCCAGCATCTTGAGCAGGGTGGCGGCGCGGGGATCGGCGCCACGGTAGCGGGGCTGGCCGAAGCCGGACAGGCGGTCGCCGCGCAGGAGGCGCTGTTCGAGGACCCGCGACACCGAGTCCGGTGACGTGATGTCGCCGAGCCATGCCTGCACCGCGAGGGACGAGCCGCCGCCCAGCAGGAGTCCACTCGCGACACTCATGCCAGCTAGCACGGCCGAGTAAGGATCGGCCGCCGTGGCCGCCGCTTCGCGGACGGCTCGCGTGGAGGGCCCCAGTCCGTGGTCGGCGAGCAGCACCAGCGCCGCCGACAGCACCGCGATCCCCTCCGGCGTGGCGGGCTCGGCGGTGAGCCGACCCCACAACCGGTCGGCGATGGACTGGCCGGGGCCGTCGGCCGCGCCCTGCTGCGGGAGGGACGCCACGAAGGCGGGCGCGAGCGTGCGCGCGGCCGAGAGCACCGAAGGCGCGGTCAGGTCGTACCGGAACGAGTCGCGCGCGCCGAGCAACATCGTCGTCACCTTCAGCCGGTCGAGCGGCAGGCTGGTGGGCGGCATGCTGTCCTGCAGGCGGTGGATCGCGGTCACCAGCTCCGGGTCGAGCTCGGTCGCGGGGGCCGCGCCAGGCTGTTCCCACAGGAGTTCGGCCACCTCTTCGTAGGACACCGTCCGGGCCAGTTCGACGGCGTCCCGTTCGCGGTAGAGCAGGGTGTCGCCGTCGATGCGGGCCACGGAGGTCACGGCCTCCTGCTCGGCGGGTTCGTCCTCGCGGATCAGCGTTCGCGTGCCCTTGCGCTGCCCGAAGCCCTCGACCTCGCTGCGGGACAGCCAGCTCCGCCGGTCTCGGGGCAGCCGCCGACGCTTCAGCAGACCACGGCTGATGTAGGCGTAAACCGTGCTCTGCTTGACGCCGAGGACGTCGGCTGCCTCGGCGATCGACAAGACCTCCGCGCGATCGCCCAACGACTGGCTCCCCTCCCCCAAACCGAGTGTTGATTTTCGTCGAGTCTAGAGATTGTTTCAGCCACGGTTTGCGCAGCGGTGCGGGTAGCGGAACCTCAGCGGCCGCCTCGCTGTGGGATCCCCGACATCATGAATGCCAGCCAATTCGCCACGTCGTGGCTGTCCTCGCGAGGCGACCGCTGAGAACCCGCGGCGGTGCCAGCTGAGTCCCACACCGCAAGCGGCTACGCCGCTTACAAGACGGACTCAGAGATCGCCAACTCGGCTGCCCGCGACGAGTTGTTGTCGCAGACCGGAAACTCCGGGTTGACAAGGCTTTTCGCTGGTGGCTACGGTCTCGATACCGTAGTCAACATTGACTTCTAATGTTGATTGTATTGATTTCCAACCTGGAGCGCTAGTGCAGGTTCATGACATCGCCGTCATCCGCGGAGACGGCATCGGCCCAGAGCTGGTGGACGCCGCACTCACCGTGCTGGGCGCGGTGACCGCGAAGGGCGCCTTCGAGCTCCGCTACACCGAGATCGACGCTGGCGCCGACACCTACCGC
The DNA here is from genome assembly GCF_022678645.1 of Saccharopolyspora soli. Lineage (GTDB taxonomy): Bacteria > Actinomycetota > Actinomycetes > Mycobacteriales > Pseudonocardiaceae > Saccharopolyspora > Saccharopolyspora soli. The sequence continues at coordinate 129,230 of NZ_JALBWV010000016.1, read as the reverse complement.
CGCACCGGCGCGGCGTGTTCGCCCGAAGACCTGGAGTACCTGCGTACCGGGGTCGCGGCGACGCTCAAGGGACCGGTCGGGCTGCCCGACGTCCGGTTCCCGGACGGCACGGAGGCCGGATTGCTCGGCGGCATCCTCCGGACCGGCCTCGACGCCTACGCCAACGTGCGCCCGGCGCTGCTGCTGCCCGGCGTCACCTCCGCGCTCGGCAGCGCGAAGCCCGGCGGGATCGATTACGTCATCGTCCGCGAGAACACCGAGGGCCTGTACGCCTCCCGCGGCAAGGGAGTGGGCAACCGGTGGGCGGTTTCGGACGCCCTCATGACCACTCGGGAGGGCACCCTGCGGGTCTGCCGACGCGCATTCGAGCTGGCGGCTGCCCGCAACGGCGCCCCGAGCGACGGCAAGCGCCGCGTGACCTGCGTGGACAAGAGCAACGTGCTGCGCAGCCACGCGCTGTTCCGCGAGATCTTCTTCGAGGTCGCCGCGGATTTCCCGGACATCGAGACCGAGACCCTCTACGCCGACGCCGCTGCGCAGGCCCTGGTGCTGCGGCCCGGTGACTTCGACGTGCTGGTGATGGAGAACTTCCTCGGTGACGTGCTCAGCGACCTCGGCGGCGCGACCATCGGCGGCATCTCGCTGTGCGGCTCGGGAAACATCGGGGACGACAGCGCCTACTTCGAACCCATCCACGGCAGTGCCCCCTCGATCGCCGGGCAGGGCCTGGCCAACCCGATCGGGCAGGTCCTCGCCGCCGCGATGATGCTCGACCACGTCGGCCACCCCGCCGAGGCCGGGCTCGTCCGCGCTGCCGTGGCGACCGCGCTCGAAGCCGGGGAGGTCCGGATCGCCCCCGATGGTTCCGCGCTGGGTGGTCCCGAAGCGGTCGCGCGGGCGATCGCGGACCGCATCGACTGACCCCCATTTCCCCGTGATGAGAACGGAAAGACCCGTTATGAGCACCGAGCTGGAGTTCACCGGCGCCCGCCGCACGCGGACCATCGTGGCCGCGTCGGCTGGCAACTTCGCCGAGTGGTACGACTGGGGCGTCTACGGGGTGGTCGCCACGATCATCGCCGCCAAGTTCTTCCCCGGCGACAACGCCGCCGTCGCACTGCTCAACACCTACGCCGTCTTCGCGCTCGGCTACATCGCGCGGCCCGTGGGCGGCATCCTGTTCGGCTGGATCGGGGACCGCTTCGGCCGCCGCCGCGCGCTGTCCATCTCGATCCTGTTCACCTGCTTCGGCACGGCGCTCATGGGCGTGCTGCCGACCTACGCGCAGATCGGTCTCCTCGCGCCGGTGCTGCTGCTGGTGTGCCGCCTCGCGCAGTCGATGGGCGCGGGCGGCGAGTACGCGAGCGCGATCAGCTTCGTGTTCGAGCACAGCCCCATCACCCGGCGCGCCCGCAACGTGAGCGCGCTCGTGGCCACCACGTTCATCGGCATCCTGTGCGGATCGCTGCTGGCGCGCCTGTGCTCCAGCCTGCTCACCGAAGACCAGTACAACACCTTCGGCTGGCGGATCCTCTTCCTCGTCGGCCTGCCGCTGGCCCTGCTCGGGGTGTACCTGCGCTCGAAGGTCGAGGAGAGCCCGGAGTTCGAAATGCTGGCCGCCGCACGTGCGAAGGCGAAGACCGCGGCCACGCCGTTGCGGGACGCCCTGCGCCTGCACTGGGGCAAGATCGTGGTGTTCATCGTCGCCACGGCCAGCTATGCCCTGCTGAGCACCACGATCACGTCGTACCTGACGACCTTCCTGATCAAGGTCGGCAACCTCAGCAGCAACGAGGCGTACAACGCGACCATCGTCAGCAACGTCCTCGTCATCGTCGGCTCGCTCGTGATGGGCCCGGTGGCTGACCGGCTCGGCCTCCGCCGCGCGCTCAGCCTGATGGGGCTGGTGGTCGCCATCGCGGCGGTGCCATCGCTGGCGCTCGCGTCGGCTGGTGGCGTCGGCGCCGTCACCGGCAGCGCGATCATCGGCGCGTGCAAGGGATTGCTGGCCCTGCCCGCGCTGCTCGCGATCAGCCAGATCTTCCCGACAGCGGTGCGGGTCACCGCGGGCGCGCTGGCGTACAACATCGCGCAGGCCGTGTTCGGCGGCACGGGCCCGATCATCGGAGTGTGGCTGAACGACGTCACCGGAGGCCCCTACGGTCTCGGCGTCTACCTCGCCGTGCTGGGCCTGGTGACCGCGATCGTCGCGCTGCTGGCGCGGAACACGTTCGACCACGACGAGCCGAGCGCGGCGGCCCCGGCCGCGGTCGTTTCGGAAGGCGGTGCCCGGTGAAAGTTCTGCCGCTCACCCAGGGATATCCCGGTAAGAGCACGGAGCACGGCGGGCTCGGTTGGAGCAGTGTCACGCTCGTCCGCCACGGCGAGCGGCTCCTGCTGGCCGACACCGGCTCGTTCGGGATGCGCTCGCTGCTCGCACAACGGCTCGCCGCGCACGACGTCGACCCGGCCGAGGTCACCGATGTGCTGCTCACTCACGCGCACTACGACCACGCGGCGAACTACCTGCTGTTCCCGTCGGCTGCCGTCTGGATCGGCGCGGCCGAACTCGACTGGGCGGCGAGTCGGCAGGCCGCGTTCGACCCGCTGCCCGAGTTGTACGCCGCGGACCTGGCGAACAACCCGCGGACGCGGCGCGTGACCGGCGACGGCGAGATCCTGCCCGGCCTCGAAGCGTTCCTCGCGCCCGGACACACGCCGGGCTCGGTCGTCTACCGCGTCCGCGATGCCGACGACACGGTGCTGTTCAGCGGGGACGCGGCGAAGAACCGGGCCGAATTGCTCGGTGGCGATGTCGACATGACCCTCGACCGCGAAGTGAGCCGGGCCTCCGTGCGGAAGATCCTCGACCTGTGGCGCGAGTACCCGGACACCCTTCTCGTGCCCGGTCACGACGTGCCCATGCGCTGGCGGGCGCCTGGTCCCGAATACGTCGGCGAGCGCGCCGCCGGAATCCGCTCGTGGTTCGGCGAAGACCTCGCCGCCACCACGCACTTCGACCTGACCGACCCGGAAGGAAATCAATGACCGGCGACACCCGAATCACGGCCGACCGGCTGCGCGCGCTGGCGGGCTTGGCGCTGGTGGCCGGGGGCATGTCCGAAGAGGACGCCAGGCGGGCCGCTGATGTGCTGGTGCTCGCGGACCTCTTCGGCATCCGCACGCACGGGGTGGCCAGGATTGCGCAGTACCTCGATCGCGCGCGTCTCGGCGGCGTCGATGTCGCCGCGAAGGTGGTGGTCGCACAGGTCACCCCGGCGTTGTCCCGAGTGGACGGTGCCAACGGCATCGGCCCGCTCGTCGGCTCGCACGCGCTCGACGCAGCGCTGGTCGGAGCCCGCGAGACCGGTCTGGGGGCGGCTTTCGTGCGCGGCAGCAACCACTTCGGACCGGTGATGCCGTACCTGTTCCGGGCTGCGGAGCAGGGTTTCGCGGCCATCATCGCCAGCAACGCGACCACCACGATCGCGCCGTGGGGCGGGCGGGAGGCCCGGCTGGGCAACAACCCGCTCGGGATCGGGGTGCCCGCTGCGGCGGGTGACCCGGTGCTGCTGGACATCGCGATGAGCGTCGCGGCTCGGGCGAAGATCCGAGCAGCCGCCGCAGCCGGGCAGTCCATTCCGGACACCTGGGCCACCGACCGGGACGGGCGGCCGACCAGCGACCCGACCGCCGCGCTCGACGGGTTCCTCCAGCCGCTCGGCGGGCACAAGGGGTACGGGCTGTCCGTGATGGTCGACCTGTACGCGGGACTGCTGTCGGGAGCGGGATACCTCACGCGCATCAGCTCGTGGAGCGAGGACCCGGAGCGCCCGCAGAACCTCGGGCACGTGTTCTTCCTGATCGACACCTCGAAGCTGCTGCCCGCCGCGACGCTGGACGAGCGGATGGCGGACTTCGCCGGGATTCTGCGCAGCACCCCGGCCGCGGACCCGGCGCAGCCCGTGCGCCTGCCGGGAGAGCTGGAGCTCGCGCGCTACCACCGGCAGTTGCGCGATGGCGTGGCCGTGGACTCCGAAGTGCTGGCGCAGGTGTCCGACCTGGCGGGTGCCCAGCGGTGACGGGCGTGCCGCCCGGCGCGTGCGACTGCCACGTCCACGTGTTCGACCCGGAGTTCCCGTTCGCCGCCGACCGGACGTACACGCCGGGCGAGGCCAGCGGAGCGCAGCTGGACGAGTTGCACTGGCGGCTGGGAGTCAGCCGCGCCGTTCTCGTGCAGCCCAGCCCGTACGGCACCGACAACTCGTGCCTGCTGCGGCAGTTGCGCGAGCGGGACGACCGCGCCCGAGGAGTGGTGGTGTTCGATCCGGCGGCCGAACCGCCGCTGCGCGAGTGGCACGCCGCGGGAGTGCGCGGAGCTCGGGTCAACCTGGCGACCTTCGCGGTTGACGACCCCGAGGTGGCGGTCGCGCCGTTGCGGGCGACCGCCGCCGCGATCGCGGATCTGGGCTGGCACCTGCAGGTTTTCACCGGACTGCCCGTGGTGGCCGCACTGGCCGACGAGCTCGCCCGGCTGCCGGTGCCGGTGGTGCTCGACCACTTCGCCCTCGCCAACGCGGCGGCGGGCCTCGACCAGCCCGGCTTCGCCGAGCTGGTCGACCTCCTGCGATCCGGTGCGGCGTTCGTCAAACTGTCCGCGCCGCACCGGATTTCCAGCGTTCCCGACCAAGCTGATGTCGCCCCGCTGGTCCGCGCCCTGGTCGGTGCCGCACCGGAGCGATTGCTGTGGGGCACCGACTGGCCGCACACCGGCGGCCGGGCTCGCACCACCGCCAACCGGCGGACCGTGGAGCCGTTCCAAGCGGTGGACGACGCGGGAGCCCTCGACCGGCTGCTCGACTGGACCGGTCCCGAGGCGGGACGCAAGATCCTCGTCGACAACCCGGTCGCGCTCTACGGCTTCTGAGCACGAGCGCCGGTCAGGCGGGGCGCGTCAGGGTGCACTCCGGGCGGGACAGGTCCAGCGCGGAACCGGTGGTCAGGCAGGCTGTGATCATGTCGACTCGCTGGCCGTAGCTGCGGCCGCGTTCGGCGGTCACCGTGCCGTCCTCGGCCACCTCGCAGGGATTGTTGGCCGTGCACTGCTCGCCGTCCTGGTTGTGCGTGTTGTGCACCCCGACCACGGTGTTGCCGTCGGAGGTCACCAGCGGGCTGCCGGAAGTGCCGAAAGTGAGGCCGCAGTCGTCGTTGGCCGTGTAGCGCAGGGAATTGTCCATCTGGTAACCGTCCTCGCGCAGGTGCGGCACCACAGCCTCCACGTTGCAGCTGTAGCGGCGGGCCCCGGTGATCGCGTCCACCTGTTCACCCGCGACCGTGGGCGTGGTGGCGAGCTGGAAGACCTTCGCGCCCTCGGCGGCCAGCTGTCCGTAGCTCTTGTCCAGCCGGTACAGCGCGATGTCGGTGCCGGTCATGGTCGCGTACACCAGCCGGTTGGCTCGGGCCGTGGCCTGGGGGTAGCCCTCGCGGTCGCCGACTTCCACCGCGCGGTCGGCGGGCTGGTCCACCAGCGCCGATCCCGGTGCGGGCCGCTGGCCCTCGACGCAGTGGCCGTTGGTCAGCAGCAGAGCCGGATCCTCCGGCTGGGAGGTGGCAGTGCGGACCACCGAGCCCACGCAGGTGACCAGGTCCACCCGGCCTTCCAGGGACGGGATCGGAACTTCCGGCGGCACCGAGGTGCCGGTGACCATGCCGTTGATCCAGTCGGTGTGCTTGGTGACGTCGGTGAACAGCGTCGGACCGCCGGTGCTCGGGCCGGTGACCGTACCGGCCACCGCCCACCGATCGCCGTCGCGCACCAGCGCGGGCCCGCCGGAGTCCATGTTGGTGGCCCCGATGCTGCCGTCGCGGGGGCCGATGCACAGTTCTGCTCCCAGAACGGCTTCCGGGCATGCCGCGGGCGGTTGCACCACGGTGTCGGCTTCCCGCAGCCGCTCGGGGAAGCACTCGGGATTGTTCCTGTCGTCGCAGGTCATACCCCAGCCGAGGAATCGCGCGGGGGTGTTTTCCGCCGGTGTTCCCGTCGCGATCCGCACCGGCTCGGCCCGCACCGGGGTCCGCAGGTGCAGCAGCGCGACGTCCTTGCCGAAGTAGCCCTCGGGCTCGTTGGCGAGCCGGTAGAACTTGTCGACCTCGGCGACCTCACCGCCGGACGCCAGGTTCAGCGAGCCGATCCGGACCCGCCAATTGCGCGGGGTGCCGACCTTCGCCAGGTTGGGGTTGCGGGCGCAGTGGCTGCTGGTCAGCACCCACTGCGGGGCGAGGACCATCACCCCGCACGCATGGCCCTCCTTCGGACTGACACCTGCGTCGTCGGGTCGTTGCAGGGAACCCATGAACGAGTAGGGCTCGGGGGACTCGGTACCACCTTTGATGGCCAGCGCCGGGGTGACGCTCACGGCGGTCGCGGCGAGCGCCAGGGCGGCGACCAGAAATGGGAAGCGGATTCGCATGCGGCCACCGTGGCGAGCCGATTTCCGCACGCCATGATCGATATGTCACAACTCCGCCACAGGTCGTGCTTGGTAGTTCCTCTGCCGAGGGCGAAAACGGGTGCCAGGGCCGGTGCGTTCGTGATGCTCTTGGTTGACGAGTTCTTTGAACGTCAAGGAACCGCTGCGATTGGGAGACCTGATGCCCGACACGCGACCCGGACTTGTGCTGCACATCGCCGGGGTCAGCCAGCCGCTGCACATCGCGCTCGACCCGGCGGAAGCCGACGCGCTCCGCGACGTGATCGCCGACCTGATGACCAACGGCCACACGAAGTCGCTCACCACCGCCGACGGCGGCCGTTTCGCGGTGAATTTCGCGCACGTGGCAACGGCGCACATCGAAACAACCCGCTCCGACGCCAACGCCTACGGAGCCCCAGCCCGAGGCACCGGCTTCCGCAACTGAAGCAGCCTGCCTTCGAACTCGTTTTGCGTCGTGAGTGGCGATGGTCGCCATAACGGCCGTTACCACTCACGACCTCGGGGTCACTCGCGGAAGACGACCCACTTGAGCATCACGAAGTTGATCAAGGTGCCGAGGCCCTGCGCGACGACCCAGCACACGCCGTAGCGAAGCTGGTCGTTGAAGTCCGGCAGCGTCAGGTAGAGCAGCTGGTTGGTGCCCACGTTGACGAAGAACGTCGCGGTGTAGACGATGGCGAACCCGATGGCCTTCGCCTTGGCATTGCCCGTGCTCGCACCGCTGAACGTGAACTTCCGGTTGATCAGATAGGAAGCCGTGGTGCCGAGGATGAACGACACTGCTTTGGAGGTCCAGTTCGGCAACCCCAGCGAGAGCAGGATCGCGTAGACCCCGGCATCGATGATGGCGCAGAAGCCACCGATCGCTACGAAACGGAACAGTTGGTTGACCACGCCTAGGCGCTTCGGTTCGGTCTGGGCTGCGGGTTCGGCCACGGCCACTGGTTCACCTCTGGGTCCGACGACAGGGGCACCCGGCTAGACGCCGAAGACGCGGGGAACCACTTCCACACACACGTCCCCAGCGAGTGTAGCGGCGACCCATCGCACCCATCCGGGGACCGGGTGCACCCGGCCGAATCGGTGTCCACATCGCGGATAGACTCCGCTGGGTGGGATCGGTAAAGGACGAGCTTCAGACGCTGACCGGCTGGGGGCGCACCGCCCCGACCAGGGCGCATGTCGTCAGCACCCCGGACGTCGAGGCGATCGCCAAGGCGGTCCGCGAGGCCGGTGGTCGGGGCGTCATCGCGCGCGGCCTCGGTCGCAGCTACGGCGACCCGTCGCAGAACGCGGGCGGCACCGTCATCGACATGACCGCCCTCGACCGGGTGCACCAAGTCGACGTGGACAACGCGACGGTGGTCGTGGACGCGGGCGTGTCGCTGGACACGCTGATGCGCCGACTGCTCCCGTACGGGCTGTGGATCCCGGTGCTGCCGGGCACCAGGCAGGTCACCATCGGTGGCGCGATCGGTTCGGACATCCACGGCAAGAACCACCATTCGCAGGGCTCGTTCGGCAGCCACGTGCGGTCCCTCGACCTGCTCACCGCCGACGGCGAGGTCCGCACCCTGACCCCGGACGGCGAGCACGCCGAATTGTTCTGGGCGACCGTCGGCGGGATGGGCCTGACCGGCATCATCCTGGGCGCGACAGTCCAGCTCAAGCGCGTCGAAACCGCGTACTTCCTGGTCGACAACGTCCAGACCAAGAACCTCGACGAGCTGATCGAGCACTTCACCGACGGCTCGGACGACAACTACGTCTACTCGGTCGCCTGGTTCGACTCGCTGGCCCGCGGCGAGAAGATGGGCCGCGCGCTGCTGACCCGCGGCAACTCGGCCAAGGTCGAGGACCTGCCGAAGAAGCTGCGCAAGGACCCGCTGAAGTTCAACGCGCCGCAGCTGATGACCGCCCCGCCGATCTTCCCCAACGGTCTGGTGAACAAGTTCACCATCACCGCGTTCAACGAGGTCTGGTACCGCAAGGCGCCGACGAAGTTCGGCATGGTGCAGAACATCACCCAGTTCTTCCACCCGCTGGACCTGGTCGGCGAGTGGAACCGGGTCTACGGCCCCAACGGCTTCCTGCAGTACCAGTTCATGGTGCCGTTCGGGCAGGAGACGATGTTCCGCCGCTCGATCGACAAGATCAGCTCGTCGGGCCACGTGTCGTTCCTGAACGTGCTCAAGACCTTCGGGCAGGGCAACCAGGCGCCGATGTCCTTCCCGCGCAAGGGCTGGACGCTGACCGTCGACATCCCGATCACGCCGGGCCTGGACCGGTTGTGCCAGGAGCTCGACGAGATGGTGCTGGGCGCGGGCGGCCGGTTGTACCTGGCCAAGGAGTCCCGCACGTCGCCCGAGATGATCGAGCAGATGTACCCGCGGATCGACGAGTGGCGCAAGATCCGCGCCACGGTCGACCCGGAAGGCATCTTCCGCTCCGACCTGGCCCGGAGGCTGAGCCTGTGACCGCCGCAATGGAGTACCGCAAGCTGACCGGCTGGGCCCGGACCGCGCCATCGCGGGCGCGTGTGCTGCGCACGACCGACACCGATGCGATCGCCGAGGCGGTGCGCACCGCCGACGAGCGCGGCGTCATCGCCCGCGGCCTGGGCCGCAGCTACGGCGATGTCGCGCAGAACGCTGGCGGTGTGGTCATCGACATGACCGCGCTGAACCGCATCCACCACATCGACCCGGACAACGCGATCGTCGACGTCGACGCCGGGGTCAGCCTGGACCAGCTGATGCGGGCGGCGCTGCCCCACGGCCTGTGGGTGCCGGTGCTGCCGGGCACCCGGCAGGTCACCGTCGGCGGCGCGATCGCCAACGACATCCACGGCAAGAACCACCACAGCGCCGGGAGTTTCGGCAACCACGTGGTGACGATGGACCTGCTCACCGCGGACGGCGAGATCCGGACGCTGACGCCCGACGGCCCCGACTCCGAGCTGTTCTGGGCGACCGTGGCGGGCATCGGTCTCACCGGCGTCATCTTGCGCGCCGCGATCCGGATGACCAGGACGGAGAGCGCGTACTTCATCGCGGACACCGATCGGACCGCCGATCTGGACGAGACGATCGCGCTGTTCGACGACGGTTCCGACGACAGGTACACGTACTCCTCGGCGTGGTTCGACTCGATCTCCACCGGGCCGAAGTTGGGCCGCGGCGCGTTCGGCCGCGGCTCGCTCGCCACGGTCGACCAGCTGCCGCCGAAGCTGCGCGCGGATCCGCTCAAGTTCGACGCGCCGCAACTGCTGACCCTGCCGGACGTGTTCCCGCCGCGGCTGGGCAACAAGCTGACGTTCAGCGCGATCGGTGAGCTGTACTACCGGAAGACGCCGAAGCGCGGCCGGGACCTGATCCAGAACATCAGCGGCTTCTACCACATGCTCGACCTCATCGGCGAGTGGAGCAGGGCGTACGGTTCGCAGGGCTTCGCGCAGTACCAGTTCTCCGTGCCCTACGGCAAGGAGGAGGAGCTCAAGCGGATCATCCGCAAGATCGCGCACTCCGGGCACGTCTCGTTCCTCAACGTCATCAAGAAGATGGGCGAGGGCAATCGGGCGCCGCTGTCCTACCCGCATCCGGGCTGGATGGTGTGCCTGGACTTCCCGATCGTCGACGGACTCGGCCGGTTCTGCACCGATCTCGACGAGATGGTGCTCGAAATCGGCGGTCGGCTGTACACCGCGAAGGACTCGCGGACCACGGCGGAGACGTTCCACAAGATGTACCCGCGAGTCGACGAGTTCCGCAAGATCCGCCAATCCGTTGACCCCGAAGGCATTTTCGCCTCAGACATGAGCCGGAGGCTTGAGCTTTGATCGACGCCGTTGGAAATCCCCAATCCCTGCTGGTGCTGGGCGGCACCTCGGACATCGCGCTGGCGACTGCGACGCAGTACGCCGAGACCCGCCCGCTGCGGATCATCCTCGCGGATCGCCCCGAGGAATCCGACCGCCTGAACGAGGCCGCCGAGAAGCTGCGCAAGACCGGCAGCACGGTCTCGATCCTGACCTTCGACGCCCGCAAGCCCGATACGCACGCCGAGGTCATCGACAAGGCGTTCGCCGACGGCGACGTCGACGTCACGCTGATCGCCTTCGGCATCCAGGGCGACAACGAGAAGGGCTGGACCGACGTCGAGGCGGCCCGCGCGGTGGCCGACGTCAACTACGTCGCCCCGGTGTCGCTGGGTGTGCTGCTGGCCGGGAAGCTGCGCAAGCAGGGCCACGGCCACGTCGCGGTGATGTCCTCCCCCGCCGGTGAGCGCGCGCGGCGGTCGAACTTCGTCTACGGCTCGTCCAAGGCCGGGTTGGACGTGTTCTTCTCCGGCTTGGGCTACGCGCTGGAGGAGCACGGGGTCAAGGTGACCGTCGTGCGGCCGAACTTCACCCACACCAAGCTGACCGAAGGCATGAAAGCTGCGCCGATGGCGAACACCCCGGAGAGCGTCGCCAAGGTGATCGTGGACGGCGTCCGCAAGGGCAGTCCGCTGGTGTACGCCCCGGCGCAGTTCCGATTCGTGATGTCGATCCTGCGGCACGTGCCGCGCGCCATCTTCCGCCGCCTGCCGATCTGATCGGTCTTCCGCGGGGCCGTCGGAACCATCTCCGGCGGCCCCGTTCTCGTAGTCGCCACCTTCACCGGCAGTTCACCGCGTTTTCGGCTGCGGCGACGGCCTGACCAGTTGTGATCGACTCGTGACGTGGGTCGGTAAACCTACTCGCCCGGTCAAATGTCCACAGGGTATGGGAGTTGTTCCGCCAGCCCTTCACGGTCGATCCCCCAGTATTTGGGGCAACCGCGGCATGACCGTGCTCGCCGGGCTGACGATCCTGCTCGGGCTGCTCGCGGTGCTCGCGCCGGTCAACGCCGACATGCCGCTGGTCACCTGGCCGAAGGCCGGGGATGCGACGCCCTCGACAGTGTTGCCGCTGTCGCCGTACCGACCGCTGGATTTCGACGCCACGATCCCGTGCGAAACGCTGCGCACGAGTTCCGGAGCGGCGCTGCGCACGCACGCCCCGGACACGCCGGGCCTGGATGTGGTGGTGCAGGCCGACCAGGCGCGTTTCCTGGTCGATGGCGCGGAAATCCTCCTCGATCCGCTGCACGCGAACTGCGATTACCGGGTTCAGGCCGATGCCGCGGGCATTCGGATCTTCCGCGACGGCACGCTCCTGGTGAGTCGCCCTGACCTGCTCCCACCGCAGGTCTCGGAGCTGTCCACGACCGGCTCGCTGGACGGCCTGGAGGTCGCGCTGCACACCGATGCGCGCTACGAATCCTCGCCCAGCGCTTGGAAGATCGCGCTCCTGCTGGCGCACCTCGCATGCCTGATCGCGCTGCTGGTGCTCGCCTGGCGGCGCTGGCGAGGACGGCAGTCGATGCGGGTCCTGACCATGCCCCGACTGTCCGCCGCCGACGCGGTCATGGTGGTGGTCGCTGCGGCGTGGGTGGTGCTCGGACCGGTCAACATGGACGACGGCTGGTACCTGATGATGGCCCGCAACGCGGGCGGGACCGGTTATCTCGGGAACTTCGTCTACATGTTCAACGCGACGGAGAACCCGTTCGTGCTCAGCCAATACCTGTTGCAGTGGTGGGGCGAGCTCGGCGGTTGGTCGCTGTGGTGGATGCGGCTGGTCCCGATGTTCTGCGGGCTCGTGACGTGGGCGCTGCTGCGCGTCGTGTTCGCGACGATGCTGGGCCGGGCGGCGAGGTTCCGCGCGGTGCCGTGGGCGCTGCTCGTCGCGCATCTGGTCTGGTTCCTGTCGTACGGCATGTCGTTGCGTCCGGAGCCGGTGATCGTGGTCTGCGCGGCGGCAACGCTGCTCTTCGTCGAAGCCGCGAACCTGCGCCGTTCGATCGGCGCGTTGGCGGTGGCGGCGACAGTCGCCGCGTTGGCGTTGACGGCTTCGCCATCCGGCCTGGTCGCAGCCGCTCCCCTGGTGCTCAGCGTGCCGTGGTTGCTGCGCTGGTTGCGAAACCAGCCCTGGTCGGGCCGCATCGCTGTGCTGCTGTTGGCGATCGCCTCGGCGACAGTCGTCGTGCCCGTCGGTTTCGCCGACGCGACGCTGGGCGACGTGCTCGAAGCCACCGATATCCACCGCTGGTACTACTTGTCATTCCCCTGGTACGAGGAGTTCGAGCACTACAACACGCTGCTGGACACCGCCGGGTGGGCGCGGCGACTACCGGTCCTGCTGGCGCTCGCGCTCGTCGCGGTCGTCGCGTTGGCCAGCGGACGCGGCGGCATGGGCCGCGATCCGGTTCGGCGCCTGTTGATCAGCAGCGCGATCACGACGACTGCGGCGTTGCTGCTGATCGCGTTCAGCCCGACGAAGTGGGTCAGCCACTTCCACGCGGTCGCCGCCGCGCCAACGGTTCTGCTGGCTGCGGCGCTGCTGCGTTCGCCGTTGCCGCGACGAGCCGGTCCGGTGGTCGTCGGTGCAAGCATGGTGCTGGTCATCGGAGCGATCTCGCTGAGCTTCGCTGGCGACAACTGGTGGGTGCCGTTCTCCGACGCCGGGCAGCGCTTCGGCGAACACCTCAACCCGGACCAGCAGACCAACAACCTGGAACCGCACTTCGGCCCGCTCTACCTGCGGAATCCGTTGCTGTGGATCGGCGTCGCGCTGGTCGCCTACCTGTGGGCGCGCTGGAATCGTCGGCACGGCAGGTTGGTGCGCCTGGTTCCGGACCGCGCGGTGTTGGGGGTTGCCTCGATCGGTTCGGTGCTGCTGCTGGTCGCCCTGTTCTGCTACGCGCCGATCGGACAGGCTCCCGGTTGGACGGTGGGGCGTTCTGGTTGGCAAACCCTGTTCGCAGGCGGTTGCGGTCTGGCCAGCGACGTCCAGGTGCAACTGCCGTCCGGACGCCTCGGTCCGCCGACACAACCGGAACTCTCCGGCGATTTCCAAGCCGGTCCCCCACCACTGCCCGCCGAACCCTGGTCGGAGCCGACGACGATCTGGCACGACGACCGACCGGACGGCACAACGCCTGGTGTGGGTCGGCTCGTCACCGGTTGGTACGCACTGTCTGGGCCGGGCACGCACCTGACCGTGCCGGTGGCGGGTCGCCTCGCTGGTCAGGAACTCCGGGTGGAGTTCGCGGTTGCGGATGGCGTTGTCACCGCGGAATTGCACCCCGAACTGCGCAGGTCCGCGATGCGGGAGTGGCAGCAACTCGCGGTTGCGATCCCGGCAGGTGCGAGGTCCGCGCGAGTGGTCGCGGTCGACCAGGTCACCGGGGCGCAGTCGTGGTTGGCCGTCGCCGAGCCGAAGCTGACCGAAGCCCGCCCGATCACCGAACTCACCCGCGGCCAACCGGTGCTGGCCAACCACGTGAACGCGCCGCTGTGGCCGTGCGTGGACCAGGTCGGCGTGCGGGATGGCATCACCGACACCCCCGACGGTGCGGCTCACCGAATTCGAGACGCTGCCGCCGGAATGGCTGGACAACATCAGCTACCTGGAGTGGGGCGGCGCGTGGGTGCAGACGACCCGGCAGTGGACGCAGACCCGGCTGGCCGCCGAACTGCCCGGCGGACCTCCCCGACTGACCTGGGGAAACGTCTTCGTGATCCGCTATCAGCATCCGGTCGGCCGCTACGACCTGACCGTTTCGCGGGAGTCCAGGTGGGGTTGGACGCGGCTGCCGACCTTGGCGCGCAACGACTACCCGGTGATCGAGCGCAACGCGGGCACGCAGGCGCCCCGCGAGGACGACGACCACCAGGTCGCGGATCGGTAACGGCAGCGGTGAGATTCCGGCGCCGGGCAACGTTTCGGCCCGCTGCGGCGATGACAACATGGCGGTCCTGTCGGAGTTCCGCCCGGATTACGACTTCCCGACGCGCTGCGCGCAGAGGAAGCGCGGATATCTGGTGGAGTGGGGTTCACCGGGTGCCGTGTCCGTGGGTCCTCCGCCTGCCCGGAATTCGGAGGACCCACGGCAGCGCTCGCATTTCCAACCGGAACCGCGGTCTTTTCGCATGCCCGGAAAAAGGCGGCACCCTTTCGATCAAACAAAAGATCACCCGAAACGGTGGCAACTTTTGGCCGCTCAGCAGCGATCAACAGATGTCACTGACCGAAAGGGTTTCGAGTGAACGCCAAACGATTCGCGGCGGCGATCGCCGCCACCGCAGCGGTTCTCGGCCTGACCGCGACCGCACCGGCCGCAGCGCAAACCGAACCGACGACCTCGGCACCGAGCACATCCGCCGAGCCGAGATCGGCAGCACCGACCCCGGAGCCGACCGAGGACGATCCCGGCGAGGGCGAGATCCAACAGCGCTACGAGTCGATGTCCCCGGAGGAGCGGGCGCAGGTCGGCGAGCCGATCGGCCTGGAGGTCGTTGAGGACGAAGGCCTGCGCTGGCAGCCCTTCACGCACGCCCGGTTCTACTGGACGCCGGACACCGAGGTGACGGTCGTCCGCGGGATGATCTACAGCCGATTCCTCGAACTGGGCGGGCACCACGAGCTCGGCGTGCCGATCACCGGCGAACTGGCCAGCAGCGGCGGCGGTCGGTACAGCGACTTCCGCACCCGCGACGGCGCGGTCCACTCGGCGATCTACTGGTCGACGCGAACGGGCGCGCACCTGGTCGTGGGCCGGATCCTGGACCACTTCCGCGAACTCGGCGAGGATGCCACCTTCGGCTACCCATCGACGGACACCCGGCTCACCCCGGACGGTTTCGGCGCCTACAACCACTTCCTCACCCCGAACGCCCAGCGCGAGGACGCGTCGATCTACTGGACCCAGCCGTCCGGCCCGAACGCGGTGCAGGGCGCGATCCGGGAGAAGTGGGCGGCTTCCGGCTGGGAACGCGGTCCGTTCGGCTACCCGACCAGCGACGAACTCGCCGCACCGGACGGCATCGGGCGCTACAACCAGTTCAACGGCGACGGCAGGTACCCGGCCGGAATCGTGTGGAGCCCGCAGACGGGTGCGCACTCGGTCCAGGGTGTCATCGCGAAGCGGTACATCGAGCTGAGCGGTCCGGGCGGCGTGCTCGGCTACCCGACCACCGACCAGCTGACCACGCCGGACGGCTTCGGGCGCTACAACCACTTCACCGGTGCTGGCGGAGCGTCGATCTACTGGGCGCCGTGGACCAGCGCGCACGAGGTGTACGGCGGGATCCGCGCGCGCTGGGCGCAGCTCGGTTGGGAGCGCTCCTACCTGGGATATCCGGTGACGGGCGAGTCCGACTTCCCGCTGGGCCGGACGAGCGAGTTCGAGCGCGGGTTCATCGAATGGCACCGCGGCAGCGGTGACGTGGTCGACTACCTGAAGCGCTGACCGCAGCAGAGGCGCGGGCATCCGGGGCACCGGGTGTCCGCGCTTTTGCTTTCACCCGAGCGCGATGTTGATTCGTGGCGGGCACACGTCGAGCCGTATTGGGGAGCGGACCGCGCCGTGTTCGAGGATCACCGTGGCGAGCCGGTGGCACAGCATGTCGACGTTGCGCATGTGGTGGCGACCCCGGTCAGGATCCTCGGTCGGCCACACGATGGCCTCCTGCTCCTGCGCGGCGAGAATGCTCTCGCGCAGTTGCCAAACACTCACAGTGCCGGGACCCGCGTGCGCGTGCTGGCCGTTTCCGCCGCGCAGCGGGAAGAGTCCCAGCGCCACGAGCAGAACTGCGGCCACGGATATCCAAACCACGCCGGTCATGTCGATCCCCTTTCCCGCGCATCGCGGAGTTCTCGGGCTCGGGTCATGCAGAATTCGCAAGTCGGATCAAGCCAGTCTACTTCGGACGGTTCGATCAAAGTAATGGTGTCACCGCAAACGGTCTCGCGTTCCTGCCCAGCCCGAGGCAATTCCATCGGCCACAAAGCATGCCGCTGCCCACCATGAGGCCGCCAATACACCACAGGACCAGGCGAAACCAACCCGAACACCATTGCCTCCAAAGGGGAAACTGTTTCAAGGAAGACGGCGGCCGGGCCGGGGGATAGGGGGTTGCGAAACCCGACCGCCGTCCAGATCCACTGTAGAACCGGAAGTTTCCGCACCGAAATTACACAAACGGATGATCACGGTTGCCAGTTGTTGTGCAACTACCGAAAAATGGCCAACTGAAAGGAAACTCACCCTCGCAGAGGAAGCTCCCAATGACTGCCAGCAGCCCACCTGTTGCCCGCCTCCAACTCGGCCAACTGCTACGTGAGCTACGCGAGAAATCAGGCAAGACGCAGGACGCGGCGGCCGAAGTCCTCGAATGCCAGAAGCCGAAGATCAGCAAGATCGAAACCGGCAAGGCAACGATCAGCGCGGGTGACGTCCGCCTGCTGATCGACCTCTACGGAGCGAACGCCAAGACTTCGAAGACGGTGATCCAACTAGCCCGCGAAGCCCGAAAACGCAGTCCCCTCCGAGTCCCCGACTGGGCCCAACGCTACGTCGCGTTGGAGAGCATCGCGTCCGCGATCCAGAGCTACGAAACCGAACTCGTCCCAGGCCTCATGCAGACCGAGGAGTACACGAGGGCAGCCGCGCAGGCGGCAGCTCCCGTGCAGGGCAGTGCAGATCCAGAGCAGATGGTGGCAGTCCGGGCCGAGCGACGGGCTCGACTTCACAACGACAAGTCCATGCGGTTTTCGGCAGTGGTCAACGAAGCTGTGCTCCGCCGTTGCGTTGGCGGCCCCGATGTCATGGCCGATCAACTCAGGCACTTGCGCGAACTGGCAGAACTTCCCAACATCACGTTCCAGGTGATCCCGTTCAGCACCGGCGCCCATGCCGCGATGGGAGCGTCGTTCCACTTCTTGGAAATCCGGAAACCCGCTTCCGCCAAGGTGGTCTATCTCGACGGGCTCACCAGCGGCGATTACCTCGACGGAGCAGCGGCGGTCAGCCAGTACTCCCTGATCTTCGAGCGACTCCGAAGCACAGCTACCGACGAAACGGGGTCCCTAGATATGCTCGAACAGGTGATCAGGGACCTCGCGTAGCAAGGGGTGACGTCGGATGCAGGACTACGACTTATCCACCACCGATTGGCGCAAATCCAGCCGTAGCAACGGCTACGGCGGGAACTGCGTCGAGGTCGCGCTGACCCGGCAGGTCATCGGCGTCCGCGACAGCAAAGACCGCGGCGGCGGCACCCTGACCTTCGCCGCCGACCGGTGGCACACGTTCGTCACCGGGCTAAAGCGCAGCTAGTGGGTCGTGAGTGCGAAAAACGGCTGGAACCGGCTTTCGCACTCACGACCTTTCCAGCTCCTGCCGAACCTCATCGGCTTCGGGATCACCAAGTTCCTCGAAGATGACGAGGGCCTGCTGCCAGCAGGTACGAGAGCCGTCGAGATCCCCCGCGGCGTGAAGGGCGGCCCCCAGGCCGCGGAGGCTATGGGCTTCCCCTGGGCGATGGCCGATCTCGCGCCGCAGTTCGACGGCGCGCCGGTACAGGTTCAGCGCTTCGGTCGAATGATCCGTTCGGAGGTGGACGCCTGCCAGCTGGTGCAGGACGAATGCCTCGTCGAACTTCCAGCCGTCCTCCCGGAACAGCACCAAAGCCGTCGACAGGTGCGCAAGGGCTTTCTCCAGCTCACCACGGCGGATGTGCAGGATGCCGAGAATGTGGTTCGCGTAGCCCTGGCCATATCGATTGGCCTCTTCGCGTTGCACCGCCAGGCCGCGGAGCAAGCATTGCTGGGCGTCGTCGAGTTTTCCCAGCTCGATGTAGATCTCGGCGAGCACCGTCAGTGCCAGGCCGGTCGAGTAGCGGTCACCAGCGGCTTCGAACAGCTCCAGCGCGCTTTCCTGGTAGTGCAACGCGATCTCGTACTGCTTGAGCCCGAAGTAGGGCATGCCCAGGTAGTAGCGGAGCTGCGCCTCGGCAACCCGATCGCCCAGCCCGCGTGCCACGCCGAGCGCGAACTCGTAGCTGGCGATCCAGTCATCCGTCTGGCCGCGAAGTTTGAAGAGGTACATCAGCTTGTACGTGAGCTGCCAGGCGTGCACGGGCAGTCCGACGTTCGCCGCGTTTCGCACAGCCGCCACGAGGTTCGCGTATTCGGCTTCCCACCAGCTCAACATGGCCGACTCGGTCTCGAAGGAGAGACCGGACACCGTCGAATCGGGTAGCTCCGGCGCGAATCGCCAGCGGCCGAGCAAGACCCGGTCGATCGTGTCGCAGGTGCGGAGGTAGTGGTCCAGGAGGCGGCGGATGGCGGCTCGGCGATCTTCCGGTTGCTCGTCCTTCGCGGCGCATTCCGCCGCGTACGCGCGGATCAGGTTGTGGAACTGGTAGCGGCCTGGTTTGTGCTGGTCGATGAGGTTGGCTCGGGACAGTTCGGCGAGCAGGGCTCGGGCTTCGCGCGGCGGGAGCCCGGCGAGGTCCGCTACGGCGGCGAGGCTGATGTCCGGGCCGGTCGGCAGGCCGAGGAGGCGGAACATCCGGGCTGCTTCCGGGGTCAGTGACCGGTAGGACCAGGAGAAGACCGCGCGGACCCCCGTCACTCCGCCCGCGTCCAGGGCATCCAGTCGGTCTCGTTCGTCCTGGAGCTCCAAAACCAGTTCGTCCAGTGGGAAATCCGGGTTCTCCGCGGCTCGCACCGCAGCGATGCCCAGTGCTAGCGGGAGTCCGGCGCAGTGGCTGACCAGGCTTCGCACCGCTTCTGGTTCGGTCGCCACCCGGTCCGCGCCGAGGTAGCGGACGAGCAGTTCCTCGGCTTCGTCGTCGGTCAGCACTTCGAGCGTGATGCGCGATGCGCCTTCCCGGACCACCAACTCGTGCAGCCGGTTCCGGCTGGTGACCAGTACCAGGCAGCTCGGGCTGCTCGGCAACAACGGCCGCACCTGGTCGGCTGTCAGGGCGTTGTCCAGCAGGATCAGCATGCGCTTGTCGTGCACCAGGCTGCGGAACATGGCCGCTCGGTCTTCGACGTGCTGCGGCATCCGCTCACCCGAAACACCAAGCGCCGTGAGGAAAGAGGCCAGCGCTTCGGTGGGTTTCATCGGCTCGGCAACGGGATCGAAGCCGCGCAGGTTCACGTACAGCTCGCCGTCCGGGAAGCGGTCTCGCACGCGGTGCGCCCAGTACACCGCCAAGGTCGACTTGCCGACTCCGGCCACTCCGTCGAGCGTCGAGATCAGCACGAAACCCTCGGTGTTCGCGCCGCTCAACAGCATCGTCAAGGCGTCCTGTTCGACCGCCCGATCGACGAAGTGCCGCGCCGCGACCGGCAGCTGCCTCGGCACCACCTGGTCGCCCAGGGATTGGTACAAGCGCACATCGCCGTGGATCTGCCCAGCCTGCACGCTGTGTCCGGCGACTGCGGATGCCGAATCGTTGTGCACCCGGTGGTTCGAACCCACGATTCGTCCCCTCGTCGGCCAACTCGACCAGCCTGCCAGAGCCGCACCAACTGATCCATGCGGCGATCCGGTACAACGGCTAACGGGATCGCGTCAGGGTGGCGAGCGGGTCGGGCTGGCAGGTTTGCCGCCAGCGACCACGATCGCGACCGAGGACGCGACCATCGCCAGACCGAATGCCGCAGCCGACCGCGCCAGGCGCTGCCACGGCGGACGCGGCACCGAGGCGAACAACTCCGCCACGCCGCAGCGGCTATCGCGCAAACCGAACAGCGCTCCGCCGCCCAGCGCCACGGGAAACAGCAAGTTGTGCAGGAAACGCAGGTAGTAGGCGAAGGAATCCCACTGCAAGTTCCACGCGCCGGTGGACTTCTGCCACGGCGCGTTGCCCACGAGGTACAACATCCCCACTGCGATCGCGAAGATCACCGCCCCGGTCATCAGGACGCTCGAACGCCGCAACTCGACCTTCACCAGGCACCCGCCGACCGCCCGTGCTGGGCCAGCAGCGCCGAATATCCCCGCTCGATGGAGCTGTCGCCAGGATGGTTCCCCCCATCGCCAGCTTCGGCGAGCTCGGTCGTGGTCCCCCGGAACACCTGCCGCCCGCCGTCGACCGACAACCCGAACGGGTTCGTGGCGAAAGCCCGGCTGTCCGAAACGGTGGGCGCGGGAGTCGGCCCGGTCTTCGTCGACTGCGGCCGCGAAGCGGGCGTGACCCTGCTGGTCACCCGCCCACCAGCGGCGACCAGCTGAGGAAGTGGAATTTCCCGCCCGCTCGGGGGCGGGAAATTCCTCTTGCGGGCCTGCGTAGCGCCCTTCGACGGGTTGAAGCGGTGCCGGAACTCCTCGTTGTGCGAGCCCGCACATCATGGCGATCGGCCGAACCCGCAGGTGAGCCTCACCGGTTTTCCAGGACCAGGTGGCCCGGTTCGGCCCAGGTGGAGCCGATGTTCCACAGCGGGTCCGGGCCGGGGCCGGGTTCGCGGCGGAGGACGTCGTCGATCGGGCGGGGTTCGGTCGGGACGAAGAAGCGGTAGTTGAGTTCCAGCAGTTCGCGGACCAGCGGGGTGGCTTCGGCCAGGCGTTGTCGGATCTGTCCCGCCAGGTAGCCGCGGTCCGAGAAGTTGTCCGCGATCGCGCAGTCGCAGTAGTAGGCGAGGGCCCCGATTTCGCCGGGGCTCGCCACCGTTTCGGTGCCGACGAGCCGTCCGACTTCGGCGCCGATGCGGGCGTATTCAGCCGAGCTAGCCCAGTTCGACATGATCGCCGCTTCGCGCCACGGTAAGCCGTGCTGCCCGATGAACCAGACCTGCGTTGCCACCACGGCGCAACCCACCACTGCGGCCAACAGCTTTCGGCGAGCGGCAAGCACACCGATACCACCGGCTAACAGCAAGGAAAGACCGATCATGCTCGGTGCGTAGTACCAGTGGTACGGCGGAACGCCCAGCGACGTGTAGACGTAGTAGTGCGCGAGAGCGCCGAGCCCGATCAGCGCCCACGGCCAGAGCGACACCGCGCGGCGAAACGCCCGCAGCACGCACGCGACCAGCAGGCACACCAGGCCGAGCAGCGCCGGAATCAGCGAAACCACCACCGCTGTCGGGAAAACCTGGTGGTAGAGCACCAGTCCGTTGCTGAAGTCCCAGTCTCCCCAGGACCTCTGCAGCTGTTTGATCACCAGCGTGTCCGGGACCGCCGATCCGAAGTAGAACCAGCTGAAGGTGAACCACGGCAGGGCGATCGCCGCCGCCGTCAGCATCCACCGCCACCAACTGCGCCACAGGCTCGGCCGACCGATCAGCACGACCAGCACGAACACCCCGAGGTCGAGCCTGGTCAGAGCGAGCAGCCCGGCCGCGACGCCGAACAGCACCGGCTGACGCCGCACCGCCGCGAGCAGCAACAAGCCAAGCAAGGCCGAGGCCAGCGTCATCTCCAGGCCCACCGTGGACAGCACCAGCGGATTGACCATGATCAGCAGTGCCCCGACCGCGCCGGTCCACCCCGGAAATCCACTGGAGACCGCCGCAGCGCGGAGGAACACCGCGAGTGCGATGTTGGCCAGCGCGAACACCACGCCCAACGCCACCACGGGTTGCCGCACCACCGTTGTGAACGCGGCGAGGACCAGCACGTTCAGCGGCGCGGTCGCCGAGTTCGAGACCTCGGCGCCGATCAGCCCCCAATGCCCGTGCAACGCCAGGTTCCGGGCGTAGCTCAGCGTGATATAGCTGTCGTCTATCAACGAACCGTGGATGATCCAGAACACCCCGGCCGCCACCGCACCGATCCCCAGCGGCCAGACCGGCGGCCTGGTCCGCACCCGCTCCGGCTCCACCGGCGCGACCGCAATCTCCGCAACAAGCACGCGTCACTCCTGTCTGCTCGACCCATGCACGCCGAACGGATCAGAAGCGTTGCCAAACGCGGACAACCTTCGCATTAGAGGGTGCGCGGGTTGGTTTGCGTGGCGGTGCAAGTGGCGGAACCTCAGAGGTCTTCTCGACTCCGGGATCCCCGACTTATGTATGTCCAATACGCGGCGCCGGGGCTGTCCTCGCGAGAACACCTCTGAGAACCCGCGGCGGTGCAAGCTGCGAGGCTGGGAAGAAGCGGCTCACGCCGCTTGCCTGACGACTACCTGCGGTCACGCCACAATCCGCGCACGTTCTTACTTCGATCGTCAATCGGCTGGACGAATTCGGCGTGCCGCCGCCACGGGCGGCACGCCGAATTCGTCACGATGATTCGGCGACGTTTTTTCGAACTTCCGAGGAGCGCGGGTGAAGTACTGGAGCAGTCCGCCGCAACTCGACCTGCCCGCCGAGCCGCAGCCCACCGGGGCCGAGGACGCACGTCCGAGGCGATTGCGGTTCGGGCAGTGGTTGGCGCACCTGATCGCGTTCTGCGTCGGGATCGTCGGACTCGCCTGCGCACTGGCCTTGCCGTTCGCGCCCGTCTTCGTGGACCGGACCGAAGTGCACTGGCCAGCGGTCGAAGCCGAATCCACGACCGCGTTCTTCGCGCCCTACCGACCGGCTTCGTTCGACGCGTCCGTGCCGTGCCCGGTGTTGCGCGCCGCGCTCAACAGACCGGACCGGACCACGGTTCTGAGCACCCTGCCGCGGGGCAGCGACCGCGAGGGACTGGTGCTGACCGCCCGTCTCGGCGAACCCGAACTGGTGCTCGGCCAGCAGGAGGTGCCGCTGCCGCCCGGTGCCTGCGAGCTGGCGATCCACGCCGACTCGTGGCAGACGGTGGTGACCGTCGACAACCACCCGCCGATCACGCTGCCCGGCATCGCCGCGCCGGAGATCTTCACCTTCGCCACCGACCTCGAACCGCCGCAGGCGGCTGGGCTTTCGGTCACCGCCCGCACGTATTCGTGGTTCGACACCGAGCCGACCGATGTCAAGCACACCCTGATCAGCACCGCCCTGCTGCTCGCCCTCGCATCGCTGGTGCTGCTGTTCGTCCACGCGCCGCCCGCCCTCGCCGCGGTGCGACTGCGCCCACTGCTCCTGCCGGTCGATGCCGCGGTCGCCGCGGTGCTGGCGGGTTGGTTGGTCATCGGGCCGCTCACGGACGACGACGGCTTCGCGATGATGACCATCCGCAACTACGACAGCGCGGGCGACATCGGCAACTACTACCGCTGGTTCAACTCCTCGGAAACGCCGTTCACCCTGGTGCAGCACCTGATGCGCTGGGTGTCGGAATACAGCCTCGCGCCCGCCTGGCTGCGCGTGCCCAGCGCGATCGCCGGGCTGCTGACCTGGATCATCGTCAGCCGCGGCATCGTCGCGCCGGTGTGCCGGGGCACCCGGCGGCTACCGCTGCACCTGCTCACCGCGGTGTTCTTCCTGGCCTGCTGGCTGCCGTTCGGACTAGGGATCCGGCCGGAACCGTTCGTCGCGCTCGGCACTTCGGCGCTGGTAGCGGCGTTGCTGAAGATCAGCCGGACGCGGGCACCGCATTTCTGGCTCGGCGTCGCCGCGCTGATCGCCGGGCTGACCGTGGCGATCACGCCGACCGGGATCAGCGCGCTGCTCATCGTGCTCGTGTTCGCGCCGCGCATCGGTCGGGTGCTGGCGCAACGCGGCGCGGTGCCGCGCTGGATCAGCGTGCCGACCAGGGTTGTGCTGGTCGGATGCCTGAGCGCGGTGGGTTTGGTGGCGATGTTCGCCGACTCGACGCTCAACGGCGTCCAGCAGGCGACCGACCTGCACGACGAGTTCGGGCCGAGCCTCGGCTGGTACCAGGAGATCGACCGGTACGCGGGCCTGCTCAGCACGACCATCTGGGGCTCTTCCGCCAAGCGGCTGGCTGTTTTCCTGGTGGTGACGGCCGTGCTGATCGCCGCGTCGTGCGCGATGCGGCAGGTGCACCGGTGGACCGGGATGACCGACCTGCCGGTGCTGCTCGGCTCCGTCGCGGCGATCCTGGCGGGGCTGTGGTTGACGCCGTCGAAGTGGTCCCATCACTTCGGTGCGTTCGCCGGGGTCGGCTCGGCGCTGCTCGCGGTGACCGTGGTGCTGCTGGCCCGGGTCGGCAAACTCGGCCATGCCAAGCGGGAAGCGCGGCTGCTCGGCGTGTTCGGCGGGATCGCCGCGTCGGTCGCCGCGGCCCTGGCGTTCATGGGTCCGAACATCTGGCCGATGCAGTCCGACTTCGGGATGCCGTGGTCCGACACGCCGGTGCAACCCGATCTGCCGCTGGACGATCCGGTGCTTTGGCTGAGCACCGGCGTGGCGATCGGGCTGCTCACCTTCGGCTTCATCCGGATCCGCGCGATGGTGTCGCACCGCAAGCCCAACAGTCTGATGTGGCCTGCCGTGCCCAGCTCGGTGCTCGGGTTGGCGGCGCTGGCGTCCGTGCTGGTGTTGATCGGGTCGTTCGTCTCGGCTCCGCAGGCGATGGGAGACCGGTTCTCCATCGCGCGGATGAACTCGCAGAGCATCCGGGCGAGCAGCTGCGGGATGGAGAACGAGGTGGAGACGCTGCCCATCGCCGCCTCGCTGGTGCCGGTGGACGGAGCCGCTGAGCTCGACGGATTCGCCGTCGGTGGCGCGCCGCCGCAGGAGCCCGACCTGCGCGAGGAACACCCCGGCGAGCCGTTGCGACCGACGCAGCCGCCCGATCCGAAAGCCCCCGAGGACGCGGTGGCGCCGACGTCGGCCAGCCAGTTCGCCTGGACCAGCCAGGTGGGCGGGCCGCAGACGACCGGCTCGCTGACCTCGCGCTGGTTCGGCCTGCCGCAGCTCACCGGCGACCAGACGTTGTCGGTGTGGGTCTCCGGACGGCCCGAGCAGGGCAACTCGCTGACCCTGGAATTCGGCACCGCGCAACACCGGCTGGTGCGGTCGGTTGGCGCGCGCGAGTTGCGCGATCCGCCGCCGACGGACCTGCCGTTCGACGACCCGCGCCACGGCCGACCGATCGACTGGCGGGACTTCCGCGCCTGGCGGCTGCTGACCGTCGAGGCCGCGCAGATCCCGGCTGGTGCCGACCGGGTTCGGGTGCTCGCCGAGGACCGCACCAGCGACGAGCAGGGCTGGCTCGCGATCGGCGGCCCGGTGGTGCGGGACGTGGTGCCGCTGCGGCAGGCGCTAGACGGCCAGCAACCGGTGTTGATCGACTGGCCGATGAGCTTCGTGTTCCCCTGCCTGTTCGACTATCCGCAGGTCTCGCACGGCACCGCGGCCAGTCCGCGGATGCTGGTCACGCCGCCCGGCGGCGAAGCGTCGATGGCGTTCGGGCCCGCCATCGGCGGGGTGTTCGCCGGGGTGCCGATGCTGTCCCGCCGGTTCGAGCTGCCTAGCCGCCTGCGAAATGCCCCCGGCACCGTTTGGGGCCACCTCTACGCGGTGCGCTACGAGGCGGAACGCGACGCATATACCACGACGCAGCACCGCGAACGCATAACCGGAGCCGACGGCGACACCGCCTACCCCTTCGAAGAGCACTGACTCCGCAGAGCGAAACGCTGCAATCGAGTGGACAGGTACTGACTTCCAGGGCCGTGCGCCTGTACCTATCGGGTGAAAACGCGGGTCAAGATCAGCTTTTGCCCGCGCCACGCCCGTTCATGTGCTGCGGGATCGACCGTGTTGCCCAAAACTGGACGCCACCACAATTCAGCTGAGTTGCCCAGGGGGAACGTCGGTGCCGGACGGGATCGGACAGACTTCCGCGAAGCGGGACGACCCGACGCCCACGGCCGCCGACGACCCCACCGGCAAGCCGAAGCGTCCACTGTCCACTGTTGTCAGTTTCATCGTCGGGACGCTGGCCCTGCTGGCCGCGATCGCCGTTCCACTCGCGCCGGTGATCACCCAGCAAGTCGCGGTGACCTGGCCGCGGGCCGGGCAACTGCCGGAGAGCACGCTGGCTTTCTTCGTGCCCTACGAGCCGACCGAGGTGCACGTCCACGTGCCCTGCCAGGTGGTGCGGGCCGGGCAGCAGCGTGACACCCCGACCACGCTGGTGGCCAGTCGGCTGCCCGGCCAGCCCACCGAGGGCTTCGCCGTCACCACCGCGAACGATCACGTGATTGCCCTGGTCGCGGGCGTCGAGGTGCTGCGCGCGCCGATCCCCACGGCCTGCGACGTCGCGATCGACGCCGATGCCACCGGCAGCCGCGCGCGGATCGGCGATCGGGTGGTCGAACTGCCGGGCGAGCGGATCCGCGACATCGTCGCCTTCGCCACCGACCTGGGTCCGCAACAGGCCGCTGGACTCCAGGTGCGGGTCATTACCGCGAACTGGTTCGAGAACTCCCCCACCGAGACCAAGAAACTCCTCATCGCGGCCCAAATCCTGCTGGTCGTACTGGCTTTCGCACTGCTCATCGCGCAGGACCGGAGCCGCCGGAGGGCGCCGGTCCGCACTGCTCGCCGCCGGGGCAGCGTGCTGCGCTACCTCATCGATCTCGCGGTGCTCGTGGTGCTCGGCGGCTGGTGGGTGCTGGGGCCCACGACGCCGGACGACTCGTTCGCGGCGATGACCGTTCGGAACAGCCTGCAAACCGGCGATGTCAGCAACTACTACCGCTGGGAGAACGCCTCCGAAGCACCGTTCACGCTGGTCCAGCAACTCCTGGCGCCGGTGGCCGAGTGGAACGCCAACCCGCTCGCCATGCGGATCCCCAGCGTGCTCGCAGCCGTGCTGACCTGGTTCGTGCTCAGCCGCGGCATCCTCGGCGCGGTGCTGCCGGAGCACGGCCGACGCGGCGCGATCCGGCTGCTGGCGGCGGTGAGCTTCCTGGCCTGGTGGTTGCCCTTCGGACTGGGCATCCGCCCAGAACCGTTCGTAGCGGTGGGACTGGCGACCGTGCTCGCGTGCGTGCTGCAAGCCCTCCGGCGCGGGCAGGTCAGCTGGCTCGGGTTGGCGGCGCTCGCGGGCGGGCTTTCGGTGGCGATGAACCCGATGGGCATCGCCGCGATCGCGCCGTTCGTCGCGCTCCTGCCGCAGGTCTGGCGGCTGCTCAGGGTGTCGACCGCGGCGCTGCTGGTGGGCATCGCGGCCACCGGTGTGGTGGCCATGTTCGCCGACCAGTCCCTGTTCGGTGTCCGGAAAGCCACCGAACTGCACACCTTCTACGGCCCGGACGTGCCGTGGTTCCAGGAGATCGTGCGCTACGAGTACCTGCTGGGCTTCGACCTGCAAGGCGACGTGGCACGGCGTGCTCCGGTGCTGCTGACGCTGGTGGTCGTCGTCTACACCGGACTGCTGTTGTTGCGCGGCGCGGGGAGGCTGCCCGGCCTCCGGCTCGGGTACGTGCCGCCGCTCTGCCTGCTGATCAGCTTCGGGCTGATGACCGTGACACCGTCCAAATGGACGCACTACTTCGGCGCGCTGGTCGGGGTCGGAGCCGCTACCCTGACCGCAGGTGTGGTGCTGATCGCAATCGGTGCCCGGCAGTTGGCCCGTGATCGGGTCGTGCTGGTGGCCGGGGTGCTGTGCACCGCACTCGCCGTGTTCGCAGCGGCGCTCACATTCGCTGGAAAGAACAACTGGTTCCTGCACTCGCAGTACGGGGTGCCTTGGGGAGAGCAGCCGGTGCGGCCGCTGAACGGCCCCGAGTGGTGGCTGCTCGCGGTAGGCGTGCTGCTGGCGGCTTCCGTCCTACCTGGACGCGCGCGAGAAGGCCGACCTCGGCGAATGCTCATCGGGATGCCCGCCGTGATCAGCGCGGGAGCAGTGGGGGTGACGGTGGCGATCCTGCTCTACTCGTTCATCGCCGCGCCGATCCGGCAAGCCGGGGGCTATTCCATCGGCGCGCAGAACCTCGCTGCCGTCGAAGGCGGCAGTTGCGGCATCGCGGACCACGTGGTCGTCACCCCGGACGTGCCCGGCGGCACGCCGACCTCGCGCGGTCCGGCAGAGGCGGTCGGCTTCACCGCCGGGACCGGCTACGCACCGGGCTTCGATCCGCCGGAAGGCGTTCGGGAGCTGTGGGGCAGTCTGCAGAGCGGCCAGATCTCCACCGGCACGCTGACCACCGGCTGGTACGCGCTGCCGCTGCTGGCCGCGAACCAGGAACTCGCCGTCGCGGTCGCGGGGCGCAGCGGCGACGGCAACCTGATCACGCTCGAATTCGCCTCCGCCACCGGCATCGTCGGCGAACACGTCCTCGACGACACCTGGCTGGACTCCGACGAACGCCCCGAATACCCGACCGAACGCATCGTCGAGGACCGCCCGCAGGATCATCCGGCGTGGCGCGACCTGCACGTTTCCGCGCACGACGTGCCGAGCGGGGCGGAGCGGGTGCGGATCCGGGCAGTCGATGACACCACCGATCCGGCTGGCTGGGTCGCGGTGGCCGGGCCGCGCGTCCGCGACGTCGTCCCGCTCGCCGAATACCTGCGCGGCAAGGCACCGGTCCTGGTGGATTGGTCGATGACCTGGAACGTGCCGTGCGTGCGGGACATGCCGCGGGTGGCCGGTGGCCTGGTGGAACCGCCCGCGTACCTGCTCAACCCGTCCGCCGAGCTGGGCTTCGGCGGAACCGCCGCCTACCAGCGCGGCATCGGCGGAACTTTCGCCGGGGTGTCGGAGGTCGGCACCCGGGAAGAGATACCGACTCGACTACTCGGGGTTGAAAAGACCCCCGATTACGCCGATTGGGGCCACCTGATCGTGGTGGATTACCCGCTGCCAGGCAACGACTTCGACGTACAGAGCGTTCCTTTTCCACGGTGGGGTTGGCGAGGGGAGTGACCATGGCCGACACGATGAGCCACCAGGTCCCGGTTCCGGTGCAGCAACAGGCCACCAGCGAGGGCGCGCCGCCGTTGATCTCGTACGTGCTGCCGGTCTACAACGAGGTCGACGGCATCCGCCAGTTCCACGAGGAACTCGTCTCGACGGTGGCCACCCGCCCGGAGTTCGACTACGAGTTCATCTACGTCAACGACGGCTCCACCGACGGCTCGCTGGGCATCCTGCAGGACCTCGCCAAGAACGACCCGCGGACGCGGGTGGTGGACTTCGCCCGCAACTTCGGCCACCAGATCGCCATCACCGCCGGGCTGGACCACGCCGGAGGCGATGCGGTGATCGTGATGGACACCGACCTGCAGGATCCACCGCGGGTCAGCCTGGAGCTGATCGACGCGTGGCTGGGCGGGGCGGAGATCGTGTCCGCGCGGCGGCGCACCCGCCGCGACACCGCGTTCAAGCGGGCCACCGCGCACACCTACTACCGGGTGCTGCGGCGTTGCGCCGAGGTGGACATCCCGGTGGACACCGGCGACTTCCGGCTGCTCGACAAGCGGGCCGCCGAGGAACTGCGTGGCTTCCGGGAACGCAGCCGGTTCATCCGCGGCATGGTCGCCTCGATGGGGTTCCAGCAGCAGGAGGTGCTCTTCGACCGGGACGAGCGGGTCGCGGGCGAGACCAAGTACCCGATGCGCAAGATGCTGCGACTGGCCGCCGACGGGGTCACCAGCTTCTCCACGGTGCCGCTCAAACTGATCACCCGGATGGGGTTCATCAGCCTGGGCTTGGCGATGCTGGGCATCATCTACGCGGTAACACTCCGGCTCTTCTTCCCCGCGATCACCGTCTCCGGGTGGACCATGCTGATGGTCGCGATGCTGTTCCTCGGCGGGTTGCAGATGCTGTCGCTGGGGGTGATCGGCAGCTACGTCGGCCGCATCTACCACGAGGTGCAACAACGCCCCTTGTACATCGTGCGGAATGTGATCTCGCATGACGAAGATTGAACCGCTCGTCGGCCGCGACCGGCTGATCAGCAGGTCGCTGCTTCGCTACGCGGTGATCGGTGCGAGCGGTGTGCTGTTGGACTACCTGCTGTTCCTGCTGCTGTTCAACGTGTTCGGGCTGCACCCGCAGCTGGCGAACGCGATCAGCACGACGGCCGGGATCACCAACAACTTCGTGCTGAACGCGTTGTTCAACTTCCGCAAGCGGGACCGGGTCGTGGTGCGGTTCCTGCGGTTCTACGCCGTCGGATTGGCCGGGATCGCGCTGACCTTTCTGCTGCTGCAGGTGTTCTCCGGGTGGCTGGGCATGGACCCGAACCTGGTCAAGGCCGGTTCGCTACCGGTGGTGCTGATCTTCCAATACACGATCAACAAGAAGTGGAGCTTCGGATGAGACTGGGCGTCGTCGGCGCTGGCGCGACCGGGTTGACCGCGGCGTTCGACGCGGTCAAGGCCGGGCACGACGTGACGGTGCTGGAGGCATCCGCCGAACTCGGCGGGCTGGCGGCTTCGATCGAGGTGGGCGGCACCCCGCTGGAGCGCTTCTACCACCACAGCTTCCGGACCGACCGGGCGATGATCGAGCTGGTCGAGGAGCTCGGACTCGGGCACCTGATGCGGTTCCACCGACCCAGCACCGGCGTGTACGTCGACGGGCAGCTCCACGACTTCGGCACCCCGCAGGAGATGCTGCGGTTCCCGAAGTTCTCGCTGCTGGACCGGATCCGCTTCGGGGCGTCGGCGGCGGCGCTGAAGGCGGTCCGGAATGGACAGCGGTTCAACTCGGTGCGAGCGCTGGACTGGATGCGCCGGTGGGCCGGGCCGCGGGTCACCGAGACGATCTGGGAACCGCTGCTGACCGGGAAGTTCGGTGCCAACGCGGAGCAGATCTCGATGGCCTGGCTGTGGGCGCGGATCCACTACCGCACCTTCGAACTCGGTTACGTGCACGGCGGATTCGACCAGGTGTACCAGGCATTGCTGGACGCGGTGACCGAGCGCGGCGGCAAGGTCGAGTTCAGCAAGCCGGTGGCGACGATCCGCCAGCCCGGCGCGACCGTGCTGGTGGGCACCGGGGACGGCAGCAGCTACGAGTTCGACCAGCTGATCGTGACGGTGCCGCAGCCCGTGTTCGCGAAGGCGGCCGGGATCGAAGCCGATCACGTGCTCTGGCGCAACCAGTACCTCGGGGCGACGTGCTTCATCCTGGAGTGCGACCGCAGCGTCATCCCGTACTACTGGCTGAACATCAACGATCCGGCGTTCCCGTTCCTGGCGGTCGTCGAGCACACCAACATGGTCGACCACAGCGAGTACGGCGGTCGGCACGTGGTGTACGTCGGCAACTACGTGCCGCGCGAGGACTGGCGGTTCACGACCGAGCCCGCCGAACTGCTGGAGCGCTACATTCCCTGGCTGCGCAAGCTGAACCCGGACTTCGACCGGTCCTGGATCCGGGACTGGCACTTCTCCAAGGCGGGCTTCGCGCAGCCGATCGTCACCCCGCGGTACCGAGCCCTGATCCCCGGCCACCGCACCTCGATGCCCGGCGTCACGCTGGCCACGATGTCCCAGATCTATCCGCAGGACCGCGGCCAGTCCTACGCCATCGCGATGGCCCACGACGTGATCCACCACCTCGGCCTCGACGGCGACTGAGTCACCCAGGCGATGGAGCTGTGGCAATTTCACGAGAAATTGCCACAGCCCCACCCGGGTGACGGGAAGGTCGGGGTCAGGCTTCGTGCAGACCGGGTTCGCCGTCTTCGACGACGAAGGAGGCGAGGGTTTCCACC
The DNA here is from genome assembly GCF_022678645.1 of Saccharopolyspora soli. Taxonomy (GTDB): domain Bacteria; phylum Actinomycetota; class Actinomycetes; order Mycobacteriales; family Pseudonocardiaceae; genus Saccharopolyspora; species Saccharopolyspora soli. Next base: position 97,341 of record NZ_JALBWV010000016.1, on the reverse strand, counting down.
GGGGCTCCCGGCTTCGAGACGTACGGGACGACCCGGTAGTCCGCGCGCAGCTCACCCGCGGTGAACTTGGTGCGGATGTAGCCGCGCTGGTTGTTGTACAGCCGGACGTGCGGGTTCTCCGCCAGGTACGCCTTCTCCTTGTCCGTCAGGTTCGCCGAGCCGTCGCCGCCGCTGGTGATCGAGGTGGTGGTCAGCTCGGTGCCCACCACCGCGTCGCCGTCGTGGATGTCGTTGGCCCAGTTGCTGTGCACGTCACCGGTCAGCACCACGGGGTTGCGGACCTTCGCCTGCTCCCAGCCCTGGATGACGCGCTGCCGGGAGCCGACGTAGCCGTCCCAGGCGTCCGGGTTGTACGCCTTGGTCTCGCCGTTGGCGTAGTCGATCGGGGCGAACATGACTTGCTGGCCGAGCACGTCCCAGGTGGCCTTCGAGCTCCGCAGGCCCTGCAGCAACCAGCGTTCCTGCTCCGCACCGGTCAGGCTGCGCTTCGGGTCGAGGCGGGCCGGGTCGTCGTTCGGGAACTTGTCGCCGCCGACCTGGTCGTCGCGGTACTGGCGGGTGTCGAGCATGTGGAAGGTCGCCAACCGTCCCCATTGGACCCGGCGGTACAGCCGCAGGTCGATGCCGTGCGGGACCTGCGCGCGGCGCAACGGCATGTTCTCGTAGTACGCCTGGAAAGCAGCCTTGCGGCGCGCCAGGAAGTCCGGCTGCGGGATCTCCGGCTTCTCGTAGATCTCGTCGGCCCAGTTGTTGTCCACCTCGTGGTCGTCCCACACCACGACCCATGGCGCCATCGAGTGCGCGAACTGCAGGTCCGGGTCGGACTTGTACTGGGCGTGCCGCTGCCGGTAGTTGGCCAGCGTCTCGGTCTCCGGCCCGGCGTGGTCGCGCGGGTTGCCACCCGGCGCGACGTAATCGCCCGCCTGGTACTCGTACTGGTAGTCGCCCAGGTGCAGCACCAGGTCGGGGTGCTCCTCGCCGAGGTGCCGGTAGGCGGTGAAGTAGCCGTGCTCGTACTGCGCGCAGGACGCGAACGCCATCGACAGGCTGGTCAGTGCGCCGGGCAACGGGGTGGTGCGGGTGCGGCCGGTGGGCGAGACCGAGCCCTCGGCGTGGAAGCGGTAGAAGTACTCGCGGTCCGGGCGCAGCCCGGCCAGCTCGACGTGCACGCTGTGGCCCAACTCGGGCGCGGCCTGCGCCTCGCCGCGCCGCACGACGCGCTTGAACTGCTCGTCCTCGGCGACCTCCCACTGCACCGGCAGGGCCTTGTTCGGCATGCCCCCCATGCCGTCCTCGGCCAGCGGATTCGTCGCCAGCCGAGTCCACAGCACGACGCCGTCGGGCGCGGGATCACCGGATGCGACGCCAAGGGTGAAGACCTCGCCGCGCCGGGCCGCACCGGCTCCGGGCAGCGCCGCCGCGGGGAAAGAAGCCACAGTGGACAGTGTGGCAGCACCGACCAGGGTTCCGCCCAGCAGCACGCTGCGCCGCGAGACGGTGGTGGGTTCAGGCACAACGACCTCCAGAATTCGGGGAAATGTCCAAACTCTTACCCCGAACGGTGAAGACCCGCTGCCTTCCCGGTGATCAAGAAATGAACAACCTGTACCTCAGCGCGCAATACGTCCCTTTTTCAAGCCCAGTCCAGCAACAACGACAGCGCCCCCGACCGGAATGCGGTCGGGGGCGCTGGTGCGTCGTCTTACAGGTAGAACGCCAGGAACAGGCAGCCTGCGAGGATCAAGCCCAGGACCATCAGGACCTTGTCCTTGAGGACCACTTCCTCGGGTTCGCCCGCCACTCCCTTGTCGATGTCCACCGCGTACCGCAGGATCGCGACGACCATCGGGATGATCGAGATCAGGCCCCAGCGGGACGGCTCGAACTCCCGGATGTCGTACGCCCACAGGGCGTAGCACATGATCGTGATCGCCGCCGCGATGGCCCACACGAACCGCAGGTAGGACGGCGAGTACGCCTTCAGCGACTTGCGGATCTTCGCGCCGGTCTCCATCGCCAGCTTCACCTCGGCATAGCGCTTGCCCGCCACCATGAACAGCGAGCCGAACGCCACGATCAGGTAGAACCACTGCGTGATCACCAGGTTCGCGGCGGCACCACCGGCGATGGCGCGCAGCAGGAAGCCGGACGCCACGATGCACAGGTCGATCACCGGCTGGTGCTTCAGGCCGAAGCAGTAACCCAGCTGCACCAGGATGTAGACCGCCATCACCACGAGCAGCTGCAAGCTGGTCAGACCCGAGATCAGCAGCGAACCGCCGAGCAGCACGGCGCACACCGCGTACGCGATCGGCACCGGGATCAGGCCCGCCGCGATCGGCCGGTTGCGCTTCGTCGGGTGCTGCCGGTCGGCCTCGACATCGATGGCGTCGTTGACGAAGTAGATGCCGGACGCGGCCATCGAGAACACGATGAACGCGATGACCGCGTGCCCCAGCACGACCGGGTCCAGGATCTCGCCCGCCGCGAACGGCACGGCCAGCACCAGGACGTTCTTCACCCACTGCTTGGGGCGCAGCTCCTTGACCAGGCCGGTGACCAGGCCCGCCGTGGTGCCCGCCTTCGCGGTCACCTTCGCGTGGTAGGCGTCCGAGGACTTGTCCTTGATGTCGTCGGACTTCTTCGGCTCGGCCTCCAGCACCTCGTCGCCGAACTCGGCACCGATGGTGCCTTCCGCGTCCGCTTCGACCTCCGCCTGCTTGGTCGCATCCTCGGAGCCGGACTCGACGACGTCCCCGGACTTACCGGCGTCGGTCTTGGCGCCATTCGCGCGGGACTCGTCCGGCTCCGTCAGCACGGCTTCGCCGACCCCGGCGCCGTTGCTGCTCGTCGTATCGGCCTCGACCGGAGCTACGTCGGCCTCGGGTTGCTTGTTGTCAGGCACGGTTCCTCCGCCGTCTCATGAATCGCCGCACGCCCCACGCCACGGCACCGCCGAGCGCCGAGCCGGCGACCACATCGCTCGGATAATGAACCCCCAGGACAAGTCGGCTGACCATCATCGGCGGTACCAGCGCCGGGGTCAGCTTCTTGCCCACCAACCCGCCGTAGAGCACCGCGGCGGCCGTCGTGGACGTCGCGTGCGAGGACGGGAAGCTCAACTGGCTCGGCGTGCCCACCAGGACCTGCACATCCGGGTCGGACGGCCGACGCCGACGCACCACCCGCTTGACCGCGATCGAGGCCCCGTGCGCGACGGCGACCCCGGCGGCGGCGGTGAGCCACTCGCCGCGGCGCTTGCGGTCCACCAGTGCGCCGACCGCGCCGATGGCCAGCCAGCCGCCAGCGTGCTCGCCGAACAGCGACATCGCCTGCGCGGTCTTGACCACTGCTGGTTTTGCCAACACGCCCTGCACCCTGCGCAGTGCGACGGTCTCGGGGGTGACGGCCGCGGGTGCTTCGTCGGCGTGTGCGGCGACCGGTTCTTCGGGGGCGGTCGCCGTCGTCAGCTCTGCCACATCGTCTCCGGAAAAGTCGGGGTCACTTCTGGTCGAAGACCTGCTTCCAGGTCTCCGCGCTGGTCAGCTCGGGCAACGCCGTGCGGTAGGCGGCCCGCAGCCGGGCCCATTCCTGGCCCAACCGCTTGTAGTTCGCAAGCGCGCGCATGCCGAGCCGCCGGAACTCCTCCGGGTCGCGGCGGCGGAATGCCACCCCGCTGCCGTCGGCGTTCGACACGGTCGCGCTGTCCAGGTTGCCCAGCAGGAACCACCGGGCACTGGCGGCCGGTACGTTCAGCTGCGGGCGGTCCGTGGCCGTCTTCGACGGCTCCTTGAGGTTGTGCAGCAGCGCCTTCGACGCGCGCGCCGCGATCACCGCCGGATTCACCGGCGGCTTGAGCAGGCCCTCGGCCATGATCGGGTCCGCCGACGGCGGCGGGAACTCGCGGGCCGACGGCAGCGTCTTGGCGTCGGCGTAGTCCTTGCGCAGCTCGCGCACGTCCGGCAGCGCTGTCCGCAGGCTGTCGAACAGGCCGTCCGGGCCCGCCATGAAGTCCTCGATCGCCTTCTGCTGCACCGCGACCGTCGAGTACTCCATCGACAGCAGGTGCCGGAGGGTGAGCTTGAGGCCCTGCTTGATGATGTTGGTCTTGACTTCCTCCGGGCTGTGCAGCGCGGCCAGGATCAGCCGGTTGCGGGTGTGGAAGTACGCGGTCCAGTCGGTGGCGTCGTTCTTGTCGGTCCACGGCATGTGCCAGATCGCCGCGCCCGGCAGCGTCACCGTCGGGAACCCGTGGCCGCCCGCACGCAGCGAGTACTCCGAGTCGTCGTGCTTGATGAACAGCGGCAGCGGCAGCCCGGTGCGCTCGATGACCTCGCGCGGGAACAGGCACATCCACCAGCCGTTGTAGGTGGAGTGGACGCGCTGGTGCAGCTTGGTGGACTTGCGCAGCGGTTTCCGCGCGAAGTCGTGGTCGGTGACCGCGCCCGGCGCGGCCCGCCAGATGCCCTGCACGAGGTCGACCACCTCACCCATGGTGTGCAGCCGCGAGCGGGCCTGCAGGTTGAGCATCTGGCCGCCGACGATCACCGGGTGGGTGGCCGCGCGGGCGAACGCGTTCGCCCGCAGCACGCCGTCCGGCTCCAGCGCGATGTCGTCGTCGATGACCATGACCTGCGCGGCGTCCGAGTTGTAGACGCCCTCGTACATCACCCTGGTGAAGCCGCCGGAACCGCCGAGGTTGTCCTGCTCGATCACGTGCAGCTTGTCGCCGATCCGCCGGGCGGCCTCGTCGAAGCCCTCGGTGTCGCGGATCTTCTGCGGGCCCTGGTCGGCCACCACGACCCGCTCCACGACGTCCATCACCTGCGGGTCCTCGCCCAGCGTCTGCAGCGCGAGCACGCAGTCCGCTGGCCGGATCGTGGTGGTGCCGACCAGCACCTTCTGCTTGGGCAGCGGCAAGTCGGTGGTCCAGGCCGCCTCGTCGATCTCCAGCGCGACGTCGTTGGTGAACAGGTCGAACCAGATCCAGCCGCCGTCCTCGAACGGCGTCAGCGCCACTCGGAACTCCAGCGACGTCCAGTCCGCGCTGTCCACCGGGGTGCCCTGCAGGTGGACGCTGTCGCCGTTGGCCTTCGAGCGGTAGACGTCGAGCCGACCGGCCCCCTTGACCTTCAGCCGCAGCACGACCTCGTCGACCTTGGTCCAACGCTTCCAGTAGCTGGCCGGGAAGGCGTTGAAGTAGGACGCGAGCGAGATCTTGCTGTGCGCGGGCACCGCAAGACGGCGCCGGGACACGACAGTCGCGGAGCTGTTCAGCGCCGAGGGCTCGTCGATGTACAGCGCGCGCACGTCCAGCGGGTCCTCACCGCGTGGGAAGACGACGCGCTGCAGCACCTGTTCGGGCGCCGCGTCGGCGGTCCCGGAGCGCATCGAGGTCACGTCGCTGAGCTTGCTCTCGCCCGCGGCGGCGGAGCGGTCCTCTCGGGGGATCCGGTCGGTCACGTCAGTCCTCCAGCGAACCGTCCAGCGAACGCCCCTCGGTGAAGTAGGGGGCGATCTTGTTGTCGAACATGCTCAGCGCCGAGCCGATGGCCATGTGCATGTCCAGGTACTTGTAGGTGCCCAGTCGACCACCGAAGACGACCTTGCGCTCCTTGGCCTCCTTCTTGGCCAGTTCGCGGTAGGCCGCCAGCTTCTGGCGGTCCTCCTGGGTGTTGATCGGGTAGTACGGCTCGTCGCCGCTTTCGGCGGACCGCGAGTACTCGCGGACGATGACCGTCTTGTCCGTCGGGTAGTAGTCCCGCTCCGGGTGGAAGTGCCGGAACTCGTGGATCCGGGTGTAGGGGACGTTCTCGTCGGCGTAGTTCATCACCGAGGTGCCCTGGAAGTCACCGGTGGGCACCACCTCGGTCTCGAAGTCCAGGGTGCGCCAGCCCAGCTCGCCCTCGATGAAGTCGAAGTAGCGGTCCAGCGGGCCGGTGTAGACCACCGGCACGTCGGCGGGCAGCTCATCGCGCACGTCGAAGAAGTCGGTGTCCAGCCGGACCTCGATGTTCGGGTGGTCGGCCATCTTCTGCAGCCAGGCCGTGTAGCCGTCGACCGGCAGGCCCTCGAAGCTGTCGTTGAAGTACCGGTTGTTGAAGTTGTAGCGGACCGGCAACCGGGTGATGATCCCCGCGGGCAACTTCTGCGGGTCGGTCTGCCACTGCTTGGCCGTGTAGCCGCGGAACAGCGCCTCGTACAGCGGGCGCCCCACCAAGGAAATGCCCTTCTCCTCAGCGTTGTCGGCGTCGCCCTCGATCTCGGAGGCGTGCTCGGCGACCCACTGGCGGGCCTGCTCCGGGCTCAGGTAGTGACCCGCGAACTGGCTCATGGTGGCGAGGTTCGGCGGCATCGAGTAGACCTGCCCCTGGTACAGGGTGAATACGCGGTGCTGATACTCGGTGAATTCGGTGAACTGCGTCACGTAGTCCCACACCCGCTTGTTCGAGGTGTGGAACAGGTGGGCGCCGTAGCGGTGCACCTCGATACCGGTTTCGGGCTCCGCCTCCGAGTAGGCGTTGCCCCCGATGTGGTTACGTCGGTCCAGCACCAGCACCCGCTTGTCCAGCTGGGTCGCGGTGCGCTCTGCGATCGTGAGGCCGAAGAATCCGGAACCAACAACGATCAGGTCATAGCCTGCGAAGCTCACAGCCGTCGAGGGTAGCGGGGGCAGACCGCCGACCCGAAACCGCGTTGACGTTCTCCGCTACGCATCGCTACGAGGAGTGTCGATATCGCCTCAGTAGGCCCCTTTCCCGCCTTTGATCAGGCATTTCTCGCCACATCGGGTTACCCAGCGAGTACCGTTCGCAGCTATTCACCATTGTTATTACCCATCGAGCGACCCGTCTGGCGAGTCGTGTTTCGGTAGCATCGCCCCCGGCGTCGACGCGCCCCACTCGCGCCGCGTGCCGGTGTTCGGCCGGAGTGCGGGCGCCGGATTCTCAGGTGGTGAGCAACGGGTTGGCACGCGCGCGTGATGGGCGATACCTGCTGGTAGCGGCGATCATCATCGAGATCCTCGCGATCTGGTTCGTGCACTGGATCGACACCCGCGGCTACCTGGACACCGAGATTTACCGGCTTGGTGCCCGCGCGTGGCTGAACGGTTACCAGGTGTACGGCGACGACCTGACCCCGGAGACGCCGGACAGCGGCACCCTGCCGTTCATCTACCCGCCCTTCGCGGCACTGCTGTTCGTCCCGCTGACCTGGCTGTCGGCCGACGGTGCGGTGGTGCTGGTGGCCGTCCTCTCGCACGTCTCGATCCTGGTCACGGCCTATTCGTTGGCCCGCTCGTCGAGCTACCTCGCGCCCCGCGCCGGGCAGGTGGCGGTGGCCACCGCGCTGCTGATGCCGTGGCTGACGGTGATCGAACCGGCTCGGGAGACGATCAACTACGGGCAGATCAACCTGGTGCTGATGGCGCTGGTCGCGGCCGACTGCCTGCTGCCGCGCACCAGGTGGCCACGCGGGCTGCTGGTGGGCATCGCGGCGGCGATCAAGCTGACCCCGCTGGGGTTCTTGCTGCTGTTCCTGCTGCGCCGGGACTTCCGGGCGATGGCCGTCAGCGGTGCGACCTTCGCCGCCACGGTGCTGATCGGATTGCTCGCCGCGCCGAAGGACTCGGCGGACTGGTGGCTGGACAAGATGCTGTCCACTGGGGACTCCTTCGGCACCGTCTACGCGGGCAACCTCACGTTGCGGAGCTTGCTGGCGAAGCAGGAGCTGACCGGTCTCGCGCTGAACTCGCTGTGGCTGACCGGCTCGGTGCTGCTGCTCGTGCTGGCGGTGTTCGGCATGCGGTATGCGCTGGGAGTGGCCAACGTGCCGCTGGCGTTGATGCTCAACGCCGTGCTGGTGCTGCTCGTCTCGCCGATCTCGTGGTCGCACCACTGGGTGTGGGCCGCGCCGACGCTGGCGCTGCTGTTCGCCATGTCGTTGCGGCATCGTTGGTACGGCGTGTTGTTGACCGTGGGGTTGTGCGCGGTGACGGTGCTCGTCGGACCGCAGTGGTACCTGCCGAACACCGACGACCGCGAGCTGGACTGGACGTTCTCGCAGCAGGTCGTCGGCAACGCCTACACGCTGATCGGCATCGGCTTCCTGGTCGCCGCGGCCATCGCCTACTACCGCTTCCCGCCCCGCGGCCACGGCGCTGCGGAGCCCGCGCAGGTCTCGTCGGCCGACTTCCGCTGACCGGCCCCGCCGATCGTCCACAGCGGACAGGCACTGCGGTCACTCGTCCAGCGCAGTTGACCAGCGGATGATCCGGGCCCGCCGCATACTCGCCTCTCGTAGGTTTCCCCGAACCAGGTGTTGGTCCATTTTGGATCGGCGCCGCCGCGCGGAAGCGAGGTATCGCCAATGCGTCTCCGGCTGGGTTTCCCGATCGCCCTGTTGCTGGCCGCCACCGTGCCGTCCACTGCCAACGCGACATCCGTCCCTGAGACCACCAGCACGCACATCGCGTTGCGCGACGCGCCGCTGGACCGCTCCGCAGCAACGCGCGAAGTGCATGCCGACACCCCTTTTGACCTCGTCGGTCTCACCTGGCACGGGGCCGCTCCGGAACACATCGAGGTGCGGACCCGAAACGCCGCCGGATGGGGCCAGTGGACGCCGCTGGAACCGATCGACGCGACGCAGGCCAGCGAGCCCCTGTGGACCGGCCGCACCAGCGATGCCCAGGTGCGCGCTACCAGGGGCAGCTCGGACGTGACCGGTGAGCTGGAGCTCGTCGCGATCAACCCCGGCGACGGGCCGAGCGCGGTGCCCCAGTCGCGGATCGCCGGTCAGCCGCCGATCGTCAGCCGCGCGCAGTGGGCCGCCGACGAGAAGCTGATGACCTGGCCACCGGAGCGCACCGAGACCAAGGCCGTCACGGTGCACCACACCGCCGAGTCCAACGACTACAGCTGCGACCAGTCGGCTGGCATCGTGCGGGCGATCTACCACTACCACGCCGTCGAGCTGAAGTGGGGCGACATCGGTTACCACGCGTTGGTCGACAAGTGCGGCACGATTTTCGAGGGGCGCGCTGGCGGGCTGGACGACGATGTCATCGGCGGCCACGCGCGGGGCTTCAACCGCAACACCTTCGGGGTGGCGATGTTGGGCAACTACGACGGCGTCGCGCCGTCCAAGAGCACCGTCGAGTCGGTGGCGAAGATCAGCGCGTGGAAGCTGGACACCGCGGACGTGTCGGCGGACGGGCGCACCACGCTGATCGCCGAGCCAGCGGACAACGCCAACTTCCCGCCCGGCACCGAGGTCAAGCTGCCGACGATCTTCGGCCACCGGGACGTCAGCAAGACCGCCTGCCCAGGTCAACGCGGCTACGACCAGCTCAGCGCGATCCGGTCCCGAGCCACCACGCTGCAACGCGACGCCCAACCGTGACGACGGGTCGTGAGTGCGTAGCCGGGTTGGAGCCCGGTTGCGCACTCACGAGCGTCACCACCAGCGGTCGAGGAGGTGGGCCACGCCGTCTTCGGCGTTGGTGGCGGTGACCTCGTCGGCGACCGCCAGGGCCGCGGGGTGGGCGTTGCGCATCGCCACCCCGTGGCCCGCCCACTCCAGCATCGGCACGTCGTTGGGCATGTCGCCGAAGGCGATCACGTCGGCCTGGTCGACGCCGAGCTGCTCGGCAACCGCCGCCAGCCCGGTCGCCTTGTCCACGCCCGCCGCGGACAGCTCGATCAGCCCGGAGCTGGTCGAATAGGTCAGCTGCAGCTCGGAGCCGATCACCTCACCGGCCACCGCGGTCATCTCCGCGCTGGTCAGCTGCTCGTGCAGGACCAGCAGCTTGACCGCGGGCTTGCCGGTCAGCTCGTCGGTACCGACCACCCGGATGTCCGAATTCATCCACGCCCGGCGAAAGTCGGCCTCCGCGAGGAACTGCTCGTGCAGCCGGTCCCGCGCACCGTCGGTGGTCCGTTCCACCGCGAACGCGCAACCCGGCAGCTCGCGCCGCAGCTCGCGCGACACGTCGTGCAGCAGCATCGGGTCGATCGGGTGGCTGCGCAGCACCTTGTCGGCAGCGGTGTCGTAGAGCACCGCTCCGTTCGCGCACACGGCCACGCCGGTCACCCCGAGTCCGTCGACCACCTGCGGCATCCAACGCGGCGGACGCCCGGTGACCAGCACGAACGGCGTGCCGGAGGCCACCACTCGGCGCACCGTCCGCGCGGTGCGCGAGCTCACCCGCTCCATCGGGTCGAGCAGCGTTCCGTCCACGTCCGATGCCACCAGGCCAGGTTTGCGCACCTCGTCATCCTGCCTGGTCCGAGCGGCCCGGCCAGCACCGAGCGCCCGTTGACGCGACCCGCGCCACTCCGCCGTCACCCGATCGGGTCGATGGCGCCGGGAGACGACCAGTACGGTCGATGGCGTGCGAGTTGGGATCGTGATACTGCCCGAACATCGGTGGTGGGCCGCCGAACCGATGTGGCGGATGGCCGAGGAGTACGGCTTCGCCCACGCCTGGACCTACGACCACCTCGGTTGGCGGTCCCTTGTGGACAAACCGTGGTTCGACGCGGTGCCGACGTTGACCGCCGCCGCCACGGTCACCTCGACGATCCGGCTCGGCACCCTGGTCGCGTCGCCGAACTTCCGGCATCCGGCGCACTTCGCGCGGGAGCTGACCGCGCTGGACGACATCTCCGACGGCCGGATCACCCTCGGCATCGGCGCGGGCGGCGTCGGCTTCGACGCGCACGTGCTGGGTTATCCCGAACTGTCCGCCAGGCAGCGCGTCGACCGGTTCACCGAGTTCACCGAACTGCTCGACCAGATCCTCACCCAGGACTGCACCGACTACTCCGGCGAGTACTACACGGCGGTCCGAGCACACCGGGCGCCCGGTTGCGTGCAGCTGCCCCGACTTCCGTTCGTGGTCGCCGCGAACGGGCCGCGATCGATGCGGTTGGCGGCCCGGTACGGCCAGGGCTGGGTGACCACCGGCGGGCGGGCCGACGACTTGGAGACCTGGTGGCGGACGGTCGCCGAACTGTCGCTGCGGTTCGCCGAAGTACTCGCCGAGCAGGGCCGGAATCCGACGAAGGTGGACCGCTACCTGCAAGTGGACGCCGCGCCGGTCTACTCGCTGTCCACAGTGGAGCACTTCCGGGAGGTGGTGGACCGGGCCGCGGAACTCGGCTTCACCGATGTGATCACGCACTGGCCGCGGGCCGACGGGCCCTACTCGGGCAAGGAATCCACCGTCGAGGAGATCGCCTCCGAGGTGCTCCCGGAGCTGTGATCAACCTGGACCGTCGGCGTACCGGGGCGGGGCCAGCAGCGTCGCACCGACCGCGAGGAACTCGGCGGGCTGCTCGCCCAACGCCGAGAGCCGGTGCGGGACGCTGGCGCTGAAGCTGACGCTGTCCCCGGCGCGCAGGGTCGTCGACTCCTGGTCGAACTCGACGAGCAACTGCCCGCCGAGCACGAAAAGCCAGTCGTGGCCCTCGTGCCGGACCGGGCGCACGCCCTCGCCGGTCGCCGAGATTCGGTAGCGCGCGGCGTACAGGCCGGGAACCACCGCGCGCGGGGTGAGCACCTGCAACGCCATGCCGTCGGTGTCGACGGTCGGCACCTCGTCGCCGCGCAACACGACCACTGCCGGTCCGGGTTTGCTGTCGGTGAACAGCTCCGACAGCCCGACGTCCAACGCCGTCGCGACCTGCGCCAGCACGTCCAGGGACGGTGTCGCGTCGCCGCGTTCGACGTTCACCAGGTGCGCGACGTCGAGTTCGGCCCGCTCGGCCAACTCGACCTGATCCAGACCGCGGGCCACGCGCAACCGGCGGATCCGGTCGCCGAGACCGGCCAACGCGCCACCGGGGATATCGGACACGCCCCAACCATAAGTCGGTGCCACGAGCGGCGCTGTGACAGCAGGTGTGTCCCCGGAAGTCGCCGGGTACGCCTGTCGCGGCAGGAGGTGGTGGTGATGTCGGCGCAGAACATCGTGCGTTGTCTGCTGGACGAGGCAGGCATCACCTACGCCGAGCAGTCCGGGATCTCGATGGCGAACAAGCCCGCCCCGCTGTACCGGTTGTTGGTGCTGGCCGTGCTGATGTCCACCCGGATCAAGGCCGAGCTGGCGGTTTCCGCGGCTCGTGAACTCGCCGAGTTCGGCACCCCGCAGAAGATGTTCGACGCGACCTGGCAGCAGCGGGTCGAAGCCCTCGACCGCGGGCACTACGCCCGGTACGACGAGAGCACGTCCACCGCGCTGGGCAAGGGCGCGCAACTGCTGCTCGACCAGTACCACGGCGATCTCCGGCGGTTGCGCGCGAAGGTCGACGGGGACGTCGAACTGCTGCAGGCGAAGCTCACCGAGCTGCCCCGGCTCGGGCCGGTGGGTGCTGACATCTTCTGCCGGGAGGTGCAGCTGGTGTGGCCGGAACTCCGGCCGTTCTTCGACAAGAAGGCGCTGGGTGGTGCGGAAAAACTCGGCCTGCCACCGGACCCGGACCGGCTCGCCGAACTCGTCGAAGGTCCCGACCTCGCCCGGCTGGCCGCCGCCCTGGTCCGCGCCACGCTCGACCGCGGCCTAGCCGCCGAGATCACCAAAGCAGCGTGACGTTCGCTCCGTTCGAGTACGAGTGAAGGGCACCTTTCACCGACTATGCCGTCGAAGGTGCCCTTCACTCCTACCTGATCGGTTCGAGGAGTTCGCGGCCGCCGAGGAAGGGGCGCAGGGCTTCGGGCACGCGGACCGAGCCGTCCGGCTGCTGGTGGTTCTCCAGGATCGCGACGATCCAGCGGGTGGTGGCCAGCGTGCCGTTGAGCGTGGCCGCGGTCTGGGTGCGGCCGTCCGCGTCGCGGTAGCGGGTGTTCAACCGACGCGCCTGGAACGTGGTGCAGTTCGAGGTCGAGGTCAGCTCGCGGTAGGTCTGCTGGCTCGGCACCCACGCCTCGCAGTCGAACTTGCGGGCCGCGCTGGCACCCAGATCCCCGGCCGCGGTGTCGATCACCCGGTACGGCACCTCGATCTTGGCGAGCATCTCCTCTTCCCAGGCCAGCAGCCGCTGGTGCTCGTCGCGGGCCTGCTCCGCCGGGCAGTAGACGAACATCTCCAGCTTGTTGAACTGGTGCACGCGGATGATGCCGCGGGTGTCCTTGCCGTAGGAACCGGCCTCTCGGCGGAAGCACGTCGACCAGCCCGCGTAGCGCAGCGGACCGGCGGAGAAGTCGAGGATCTCGCCCGAGTGGTACCCGGCCAGCGGGACCTCGGAGGTGCCGACCAGGTAGAGGTCGTCCTCCTCCAACCGGTACACCTCGGTGGCGTGCGCGCCGAGGAACCCGGTGCCGTCCATGATCTCCGGGCGGACCAGCACCGGCGGCACGACCAGGCTGAAACCGGCGGCCGTGGCCTGCGCGGCCGCCATGTTCAGCAGCGCCAGCTCCAGCTGCGCGCCGATGCCGGTCAGGAAGTAGAAGCGCGCGCCGGAGACCTTCGCGCCGCGCTCCATGTCGAAGGCGCCGAGCGCGGTGCCCAGGTCCACGTGGTCGGAGATCTCGAAGTCGAACTCCGGCGGCACGCCGACGTGCTTGAGCACCGCGTAGTCGTCCTCGCCGCCGGGCGGGGTCTCGGGTTCGATGATGTTGGAGACGGCCTTGTGCGACCGCAGCAGCTCGTCCTCGGCCGCCGCCTGCTCCGCCTCGGCCTCCTTGACCTGCGCGGCGAGGTCCTTGGCCTGGGCCAGCAGGGTGTCGCGCTCCGGGCCCTTGGCCTTGCCGACCTGCTTGCCGAGCTGCTTCTGCTCGGCGCGCAGGTTGTCGGCGCGGGACACCGCGGACCTGCGACGCTCGGCGGCGGACAGCAGCGCGTCCACCAGGGACACGTCTTCTCCTCGCGCGCGCTGCGAAGCGCGCACGGCTTCCGGATCTTCGCGTAGCGTCTTCAGGTCGATCACAGCTGGTCAGCGTAGTCCGCGCCGCGCACCAGCCGACCCGCAGGGTCGGTGCGGAAGGTTGCCGGTGCCAGTTTCAGGCAGTGCCCGTGGTGGTCAGGAGGTGGCGGGGATGCGGTGCGGGATGAAGGCCGCGCCGTCGTCGGTGATCAGGCCCGCCGTCTCGCGGATGCCGAGGCCCGCCGAGGAGTCGCCGACCACCCAGGCACCGAGGGCCGGACGCATCCCGTCGAACTCCGGCAGCGGGTCGAACGCCTGGTAGACGTAGCCCTCCTCGCCGTAGACGCCACCGGTCTCGGTCTCCCAGCCCGGCGCGACGACCGCGATGTTGTTGCCCTCCCGCCCCAACCTGGGTTTGCGCACGTACTCGGTGAGCAGGCCGGGCTGGTCCAGGAAGGTCGGCAGCAGGTTGGGGTGGCCCGGATGCATCTCCCACAGGATCGCCAGCAGCGCCTTGTTGGACAGCAGCATCTTCCACAGCGGTTCGACCCACTGGGTGGCTGGCAGGGTCTTGATGGCGTGCTTGCCGAACTCGTCGTCGACCATCCACTCCCAGGGGTAGATCTTGACGACCGAGTTCATCGGCGCTTCTTCCAGATCGACGAAGCGCTCCAGCAGGCTGTCCCAGCCGATCTCCTCGATGGGCAGACCGACGGTGTCCATTCCGGCCTCCGCCGCAGTTTCCTGCAGGTAGGCCGCGGTGAGGTTGTCCTCGCCAGTGACGTCCGCTGACGACCAGGTGAAGTGCACCTCGTTCGTAGCCAGCTGCTCGCTGATCTCGCTCCAGCGCTCGACGAGCTTCTCGTGGATGGAGTTCCACTGGTCGTCGCCCTCGTGGCAGTCGGTCAGCCAGTGCCACTGCACGACCGCCGCCTCCAGCAGCGAGGTCGGGGTGTCGGCGTTGTACTCCAGCAGCTTCGCGGGGCCGGTGCCGTCGTAGCGCAGGTCGAACCGGCCGTAGAGGTGCGGGTCGTGCCGCTTCCAGGACTCCGCGATGTGCGGCCAAACCCACTCCGGGATGCCGAAGTCCTTGTAGCGCTCGGTGGTGACGACGTGATCGACAGCGTCCAGGCACATCGAGTGCAGCAGCTCGACGTCGGCCTCCAACGACAGCACTTCGTCGAGGCTGAACTCGTAGTGCACGCCCTCGTCCCAGTAGGGCCGCGCCGTCCCGTCCGCCGCGCGTGCCGGAGTGCCGAAGACCAGCCCCAGTTCTTCGACCTTGGCCTGCCAGTCGGGCCGTCGTGCTGTGGTCCTGCGCCGCACCCGTCAGCTCCCGCCGCTGCCGGTCTTGCTGCTGATGCCGAACCCACCGCGCTGGACGGTCCTGCCGCTGGTGTCCTTGATCGTCGAACCGCTCGGCCTGGTGAAGGACGAGCCGGACGAGGGCGAGCCCACCGGCGGTGCCGAGACACCGGCCGGTGTGTAGGCGTAGCGGTAGGAGTTGTAGCCGCCGATACCGCCGCCGGGCAGGAAGATCGGCATGAAGAACATCCCACCGCTGGTATAGCCCTGGTGGGAGTTCACGTAGTTCTCGTCGCAGTACTGGTCTTGGTCTCGGACGCCGGGCTGCCCCGACTGCTCCGTAGCGCAGTACTGCTCGCTGGCGTTGGCCTCGTTGCTGATCTCCGAAGCGGAATACATCGCCGCCACCAGCGCCACGACGCCGACCGTCGCGCCGCCGCCGATCATGATCCGGCGCCGCTTCTGCGTCTTGCGCGCGGCAGCTTCGACCTCGGCCTTGCGCTGCTCCTCGCGCCGCTTCTCGGCGGCTACGCGGGCGCGCTGTTCGGCGAGCGTCGGTTCGCGCGGGGTTGTGTGCTCTGGATCCTGGTAGCGGATCCGGCCGCGGCCCGCCTCTTCGGCGGCCTCGGCCTGCACCGGTTCAGTTGGTTGCTCCAGCGGGCGTTGCGGGGTCTCCTCGGCCCGCTGCGGCCGGTCGTCGTCTGCCACTGGCTTGCCATCTTCCGTCATAGCCCCACTCCCAAGAGCAACATTACCCATACCAGCGACGGGCGCGGCAACGAATCGGTTCCGAAGCCCCTGGAAAGGCGTGCGAACTCACGCATCCAGCCGCCCTTGGCCTCGACCTGCATGCCGATTTCGCGCGAAAATCGGCATGCGAGCCGCGCGTCGCGAGGTGGCTTCGCCGGTCGCCGGACGCCAGCTCCGGTCACCGCATATTTCCCGCACTGCTTGATCGACAGGCATCGCGCAGTCCTGGTCATGGGGAGGCATGATGTGATCGATGCCCACGTCCGCACCGCCCACAAGATCCAGCCGGAACAAGTCCAACACCCGGCTCGTGATGATTTCAGCTGCCATCGGCGCCATGTTGATCCTGGTGATCAGCGCGGTGCTGAACTGGCCGACCGGCGGTGAGACCGGGGTGGGCGGGCCCGGCCAGATCGGTTCGGCTCCGGCGCCGCGCGTGGTGTTCGAGGCCGAACCGGGTACCTGCCTGAACTGGACCGAGCCGGATGCCGCCGACATCAGCCAGGTCACCTGCGCCGAGCGGCACCTCTTCGAGGTTACCGGCACCGCGGACCTGCGCGACGAGTTCGGCGGCAACGTCCCCTTCCCGAGCACCGAGCAGTGGCAGCAGATCAAGCAGCAGCGCTGCATCCAGGTGTCGAACCAGTTCTTGGCCAACCGGTTCGACCCGCACGGCCGGTTCAGCGTCGGGGCGTTCACCCCGAGCGAGGACGGTTGGGCCAACGGCGACCGGGTGCTGCACTGCGGCCTGCAGCAGCCCGGACCCTCCGGCAAGCTCTACCCGATCACCGGCAGCGCGGCCCAGCTGGACCAGTCCAACACCTACCCGGCCGGGCGCTGCCTGGGCATCAACGGCACCGCGGTGTGGGATCCGGTGGACTGCGCCCGGCCGCACGCGGTGGAGATCACCGGCGTGGTCAACCTCGGCGAGCAGTTCCCCGGCGGCTTTCCGGCGGAAGCTGATCAGGACGGCTTCCTGGCGACCAGGTGCGCCGACCTGACCGCGCAGTACGCCGGAGGCCCGACGGTGGCCAAGGACAAGGGCCTGGTCACCTACTGGGACACGTTGACGCAGGAGAGCTGGGACGCCGGTTCGCGGCAGGTCAACTGCAAGGTGAGCGCGCAACTGCCGGACGGCAGCGGACTGGCCCCGGTGACCGGTGGCGTCAAGGGACAGGTGCAGGTCGGCACGGCTCCAGCACCACACGGCACCGTCCCGGTCGAACCGGGCGTGCCCGCCACCGAACCTCGCTGACTTGCGCCTGGTCATGCGGTAGAACGGGGTCATGCCGGTGGACATGACCCGTGCTCGGTTCGAGGAACTCGTGGCCGATGCCCTCGACCTGGTGCCCGCGGAGTTCGCGACCGCGATGAACAACGTCGTGGTGCTGGTCGAGGACGCCAACGCCGACGATCCGTCGCTGCTCGGGTTGTACGAAGGCATCGCGCAGACCGAGCGGGACAGCACCTACAGCGGGGTGCTGCCGGACCGCATCACGATCTACCGCGAACCGCTGTTGGACATGTGCGCGGACGAGGCCGAAGTGGTCGACGAGGTCGCCGTGACAGTGGTGCACGAGATCGCGCACCACTTCGGCATCGACGACGAGCAGTTGCACGCCCTGGGCTGGGCCTGACCATCAGCTGCGGTCGAGGCCGTCCCAGGACAGGCAGCGCCAGCCGGTTCGCGAGTCGGGGTCGGCTTCCAGGACGATCACGCCGGTGTTGGGCAGGTACGTCGAGTTGGCCTCGGTGCCTTCGATGTCCGGCACCAGGGCGCTGGCCGCGAGCCGCAGCATCGCACCGTGGCTGATCAGCGCCACCGCACCGGCGCTGGCGCCGTCCACGGCGCTGCGCGCACCGGCGAAGAAGCGGGCCAGCGCGTCATGGCCGGTTTCGCCGCCCGGCATCGGCACGTCGAGCCGTCCGGCGTGCCAGCTCGCGTAGATGTCCTCGAAGGTCCGCAACGCCGCCGGATCGCCGCGGCCTTCCAGCTCACCGACGTAGATCTCGTGCGTGCCGTCGACGATCTCGACCGGCAGCCGGTGCCGCTGGGCCAACGGCTGCGCCGTCTGCTGCGCGCGCAGTGCGCGGCTCGCGTGCACCGAGATGATCTTCTCCTCGGCCAGCCGCCCGGCCAACTGGTCCGCCTGCTGCTGGCCCAGTTCGGTCAGGCCCGGCCCCGGCGGCAGGGTGTCGAGCACGTGGTGCACGTTGGCCGGGGTCTGCCCGTGACGGGCGAGGACCAGGCGCACACCGGTCGGCGCCGCCAGTCGCAAGTCGGTCATGCCAGCCGCCCTGCGCGCAGGTCTTCCAGCCACTTCGCGGCGGCTTGGAACGCCTGCTCCGAGGCGGACGGGCGCACGCTGGCCGGTGAGCGGTCCGCCTTCGGGTAGGACCCGAGGAACCGGACCGCGCTGCAGCGGCGGCGCAGCGCCGTCAACGCGTCACCGATCCGGGCATCGGCGACGTGCCCGTCGAAGTCGAGGAAGAACCGGTACTCGCCGAAGCGGTCCTTGATCGGACGGGACTCGATGCGGCTGAGGTTGATCCCGCGCAGCGAGAGCTCGGCCAGCATTTCGGCCAACGTGCCGACCTCGTCGCTGATCACCGCGCACACCGAGGTCCGGTCGGCGCCGGTCGGTTCCGGCAGCACGCCGGGTCGCCGCACCAGCAGGAAGCGGGTGACCGCGTCGCGCACGTCGGCCAGCCCATCGGCGATCCGCGCCAGCGAGGGGTAGTGCTCCAGCGCCACCGGCGCGCAGATCGCCGCATCGAACTCACCGGCCGCCGCTGCGGCGGCCGCGGCAGCGGTGGAGCTGGTCGCGCGGGTCTGGGCACCGGGCAGGTTGGCGGCCAACCAGCCGCGGACCTGCGCGAGGGCGTGCGGGTGACTGGCCACCGTGTCGATCTCGGTCAGCGCGATGCCGGGTTTGGCGAGCAGGTCGAACTGCACCGGCAGCACCGCTTCCTGCACCGCGACCAGCGGTTCGCCGACGGTCAGCGAGTCCAGCGTGGCTGGCACCGAACCTTCGACGGAGTTCTCCACCGGAACCCCGGCGGCCAGCACCTCACCGGCCCGCACCGCGGCTAAGGCCAACGGCACGGTCTCGTACGGCACGAGTTCGGCGTCGAATCCGTTGGTCAACAGCCGAGTGGCCTGTTCGGTGAAGGTGCCCGGCGGGCCGAGATACGCGATGTGTGGCACCCGCCCAGATTAGGAGCCCGTCGTTGAACTCGTTTTGCGGGGCGGCGCCGGTAGCGGAATCTCGGCGCCCGCCTTCGCGGTGGGCGATTTCGCGAAACCGTCACCCGCCCCGCACGGGAAGTGCCGGTTTCGCGCCAAATCGGCAATTCCACCGGACGCACCGGCGCGCGGGACCGATACGCCAAGTAGGGGCGGATCGTCCCGAGAAACCCGGCGCGGCGGGGACGGCCGGGCTGCCTCGAAAAGCAAACACCAAGGCCACTGCGCTGTCGGCCGGACCACCGGGGGCTCGGGCCGTCAAAACGGCGGAGGTGTGACCTACCCAATGCCACTACGCCACGCATTCCTGCGATGCTGTGGGGCGTGACCGCAGATTCGGAGCGCTCAGCGGAGGGAGCGGAGCCGGAGCTGCAGCTCGTCCTGTGCGCGTTGGACGAGCCGCTGGCCGCCGCCTGGCACGAGATCGCCGACAGCCGCGCTGGCCTCACCGTTCACCAGGGTTCGGTGCTGGACCTGCGGGTGGATGCGGTGGTGAGCCCGGCGAACTCCTACGGCTGGATGCGCGGTGGCATCGACGCCGTGTACGCCGACGCGTTCCCCGCCGTCGAGGAGCAGGTGCGCAGCGCGGTGCTGGCCTACCACGGCGGTGAGCTGCCGGTCGGTGAGGCGCTGCTGGTGCCCACCGGAGCGCCGAACCCGATCTGGTTGATCAGCGCACCCACCATGCGGGAACCGGGCGAACGGCTACCGGTCGACACGGTGCACCCCTACCTCGCGGCGCGGGCCGTGCTGCGCCTGTGGTCGAGCGGGGTGTTGGACAACGGCGCGCCGGTCCGGCAGGTGGTCCGCTCGGTCGCGATGCCCGGCCTGGGCACCGGTATCGGCGGGGTGTCGCCGGAGCTGTGCGCACGGCAGGTCGCCGCGGCGTGGGACGAAGCGTTCGCCCGCGTCGAACAGCTCTAGAGGCCGCTTCCGCAGCGATTGGCCCAGACACGAGCAGGGGCCCGCCGAGTGGACGGGCCCCTGCCGCACCTGGTCACTGCTCCTGGGCAGTGTCGCGGATTTCGATCTTGGCCGGACCGCTGCTCGGCTTGTTGACCTCGCGCACGCGCACGCGCAGCACGCCGCGGTCGTAGTCGGCTGTCACCTGCTCGGCGCCGACACCCTCGGGCAGGTCGAACTCGCGGCGGAAGGAGCCCTTGCGGACCTCCCGCACCACCACGTTGTCCGCCTCGCGGGTCTCGTCGCTGCTGCGCTGGCCGCTGATGGCCAACCGACCGTCGGCGACCTCGACGTTGACGTCCTTGGCGATGTCCACGCCAGGCAGATCCAGCTTGATCACCACGTCCGAACCGTCTCGCTCGATGTCCGCGGCGGGCACGAACGCGCCGCCGTTCGGCGCGGCGAAGAACCGGCGGCCGAAGAGATCGAGGTCGCGGTCGAGCTGCCGGACCAGGCTGTTGAACGGGTCCCACGTGGACCGGCGAACCAGGGTCATCGTGCAATCCCTCCTAGCTTCAGCCTGAGCCCTGCGCTGCAGGCTTACACCCCTTCCAACGGAGCTGCGATGCTTCTTGTTCCCCATCGACGGATAAAACTTGAGTCTCTTCGACGCAGGTTTCGATGATCAAGCGGACCTGGGTGGAAGTGAGTACCGTCGGGGCGCACCGGCAGCCGATCGAGGAGGTCCCAGATGCTCATTCGCCGTTTGGCCCGGCCGATGCTCGCCGCGGTCTTCATCTACGGCGGCATCGGGGTGTTGCGCGATACGCCGAGCCATGCCAAGGCGGCCGCGCCCCTGCTGGAGAAGACCACCGGCCCGATCAAGGACTCGCTGCCGGAGCGGCTCCCGACCGATCCGGAAACCCTGGTGCGCATCGACGCCGCGGTGAAGATCGGGGCCGGAACCCTGCTGGCGCTGGGCAAGTTCCCCCGACTGGCCGCGCTGCTGCTGGCCGGGAGCATCGTGCCGACCACGCTGGTGGGGCACGCGTTCTGGGAGATCGACGACCCCGAGAAGCGGGCCGACCAGCAGGTGCACTTCATCAAGAACATCGGACTGCTGGGCGGGTTGCTGATCACGGCCGTCGACACCGGGGGCAAGCCGTCCGTCGGCTACCGCGCCAAACGCCGAGCCCACGAGGTGGCCGCGCAGACCAAGCGCGCCGGGAAGGTCAAGAAGAAGTAGCCCGGATTCCCGGTCGTCAGGCGACCCTCAGCGCATCGGGTGATGGGCACGTACGTAGCGTGGTGTACGTGCCAGTGAGGGTGCTGCTTGTCGATGATCATGAGGTGGTCCGGCGCGGTCTGCGCGACCTGTTGGACACCGAGGAAGACGTGGCGATCGTGGCCGAGGCCGGTGGGGTCGGCGAGGCCCTGGTACGCGCGCAGGCAACGCGGCCCGACGTCGCGGTGATCGACATGCGCCTGCCCGACGGCGACGGCTTGGAGCTGTGCCGCCAGCTGCGCGCCTTGCCCGAGCCGCCGCACTGCCTGGTGCTCACGGCCTTCGACGACGAGAGCGCGCTGGTCGGGGCGATCAACGCCGGTGCGTCCGGTTATCTGCTCAAGCAGGTGCGCGGGCAGGACCTGGTCAACGCCGTGCGAGAGGTCGCCGCCGGGCGATCCCTGCTGGATCCGATCACCACCGGGCGGGTGCTGGCGAAGTTGCGCGAGTCCGCCAGTCCCGAGCCGGACGAGCTCGCCGCCTTGACCGAGCGGGAACGCAAGGTGCTCGAATTGATCGGCGAGGGCTTGACGAACCGGCAGATCGCCGAGCGGCTGTTCCTGGCGGAGAAGACGGTGAAGAACTACGTGACCTCGGTGCTGGCCAAGCTCGGCATGGAGCGCCGGACCCAGGCCGCGGCCTGGGTCGCCCGCCGCCAGAGCCAGCCCTGACCACTGTCCCGCCTCTCCGCGATTCTCAGTGGTGGTTGCGTGCAGCACGAATCTCGCGTTTCGCGGTTTCTGGTGGCTGGCTTGCGTCACGGTCCCCTGAGGTGCGGTTGAGCAGGGGACTGAGGATGGCACGGGGCTACTCATGTGGATTCGCGGTGAGCGGAACTTCCCAGGTGACCGTTGTGCCGCTGTCCGGGGACGAAGTGATCGCGCAGCGACCGCCCGCCGCTACCGCCCGCTCTTCGAGGTTGCGCAGCCCGCGTTTGCTCACGTCGCGGGGAATTCCGCAGCCGTCATCGACGACTTGCAGCAACAGCCCGGACTCCGAGCGCCGCACCCGCACCAGCACCGTCTGCGCCCCGGCATGTCTGACCACATTGGACAGCGCTTCGCGGAGCGCGGCGCGGGCGTGGTCGGCCACCGGCACCGGGACGGCGCTGAGATCGCCATCGATCTCCAACTGCGGCGGACGCCCCAGCAGCTCCCCGGCGATCTGCACCTCGGACCGCATCGAATCGTCGAGCGCGGGCGCGTGCGCGGGGGATTCCGGGTCCGCCGAACGCAGCGTGCGGGCGGTCGCGCGGACCTCGGCGATGGCCTGGTCGATCTGCTCCATCGTCTCGGCCAGCCGGGCCGCGTCGGCAGGCTCCAACCGGCCGGACAGCCGCCGTTCCAGGACCTCCAACTGCACCCCGGTGGCGTAGAGCCGCTGCACGATCACGTCGTGCAGATCACGCGCGATGCGTTCCCGCTCCTGGTAGACCGCGATGCGCTGGCGAGCCGTGGAGCCCTCCGCGAGCACCAGCGCGAGACCGGCCTGCGCCGCGAACGACGTCAGCACGTCCACCGCGACGCGGGTGAAAGTGCTCGCGCCGCGCCGCCGGTAGACGGCCAGCGCGCCGAGCCGACGTTCGCGGGTGCCGAACGGCGCGACCGCGAACGGGCCGTAAACCCGCAGCGCCGCAGGGACGTACGGGGCGGTCAACGGGTCGTCGATTAGGTCGTCGACGACCACCGGCACCCCGCTGCGGGCGACCCGCGCCGCGGCGGAACGCGACGACAGGACCGTGCCCACCGGGTCGCCGAGCGGGCCGGTGGCGGTCGGTGCGCCGTAAGCGGCTTCGACGGTCAGGCGGCCGTCGTCGGCCCGCACGGTGACCACGCCGAGGTCGGCCTCGGCGAGTTCGGCGGCGCGCCGGACCACCAGCGGGAGGACGGCCTCCGGGTCTTCCGCGGACAGCGCCAACCTGGTGATCTCGGTGGACGCCGCCAACATTCGCCTGGCGAGGGTGGATTCCATGACATGCACGAGGCTATAGCTCCCGCAAGCGTGACGTCGGGTTCGGACGACGCAGGTCACAGCACTCCGGCCGGACACCGATCCCGCCCGACCAGCACCGTCGCATCGGGCGCCGGGTGGCATCTCCGCCCGGATGGCGCGGGCAATTTCGCGAGAAATTGGCGCTTCCCGTGGGGAGAACGTGGCAATTTCGCGAAAAATTGCCAACGCCGCCGCCCGCGGCGACGCGCGAGACGAGTTCGACGGCAGGCCCGAGAGCTGGATGCGACGGCGCTGCTGCGCTGGGGGCGCTCATAGGTTCGCACCCGTGCGTTGCGGCTCGCGGACCACGGTGATCTCGCCGCCCTCGACGCGCAGGACGACGTCCGCGAATTCGGTCTCCGACCAGCGGTGCGTCACGTGGATCGTGGTGCGGCCCCGCAGGGTGTGCCGCAGCCGGTCGAGCAAGTCCTCGGCGGTCGG
Organism: Saccharopolyspora soli; assembly: GCF_022678645.1. GTDB lineage: Bacteria > Actinomycetota > Actinomycetes > Mycobacteriales > Pseudonocardiaceae > Saccharopolyspora > Saccharopolyspora soli. The sequence goes on along the minus strand of NZ_JALBWV010000016.1, from coordinate 73,550 downwards.
CACGTCCAGGTGCGCCGTCGGCTCGTCGAGCAGCACCAGCTCCGCGTCCTCGACCAGCAGCGCTCGCGCCAGCGCGAGCCGCTGCGCTTCGCCGCCAGACAGCGCCGTGCCGCCGCCACCGACCACGGTGTCCAGCCGCTCGCCCCACCCCGGCAGCCCGGCCAACCGGAGCGCCTCGACCAGCTGCCCGTCGCTCGCCTCGGGCGCGGCGAGCCGCAGGTTCTCCCGCACCGTCGTCGACACCAGCTGCGGTTCCTGCGGGCACCAGGCGACCCGCTGCGGCACCCGCACCTCGCCCCGCTCCGCGCGCAAGAACCCCAGCAACAGCGCCAAAAGTGTCGACTTGCCACCGCCAGACGGACCAACCACCGCAACGTGCGCCCCGACCGGCACTCGCACGCTCGCGCCGCGCAACGCCGCCTCCGGCGCTCCCGGCCACCGCACGTCGACCCCGACCAGCTCAACGCCACGGGCCTCGATCGGCGCGGCTCCGCCAGCGGCATCGGCCGCCAACAGCGGCGCCAACCGCGCCTGCGCCGCGCGCAGCGAGCGCCACTGCTGCGCCGCTGGAGGCAACAGCGCAATGGCTTCCGCCGCTGCCAACGGCACCAACCCGAGCAGCGGCGCGAGCTCCGGTGCCAGACGGCCATCGGCCACCGCCGACGCCCCGAACCAGGCGCCACCAAGCACGGCGATACCAACGAGAAGCGTGTTGACAGCAGTAGCAGTGCCCGCACCGAAGGCAGCGTGCCGAGCACGGGCAGCCAGCCGCGCGTCCTCGGCCGCGAGTTCGGCGCGGCGGAGTGAGTGCGCGCCGAAGGCGAGCAACTCCGCCGAGCCGTCGAGCAGCGCGAGGACGCGAGCAGCCACGCGGCGCCGCCCTTCGACCACGGCAGTGGTCGCGCGGCGCTCGGCCGCGAGCGCCGCGAGCGGACTCGCGAAGCAGGCGACGAGCAGCGCAGCTGCGAGAACCGCGCCCGCCTCGGGGAGCACCAGCGCCTGGAGCACCACGGCCGCGAGCACGACGACCGCCGCGACCAGCGGCGGGAGGATCACGCGCGGCTCCAGGTCGCGGACGGCGTCGACATCGTCGACGAGTCGGGCCACCCCCTCGCCGCGGCGAAGCCCGGCGGTGCGCACCGGCCCGAGTCGCACGAGGGCATCCCACAGCCGCCGCCGGAGGCGGCCGGAGAGCCGGAAGGCGGCGTCGTGCGTGACGAGCCGCTCGGCGTAGCGGAGCACCGCGCGCGACAGCGCGAAGGTGCGCACGCCGACGACCGCGACGGACAGCGTGAGGATCGGCGGTTGTTGCGAAGCGCGAGCGATCAGCCAGGCCGAGGTCGCGGTCAGCGCGAGGCCGGAGAGCAGCGAGAGCGCGCCGAGGCCGACGCCGAGGAGCGTGCGCGGCGTGATCAGGTCGCGGATGCGACCGTGCGCCGCTGGCAGGTCGGCCGCAGCGGCCGGGACGGCCGCGAGGACCGGTTCGGGCTCCGTCGCGACGGCCTCCGGCCGGTGGCTGGCAAGCACGACGGTCGCGCCCGCGTCAGCGGCGCGGCGGATGGCGGCGTTGATCCGGTGCGCTGTCGCGGTGTCCAGGTGGGCGGTCGGCTCGTCGAGCAGCAGGATCGTCGCGTCACCGCGCAGCCGCAGCAGGGCGCGCGCTACCGCGACCCGTTGACGTTCCCCTGTGGACAGTTCGTCGATGCGGCGGTCGCGGAGGTGCGTGGCGGCCGCCTCGTCGAGCGCCGTCGCCAGATGTTCCGCCAGGTCGGGTTGGTCGGCGGTGGCGACCGCTAGCTCGTCGGCGACAGTGCCGCCGGTGAAGGTGGGGCGCTGCGGCACCCATGCGATGCGGCGTCGCCAGTCGGCCGGGTCGAGGTCGGCGATGTCCACGTCACCGCAGGTGATCGTGCCGCTTTCCGGGCTGGTGAAGCCGAGCAGCACCGACATCGTCGTCGACTTGCCGCTGCCGCTCGGGCCGATCCCGTCGAAGCCCTCCAGCCGCAGGATCTCGCCGGGGCGCGCGACGAAGCTCAACCCGCCAGGCGCGAACCCGTCACGCCGCCGAACCCGCAGCCCCACCACCCGCAACGTCGTGTCCCGCAGCAGTCGTGAGTGGTTGTGGTCGCCAGAGCGACCATTGCCACTCACGACTTCTTCGACGCGGCGGACCGCTTCGATGCCGTCCTCGCTGGCGTGGTGAGCCGCTCCGGCCGCGCGCAGCGGTAGGTAGCACTCGGGAGCCAGCACCAGCACGAGCAGCCCGGTGGCCAGGTCCAGATCACCGGAGACCAACCGCAGACCGATGCCGACGGCCACCATCGCCACCGACAGCGACGAGAGCAGTTCCAGCACCAGCGCGGAGAGGAAGGCGATGCGCAGCGTCGCGATCGTGGTGCGGCGGTGCGCGTCGCTGACCCGGCGGACCACCTCGCCCTGCGCCTGCGCCCGCCCGAACGCCGTCAACACCGGCAGTGCGCGGATCAGCTCCAACAGCTGCCCGGACAGTCGTTGCACCGCGTCGGCGGCGCGCGAGGTGCGCTGCTCGGTGTACTTGCCGACGAGCCACGCGAACAGCGGGATCAGCGGCACGGTGATCCCGATGACCAGGGCGGAAACCCAGTCGGAGAACAGGATCCAGGCACCCACCAGCGGCGGAACGACCGCGGCGGTCACCAACGCGGGCAGGTACTTGGTGAAGTACGCGTCGAGCGCGTCGAGGCCCTTGGTGGCCAGCGCGGTCAGTTCCGCCGGGCCGCGCCCCTGGATCCACTCCGGTCCGCGCCGCAGCGCGGAATCCAGCAGCAGCCCGCGCAATTCCTCCTTGGCGCCCGCGGCCGCTCGTGCGGACACCGCTTCGGTCGCCCATCCCAGCCCGGCCCGTGCGACCACCGCGACAGCCAACACCACGAGGTAGCCGCTGATCGCCTCCGGCGCCGCGCCTCGGGCCACCACCGCCGCCAGCGCGCTGCCCAACGCCCATGCCTGCACGATCAACGCGACCGCGTTGCCAACCGACAGCAGCCCAGCTCCGACGAGCGCACGGCGAGCCGACCCCGACAACCGGGGCAACGCTCCCAACGGGCTCATCACGCACTCCTGCGGTGGACGATTTCGCGCGAAATCGGCGGCTGGCTACGACGGGACGTGCACCGGCGGGATGTGCTTGGTGCCGATGCGCTTGCGGAACACCCAGTAGGTCCAGCCCTGGTAGACCAGCACCGCCGGGGCGCCGATCGCGGCGACCCAGGTCATCACGGTCAGGGTGTACGGGCTGGAGGCGGTGTCCGCGATCGACAACGACCACGCGGGGTCCAAAGTGGACGGGATCACGTTCGGCCACAGCGCGCCGAACAGGGTCACCGCCACTCCGGTCAACGCCACGCCCTGCAGCGCGAACGCCTGGCCTTCCCGGCCCCGCAGCAGCCGACCGAGCCCGACCAACGCCGCCACCAGCGCGATCACCAGCGGCACCCAGGTCCACGTCGAGCCCTCCGAGAACTGCGCGATCAGCACCAGCGCGATCACCGGAAGCAGCAACGGCACCCCCGCCCGCAGCGCGAACCGCCGGGCCCGCTCCCGGATCTCGCCCTCGGTCTTGAGCGCGAGGAAGATCGCGCCGTGCAGCAGGGCGAACCCGCACACCGCCAGCGCACCGACGACGCTGGGCACGCTGAAGATCGTCCACCAGCCGCCGACCCGGTCCCCGTTGGCGTCCAACGGCAGGCCGAACACGTTCGCGGCCAGCACCAGGCCCACCACCAGCGGGGCGATCCACGACGCCAGCACGATCACGACGTCCCAGTTCCGCCGCCACCGCCGGGTGTCCACCTTGCCGCGGTACTCGAACGCCACACCGCGCCCGATCAGCACCACCAGCAGCAGCAAGAACGGCAGGTAGGCCGTGCTGAACAGGGACGCGTACCAGCCCGGGAAAGCGGCGAAGGTGGCGCCGCCAGCGACGATCAGCCACACCTCGTTGCCGTCCCACACCGGGCCGATGGTGTTGATCAGCACCCGCCGTTCGGTCTCGTCGCGGCCCAGGATCGGCAGCAGCATGCCGACCCCGAAGTCGAATCCCTCCAGGAACAGGTAGCCCAGCCAGAACAGGGCGATCACGCAGAACCAGAAGGTGGGCAGGTCCATCGCAGGTCCCCTCGGTCAGTAGGCGAACGACAGCGCTTCGCCGGATTTCTGCTCGCCTTCCGGCGGCTCGGGGGGCATCACCCCGGCGAATCCGCCGCGCACGAAGCGCACGATCAGGAAGATCTCCACCACCGCCAGCACCCCGTACAGCGCGGTCAAGGTGATCACCGAGGTCAGCAGCTCGCCCGGAGCGACCCCCGAGGACACCGCCGCGGCGGTGAACATCCACACGCCATCGACGCCCGACGCGTCCGGGTTGGGCGCGACCACGAACGGCTGGCGGCCCATCTCGGTGAACACCCAACCGGCGATGTTGCCGAGGAACGGCAGCGCGATGCTCAGCACCGCCAACGGCGCCCACAGGCGGCCGCTGGGGAATCTCCGCTTCCGGGTCAGCCACAGCACCACCACGGCGCCGAGCGCGGCGAGCCCGCCGAAGCCGATCATGAACCGGAAGCCCCAGTAGGTCACCGGCAGCAGCGGCACGTAGTCGATCGGCTGGCCCGCGAACGAACCCAGCCGCGGATCGTCCGGGTAGTGGGTGCCGTACTTGGCCTGGTACTCCGGGAGCAGTGCCTGCACCCCGCGCACCTCGCTGTTGAAGTCGCCCCGCGCGAGGTAGGACAGGATGTAGGGCACCGTGACGCTCTTGACGTTCTCGCAGTCGGGGCGGCTGACGTCGCCGATGGCGAAGATCGAGAAGCTGGCGGGCGCCTCGGTGTGGCACAACGCCTCCGCGGAGGCCATCTTCATCGGCTGCTGCTGGAACATCAGCTTGCCCTGGATGTCCCCGGAGATCGCCAGACCCGCGAAGGCGAACACCGCGACCCACGCGCCCAACCGCATCGAGCCGTGCCAGGCCCGGCGGTCCTCGTCGCCCGGGTCGGACTTGCGGTGGTGCCGGGCGATCTGCCAGGCGGCGATGCCGACCAGGAACGAACCGGCGACCGCGAAGCAGCCGAACACGGTGTGCGGGAACGCCGCTAGCACGGTGCTGTTGCCCAGCATCGCCCAGATCGAGGTCAACTGGGGCCGACCGTCGACCAGCTCGATGCCGACCGGGTGCTGCATCCACGAGTTGGCGGCCAGGATGAAGTACGCGGACAGCACGGTGGCCAGCGAGAACGCCCATGCGCAGGCCAGGTGCACGCCCTTGGACAGCCGGTCCCAGCCGAAGATCCACAGGCCGAGGAAGGTCGATTCGACGAAGAACGCGAGCAGTCCCTCCATCGCCAGCGGGGCGCCGAAGACATCACCGACGAAGCGGGAATAGGAACTCCAGGCCATGCCGAACTGGAATTCCTGCACGAGGCCGGTGACCACGCCCATCGCGAAGTTGATCAGCAGCAGCTTGCCCCAGAACTTGGTCATCTTCAGGTAGCGCTGCTTGCCGGTGCGGTACCACGCGGTCTGCATTCCGGCGACCAGCACCGCCAGTCCGATGGTCAGCGGAACCATCAGGAAGTGGTAGACGGTGGTGATGCCGAATTGCCAGCGGGCGATGTCGAGCAGATCCACGGTTCCCACCCTGCCGTCGCGACCTCCGGTTTCGCAGAGGCAAGGGCCCCCTTTCCCCCAGTCGAGGGTCCCCTGCGGAACAGGACCTTGGTCCCGACCACTCTGCGCGAGATACCACCGGAACTAGCTGGGCAAACAAATGCTACGAAAGTGGCCAGGAACACGCAGAGTCAAAATCCAACGCACCACCCGACACGCATTCCCGAAACGGATTCCCGAGGCCGGGAGACCAGCACTACTGGCGATTTCGCGCGAAATCGCCGGAAATGGTGCCCGGTGTTGGGTTCTCAGACCACCATTGCGTTGACCGCCGCTACTGCCGCGGTTCCGTCGTAGGAGCGCCAGGCTTCCGCTAGCCGGTGCACCGCCTCCGCGAGTTCGGCGGGTGGTAGCAGGAACGGGATGCGCAGGCAGTCGCCGCTGCGGCGCTCGGGATCCAGGGTTTGGCCGGGCAGCACCGCGACGCCGAACCGCAGCGCGTGCTGGGCGAAGGCGCTCGCGTCGCCGTAGGGCAGCCTGACCCAGAGGGTCTGGCCACCGGGCGGCACCTGGAAGGTCCACGGCGAGTTCGCGGCCAACTCGGCGCACAGCCGATCGCGCTGGGCGCGGAGCTCGGCGATCCGCCGCGCGCGGACCGCTTCCAGCCGCGGGAGCAGCGCGGCAGCGAGCCATTGATCCAGCACCGGACTGCCGAGATCGTGCGCCGCCTTGACCCGCGCCAGCCTGGTGATCAGCGGTTCGGGCGCACGCACCCAACCGACCCGCAGGCCGCCCCAGACCAGCTTGCTCAGCGACCCGACGTTGATTACCGGACCACCGGCCATCGGCGGCGGGGCCGCCTCGTCGAGGTCGAGTTCGGCCAGCACCTCGTCGTCGATCAACGGGACGTCGTGCCGCTGGCACGTTTCGACCAGCCGACGGCGTTGCAGCGACGACAGCACTTCGCCGGTCGGGTTGTGGAACGTGGCGATCACGTACGCCAGCGCCGGGCGGTCGGCGATCGCGCGCAGGTAGCTGGCCAGGTCCAGCCCGTCGTCGGCGCGGATCGGGTGGATCCGAGCACCGGCCTCCCGGCACGGTTCGAACAGGCCCGGATAGGTCGGGGCCGCGAACAGCACCTCGTCGCCGGGGCCGACCAGCAGGCGGACCAGCAGTGACAGGGCCTGTTGCGCGCCAGTGGTGACGAGGATCTGCTCGGCGCGGGTCGGGACGCCGCGCCAGGTGTAGCGATCAGCCAGCGCCTGCCGGAGGTCGGGCACGCCCGCCGGGTGGTAGCCCATGTCCGCGACCCCGGCGGCGAGCCGAGTGGTCACTTCCGGCTGCAGTTCGGCGAGTTCCGGCGGCGGCAGCCACGGGCTCGCGCAGGTCAGCTGGATCGCGGCGTCCGAGGGTTCCAGCAGGTGCAGGAACAGCGGGCTGGCCGAACCGGCGGCGGTCCGCGCGGCGGTCAGCATTGCCGTGGTGACGCGGGTTCCGCTGCCCTGGCGGCGTTCGAGGAGCCCTTGTTCGCGCAGGATCCGGTACGCGGCCACGACGGTGTTGCGGCCGACGGCGAGCGCACCGGCCAGCGCGCGGTCCGGCGGTAGCGCGGTGTCCGGCGGCAGGCTGCCGTCCTCGATCAACTGCCGCAGCCGGGCGGCGAGCAGCTCTTGCAGCGAGCCGCGCTGCGCCGACCAGCGCCCGAGCAGCCCGACGAGGCGATCCAGCGAGATTGGGTCCATCAAGGATCCAATCTATCGGAATTGGCGCTTTCTCCGGCAGTCACCTGCGGCGAGCCTGGTGCCATGACCCACGAGAGCACGCGATGCGTCCACGTCCGAAGCCCCGAAATCCCCGACTCCCAGCCGTTGAGCGTGCCGATCTACCAGACCTCCGGATTCGCCTTCGCCGATCCCGACGTCTTCGCCGACGGCATGACGCGCCCGGACGGCGAGCCGGTCTACAGCCGCCTGGGCAACCCGACCGCGCGGGCGCTGGAGAACACCGTCGCGGAACTCGAAGGCGGCGCGGTCGGCTTCGCGACCTCGTCCGGCATGGGAGCGATCAACGCGCTGCTGATGACCCTGCTGCGCACCGGCGACCACGTGATCGCCCAGCGCAGCCTCTACGGCGGCACTTTCGCCGCCTTCGAAAGCCTGGTGCACCGCTGGGGAATCGAGGTCAGCTACGTGTCCGGGCCGGACGAGGCGCGCCAGGCGCTGCGGCCGAACACCAGGATGCTCTACGCGGAGACGATCTCGAACCCCATGGTCCAGGTTGGTGACCTGCCCGGACTGTTCGCGGTGGGCCGCGAGGCCGGACTGATCAACGTCGTGGACAACACCTTCGCCACGCCGCTGCTGTGCCGCCCGATCGAGCACGGCGCGGACATCGTCGTGCACTCGACGACCAAATACCTGGGTGGCCACTCCGACGTGGTCGGCGGGATCGCGGTGTTCGCGGATGCGGAGCTGCACCGCGAGATCTGGCCGGAACTGGTGGAGTTCGGCGTGGCGGTGGACCCGTTCGCGGCGTGGTTGACGTTGCGCGGGATTCGGACGCTCGCGCTGCGGATGCGGCAGCACTGCGGGAACGCGCAGTTCATCGCCGAGCGGCTCGCCGCGCACCCGGCCGTGCGGGCGGTGCACTACCCCGGCCTGCCGTCGCGCCCCGACCACGACTTGGCGCGAAAGCTGTTGCGCGGCAACGGCGGCGTGCTGAGCTTCGACCTGGGTAGCAGGGCAGCCGGGCTGGCGTTCGTGCAGGCGGTCCGGCTGGCGTCGCTGGGTCCGTCGCTGGGCGGTGTCGAGACCCTGGTGCTGCACCCGGCCAGCACCTCGCACCGTCAGCTCAGCGACGAGCAACTGCGCGCGGTCGGTATCGGCGAGGGGATCATCCGCGTCTCGATCGGCATCGAAGAACCCGACGACATCTGGGCCGACTTCGCCCAAGCCCTGGACCGCTGACCGCAGGTGACGGTCGTGAGTGCTTAACCGGGTTGGAGCCCGGTTGCGCACTCACGACCTATCAGCGCAGGGCCTCGGCGACCGCCTCCGCGGTTTCCAGCACCAATGGTCCGATCTCCTCCGGCGCCAGCGGTTGCAGCGCCACCACGCCGACGCTGGCGCGCAGTCCCGGCACTCCGCGCACCGGCGCCGCTACCCCGAACGCACCCGGCTGCAAATCGCCGCTGCTGGTGATCCAGCGCGGTCCACCGGGCGGCAGGTCGACGGCACGACCCGCCGCGCCGCGCTGCACCGGATGCCGGGTGCCGACCCGGTACGAAACGTGGTAGCTCGTCCACGACGGCTCGACGACCGCCACTGCCTGCGCCTCGCTGCCGTCGGCCACCGTCAGGTGCACCGTCGCACCGACCTTCTCGGCCAGCGCGCGCAGCGCGGGCAGCGACGCGACGCGCAGCTGCGGCAACACCCGCCCGGCCAGCCACAACACACCGAGTCCGAGCCGCACCTTCGACCCCTCCCGGCGGACCAGGCCCCGGCTCTGCAACGGCCCGAGCAGCCGGTACACGGCGGCCCGGCTGACCCCGACGGTCGCCGCCAGGTCGCTGATGCTGGGTGCCTCGCTCTCCGCGTCCGCCACCGCCTGCAGCAGGCTGAGCCCGCGCTCCAGGGTCAGCGAACTCTCCTTGGTGGCCGGTGGGGCCTCCCTCGGTAAGCCCAAGGGGGCGCGGATCGGCTCGGGGCTGGGTCGGACCATCGCGTCACCTCCGCGCCGCGGCCAGCACCGTGCCGGTCACCTCACCGAGCCCGACGACCGACCCGTCGGGGCCCGGCGCGCTGCCACTCAGTGTCACCCGGTCCCCGTCCTGGAGGAAGGTGCGCTGCTCACCGTCTTCCAGCGTGATCGGTTCCGCACCGCCCCAGGTCAGCTCCAGCAGGCAGCCGCGCTGGTCGCGCTCCGGGCCGGACACCGTGCCGGAGGCGAACAGATCACCCGCCCGCACCGGCGCCCCGTTCACCGTCAGGTGCGCCAACTGCTGCGCTGGCGACCAGGCCATGTGCTCGAACCGCGGCCGGGCCAGCAGCGTCTCGTTGCACCGCACCTCCAGCCGCAGGTCCAGCCCCCAGGGTTCGGCCTCGACCAGGTACGACGGCAACGCGTGCTCCGGCGCGGGCACGGACACCCGCGCGTGCTCGAACGCTGCCAGCGGGGTGATCCACCCGGCGATCGAGGTGGCGAACGACTTGGCCAGGAACGGCCCCAGCGGCTTGGACTCCCACACCTGGACGTCCCGCGCGGACCAGTCGTTGACCAGCGCCACGCCGAACACGTGCTCGGCGAACTCCGCGGTGGACACCTGGCTGACCGGCTCGCCGCCGCAGACGAACCCGACCTCCGCCTCGAAATCCAGCCGCCGGGTCGGGCCGAACGCGGGCTGCAGGTCACCGGCGGCCTTGCGCTGCCCGCTCGGCCGGTGGATGTCCGTGCCGGAGACGTACACCGTGCCCGCCCGGCCGTGGTTGGCCACCGGCTGGTACGACCAGTTCTCGGCCAGCGGCGCGGCGCCGCGGCGGAGGATGCGGCTGACGTTCTCCGCGTGGTACCGGCACGAGAAGAAGTCGACGTAGTCGGCGACGGTGAAGGGCAGCACCAGGGTGTGCCAGTCGGTGCGCACCAGTTCCGCACCGGTCGGCGCCCGGTCCGCCGTGACGATCTCGGTGAGCCGGTTGCGCAGCTCGTGCCAGTGCGCGGGGCCCGCCGCCAGCAGCGGGTCGAGCGAGCCACCGGAGACCACGTCGGCCAGTCGAGGACCCAGCGCCCCGGCGATGCCGCGCAGCGGCAGCGCATGCCGTCCGACCCGCACCGCCACGACCGGGCCGCCGCCGGTCACCAGCACCCCGTAGGGCAGCGTCTGCGGACCGAACGGCTTGTCCGGGGCGAACTCGGGGTCCTCGATCCAGGTCAAAGCAGCCCCAATCCTTCGAGTTCGGCGACCGGGTCCTGCAACGAGCACGAGCCGTAGGAGGCGAACACGTCGCGCACCGCGTTGGCCGCGTCGTCGGAGAGGGAACCCGCCTCCTCCGCCAACGCCTCGCCGTCGGTGCTGGCCAACGCGGCCCGCACGTCCTTGCCGGACAGCGAACGCGCCGTGGCCACCAGGAGGTTGAGGAAGCCGTGGTGGACGAACCCGGTCTCCGGATCGGTGCTGCGCACCGCGGTGTGCAGGCCGGTGGTGGCCTTGAACGGGACGTCGAGGGCGCCAGCCACCGCGAGGAAGTCGGTGATCACGTCGACGGACGGCACCGATTCAGCGGTCTGCCCGCCGCAGCGCAGCTTCGGCCAGCAGCCGTGCTCGGCCACCCGCCGAATGCCGTCCAGCCAGCCGTCGCCGCCGCGGCGCGGTTCGACCACCCGGATGATGTCTTCCGGGACGAACTCCGACACCCGCTCCAGCCAGATGTCGTCGACGTCCGACGGCGCTGGCATCTCGACCATCCGCAGCGCCAGCAGCTCCTGCCGCCCCTCGATGATCGACAGCGCCTTGGGCACACCTCCCAATCCGGTGTCGCAGACCAAGGACAGCGGCACCGGCGCGCTCGGCTTCACCTTCGCCAGTTCGGTGATCAGTTCGGCCAGCCTGGACGCCTGGCACAGCATCGGCCCGAGCAGACCCGTGTACTCCCCGCCGCGCGCTTCGAGGTGCTCGGCCACCGCCTGCGGCACCGCCGCGGTCCCGGGTGGGAACAGCGCGGCGTCGTCAACCAGTCGGGCGAACAGGGGCGGGATGCCGCGCGGACCGGGCGCGCGAAGCTCAACAGCGCTTGACACGGCAGACACGCTAATGCCGTATCGGCCAGTGAACAAAGGTGCCCGATAAGCGGACGTCTGGCGGGGTCATTCGCGCCTCCCTCGCCGGGTTTGCGCATCATCATCCACCCGCCGCCGACCGCGTTCGCACGGACCCTTCCGCACTACTCCGATTGCCGCTCCGCGAGGGCGTTCCAGCTGGTAATAAGAGAGGTGCGCGGATCGGTTCGGCCCGCCCGGCGGAACACCGGCGTTCCGATCACGGGGTCACCGGCACGGGCATTTCCGGTCGGACGGCCGTTGCGGGACGATGTCCGAGCATCGGCCGGTAGTCACTTTGCGTGAATGCGAGGCGACTGGCGCCGGAGCGCAAGATGTCGTGCTTGCCGAGTCCGGGTGAACTCGGGACAGCCGACTTCCCCACGCCGGGCATTTAAGTTAGGCTTGCCTAAGTTGGAGGTGAGCAGTGGGCGAGACGACCATCCGGCGGCCCGCGACGCCGAACCCCGCGGAACGAGCCAGGAGCATCGCCAAGCGCGGTGGCCGCGCGGCACTCCTGCCATCCGGTGAGACCTCGGCGCGCATCGCACCGCTGACGCACCACGTGCACCCCAACGGCACCGCGACCATGCTGCTGGCCGACGAGCACCCGCTGATCGCGGCCTCCTGGCAGGCGCCGCGCGGCGAGCTCGCGGCGGTGCTGGAGCTCGCCGACCCGACCCCGGTCCGGCTGCGCGAGCCGGTGCGCGGACTGCTGTGGCTGACCGGTTGGGTGCGGCTGCTCGACCCCGCCGAGGCGCGCGCCGAGGTGCTGTCGGTCGCCGAGGAACGGCCGGATCCCCGGCTGCTGGACACCGGGCACGGCGCGAGCGTGCTGCGGTTGGAGTCGGCGTCGCTGGTGCTGGCCGATTCGGAGGGCACCAGTTCGGTGGATCCGGCGGAATTCCAGGCCGCTGCGCCGGATCCGTTCTGCCTGCACGAGGACGGCTGGCTGCGGCACCTGGAGCTGTCGCACCGCGACGTCGTCGGGCTGCTGGCCCGGCACCTGCCGGAACAGCTGCGCGGCGGGCACATCCGGCCGCTCGGGTTGGACAAGTACGGGCTGCGGCTGCGGGTGGAATCCGCCGACGGCGATCACGACGTGCGGCTGGCGTTCTCCCGCCCGGTCAGCACCACCGAACACCTCGGCGCTGAGCTCCGCCGCCTCGTCGGCTGCCCCTTCCTCGCCGAGCAGCGCTCGGCCTGACCTCCGGGCCCTTCGCGGCTGTGTGGCGATTTCGCGCGAAATCGGCGGATCACTCGTCGGGGCAGCGTTCGTCGAGGATGGTGCCGCGTTGGATCCGGCCGTCCCGGAAGCGCAGCGGTTCGGTGTCCGGACCGACCAACATCGCCTCCTCCACCAGCGCTCGGCGGGTGATCATCCAGAGGAAGGCGTGCGCCACGATCGACGCCTGCCCCAGCCGCGTCCCGTCCGCGAACCGCACCAGCAGTCCGCCCGGATCCGAACGCCGCAGCTCCACCAGGACGCCGTCGCGGACGCCCACCACGTCGGCCGGTCCGACCGGCCCGTCGAGCACTTCGAAGCAGCGCAGCGCCTGCAACACGCGCAGCGCGTGCTCGGTGTCCGCTTCGCCCCACACGAAGACGTCCATGCCCCCACCTCCGCCGGGCTGACACCGATCCGACGCCGCGGCGGCGCCGACCAGTTCCGCGCCGACTTTCCCGGTTTTGCCAGACTTTGAGCGGTCGGCGGTCGGTGTCACCGGTCCGGGTACCGTTCGTCGCGTGAGCACCCTGCGCGCATGGCTGACCCCGACCCGGCCCGGTGAACCTGCGGCGATCACCGATGGACCGGAGCGCAGGGCGATCACCATCGAGTTGATCATGGTGTTCACCGTGACGCTCGGCCTCTCCGGCCTGCAGAGCCTGCTGTCCCTGCTGGACGCCCTGCTGCGCCCGGAGCCGCTGGCCGATCAGCACGTCGCGATCAACGTTCCGCAGGCCGAACTCGGCCTGCTCGACCTGCTGCAGCAGCTGACGAACGTGCTGCGGCTGTGCGCCTGGGGCGGGTTGGGGGTGTTCCTGCTGTGGCGCGGCGGAATGGCGCTGTGGCGGATCGGCCTCGATCGGTCCCGCCCCGGTCGCGACCTCGCCGGAGGGCTCGGCCTCGCCGCCCTGATCGGCATTCCCGGCCTGGGCCTGTACCTCCTCGCGCACGCGCTGGGCCTCAGCCTGACCGTGCAACCATCCACTTTGGACGCCGCGTGGTGGCGGGCACCGGTGCTGACGCTGGCCGCGTTCGGCAACTCCTTCGCCGAAGAGGTCCTGGTGGTGGCGTACCTGCTGACCCGGCTGCGGCAGCTGGGCTGGTCGGAGAACCGGGCGCTGTGGCTGTCGGCGGTGCTGCGCGGCAGCTACCACCTGTACCAGGGCTTCGGCGGGTTCGTCGGCAACGTCGTGATGGGCCTGGTCTACGGGCGGGCCTGGCAGCGCACCAACCGGCTGTGGCCGCTGGTCATCGGGCACGCGCTGATCGACGTGGTGGCCTTCGTCGGGTACGCGGCGCTGCGCGGCCGGGTCGGCTGGCTGCCCTGAGCCGGGTTTTCGTCAACCCTGGAGCGCGCAACGATTCGACGTTTCAACTCCAGAATTTTTAATGAACGATCGAAATCGCCGCTGATCACCGACGTTTTGCTTCGTCGCGGCTACGCTGCACATCGTGACCGAACCACATGTCCAGAGCGAGGTCGGCCCGCTGCACGCGGTGCTGCTGCATCGACCGGGCACCGAGCTGAAGCGCCTCACGCCGCGCAACAACGACCAGCTCCTGTTCGACGCGATCCCCTGGGTCGATCGCGCGCAGGAGGAGCACGACGCGTTCGCCGACGTGCTCCGCGGCCGGGGCGTGGAGGTGCTGCTGCTGCGCGAGCTGCTCACCGAAGCGCTGCACGACGCCCGCGCTCGGGCGGCGGCCGTGCTCGCGGGCGTGGACGAGCGCAAGCTGGGCGCGGACATCTCCGACACGCTGCGCTCCCATCTGTCCAGTGTGGACAACACCGCGATGGCCGATATCCTCATCGCGGGCATGACGTTCGAGGAGCTGCCCGCCGCGGAGGGGCAGTCGCTGGTCCGCCGGATGCACCACCCGCACGACTTCGCCATCGACCCGCTGCCGAACCTGCTGTTCACCCGCGACTCGTCGATGTGGGTCGGCGAGCGGGTCGCGATCGCGGCCCTCGCGATGCCCGCGCGCCGCCGCGAATCCGCGCTCACCGACCTCGTTTACGCCTACCACCCGCGGTTCTCGCACGCCGCCCGCGCCTACGGCGCGCACTCCGCGCCCGTCGAGGGCGGTGACGTGCTGCTGCTCGCGCCGGGCGTGGTGGCCATCGGCGTCGGCGAGCGCACCACGCCCGCCGGTGCGGAGTCGTTCGCCCGCTCGGTGTTCGCCGACGACCTGGCGCACACCGTGCTGGCCGTGCCGATCGAGCAGACCAGGTCGTCGATGCACCTGGACACGGTCTGCACGATGGTCGACCGCGATGCGGTGGTGATGTACCCGGCGATCCAGGACTCGCTGCACGCCTACACCCTGCGCCCGCTGGACGGTGACCTGCTGGTTTCCGGCCCGACGCCGTTCCTGACCGCCGCGGCGGAGGCGATGGGCATCGACCACCTGCGGGTGATCGACACCGGCCTTGACCCGGTCACCGCGGAGCGCGAGCAGTGGGAGGACGGCAACAACACGCTCGCGGTGGCACCGGGCGTCGTGGTCGCCTACGAGCGCAACGCGGAGACCAACGCCCGGCTGGAGGATGCCGGGATCGAGGTGCTGCGGATCAGCGGTTCCGAGCTCGGCTCCGGTCGGGGCGGCCCGCGCTGCATGTCCTGCCCGATCACCCGAGCCGCCCTGTGAAACACCGGACGTCGGTGGCGCGGTAAGAGTTCGTATTGAAACGGGGTTCCGGCCTTCGTCGGTGGTTGCGTTGTCTTGATCAACCGGCGAGAGGAAGCCCGTGACCCCGGCATCGATACCTCGTCGCGCCGTGCGCATCGGCGCGCATGTCCTCGTGCGCGTGCTCGTCGCGCTGGTCCTCCTGACCGTGCTCGGCGCGACCGGGATGACCGCCACGGACGGCGCGGCCACCAAGCACGGCACCGCGACCGCGACGAGCTGCGCGCGCGTCGGCCCGGTCAGCACCTCCGGCCTGGGCTTCTGGTGGAGCTGCGATGCGGTGGTCAGCTGGTCCGACGGCAGTGAAACCCGGTGGCACTTCAGCAATTCCGCGCTGACCCCGGACGAGCCCCGGAAACCGGTGGTCCGCCGGGAATCCGATCGGGGCTCCGACGTGGTCGTGGCCGAGCCGACACCGTACGCGGCGCTCGGCTGGGCGCTGTTGCTCCCGCTGCTCGGCCTCGCCTTCCTGGGTGTCCGGATCCCGCCGAGCATCCCGGAACAGCGATCTCTGCTACCGGTGCTGGGCGCGGGCTGGTGGCTGGTCATCGCCGGTGGCATCGGCCACAGCGCCCGGCCCACGCTCGGCCTGCTGCTGATCATCGCCGGACATGTGGTGCTCGTCGTCGCGGCCGTGCTGACGGTCGGCCGTCGCCGCAACGGGTATCCGCCGCGCGAGGCGCCCGTCAAATTCGCGCAAAGAGCTCGCTATAGCTGGACATTGCTCCTCGCGGGCTGCTGCGGGATCGCCCTGGCATTGCTGTTTTCCCCGACATGGACCGGAATCATGACACTCGTGGCCCTCCCGGTGGTCAGCCTCGGAGCCGGAATCTGGTTGTGGTCATTAATGATTCGTCAAGGAACTCAGCGTCCTGGAACCGCCGCTGCAAAGTGATCATCGCAAGGCGTGTCCCCCAGACATGAAGGACCACGAGTGAACGACCGAACAACCGAACAGTGGCTTGCTTCGCTGCAAACCCAGGCCGAGTCCATGATCCAGCAATCCGAGCAGTTGCAGGTGCAGTTGGCGGCGATGACCGAAACCGCCAGCGCCAACGGGGTCCGGCTCACCGTGAACGCCAATGGCGCGCTGCAGGAGCTGGAGATCAGCCGGGAAGCGATGCAGCGCGGCCCCACCGAACTGCGCAACACCATCCTGCGGCTCAACGGCACGGCCCAGGGCAGCGTCGCCCAGCGGGTCGCGCAGGCGGTGGAGCCCGTGGCTGGCGCGGACGCCATGCAATTCCTGCGCAGCCGCATCACCGAAGCCGAAGAAACCGCCGCAGCCAGCCCCGCGGCTCCGACCCCCGCGCAGCGCCCAGCGCCCCAGCAGGCACCAAGACGCGGCGCTGCCGACTACGACGACTTCGACGACGACATGCCGCAGACGTTCCTGCGCTGAACCACTGGAGCGACCATGAGTTTCACCGTCACCCCGCATCGCCTGGCCACGCACGGCGAGTACCTGAGCGGCCTCGCCGACCAGATCGACGCCGCCGGGAAGTCGGGCGGCGGCATCGACTTCGGCATCGAGAGCTTCGGGCTCGTCGGCCAGATCTTCTCGCTGGACGCCCGGGAGACCTCGCGGCGGGCCGCCATCGAGATCGGCAAGTTCGCCGAGCACACCCGCAAACTCGCCACCGGCGTCGATGACTGCGCCAAGGACTACCGGCAGACCGACGACGACATCGCGTCCTGCCTCGAAGGGATCGAGCCGTGACCGACGTCTTCCGCGACGTGAACACCGCTTCCGGGTTCACCTCTGGAGCCGGACCCGTCGACTCGGCGCGGGCCACCTTCACCGCGCTGAGCAACGAGGACTGGGGCGAGTTCGCCGCCAGCGCGGGAGTCCTGGCGCTGGACGGGCTGATCACCGCGATCGACCCGATCGGCGTCGCGCTCGCCGCCGGAGTCGGTTGGCTGATGGAGCACTTCTTCGTGTTCCGCGACATCCTCGACTTCTTCGCCGGTGACCCGGTGGCCATCAAGTCCGGTGCCGACACCTGGCAGCAGGTCCGCGGCGACCTGGAGAAGCTGGCCGGGCAGATCCCCAGCACCGTCGACCAGCACACCGCCGATTGGTCCGGCCCGGCTGGCGATGCCTACCGGCAGCGGTCCGAGGAACTCGCGCACGGCGTCGCAGCGATGTCCGTGGCGGCCGGTACCGCCTCGGCCACCATCGCCACCGCGGGCACGATGGTCGCCACCTGCCGCGGCCTGATCCGCGACATCATCGCCGCGGTGGTCGCCGAACTGGTCAAGGGCGCGCTCGCGGCCATCGCGAGCTCGGTGATCAGCTTCGGCGCTTCGGTGGCGGGCTTCCTCGGCTACGCGGTCGGCCGCATCGGCATGACGGTGGCGAAGTGCACCGCCAAGATCGCCCAGCTGGTGGCCAAGCTCGGCAAGGCGGGCAGCTACCTCGCCAGGGCGATCGACGACATGGCCAAGACGATGGCCGAGGTCGGCGGCAAACTCGCTGGCGCTGACGGCAAGCTAGGTGCGACGGGCAACGCGATCAGCAAGGGCGGCGACGCGCTCGGCGCGACGAGCAGCGCGCTGGCCAAGGGTGGTGGCTCGCTCACCGGGGCGGCGGGCAAGGTCTCCGACGCCGGGACGAGCCTCGGTCGCAAGGCCGACGACTTGGCCGAATCCGGCACCGCGCTGCGCGGTCGCGCCGACGACCTCGGCCAAGCCGCCAAGAACCGCACCGAGACGGCTGTCGAGAAGGCCCCGCCGTGGCAGGAGCCCTCGGGCAGCGGCAGGGTCTACCACGCCGCCGAACAGATCTCCGACGTGCGCAAGCCCGGCAGCATCGTGATGCGCGGCACGCTCGGCGGCGAGCAGTACCACCAGCAGAACTACGCCGAGGACGGCGGCCGCTACTACGACGGCTACAACTTCTGGGGCAACAACACCCCGGACAGCGATGACGGCTTCCACGACTTCGTGGACAGCTCGGTCCCGAAAGCCGACGACCAGTTCCCGACCACTTGATCGGGTGGATATTTGAAGGGCACCCTTGACCGATGCGACTCGGCCCTGGGTGCCCCTTCGCGGGAAAAGCTTCGCCGAATACCGCGGACAATGGGCGCCGAATGGTGGCGCAGTGGGCACGCAGCGCAGCAGAGGCGCTACCAGCACAAACAGCGTAGGTTTGGCTTGGCTTAATTATTTGAGGATTGCCTCAGCTAAACGCTCCCCACCAAGGCGAACCACACCATTCTTAGGTTCGCCTGAAATGAATCTGGAGTGATTCCAGAGTATATTGGTTGCATGGCTGTCACCGCGAAGAAGATTCAGCACAAGGAATCGAAGTTCGAGCACCTGCTGCAGGAGCAGATCCGAAATGAATTCACTGCCGCGCAGCAGTACATCGCGGTCGCGGTCTGGTTCGACAACGAGGACCTGCCGCGGCTGGCGGGGTACTTCTACCGGCAGGCGCTGGAGGAGCGCAACCACGCGATGATGATCGTCCAGTACCTGATGGACAACAACATCAAGCCGACCATCCCGGCAATCGAGCAGGTGCGCAACGACTTCACCGAGACGCGCGAACTCGTCGCGCTCGCCCTGGAGCAGGAGCGCGAGGTCACCCGCGAGATCGAGACGCTGGCCCGAACCGCCCGCGAGGAAGGCGACTACCTCGGCGAGCAGTTCATGCAGTGGTTCCTCAAGGAGCAGGTCGAGGAGGTCTCCTCGATGTCCACGCTGCTCAACGTCGTGGACCGGTCCAAGGGCAACCTGTTCGACGTCGAGAACTACCTGGCCCGCGAGTCGATCGGCGACGACAGCGTCGACGCGAGCGCCCCCAAGACCGCTGGCGGCGCGCTCTGAGACCATCGCGCCCCGTCACCACTATCAGGGCCCTGGTGCGTCGGGCTCGGTAGCGGGTTGTTGCGACGCGGACTCGGACGGGTTGCTGGTGACCGGCGGCTCCGAGGTCGTCGGCCTCGGCTTGGAAGTGGTGGTCCGCAGGAGCGTCGGCGGTTCGCTCGTGCGGGTCGGTCTGCCCGGGATGTTCGGATGCACCGGCGGCGCGTTTCCGGGCACCTGCGGTACGGGTGGCAAGCCTGGCGGTTGCGAAGGTTGCAGCGGTGCGGTCGAACGCGGGTCGGGAACCGTCTGCGAGATGGACGGCACCGCGGGCTGCACCGGCTGGTCCGATTGGTTGCTGATCACCGCCACCCCGGCGCCCACCAGCAATGTCGCGGCGAGCGCGCTGCCCATCGCGGCCAGCATGCCGGTGCGCTGGCGGCGGCGGCGCGCTCCAGCGACCAGTGACCACTCCGCCCCGGTGCGGACCGGGATGTCCAGCCGATCGTCCCGGAGAATCCGCTGCAGCTCGTCCTCCAGATCCATCACACGCCACCTCCCCCCACCAACGGCCCGAGTCGCTTGCGCAACGTCGCCAGCGCCTTGCTGGCCTGGCTCTTCACCGTTCCGCAGCTGACGCCCAGGGTGTCGGCGATCTCCTGCTCGGAAAGCCCCTCGTAGTAACGCAGCACGACCACCGCGCGTTGCCTCGGCGGCAGCGACCGCAGGGCGACCCACAGCGGCTCGTCCTCCAGCCGATCGTGCTGGATCGCGGCGGGGACGTCCGGGAAGTCGGCGAGCAGGGTTTCGCGACGGGTCCGACGCCACCGGCTGACGTGCGTGTTCGCCATCGCCTTGCGCACGTAGGCGCTGGGATCCTCGCAGTTGCGGTTGATCTTCGCCCAGCGGGCGCCGACCTTCTCCAGCACCGTCTGCACCAGGTCCGCGGCGTCGTGCGGATTGCCGGTCAGGGCGTGGCCGTAGCGGATCAGTCCGGGCAGCGCTACCCGGACGAACTCCGCGAAGTCATCTTCTGTTGCCGCCATGTCCCCCTGACGCGCCTGCCCGTGGTAGACACCGGTCGCCTCGGCGGCGGTCGGTACTGCGGGCAGGTGCGCGGTCACCTCTACACCCCCTCCAGGGTCGGATATCGCCGTGGAGGGAACGTCACAACGCGATGTCGGGTTGCCTCTTCGAGGCGTTGATCACCCGTTCGGCCCAATGGTCCGGTTTCGGATTTCCCGGGTCAGCGGATGGTGATCTGGCGGCCCCGGAGACCGTCGCGGGCTCGGCGCTCTGCCGCGTCCAGCGGCTGCGCGTCCAGCGATCCAAGGGCCTCGCTCAGCCGACGCCCCAGCTCGGCGGCGGGCTCGTCCCACTCGCGCGCGTGCTTCTCCCGGTCTAGGTCCCACACCGGCACCAGCAGGCCGTGCGCGCGGAAGGATCCGGCGTACTTGCTGTCCTCGCCAAGCGCGAGCTCGCCGCGGGCGGACAGCCGCGCGAGCGCGGCGAGCAGCTGCTCCTCCGGCTCCGGGCGCACCCACCGCAGGTGGGCCTTCTCCCCGGCATCCACCCAGTACGCGGATTCCACACCATCGGCGGACAGTCGCTCGGTGGGCATGATCGCCGCATTCGCCCGCTCCAGGGACAGCGCCACCTCGCCGGTCGGCTCCACATCGTCGGGCAGCCACCAGGAGAAGTCCTTGTGCAGCTCGACGTCCAGGGGTGCGGCCGGGTCGAGCAGGTCCTGCAGGCGGGTCGGGATGGTGCCGACTTCGGCCGTCTCCGGGCCCACCACGGACAGCGACGCACCGGGCTCGGCCGAGCGCACCCACTCGACGGCCCGCGCTAGATCGCGGCTGATATCACCGGAATGGGTCTGCACCTGGAGCCCGACGAATGCCTTGTCGTCGTTGCGCCGCAAGGCCGCCGCAGCCATCGGCAGCACGGTCGCGAGGGTGACCACCCCGTCGTCCCGCAGCGGCAGCTCCGCGATCGCCGATGGCACGAACTCGCGCAGCGCCACCAGTTCGCACTCGGCGGCCAAGCCCTCGAACGGCCTGGTCACGATCACGTCGGCGACGCCACCGGCGGCCCCGTGGCAAGCCTTGTAGCGCTTGCCGGAACCGCACGGGCAGGGCTGGCGCGGTTTGATCCCGGTGTCTGCCTGGGGCTTGGGTGCGGTTCGCTTCGACACTGCAGATCCCCTCGCTCGCGGTCACTTCGCGGTGACGCTACCGAACTGCGAAGAATCGGATATAGAGGGTGGCGCGAACGACTCACGTCCACGGCCACCCAGCGGATCACCTGCGGAATTCCCAGCTCGGCCGGGTCCAAACCCAGGTCAACGTGCCAGCGCCGGTGAACTGGCCAGGTGGAACCGGGTGGAAGCGGGCGCATTGGTGGCCACGTAGCGCACTCCGGCGCTGCTGCACAGCGCCACGTCCGCGGGCTCGTCGACGGTCCAGCAGTAGGTGTCGGTGCCGAACGCGGCGGCACGCGCGACGAATTCCGGGTGTTCGCGGACCAGTTGGATGTCCGGTCCGGCGAGGTCCGCCCACTGCGGCAGCACCCCGAACCGCCACGACCCGCGGAACCTGTTGAACAGCAACACCGTCGGCACACCGGGCGCGGCCGCGCGGAACCGGCGCAGGGCCCACTGCGAGAACGACATCATCAGCACCGGCGAGGTCTCCCGGTCCACCGGTGCCGCCAGGCCGTGCCGGGCCAGCAGCGCGACCAACTTCTGCTCCACCAGCCCGCCGTAGCGCACCGGGTGCTTGGTCTCGACGAACAGCCGGACCGGACGCGGGTGGTCCTGGACCATGCCGAGGAGTTCGTCGAGGGTCAGCACGCCGTGCTCCGGCGCGGCGGCCGGGCGGCGGATCAGCTCGTCCGCCGACTCCGGCAGTTCGCGGTGGCTGCCGAAGTCCATTTCGGACATCGCGGTGACGGTGAGCTCGCTGACCACACCGCGACCGCTGGACGTGCGATCGATGCGCCGGTCGTGCACGCAGACCAGCTGCCCGTCCCGACTGACCCGGACATCGCATTCGAGTGCATCGGCGCCCTGTTCGAGAGCCAGTTCGTAGGCACCGCGAGTGTGCTCGGCGCGGTGTGCCGAGGCTCCCCGGTGCGCAACAACGTCAGGGCTCGGCTGCCGCACGCGGCCCATTATGCGGGCGCGGGCTGACGCACTGCCGTCATTTGTGACGCACACCCGGCTCGGCGCGGCGGTCGGTCAGCGGGGCGCGTTGCTGGGGCGCTCCGGTTTGGGGGGCAGCGGCGCCGCTCGAACGTCGCGGACCCGGAAGTGCTTGAGCTCGGTCGAGTCCAGCGGTGCGAGCAGCCGCATCAGGTACTTGATCAGCCCTGCGGTCAGGACGGCGAGCACGGCTACCAGCGCGTTGTTGAGCGCATGCAGCACGACGCCGTCCGCCAGGGCCTGGACGCTGCCCCGGAATCCCCAGAGGAAGGCGAACCAGCCGAGCAGCAGGGTCGCGACCCACACCGCCCACCACAGCCGAACCCGCAGGGTCGGGAACGGTCGCACGCCGCGCTTCCGCGCGCCCTCCGCCACGAGCACCGAATGCTCCAGTTCGGCCAGCGCCGAGCCGGGCACGAACAGGTTCAGCCCCGGCACCAGCACACCGACGACGACCTGCCAGTCCGGTCGGACGTTGTGCACCCCGATGCGCTCGGCGGCTGCGGCGCGCGCCCGCAGGCCCCACAGCACGACGAACAAGCCGCAGAGCACGCCGAGCAGCCAGAGGATCAGGCCGGTCGTGCCGACCAGCGCGTCGGAAACCGCCAGGCTCGTGCGCGGTAGCGCCTGAGTTCGGCTGATCAGCAGCAGGACGTACCGCCAGCCCTCCGCGAAGGTGGCCAGCACCGCCACACCGGCGGTGATCCACAGCGTCGCCGTCGCGGTGGCGGCGGCCGACTCCGCGCGCATCATCGGATCGGCCTGCGGCCGCGTCGGCAGCGCCAGCGGCCACCGCCAGGCCAGCGGTGGGAAGCCCCACCGCGGCACGGCCGGGTAGGCCGGTGGACCGGTGTAGCGGCGCGGCCGACGCGGCGGCCGGATCCGTCGCGGGCCGCCCGGTGGGGTGGCGATCCACTCCATGCGCGGTCCGGGGCCGGGCGGTTGGGTGCTCACAGCACGTACGGCTCGCTGTCGGCGTCGTCGGAAACCAGCGGCCGACCGATGGCCGACCAGCCGTTCATGCCGCGTTCGACGTTGACCGCGTCCCAGCCGTTCGCGTTGAGGTACGCGGTGACCTTCGCCGAACGACCGCCGGAGCGGCAGACCACGTAGACCTGATCGGCTTCCGGGATCTCGTCGAGCCGCTGCACGAGCTCGCTCATGGGGATGTGCACGGCCTCGGGCGCGTGCCCGGCCTGCCACTCGTTCGCCTCGCGGACGTCGAGCAGCACGCTGCCCTCGGGCAGCTGGGCGGGCACCTCGTCCGGCTGCACGCCGGGCACCTGAGAACCGGGAACTGGGGTAGTCACACCCCGATGCTGCCACGCCACCCGTGGTGCCCGCGTAAGACCCTGTCTTGGAACTCGTTTTGCTTTGCGGTGCGGGTAGCGGAACCTCACACGCCGTCTCGGTCCGGGATCCCCGACATCATGTACGCCCAATACACCACGCCGAGGTAGGTCCTCCCAGAGAACGCCAGTGGGCACAGCCTGAGAACCCGCCGCGGTGCCGGTTGCGAGCGTGGGCTAAGCGGCTGGCGCCGCTTCAAAGAACAAGAACAAAGACAGACACCAAGACCCTTCCCCGCCGAACGCGCTGCCGTATGCCCGGTGCGAGTGGCACCCACCCCGCAGCCTGTCGAGCAGCGTGACAGCAAAGCGCCCCGCTCGGCGGGGGGCCGGGCGGGGCGCTTTGGCGAAGGACGGGTCAGTGCGAGATCGCCTTCTCCGAACCGGCGCCGGTCAGCGACCGGACCTCCATCTCGGCGTACTTCGCCTCGTTGTTCGCGTCCTTGCTCAGCACCGAGCCGAGGTACCCGAGCAGGAACGACAGCGGGATCGACACCAGGCCCGGGTTCTTCAGCGGGAACAGCGCGAAGTCCAGCGACGGGAACATCGCGTCCTCGGCACCGGAAACCGCTGGCGAGAACACGATCAGCACGATGGTGACCGCCAGACCGCCGTAGATGCTCCACAGCGCGCCGTTGGTGTTGAACCGCTTCCAGAACAGCGAGTACAGCAGCGTCGGCAGGTTCGCCGATGCGGCGACCGCGAACGCGAGCGCCACCAGGAACGCCACGTTCTGCCCGTTGGCGGCGATACCACCCAAGATCGACACGACGCCGATGACCACGGCGGTGATCCGGGCGACCCGGACCTCCTGAGTCTTGTCGTCGACCTCGCCCTTCTTGATCACGTTCGCGTAGATGTCGTGCGCGAACGAGGCGGACGCGGTGATGGTCAGACCCGCGACGACCGCCAGGATCGTGGCGAACGCGACCGCGGAGATGAAGCCGAGCAGCAGCGGACCACCGATCTGCAGCGCCAGCAGTGGCGCGGCCGAGTTCACCCCGCCAGGTGCCTCCTTGATCACGTCCGGCCCGACCAGCGCGCCCGCGCCGTAGCCCAGCACCAGCGTGAACAGGTAGAACAGGCCGATCAGCCAGATCGCCCAGACCACCGAGCGGCGGGCTTCCTTGGCGGTGGGCACGGTGTAGAAGCGCATCAACACGTGCGGCAGACCCGCGGTGCCGAGCACCAGGGCGATGCCGAGCGAGACGAAGTCGAGCCTGCTGGTCCCGGTCTTGCCGTACTGCGCGCCGGGGTTGAGCACCTTGTCGCCCGCGGCGTCGGCGGCGGCGCCGAGCAGGCCGGACAGGTTGAAGCCGTACAGCCCGAGCACCCACACGGTCATCACGAAGGCACCGGCGATCAGCAGCGCGGCCTTGATGATCTGCACCCACGTGGTGCCGCGCATACCGCCGACCAGCACGTACAGGATCATCAGCGCACCGACGACGGCGATCACCGCGGCTTGCCCGGCCTTGTTGGTGATGCCCAGCAGCAACGCGATCAGACCACCGGCCCCGGCCATCTGCGCCAGCAGGTAGAAGAACGTCACGGCCAAGGTTGAGATGGACGCGGCGGTGCGCACCGGACGTTCCTTCATCCGGAAGCTGAGCACGTCGCCCATCGTGTACCGGCCGGTGTTCCGCAACAGCTCCGCGACCAGCAGCAGGGCCACCAGCCAGGCGACCAGGAAGCCGATGGAGTACAGGAAGCCGTCGTAGCCGTAGACCGCGATGGCACCGGCGATGCCCAGGAACGACGCCGCGGACAGGTAGTCACCGGCGATGGCGACGCCGTTCTGCGGGCCGGTGAAGGCGTGGCCAGCCGCGTAGTAGTCCGAGGCGGTCTTGGTGTTCCGGCTGGCCCGGAACACGATGACCAGGGTGACCGCCACGAACAGCGCGAAGATGCTGATGTTCAGCACGCTGTGGTCGGCGGTGTCGCTCTGCGCGAGCGGGGGAAGTGCGTTGATCACTTCTGGCCTCCCTCGACGTCGTTCTTGATCTCCTCCGCGATCGGGTCGAGGTTCTTGTTCGCGTATCGCACGTACCAGGTCGTGATGGCGAACGTGGACACGAACTGCAGCAGGCCCAGCACCAGGCCGACGTTGATGTTGCCGACCAGCTTGATGCTCATGAAGCCATGCGCGTAGTCGGCGAGCAGCACGTAGACCAGGTACCAGGCCAGGAACAATGCCGAGACCGGGAAGACGAAGGTGCGCAGTTTGCGTCGCAGCGTGGCGAATTCGGGGCTGCTTTGGGCAGCGGCCCAGGTTTCGGCGTCAATACCGGACCCGGACCCGTTTTGGTCCGTGGCGCTCACGGTGTTCCTCCCACAAGAAAAGGCTCCGCCCGGGTGCCGCCGGTACGCGAGCCTAACTGATCAATTCAACGCGGGAACGCTACGTAGTTCGGAGTCCGCTGTGAAGGCCCGTTGGGAGTACGCAAGCTAACGATCGAGTGAAGTTGGTTGAGGCCAACAGGATGCACCGAATTGCACCGAATCGTAGGTTTTTCACTCGCTTGGCCCATTGATCCATTTGGTTCATACCAATTAGGGCACAATGTAGTTGAAAATTGATCAAAATCCACTCGGATGGCCCAACGGGCGCCAGGAGCAGCGCACTCAGCGCTGATGGCGGCCTTCGGTCGACGGCTGCTCGACGGCACCCGCGGTGAGCCGACCGTCGAGGAAACCGAGCCGGTCTGGTGCGTGCAGCCGCAACATCACCCGACCCACCCCGGCCGGGATCCTCGCGCGGGTGGCCCGGCTGATCGCATAGGTCACCGCGAACGCGATCGGCACCGTGACCAGCGCCGGTTGCCGGACCAGCGTCACCCACCAGCTGTCCGCGTACTCGGTGAACTGCGTCAACCCCACCGCGGTCATAACCAGGCTGCCGCCGACCACCATGCCGCTGGCCGCCCCGGCCGCGGTGAGTCCGCGCCACCAGATCCCGAGCACCAGAACAGGGCAGAACGTCGAGGCCGCCATCGCGAACGCCAGCCCCACGCTGCGTGCGATGTCGTGGTTGTCAGCGGGCAGCGCCAGCACGGTCGGCACCAAGCAGGCCAGCACGGCGGCGAACCGGAAGTCGAGCGTCCGGCCGCGCATCACCTCCCGCGACGACAGCACCCCGGCCACGCTCACCACCAGCCCCGACGAGGTCGACAGGAACGCGGCGAACGCTCCAGCCGCGGTGATCGCCGCGAGCAGTCCGCCCAGCCAGTTGCCCAGCATCGCTTGCGGCAGCAGCAGAACCGCCGCGTCGGTCTCACCGGTGACCAGCAACTGCGGCACGTAGAGCCGGGAGAGCAGGCCGAAGATCGTCGGGAAGAGGTAGAACGCGCCGAGCATCGCCAGCACGTAGAGCGTGGTGCGGCGCGCGCCGTGGCCGCTCGGGTTGGTGTAGAAGCGGGCCAGCACGTGCGGCAGGCCCATCGTGCCCAGGAAGGTCGCGATGATCACCGAATACGTTTCGAGCAGGCCGGAGATCCCGTCGTCCTGCGGCCGCAACCAACTGGCGTTGTCCGCTTCGGCGCCCGCGACCACCGGGACCGCCGCGCCCGCCGGGAACCGCAGGTCGGTACCGGCTGCCATCGAGTACTCGCCGGGCTGCAGGTAGACGGTCCCGGTGCCATCGGCCAGCCACACCGGCTCGCTCACCTGCAGCCGCACGTCCGCGTCGATGTGCACGGTCGTGTCCTGCGGGAAGACCGGCGGCACCGGCTCGTCGAGCGCCTGGTGCGGCGAGCTGGCGAAGAACACCACGAACAACGCGAACGCGGGCAAGGTGATCGCGAACAGCTTCACCCAGTACTGGAAGGCTTGCACCAGGGTGACGGCGCGCAACGCGCCGGTCGCCACGCTGATCAGCACGATCAACGCGACGGCGGAAACGCCTACCCAGTAAGGACTTCGGACGATCGCGGCCAAGGTAAGGCCAGCGGCCTGCAACTGCGGCACCAGGTACAACCAGCCGATCAGCACCACCAGCGCGGTGCACAGCGCGCGCAGCCGCAGCGAATCCAGCCGCGCCTCGGCGAAATCCGGCAGCGTGTACGCACCGGAGCGGCGCATCGGTGCGGCGACGAACAGCATCAACGCCAAATACCCGGCGGCGAAGCCGATCGGGTACCAAAGCGCATCCACGCCGTCCTTGACCACCAGCCCCGCGACGCCCAGGAACGACGCCGCCGAAAGGTATTCGCCGGAAATCGCGGCGGCATTGTGCTCCTCGCGCACCAGTTGCCGCGCGGCGGAGAAGTCGGAAGTGGTGCGCGCCGAACGGGAACCCCAGACCCCGATGCCGAACGTCGTCGCGACGATCAGCACAGCACCTAGCAAAGACCAAGAGTTTGAAACCATCGCACCGTGCCTAGGCGTGTGGACAACCGTCGTCGATCATGCGCGCTACTGCTCCACCATGTGGATGAAATCGCGTTCGTGCCGTTCCGCGCTCCGCGTGCACAGGTACCCGATCAGCACGAGGAACGGATAGGCCAGCACGCCGAGCAGCAGCCACGGCAGCCGGAGACCGAACAGCGCCACATCCCCGATCGACGGGACCGCCCAGAAGGCCAGCGGCAGCCCCAGCAGCACGACGGCCACTACCCCGGTCAGCAACAGCGCGCTGCGCAACTGCACCTTCACCAGGTGGCGGACCAGCACTTCGCCGACGCTGGTCTGCTCCTCCAACTCCATGATGGTGCGGGCGACCTGCCGGGTGCGGCGGCGGTCGTTGAGCACCACGCGCTTGCGGCGCGGCCGAGGCGTGGCATCCCCGAGCCGCCCGCGGATGTCGAAACCGTGGTCCGGGCTCATCCCGGCGAACCGGTTTTCACTGCGGGCCCCAGCCCTGCCGCGGCGCCCGGACCAGCCGGTCCTTGAGCTCGCGGGTGTGCCGACGGCTGACCGGCAGTTCCTGGGGTGGACCGCCGCCGAGCACCACCGAGTACCCGGACGACGACATGCGCAGCTCGGTGACCAGCGACAGCGACACCAGGAATGACCGGTGGATCCGCAGGAACCCCGCTTCCGCCCAGCGTTCTTCCAGCTGCGCCAACGGGATTCGCACCAGGTGCGATCCGTCGGTGGTGTGCAGCCGCGCGTAGTCGCCCTGCGCTTCGACCCAGCGCACGTTCTTGCGCGGGATCATCTTGGTGGTGCCCGCGAGTTCCACCGGGATGACCTCGTCGTCATCGGCTGCCGGGGCCTCCAGCGCGCGGGGGCCCTTCGCCGCCTGGAGCTTGTTCTTCTCCACCGTGCGCAACGCGCGGTCCACCCGCTCGGCGTTGGCCGGTTTCATGATGTAGTCCAACGCGCCGACCTCGAAGGCTTCCAGCGCGTTCTCCTCGTGTCCGGTGATGAACACCAGAGCCGGTGGGTTGCGGAACGCGGTGAGCACCCTGGCCAGCTCCATCCCGCTGAGTCCGGGCATCGACACGTCCGCGAACACAGCGTCCACAATGGACTCATCCTGGTCGCGGCGGCCGATCAACTCGGGATCGTCGCTGCGCAGTAAGCGCAACGCCTCGGCCGCGTCGAACGCGGTCAGCACCCGCCCAACCCGAGGATTGTTGCCGAGCAGGTACTTCATCTCGTCCAGCCCGGCCATCTCGTCGTCGACGGCCAGAACGACGAGACCCGCTGGATTCTCTCGTGTACTCACTGCAACGCCATATCCTGCCGCGCCCACGGCGCACTGTCCATGATCGAACGAACGTCGGCTCGCCCCCACCGGAGCGACCTGGGGCCACGCCAGCCGACGAGTGAAGTCAGTCACGCCTGCCAACAAAGCTAGTTGCTAACGGAGCGCGCAGGACACCAGGGGGTATGGAGCAAGGATTTCGGCTCAGCGGAGCCACTTTTCGCCCATTCGGCCGATCAACTGCGGCCGAACGAGTGACCCCTTCCAGCGCAGTGATCTACGCAGCGCGATCACACCGATTACCGTCCGTTTCCTAGCCGCGAGTCGTCTGTTCGCTTGCAATGCCTGGGCTTTGCTGCAAGCTGCTTCCGCCTGGCCAAGTCCCGTGAGTGTTTCGGCCTACAGAGGCTGCCTTCGAAGTGGGTCTTGTCTTTGAAGCGGCGCAGCCGCTTAGCCCACCCTCGCAACCGGCACCGCCGCGGGTTCACGGTGCCCACCCCTCTGGGGTTCTCCCCGCGAGGACAGCCCCGACGCCGCGTATCGGACATACATGAGTCGGGGATCCCGGAGTCGAGAATGCCTCTGAGGTTCCGCCACCCGCACCGCAAAGCAAACCGAGTCCGGAAGCAAGATCAAAGACCGAAGCGGTTCCACATGGCTCGGTGTTCCAGCGCCTCCACTGCGGACAGCACCGAGTCCGCGCCGCCTCGGCCGAATCGGACCGACGACGCCATGCCGAGCCGGGCCAGCAGCGCCTTGCGCGGCTCCACAGTCACCAGGTGGGCGTCCGGGAACTTCTTGCGCACGACGTCCCGCAGGGTTCCCAACCCGTCGACGAGCCCGAGTTCCGCGGCCTTCGTCCCGGTCCACACCTCACCGGAGAACAGATCGTCGTCCGAGCCGGTCAGCTTGCCGCCCCGGCGCTTGCGCACCCAATCCCGGAACTGCTCGTGCAGCTCGTCCTGCAGTCCGCGCAACCACTGCACGTCGTCGTCCTTCTCGGGGCGGAACGGATCGAGCCGCACCTTGTTCTCCCCGGCGGTGTGCACCCGGCGCTCCACGCCGAGCTTCTCCAACAACCCGGTCAGCCCGAAACTAGCGCTGACCACGCCGACCGAACCGACCAGCGAAGTCTGATGCGCGTAGACCTCATCGCCAGCGCAGGCCAGCCAATACCCGCCGGAGGCCGCGACGTCCTCGCAGAACGCCAGCACCGGTACCTGCTTCTCCTCGGCCAGACCTCGGATCCGGTCGGCCACCAGCGCCGACTGGGTCGGCGCGCCACCCGGCGAATTGATCGACAGCGCCACGGCCTTGAGCCGGTCGTGGCCGAACGCGCGGGTCAGCGCGGATTCCACGGTCTGCAGCGAAATCGTCGGACGGCTCATCGGCGACGGGGTCGGCGTGATGACGCCGTGCAGCTTGACGACGGCGACCACCGGCCCGCGCTCGGCGCGTTCGGCGAGCTTGCCCGGCAGCTTCGCGGACAGCTTCTCGGTCAGGAGGTCGGTGAACTTCTGCGGCGCCTTCTCGTCCATACCTCGACGTTACCGGCTCAGCTGCGGCCCGGCGGCCAATCCGATGTCCGGTTCGTCGATCGACTGCGGTGGCACCGGCCGCACGCCCGGCGCGAACTTCGGCACCCGCATGATGACCTTCATCCCGGCGCCCTGCTCGGTCTCCACGACCAGGCCGTAGTCGTTGCCGAAGGTGGCCCGCATCCGGTTGTTGATGTTGCCCAGCCCGACGTGCGCGCCGGTCAGGTGCGCGTTGGCCAGTTCCGCGTCGAGCAGTTCCGGATCCATCCCGACGCCGTCGTCGTCCACGCTGATCAACGCTTCGGTGCCGTTGTCCTCGGCGATCACCGTCACCGTGCCGCCACCGGGCTTGTTCGCCAGGCCGTGCCGGACGGCGTTCTCCACCAGCGGTTGCAGCGCCAGGAACGGCACCACCACCGGCAGCACTTCCGGGGCGATCTTGAGCTGCACGTTCAGCCGGTCCGGGCCGAAACGGGCGCTCTCCAGCGTGAGGTAGCGGTCGATGTTGCGGATCTCGTCGGCCAGCGTGGTGTAGAGCCCGCTGGTGCGGAACGAGTAGCGGGTGAAATCGGCGAACTCCTGCAGCAGGTCCCGCGCGTGCTCCGGGTCGGTGCGGATCAGCGAGCCGATGGTGTTCAGCGCGTTGTAGATGAAGTGCGGTGAGATCTGCGCCCGCAGCGCGCGCACCTCCGCCTTGGCCAGCCGTTCCTTGGACTCCTGCAGCTCGGCGAGTTCGAGCTGGGTGGACACGTGGTGCGCGACTTCGGCGGCGCCGCGCAACAGCCGTTTTCGATCACCAGCGGCGATGATGGCCAGCGCGCCGCGGTTCTCGCCCTCGACCTCCAGCGGCACCACCACGGCGTGCCGCATCGGACAGGGCCGTTGATCGCAGGTCACGTCGCCGTGGTCGAGGAATTCGCGCTTGCCGGTGCGCAGCACCTGCTCGATCTTGGGGCGCAGGTCCTCGTAGTGGTGGTTGGCCTCGCCGTCCCAGCTCAGCAGGGTGCCGTCGGCGTCGACGATCCCGACGGCCACGCAGGCCAGCAGCTCCCGCAGGTGCGGTGCGGTCTTGTCGGCGGATTCCAGGTTCAACCCAGCTCGCAGGAAAGGGGCCGCGCTGGTCACCCGGTGCAGCGCCGCCAGCGTGGCGTCCTCCACCGAGGTGCTCACCCGACGCGCTCGGCACAGCAGCACGAACATGCCGAGCACGGCGAGTGCGGCGAGCGTGGTCAGAACCGTCCGCTCAGTCAACAACTCGGGCACAACATCAATCTGCCCGACCGACACGCATGGAATCAAGGCAGCTACGCTCAGTGCACGCTTTCCGTCGGTGAGCGGTACCCGACTCTTCCATTCAGTGGAAGAGAGTGGTTCAACCAGCGGGTATGCGACTGTGTACAACCGGACGAATTGTCCACAGCCTGTGGACAACTACTTCAGCAGCCGAGACAACCGACGATCCGCCAACTGCTTCCCACCGGTCTGACAGGTCGGGCAGTACTGCATCGACCGGTCCGCGAAAGACACTTCCCGCACCGTGTCACCGCACACGGGGCACGGCATTCCGGTGCGTCCGTGCACCCGCAGCCCCGAACGCTTCTCCGCCTTGAGCCGCGCCGCGTCCTGCTCCAGCGAACGCGCCACCGCGTCCCGCAAGATCTCCTGCATGCTGTCGTGCAGCCGCTCGACTGCGGCGGCATCGAGCTTGCCCGCGGTCGCGAACGGGGAGAGCTTCGCGGCGTGCAGGATCTCGTCGGAGTAGGCGTTGCCCACCCCGGCCAGCGTGGACTGATCGGTGAGCAGCGTCTTCAGCCGCTCGGTGCGCCCCGCCAAGATCTCGGTCAACCCGCCGACGTCCAGGCTCAACGCATCCGGCCCCAGCTTCGCGAGCCGCGGCACCTCGTCGGGCGAGGCGACGACCCACACCGCGAGCTTCTTCTGGGTACCGGCCTCGGTCAGGTCGAAGCCCACGCCGCCCAGGTTGACCCGCAACGCGATCGGCCCCTTGCCGGGCTTCGGCGGCGCTGGCGAGAGGTTGTCCGACCAGCGCAGCCAACCGGCCCGCGCCAGGTGGCAGACCAGGTGCAGCCCAGCGCAGTCGAGATCGAGGTACTTGCCGTGCCGCACCGCGCCGGTGACCTCGCGACCGTGCAACTCCGTCCAAGGCGGGCTGGCGGTCTTCAACACGCTCATCGACGCGACATCGACACGAACAACGGTCCGGCCCACGGCATGATCGCGGAGGTGCTGGGCCAACGCCTCCACCTCGGGAAGTTCCGGCACCACCCCAGTGTGCCGCAACAACAACACCCAGCGAGTGATTTACCTCACGAAGCACCTGTCCCGGACCCCATGCGCACCGCTCGCTTCCCGTTGGGGTGAAGAGTGAGGGGCACCCGTGACCCAGTTACTTGGTCACAGGTGCCCCTCACTCCGACTACTCCACGGGTTGGAGGCTGCCGTTCATGTCGGGTTCCGCGTAGAGCTCGATGTGCCGGGCCACCAGGGACATCTCCTGGCGGACGCTGACGAAACCGCGGACCACACCCACCCAGGTCTCCGGCGGGTTCTCGTCCTGATCACCGGGCGTCGCGGCGGTGATCGTCCACGGCCGCCGCAGCACCCAGCGGACCGGGAAGAACAGCACGGCGACCACCAGCAGCAAGATCAACCAAGTCGGCACGATCACCTCGGCGGGCGTCCAAACCACGAACATCACGACCAGGAACAACAACACCGCACCCATCAGGATGGCCGGTGCCGGGCCCCCGTTGACGTCGTGTTCGAACTCGTCCGCCGCGATCGGATTCGACCACTCCAAACTCGCCTTGATGGTCCACTCCCGGCCGTCGGAGCCCCGCACCACCCGGTTCATCGTCGCCTCCCCGCCCACCCGGGCTGGTCGCTTCGGATCATCGTCTCGCCACTCGAATCCCGTCGGTCACCGAGCGTGAAGCAAAGGTACCGCGTGCGTCATGGGCCCGACGGGTGACAGTCATCCCCGAACGGGCCCATTGTCGATCATGCGCGGCGTCCGGGCCAGCCCCGAACGCGAACCATCAAGCGCGGCGCAGGCACCGCGCCGCGCGCCGCACCGGCAACTCCGACGCCTGCTGGTACGCCTCCCGCAACCCGCGACGCGCCCGGTGCGCCAACACCGCCGTCGCATTCGGGGTCAGTCCAAGCTGATCGGCGATGCTCGCCGGTTGATGCCCCTCGACCTCGGTGCGCCACAACACCTCTCGCCAGCGCGCTGGCAACCGGTCGAACGCGCGCGCCAGCAACTCACCCTCGGCCTGCACGAACTGGTGGTCCCGCTGCCGCGGCGCGTGCTCGCCGAGCTCATCGGCATTCATCGGCTCATCCCGACGGGCCGCCGACCACTCCCCCAACACCCGCCGGACCGCCGTCAGCAAATAGGTGCGAATCGTCTCCCGCGGACCATGCCCGGTGCGAACCGCGCGCAACGTCCGCAAGAACACCTCGGCGACCACGTCGTCCACATCGATCCCCGGTCGCGGCCTGCTCAACGCGAACCGCCGCACCACAGGCGCATGCCGCCGGTACAGATCGCCGTAGGCGAGATCATCGCCCGCCCGCAACCGCTCCAGCAGCGCCCGATCATCCGGCGACGGACCCGCCTCCACAGCATCGCTCATCCCCATGCTCTCCCCCCAGACCGGCCCCGACGAATATCGCGAGACCGGCGAAATCGCTACCGTGGACGTCCCGGAGTCACGGTGTCACCAGGCACAACACGGAGGTCGCAGTGGATCTCGACGAAGCCCGCGAAGTGATCGGCAAACAGCACCGCGCAGTGCTCAGCACGCTGCGCGCCGACGGAACCCCCCAGATGACACCGGTGCTGGCCACGACGGACAGCGCCGGACACGTCACCGTGAGCACTGTCGCTGGCTCCGCCAAAGTCCGCAACCTGCGCCGCCACCCCCGCGCCTGGCTGTGCGTCCTACCCGACCAGTTCTTCGGCCACTGGATCCAAGTCGAAGGCGACGTGGAGATCGTCGAACTCCCCACCGCCCTACCGCCGCTGGAGGAGTACTACCGGAGCATCTCCGGCGAACACGAGGACTGGGCGGCCTACCGCAAAGCCATGCAGGAAGAACACCGCGTGCTGCTGCGCCTGACGCTGACCCGCGCGGTCGGCTCCCCAACCCGATGACGCCCCCAGCCCAACAGGGTTGAAACGATGCGTTAAAGTGGTGCCAACAGCCCGGCAGGGCACTGAAGATGCGGATGTAGCGCAGCTGGTAGCGCATCACCTTGCCAAGGTGAGGGTCGCGGGTTCGAGTCCCGTCATCCGCTCGCTCGGGGATGGGGACGTGTGTCCACGGATTGCGTGGACCTCGTCCCCTCACCACTATTTTGGGGGGATCGAATCCCCCCAAGCCCCCCTACGGTGCGGTGGTCACCCTTCGCCCGCTCCTTGCGATCCGGGGTGTTCCCGGCCTGCTCACCCACCAGCCTCATCGTCACCTTCGCATCGGGCTCCAGCCTTCGGCTGTTGGTGCTTCTTTTGGTTGTGGTTTCTAGTCTTCTAGGCGGAAGCCTATTTTCAGGGTTACTTGGTAGTGGGCCAGTTCGTTGTTTTCTACGTGGCCTCTTACGTTTATTACCTCGAACCAGTCTATGTTTCTCAGGGTTTGTGATGCTCGGTTCACCGCTTTTTTGATTGCGTCGTCGACTCCTGTTTTCGAGGAGCCCACTACTTCTGTTACTCGGTACACGTGGTCCGTCATGGGTTGATGGTTGGGGGGACCGGCGGTGGGCGCAAGCCGATGTTGGGTGGTCGTGGTTGTCGGCCTTCGGCCGTGTGGTGGTGGTTGGTCGGCCTTCGGCCGTGTGTGTGGAGGGGTCTTTGGGGTCGGCCTTCGGCCGTGTGGTGGGGATTGTCGGCCTGCGGCCGTGTGGTGGGGATTGTCGGCCTTTGGCCGTGTTTTGGCTTGGGCTTGGTTGCTTTCTTTGTGGGTTTTGATTTGGGGTTGGGTCTTGGGTGGGTGGGTGTTGGATCCAGCTGATTGGACCTTATGAATGGGGGTGGGTGGGGTCATCATGGGTTTGTCGGCTGATGAGAGGGGCGTTGCTGATGTCCGAGATTCCACCCGCGCCCATCACCGGCGAGGCCGAACAGGCCGCTGCTCGGGCCGTTCTCACCGAGCCCACCTGGGCTTTCGTCAGTGGGGCTGCTGGTTCTTCGGAGACCTCGAAGGTTGCCAACCGGCTTGCTTGGGACAGCGTCTTCCTCGAACACCAGTTGCCCGTTGACGTTTCGCGTAGTTCTACTCATGGCGTTGTGTTCGGGGTTGCTTCGGAGGCTCCGATCGCGGTTGCTCCGATGGGGTTGGCCGGGTTGGTTTGGCCTCATGGGGACTTGGAGATCGCCGCCGCTTGTGCCGAGGTCGGGGTGCCCGTGGTTGTCTCCACCATGGCTTCGGCTCGGGTTGAGGACATCGTGAAATCCGGTGCGCAGTGCGCCTTCCAGCTGTACTGGTTGCGGGACTCCGCCGTTCGGCGGGAGTTGGTTGATCGTGCCGAGCAGGCCGGTTGCGTTGCATTGTTCGTCACCGTCGATGCGCCGGTGCGGCGTGGCAGTGAGCGCGAGCGGGCTGCGGAGTTCAGTCCGGGCGGTGACGTCAGACCGGCCATGACCGACAGCACTGAGCTCGACGCTTCGCTGGGGTGGGCGGACATCGAGCGGCTCGTCGCGTCGACGTCATTGCCGGTCTACGTCAAGGGAATCCTGTCTCCCGAGGCGGCGCAGCGGGCCCACGCCGCTGGTGCGGCGGGCGTTGTGGTGTCCAACCACGGTGGGCGGCAGCTGGACTGCGCACTGCCCACCGCACTCGCCTTGCCTCGGGTCAAGCGGGCGCTGCCGGAAAACGGCCGTTCTTTCGACGTGTTGGTCGACAGCGGCATCACGACCGGTACGGACGTGGTCAGGGCGCTGGCCCTCGGAGCCTCGGCGGTGCTGGTCGGCCGACAGATCCTCTACGGCCTGGCCCGGGGCGGCATGCAGGGCGTCCTCAACGTCCTCCGCCGAATGACGGCGGAGCTCGGCCAAACCCTGATGATGACCGGCTGCACCACCCCAGCGGAAGCCGAAACCCTACCGGCCCACATCCTCAACTACGGCCAACAACCCGAACTCTGACCGGCAAACGCAACGGGGAGGCTTCCCGTGAGAACGCCTCCCCGTCGACGCGTTGGTCGTCAGGCCCGGTCGAACCGGCCCGACTTGATGGACACGATCATGGCCTCGAACGCGCTCGGGGCCAGCAACAACGAATCCTGACCCCACAACGGGTTTGCGCCGGAAGTCAGCGGTACTTCTGCAGTTCCTCGTGCACGAGGGCCAGTTGGTCCGATGCCTTCAGGTCTGGAAACGCCATCACCCCGGCCAACCTCGCCTTGTTGCGCCGCATGCACTCCGGGCCGTCCGGACCGTCGTCCTTGAATTCCCAGTTCTCGCCGCCGTCGTCGGTTCCGATCAGTTCGCCCACCACGCCGTTGCCGGTAATCGCGACGGGACCAGTGGACAGCTCTTCTTCGGCGGAGTCGTGCAAGACGACCTCCACGACGGCGACGGCCGGGTCGTCGAACGACGACATGTCGACCGAGATCGTGAGCTGGTCCAGCCTGCCGTCCTGCACCGCGAACGGGGCAGATTCCCGTACCACCTCGTATTCGGGTGGCGCCTCCTCCTTGACGACGAAATCGTAAGTCGCCGACGACACGACCAATCCCCCGACCTTGCTGCAAATATTGAGGCTCGCCGTTTTCAGCACGCGCAGCTTGATCTGGTCGATGAGCCCCTCGCCGTTTCCGGAGTTCCGCAGCACGATGTCGATGCGCGGACCAGGTGGCCTGCCGTCCGCCGCCTCAATCTCTCCCGCGCGGTTCAGGTCGTCCGGCGCATAGGAACGCACCGCTTCGATCGCCAGGTCGCTGGGGCGTTGCATCTGGTACCAGGTGAAATACACGGCCACCAGGCTGATCACAGCCGCGACCGCGGCGATCAGCGTGCTCGGTTCCTGCCAACGCGAGGCCGCAGCCCGGTTGCGGTTCCTCTTTTCGAGGCGTTTGTTGATCATAATTAGCGTCGATGGTGCCGGTGGGCAAAATTCCACCATCACTCGACTGGCCCAGAACCTCGCCTAGAGCCCAGCTGTCCGGTTGGACAGGGCTCATTGGGGTGGGTCGAGGTGGAGCCAGACGTCGTAGGTTTCCACGCTCTTGATCGTCTGGCCGCTTTCCTCGGCGACCTGGGTGCGTATCTTCTTCGCCTCCGCGGCGCTGTCCCGCGCGGCTTCCGCGCTTTCCCAAACCGTCATGGTCACCAATTGGCCGCAGGTGCGGCCGACGAGGACGTAGGCCCCCTGGAAGCCGTCGAGCTGCCGGACTTCCCGCGCTATCCGGCCAAGGGCTTGAAGCAGCTCCGCACGTCGTTCGGACGGGCCCGCATAGGTGCTCACTCGCGCTTCCACGGCCTTCTCCCGCCTGGCTCCGCTGCTACCCAGCACCGTGTGACGCCCTGGCCTGCGCGCGCAAGTCGCGCTGACGCCTGCCCGTGGATGCCCCTCCTGCGGAGTTGAGAGTTCCGCTGTTGCCCTGTCCTGTGCAGGGCGGAAGCCTGTCGATCACCGGCCCGACAGCTGCGCGCGCATTCTCTTGCGCCCGAGCTCGAACCGTTCGCCGCTCCGGGACGTGTTGGTCTCAGACGCGCCCGCACCGGGCGCAAGCACGTCGGCCGGGGCCCAGCCTGCGGGTCCCGGCCACCGGGTTCCTCGTCTTGGAAGGATGGCAACAGTGCGCGAACAGCTCACGATCTCGGTGACCGTGACCATCACGACCGACCGCGCCACCTGGTACCGCGAGCACGGCGACGATGCCGCTGTCGGAATGCCCGACTACGTCCTGACCACCCTGCGCGAGCTTCCCCGCATCCAAGCCAGCGACGGCCAGGTGCGACTTGCCCGGCTCACCCGGCGGGGCCGTGCCGCCACTCGGCAGCTCCCCCGACACCGGTCCCCCGTACCCGACCCGTTCCTAGTCGACCGGACGACCATCAACCCGAACCGAACGCACCGGCACCGCCTCAACCGCCACCCGGAGCCATTCCTGGCCCGCGCGGTTTCGCGTATCGCGCGGAAAGCCTTTTCATCGATCAATTGCACGAACGACCCGATGCCCAAGAGCCCGTCTGGACAATTTCTTCACAACAGTTTGACCCTTGATCCGCACAGCTAATGCGGGCAGTGCTTTCACCGGACGGCCCCCAACCGGTCGAGTTCGTCGCCGACGAAAGCCCAGCTGCCTGGATTTGCAGAGCTCATCGGATTGGGCCGAGGTGTAACCAGACCTCGCAGGTTTCCACGCTCTCGATCGTTTGGCCGCTCTCCTCGGCGACCTGGGCGCGTATCTTCTTCGCCTCCGCGGCGCTGGCCTGGACGGCTTCAGCGCTTTCCCAAACCGTCATGGTCACCAACTGAGTGCAGGGGCGACCGACGAGGACATAAGCACCCCGAAAGCCGTCGAGCTGCTGAACTTCCCGCGCTATCCGACCAAGAGCGTGAAGCAGCTCCTCGCGCCGTTCGGACGGGCCAGCGTAGGTGCTGACTCGCGCTTCCATTGCCGTCTCCCGTCCCAAACCCACAAATCGAAAAGGAATCCCGTCCCCGAGCTGACGAACAGCCCTCGGCGTTGCGCCTATCCACAGCCTTGTCCAGAGCGCGCACGAGGGGACCCACGCGAGACTACAGATACGTCGACCTCAACCACGCACTCGTTGGCATGGCGCAGTCCAGACTTCCTGGAACCGCCGCGGGGAAAGTCTACACGGGCCAGCCCGGAGACAGCTTTCTACAAGATCACCCTGTGGCTAAGCTGAGAAACGCCAGCGGCCATTGGTGCTCGGATTACTCATCGAATCGAGCCTCACCGGGCACCCCAAGGCCGCAGTGACCATGGGAATTCTCAGCTTTTCCACAGATTGAGCTTTCTTTCCGGAGCGACGCCAACTCCGGCGGCCTGCCAACAGACCGGAGAACCAGGAGCCGGGCGGTATAGATCAACGTGAGAAGCCGGTGCCGCCGGTCTCCTGTACCTATTCCCCGACTCAGAAGTCCTGAAAGAATTCCGGAGTTACCAAGACGTCCTCGACTTGTCGCACGGTGGTCTTCACTCCGAGCTCGTATTCCTTGAGCAGTGCACAAAGCCGCTGGCCATCGATCAAGTCAACCGGCGGCGCACCGTCACGAGTGGCCTCCGCCTTCGCTTCGCTGGTGAAGGAACCGGTTGTGATGAGCAGTCCCTTGTCACCCCTGCCAGCCATGGCTCCGCGGAAGTCGCGAATCGCTGCTGAACCGACACTTCCCTTGTAGCGCTTGCACTGGAAGAAGACCGGGAATGAGACGAGGGACATGCGGTACACGCCGAGACCGTCGATCCCGCCATCACCAGTTCGGCGGGTGACAGTCGCGTTGATAAAACCCGCCTCACGGAGTAGGCGCTGAGCAAGACGTTCAAACGCATCCGGCTTCAACTCCAGGAGCAAATCGAGAAGTTGATCTCGCCAGTCCGACCCGTCCTCGTCGTCGCCACTCGTGCTACCCGTGGGCGCAGCGCTGCGGCGTCGTTTCTGCTCGTCTCGAAGGCGTGCGGTGTATTCCTTGTGCCTGGCGGCGATCTCATCCACGACGACGTGCCTGCCCTCCTCGGTGAGGCTCCACACGCCACGTCGGCTGTTGACCAACAGCCCCATTCCTTTGAGATAGGTGCGCGCCCAGGCCAGTCGATACTCAATCTCCGTTTGCGGCCCATCACCGTGAAGCACTTGTTGTTGCTCCTCGGAGAAGTTCTGCTGTTCCAGGACCTTCTCGACGATCTCCTCGATCGACGCGGAACTCCCGAGTGCTCTGGCAGCGAGAACAGTGGGCCACAGGAGCTCGGTGTACGCCGGTACGGATGCGTTCGTCACGAATACAGCATGCCGCAGGCTGTGGCGGTGTGATCGAGGACGTCAGCACGGGCGGAGATCGATCTCGTCGATCTGCTCAACAACACCGCCTGGGCAAACGAACAGCTGCTTGGCTACACCCGCTGGAGTGGCTCCTCGTCGCCAGCGGCGTGTTCAGGAGCCGTCTGCTGTAAGACCCACCAGGCAGCAGACACCTGTGCCGCCGAGTGTGTATCTGACGCTCGGCGGAGGCCGCTGATCTTCCGGCTACGCGGCGGAACTCCGGGGATCGAACCGCACAACGAGCTCAACACCCAACGCAGGTGCCAACCGCTCAAGAAGCGGGATGGTGCGCTAGATGCTCAAGCCCACTGGGCAGGAGACACCCGTGCCGCCGAGGCCGCAGTAGCCGTTGGGGTTCTTGGCGTCGGAGAGGTACTGCTGGTGGTAGGTCTCCGCGTAGTAGAAGTCGCGCAGGGGGGCTACTTCCGTTGTGATCTCGCCGAGGCCCGCTGCGGTCAGGGCTTTTTGGAAGGCGGCCCGGCTGGCTTCCGCTTCGGCCTTCTGCTGGTCGTCCGCGTAGTAGATCGCCGAGCGGTACTGGGTGCCGAAGTCGTTGCCCTGGCGCATGCCCTGCGTTGGGTCGTGGTTCTCCCAGAAGACCTTCAGGAGCTGCTGGTAGCTGATCGCGGCCGGGTCGAAGACCACCAGGACCGCCTCCGTGTGGCCGGTTAGACCGCTGCACACCTCTTCGTACGTCGGGTTCGGCGTGAAACCACCGGCGTAGCCGACGGCGGTCGTCCACACGCCATCGGTGCGCCAGAAGGTTCGCTCCGCGCCCCAGAAGCACCCCATGCCGACCACCGCGGTGGCGTAGCCCGCCGGGAATGGCGGCACGATCCGGCGATCGGAGAACACCGCATGCCACTCCGCCACCGGCAGCGGGGTGGAACGGCCCGGCAGCGCGTCGGCCGGATCGATCAGGCTCATCTTGTCACCGAAAAGCGCCATGCATCCGAGGGTACGCGGTGTTCACGGGCGGTCCTGCCGCTTGGGATGCGGCCGAACCGGGCGGGTTTCCTCCTCCGGGGCCGGTGGCGGCTCGGGTCGGGCGTGCCGCCCGGCCGACCGGCGGACCGGTGGGCGCGGGCGCGCGGTCGGGGCCTGCGGGGCGTCCAGGTCGCCGGAGAGCCGCTTGGCCAGCACCGATTCGTCCGGCGGGGTCGGCGGGCGGACCGGCGGACGATCGGACAGGCGGCGCGGACGCGGGTACGGCCGGTCGAGCGGCGGCTGGGTCCCGTTCATCGGCAAGCCGTTGAGCCGGGCGCCATTGGGACGATCGAGTGCATTCGGTTGGGCAGCGCCGTTCACCGGGGTGCCGGTGCGGGGGGCGCTGGTCGGCGTACCCTTCGGCGGCGTGCCCTGCGGTGCTCGGGCGTGGGCCGGGCCGGTGCGTTCGGCCGCGATCGGAGTCATCTTGGTCGGCGCCTCCGGTGGGGCAGCACCGTTTCGGCTGGGCGCCGGTGGACGGGGCAGCGGGCGGCGCATCGTCGTCGCCTCGCGGTCCGGCTGGGCGTCGTCCGGCTCGTCGTCCTCGACCTCGTCCGGCTCGTCCTCGTCGAGGTCTTCGAGCTCGTCCAGGTCTTCGAGGTCGTCCTCGGCTGGTTCGGGTTCCTTCTTCGGCGCCGGGGTGAAGAAGTGCCGCAGCTTCATGGTCGGCTCTTCGACGAACTTCCACGACAACGTGCCGATGAAGTAGGCCAGCGGCGCCGCGCAGATCAGCATCAGCCACTGGTTGCGGATCCCGCCCATCGCCAGCAACTGCTGGATCGGGAAGCCCCACACGTACACGCCGTAGCTGCCGTTGACCCACACCCCCGGCACCGTCAGCCGGGACGGCCAGAAGTGCCCGGCGACCACCACCGAGTAGCTGACCACGAAGGTCATCCAGAACGACGCGGTGATGCTGTTGGGCATCAGCACCAGCACCGCGATCCCGGCGAGGGCAGCCAGCGGGGAAAGCGGGATCCGGTACAGGTTGAGCACCACGCCGAAGGCGAAGGCGACCAGGAACGCCACCAGCGATTCGACCGGCACGCTGAGGAACGAGCCTGCCGACTCCGAGCCGGGCGACTGCTCCAGGTACCGGTCCCACGCGACGAGCCCGATCAGCGCGACGACCGCGAGCCAGCGGTACCGGTG
This sequence comes from Saccharopolyspora soli, assembly GCF_022678645.1. Classification (GTDB taxonomy): domain Bacteria; phylum Actinomycetota; class Actinomycetes; order Mycobacteriales; family Pseudonocardiaceae; genus Saccharopolyspora; species Saccharopolyspora soli. Next base: position 30,450 of record NZ_JALBWV010000016.1, on the reverse strand, counting down.
CTTTCCGGCACCCAGCAGCAGGAGTGCGTAGAGGCCGCCGTAGGCGAGCAGTTCCATCGGCAGCGTCCACAGCGACCCGTTCACCGCATTCGGCCACGGGTTGTCCACGAACACACCGGGCAGCTCGTGCTTGAGGGTCAGCAGTCCGGCGTTGTTGACGATGTAGCCCCAGGTGCCGTGGGCCGCGAAGTACTCACCGACCGGCAATGTCGTCACCAGCGGGCCGACGAGCAGCGCCATGCCCAGCGAGACGGTGAGCATGGGCGGCCACAACCGCAGCACCCGCTTCGCGGCGAACCTGGCGGGATGCGGATCCCGCATCCAACTCTCGGTGATCTGGAAGCCACTCATCGCGAAGAAGCCCATCAGGACGCCCTCGTCCGGCTGCAACGCCCATTCCTTGGGGAACAGATCACCCGCTCCGACCAGCGGCGAACTGTGGCCGTAGATGACCAGAACGGCACCGATCATCCGGATCCAGGCGAACCCGTGGTGCGGCTCGGCGAACCACTCCGGGCGGGTGTGGACGACCCGCGCGTCACCCACCCAGATCACCCCATCAAGTCATGTCCCCGGCCGGAGAAGTCAACGCTGCGTAGCCTAGCTTGGGTCTCGATGGTTGTGGACCCATTACCTCCTCGCGGCCCAGTCCGACCAGACAGCCCTTCGGATCGTTATCCGGCCGGTGCACCCCGCACCCCCTCCTGGGTGCCAGAATGGCGTCGATCGCAAATGGGGGCGTTCGCGAAATCCGGAAAGGGCGCATCGGTGACCTGGCAAGACGAGCTGCAGAACCTCGACGCTGAACTCGCGGCGGGGCGGATTTCGGCCGAGGAGTACCGCCAGCGGCGCGACGCGGTGCTCGGCCGTGCCCAGAGCGGGCAAACCGGGCCGTCGTCCGGCGAATTCCCGCAGCAGCAACCAGGTACGCCATCCGGTGGGCTTCCTCAGCAGCAGCCCGGCACTCCTTCTGGTGGGTTCCCGCAGCAGCAGCCCGGCACGCCCGCTGGTGGGGTTCCGCAGCAGCCCAACCCGTTCCCGCCAGCGTTCAGCTGGGGCGACGCCGCCCAGAGCGCTGCGCAGCAGCCACCGCAACCGCAGCAGGGCGGTGCGCCGGAGGAAGCCACGCAGGTCGTGCCGAACCCGTTCGTCGGAGGTGCGCCGCAGCCACCGCAGCCCAGCGACTCGGAGCGCACCCAGGTGGTCAACGTCGGTCAACAGCCGCAGTGGGGCGGACCGCCGCAGTGGGGGCCGCAACAGGGTTGGGGTGCCGCGGAAAGCACTGGTACGCCGTGGGGTGACGACCTGCCGGGAACTCCGGAGCACGGCGACGCTTCGTGGATGCGGCAAGGCCCGGAGGTGTTCGAGACCGCTGGGAAATCCGGCAAGGGCAAGCTGATCGCCGGACTGTCCATCGGTGGCGTGCTGCTGGTCGGCGTGATCGTCGCCGGGCTCTTCTACTTCACCAGCGGCGACACCGGGACCCCCAGCGACTCGACCGCCTCGGCACCGCCGAGCGCGGCACCGACCCAGCAGCTGCCCGCGCCGCCGCCCGCGAACCCGACCCCGCCGGACAGCTCGAAGGACGCCCTGGTCCTGGTGCCCGGCCCGGCGCACCCGTGGACCGGGGTATTGGACGTGCCCAGCCTGCAGGGCTCCAAGGGCGGCCTGCTGCAGCCGAAGGACGTGCTGGACACCGCGATCCAAGGCGGCCTGATCGACGGCTGGTTCAACGGCACCGACGGCGTCACGCCGAAGTCCACGCTGCTCGCGCTGCGGATGCCCGACCAGAACGCCGCCAAGAGCGTGGTCGACGCGTACCTGGACGCCCAACAGGGTCTGTCCACTATGGATGACCTGTCGTACCAGGGCGTTCGGGTGGTCAACACCGGCGGCACGTTCCGCACCGCCTACGTCACGCACAACTGGGCGGTCATCATCGACGTCAGCGGGACGTCCGACCAGAAGCAGGCGGCCCAGCAGGCGTTCAAGACGCTGCTGGACCAGCAGATCAACCACGCCCCACCAACAGTCCGCGACTGACCCCTCACGTTCGAGTCATCATGATCGTCGGGTCAGGGTTGGTGGTCGGCGGTGGTTAGGAGGTCTCGGAGGGCGGCTCGGGAGATCTCCGGGCCGAACTGGGCGGCGATGCCCGCCTTGCCCGCCTCCGCCAGCTGCCGCCAGGTTTCGTCGTCGGTCAGCAGCCGGACCGTTGCTTCGGCCAGCCCGGCCGCGTCGTCGGCGGCGAGCACGTCCTGGCCGTTCTTCAGGTGCATGCCCTCGAACGCCACCGTCGTACCGACCACCGGCACCCCGAGGCTCAGGCTCTCGCCGACCTTGCCCTTGACTCCGGCACCGAATCGCAGCGGTGCGAGGGTGACGCGGCTGGCGGCGTACTTCGCCTCCAGCTCCGCCACCCAGCCGTGCACCTGCACCCCCGGACCGACCAGCTCCCGCACCTCGTCGGTCGGATTGCTGCCGACCACGTGCAGCACCGCATCCGGGCACTTGTCCCGCACCAGCGGCATGATCTCGCGCGCCGCCCACCGCGCCGCGTCGATGTTCGGCGGGTGGTCGAAGCTGCCGACGAACAGCACGTCCTGGCGGCCGTCCAGCCGCGCCGGGCTCCAGTCCACCTCGTGCACGTTGGACAGCACCCGCACATCGACGTCCGGGACCAGCTCGCGCAGCAACGCCTGCTCGGCCTCCGACACCACCAGCGTGACGTCGCAGGACCGGGTCAGCCCGAGCTCCATCTGACGCGACGCGAATGCCTTGCGCCGCAACGCTTCCGCCCGCGCGGGCTCGCCCTGCCGCTCCGCCAGTTCGGCCTGCCGCTCCAGCCGGAGGAAGTGCACGTCGACGGTGTCGTAGGCGATCACGGCCTGCGGCGCGCAGGTGCGCAGCTCCTCCACCAGGCTCCAGGCGACCTGCGGTCGGGACAGCAGCGCCAGTGAGATCTCCGAGCCCGCCTCGTGCAGGAACGCTTGCTGCAACTCGGGTTGTGGCAGCACGGTGACGCCGAGTTGTTGCAGATCAGTGGTGTAGGGCTGCAAGGGGGCGTGGTTGCCGGGGAAGAACACCACCCGGCAGCCGAGCTCGACGAACTGCTCCAGCACCCGGCGGATCCGCACCGAACCGGAGTCGAAGTCCGGGCGCGGCACCTGGTGGTCCTTGACCAGCACGATCGGCCCGTGGTGACCGCGCGTGCCGCGTTGCCGGGCGAGCCAGAGGTTGCGCGGCGAGGCTTGCGGCAGGTGTTCGGCGGCCAGCGTGTCCGCCCACTTCGCCACGAACGCCTTGCGGTTGAGCTCCTGGTGGCGCTTCACCCCGCTGTTCAGGTCGGTGCCGTTGGACACGCCTTCGTGGTGCACGACGACCGCCTTCGGCTGCACCACAGTCCGGTATCCGGCGGCGCGCACCGCGAACGCCAGGTCGGTGTCCTCGTAGTAGGCCGGTGCATAGCGGGCGTCGAAGCCGCCGACCTGCTGGAACACGTTGGTGCGCACCAGGATCGCGGCGCCGGAGCAGTAGTCGACGTCGCGCACGACGTTGAACTCGGCGCCGCCCGGATCGGTGTTGCGACCGTAGTTCCAGCCGTTGCCGTCGGACCACACGATGCCGCCGCACTCCTGCAGCCGACCGTCCGGGTAGACCAGCTTGGCGCCGACCAGCCCGATGCGTTCGTCGGCGCGGATCGTGTCCACCAGGATGTCCAGCCAGGACTCGGTGACCTGGGTGTCGTTGTTCAGGAAGAACAGGTAATCGCCGCGCGCGTGCTCGGCGCCGAGGTTGCAGGCACCGATGAACCCGAGGTTGCGCTCGGCGCGGACCAGCAGGACGCCTTCGCAGGCGGCGAGCTTCTCGGCGCTGTCGTCCGGTGATGCGTCGTCGACGACGATCACCTCGAAGGGCACGGACACCACGTGCCCGGCGAGGAACCGCAGGCACTGCCGGGTGTAGGGCCACTTGCCGTGCACCGGGATGATCACGCTGACCAGCGGTCGGTCGCTGTGCGGCACCGGCAACGGCCCGGTCTCGGTCGCCTCGTCGACCTGCGGCAGGCCCGGCTTGCGCCCGAGCACGATCTCGTACGCATCGCGCCGCGCGGTCCCGCGCGGCGCTACGCGCTCGACGACCTTCCGGTACTTCGCCACCGCGCGCTGCACCAGCGCGGAGTTCTGCGCCGCCAGCTCCGCGTTCGCCGCGCCGAGCTCCGCGGCTTGCCGCTCGGCGTCCGCTACGCGTCCTTCGAGCCGCGCCACGGTGTCGCGCAGCCACTCGATGCGCGCCGCATCGCGCTCCGCGCTCTGCTGGCGGTCGTGCAGCTCGCCGCCGATGCGGTCCAGCTCCGCTCGCAGCTTCGCCTGCTCGCGAATCCCCTGGTCGGCGCGATGTTCTTCGGTCTTGCGCAGCTCTTCGAGCCGCGCTATCACGCTCTTGAGCTCCTCGGCCTCGGCCCGGTTGCGCTTGTAGAGCTCGTTGAGCTTGGCCACGTCGGCCACTGCTGCGTCGCGTTGTTCGATGATCGGCGCGACGTCCGGCCCGCGGCGGGCAAGAGTGAGGTTGGCGTCGGTCAGCACGGCCGCGGCGGGCAGTTTCGGCAGGTGCTTGTCGGAGGCGATGCCCAGCAGGTAGGTGTGCGGGACGCCTTGCCGGATGGCCCATTCGCCGCCGTCGCCCCGCTCGATGGTCTGCAGCCGGACGCCTTCGATCGCGGTGTCCAGGTCGCCGTGGTCGGCAGGGGTCAGCAGGGAGCCGACGGTCACGTTCTGCTTCAGCACGGCCACGTGCCGGAACGCGTTCTCCAGCAGCGTGTCGTACTGCTTCGCGGTGAGTTCCTTGACGTGGAACGGGTTGTCGTTGCCGTGCTGGTGCGAGTAGATCGCGGTGTCCGGGGTGCTGCTCAGGAACAGTCCACCTTGGACCAGCCGGGACTTGACCAGCCGCAGCACGGCGTCGTGGTCTTCGACGTGTTCGATCGCCTCGAAGCAGACGATCACGTCGAAGGGTTTGGCGTCGGCGAGCAGCTCGGGGTCGGTGATCGACCCGGTGTGGAAGCTGACGTCGCGACTGCCGTAGTTGTGCTGGGCGTGCTCGACCGTGTCCGGGTCGATGTCCACGCCGACCACCTCGGCGCCCTCGGCCGCGAGCAGCGCGGCGCCGTAGCCCTCGCCGCAGGCGAGGTCGAGCACCCGCTTGCCGCGCGCGAAGCGGGCCGCCAAGGCGTAGCGGTGGTAGTGCTCGTAGATGACCTGCACGTCATCGGTCCACGGCACGCAGCGCTCGCCGGTCCAGTCGATCAGCCGCTTGTCCATCCGGTCCCTCACCGCGTATGAAAATCCCACAGCAGGCTAGCGTCCCCGGTCAGCGAACGTGGTGCGACGCCGAAATACCGTTGCGGATCTGAGCGGTTTCCGCGATGCGAAATCCCGGCAGCAGATGAAGAGGTTCTCATCTTGTTTTCATGCTCAGCTCGCGACCGGGCACCAGGGTGGCAGGCATGAGGTCGGTTCCGAAGGCAGTCCTGCTGATCGCAGCGCTGGCGCTGCCGATCGCCGCGGTGCTGGTGAGCTTCGCGCTCACCGATGCGCCGCGCACTCCCCACGTTCCGGCGAGCGTGCGCATCGGCAGCTCACCTGGACCCGAGCCGACGCAGCTCGTACCGGCGCCGGGCGCGACCAACCCACCTGCCGAACTGCCGCCGCCACCGCCGGACGATGACGACGACGATGATGACGACGACCGCGACGGCTGAACCGAGCACGCCGACTCGACCGCTGCCGAAACTCCCCAACCGAACCGGCACCCGCATCCCGGCCCGCGCCCAGATCATGGGCTGGCTGCTGCTGGTGCTGCTCGTGGTCCTCCTGGCGGTGATCCTGATCGTCCGCCAGTTCCTGCACAACGACGTGGACAACCAGGTCACCGCGTCGCTGGAGCAGGAGGCGCAGGAGTTCGCCGCCTTCGCCGCGACCGGCCGCGACCCGCGCACCGGGCAACTGCTCACCACTCCGGAGCAGCTGTTCGGCTCCTACCTGGGCCAGCAGTACCCGGATCGCGACGAAGCGCTGATCGGCGTGTGGCGAACGCCCACCGGCCTGCATCCGCTGCCCCAGGCGCAGGAGGACCGCATCGACCGGCTCGCCGTGGACCAAGCGCTGGTGAACCAGATCGTTGCCCACCCCAACAACTCCGGCACGATCGAGACCCCGATCGGACCGATGGAATGGATCAAGGTGCGGGCGCAGTCCGAGCAGGGCGAGGAGTCCTGGTTCGTCGTCGAGCGCTACACCGCCGGGGCGATGGCCGAAGCCAACCGAACCGTGCAGTTGTTGGTGCTGGTCAGCGCGCTCGGCGTGGGGCTCGCCGCACTGTCGTCGTGGGTGGTGGCGGGGCTGATCCTGGCGCCGGTGCGGGCCGTGCGGCAGGCCGCGGCCGAGATCAGCGAGCACGACCTGACCAGGCGCATCCCGGTCGAGGGCCGGGACGACATCGCGGCGCTGGCCGACCAGTTCAACGCGATGCTCGACCGGTTGGAGGACGCCTTCCGCATCCAGCGCGAGTTCGTCGACGACGCCGGGCACGAACTGCGGACGCCGATCACGATCGTGCGCGGCAACCTGGAGCTGCTCGGCGACGATCCGGCCGAACGCGAGGAAGTGGTGCGGCTGTGCACCGACGAGTTGGACCGGATGACCCGCATCGTCAACGACCTGCTGGTGCTGGCCAAGGCCGACCGGCCCGATTTCGTCACCCCGGCACCGGTTCCGCTGGCCGAGCTGACCAGCGACATCGAGGCCAAGGTGCGGTCGCTGGCGGACCGCCGCTGGGTGCTCGCCGACATCGGCGAGGGCCAGGTGATGGTCGACGAGCAGCGGATCACCCAGGCCATGGTGCAACTGGCGCAGAACGCCGTGCAGCACACCGAGCAGGGCTCGGAGATCCGCATCGGATCGGCCGCGGCGGGCGGCACGGTGTCGCTGTGGGTGACCGATCACGGCCCCGGCGTCGATCCGGGCGAGGTGGAGAAGATCTTCGACCGCTTCACGCACGGCAGCAGCCACGGCAAGGGCGGCGCCGGGCTCGGTCTGGCGATCGTCAAGGCCATCGCGGACGCGCACCACGGCCGGGTGCGGGTGGTGTCCGAACCGGGCCGGGGCGCCACCTTCGGCCTGGAACTCCCCGCGTTCCCGCCGCACAACCCGACCGAGGAGGTCGCATGAGGAAAACCTGCTCGCCTCCTCATTCGACCGACCGGGTGCGGGACCGAGGAGATCAACGCGTGAGTAGCCCTGCGTCAACCTCAGTCCCCCTCAACCGCACCCCAGGGGACCGTGACGCAAACCAGCCACAAGAAACCACGAAACGGGAGATTCAGCTGAACGCAACCACCACTGAGAAACGCGGAGAGGCGGACAGCCAGTGAGCAAGATCCTGATCGTCGAGGACGAAGCGCGCATCGCGGCCTTCATCGAGAAGGGGTTGCGGGCCAACGGTTTCACCACGACCGTCGTCGGCGACGGCGACACCGCGCTGGACTACCTGCTCACCGGCGATTTCGACCTGGTGGTGCTCGACCTGGGACTGCCCGGCAAGGACGGCTTCTCGGTGTTGCGGGCGGTGCGCGCCCAGCACGTGACCGTGCCGGTGATCATCCTGACCGCGCGGGACACGGTGCACGACACGGTCGCCGGGCTGGAGGGCGGCGCGGACGACTACATGACCAAACCGTTCCGGTTCGAGGAGCTGCTCGCGCGGGTGCGGCTGCGGCTGCGGCCGGTCGACCGGGTCCCGGAGGTCACGGTGCTGCGCGACGGCGAGCTCTCGTTGGACCTGCGCACCCGTCGCGCGCAGGTGCCGGAGGGCACCGTGGACCTGACGGCGCGGGAGTTCGCGATGTTGGAGCTGTTCCTGCGGCACGCCGGGCAGGTGCTCTCCCGCGAGCAGATCCTGTCGCACGTGTGGGGCTACGACTTCGACCCCGGTTCCAACGTGGTCGACGTCTACGTGCGCGCCCTGCGCCGCAAGATCGGCATCGAACGCATCCGAACCGTCCGAGGCATGGGCTACCGCCTGGGCGTCTGAGGTCGTGAGCGCGAAAGCCGGTTGGAGCCGGTTTTCGCACTCACGACCTCATGGTCGTGTAGCGGAGGATCGCTGCGGTTTCGCCACTGCCCGGGATGTCCTCGCGGCGCAGCGCGAGGACTTGTCCGCCGGTCAGCCAGACGCGGCGCGCGATCTCGTCCACCACGCCGTAGGCCACGGCGTCGTCGGTGTCCTCGAACCGGACCGCTCCCGCGTCGTCGATGAAACCCGGCACCGTGTTGTCGATGTCGACGAAGACTGTGTCGACCGCGCCCATCGTCGCCTGCCGGGCCACGTCGGAGATGTCGGTGATCGTCCGGCCCTGCCCGGTGCGCCGCTCGAACAGCCGGTGCAGCTCGCGCAGCCGGTCGGCATGCAGGTCGTCGAGGACGTCGCGGGCCGCCGAGCCCAGCTCCCGGTCGCTGCTCTCCTCCGGATTGCCGGTCAGGCCGATCCCGGCGAGCTCCGGGGCACCGCTGACCGAGCGGAAGATGCTCTGCAACGGCTCGGTCGCGGCGAGGATCAGCGGCACGTCGCCGCGCAGCACGGGCCGCAGCGCGCGGTCGACCTGCCGGGCGAACTGCCGGATGCGCACCTTCTTGCCCTCGTCGGCCTGCAACCGGCGCATCCGCGACCGGTCGGCGGTGAAGGCCCGGCCCACCGCGCTGTCGATGTCCGTCGGCATGCCCGGCACGTCGATGGTCACCGGATCCATCTCGGGCACGACTTCCAGCAGCCGCACCGAGTTCTGCGCCAGCGCCAGCACCAGCGCGGTCTGCGGGAAGGTGATCGAGCGCAGCAGCGGTTTTAGGTGGAACCGGTCCGAAACCTCCACGGCTGCCCGCAGGTGGTTGGGCAGTCGGAAGGTGTTGATCGCCGCCGGGGTGGCGAACACCGCGAGACTGCGTGCCTGGTACCGGAAGAACTCGTCGTCCTCGGCGAGGTCGGCGAGGTGTTCGGCCAGCTCGGCGATGGCGTCCTTGTCCGCTCCGGCGGTCCGGAGCTGCTCCAGCGCCTCGTTGGTCAGGTTCTGCAGCTCGATGCGCTCGGCCTCGCCGTTGGAGGCCGGGTTCGTCGGCAGGTACAGCGACACGCTCTCCGGCGCGCGTGCGGTCAGCAGCCCGTCGACCTGCGTCCGCGTCGGGATGTCGGTGTGCAAGATCGCCATCGGAACCTCCCCGGAAAACGTCCGGACCAGCGACGTTACCGACGGTGCGGGGAACCGGCAGGGCGGCGCGAGATGTTTCGAAACGCGTGGTCGGCCGGTTAGGGTGTACCGCGTGAACTCGCATTGGCATCGCGTTCTTCCGCCGCCGTCCCGCTGACGGGCGGCGGATTTCCCGATGACCCGGACAGCACGCAGCTGTCCGGTTCAGTCGCGTAGTTGCACCCGCAACCGCACCGCGCCCGTTCGACGATTCCCTGCTGGTTCGCGAACGGAAGAGTTCACTGTGTCCAACGAATTGCTCACCGCACCCAGCGCTGCCCGGACTTTCGTGTCCGGCCCGCTGCCGGTGCTGCTCGCTTCAGCCCTGTGGGGCACCACCGGAACGGCCGCCAGCTTCGCCCCGGCAGCCGCCAGTCCGCTGTCGATCGGGGCGGCCACGATGGGCGTCGGCGGCCTGCTGCTGCTCGCGCTCGGCGGTCCATCGGCACTGGCCGTGCTGCGGTCCGGGCGGATCGGACTGCTGCTCGTGGGCGCCCTGGCCGTGGCGGTGTACCCGCTGGCGTTCTACTCGTCGATGGCGCTCGCCGGAGTCGCCATCGGCACCGTCGTCACGCTCGGCTCGGCGCCGGTTTTCGCCGCGATCTTGGAACGCCTCCTCGACGGCGTGCGGCTGGACGGCCGGTGGGCCCTGGCCGCGGCGGTGTCGGTGCTTGGCCTCCTGCTGATCACCGGTGGCGGCGAGACCGGCGCGGGCTCCGACGTCGTGCTGGGCGCACTGCTCGGCCTGCTCGGCGGTGCCGCGTACGTCGTGTACTCGTGGGCGGCCGGGCGGATGATGCGCGGCGGCCACGGGTCGCGCGGGGTGATGGGCGCGATGTTCGGCGCCGGTGCTCTCGTGCTGCTGCCGATCCTGGCGATCACCGGCGGACCGCTGCTCGGTGCCATGTCCGGGCTGGTGGTCGCGGGCTACCTCGCGGTCATCCCGATGTGCCTGGCCTACGTGCTGTTCGGCGCTGGGCTGCGCCACACGTCGACCAGCGTCGCGACGACGCTGAGCCTGCTGGAGCCGGTGGTGGCGGCGCTGCTGGGCGTCCTCGTCGTCGGGGAACGGCTCGGGGTGGCCGCGTGGTGCGGCATCGGGCTCATCGGCATCGGGCTGGTAATGGTCAGCACTCGCCGGTGACGAGTTGTGCACAGCTGTGGATAACTTTCTCCACAGCTGTGCACAACTTCCCATTTCTTGAATCATTTCCGCAGGTCAAACCACTGGGAATGAACCTGTCCACAGGGCTGTGGACAGGTGTGCAGAACATGAAGCTCTCCTCACCGGCCGTTCACCCACCGCTCAGCGGCGGGACAGATCGTGGACACCATGAACGGCCAGCAGGACGCCAAGACGCGGGTGCGCACCGACTACGCCACGAGCCCGGTGCGCAGCACCGGCATGGCGTCCGATCCGCGCGCCGGACGCGGTTGGGCCATCGGGATCACCTGCGGTGCGCTCGCGCTGCTCGGCGCGTTGGCCGTGTTGACCATGCCGGACGTCGCCGGGCCGGGGCAGCTCGACCGGTCCGGGCTGCTCACCATCCTGGTGTTCGCCGCGGCGGTGATCGGTTGGACGCGCAACCGCATCGACGACACCTTCGTGGCACTGGCCGCGGCCGCTGTGCTCGTCGTGCTGGGCGCACTGGATTCCGAGGAGCTGTTCGAGGCACTCGGTGAGGACCAGATCTGGTTGCTGGTGGCGGCGTTCATCTTGGCCGCCGGGATCAACAAGACCGGGCTGCCCGCGCGGCTGGCTATCGCGCTGATCGGTCGCGCCCGATCCGCGCGCGGACTGGTGCACCTGATCACCCTCGGCCTGGTGGGCACCGCGCTGCTGGTGCCGAGCACCAGCGGCCGGGCAGCGCTGGTGCTGCCCATCTACCTCGCGCTGGCCGCCGCGTTCCCGGACCGGCCGCGACTGGTCCGCGCCCTCGCGGTGCTGTTCCCGACCGTGGTGCTGCTGTCCGCGATCGCCACGCTGGTCGGGGCGGGCGCGCACCTGATCACCAGCCAGATCCTGGACGCCACGATCGATGAGGGCATCGGTTTCGGCGAGTGGCTGCTGTGGGGGCTGCCGTTCGCGGTGGTCAGCTCGCACCTGGCCGCCGAACTGGTGCTACTGCTGTTCACCCGCCACCGGGACCGTCGCGCCCGGCTGCGCGTCGATGCGGCCGGGCTGCGCGGGCAGTTGGAAGTTCCGGCGCAGCTGCAACGGGCCGAGATCCGCGCCGCCGCGCTGCTCGCGGCTGTCGTGGTGCTGTGGAGCACCGAATCGCTGCACGACCTGTCACCTGCGCTGATCGCGTTGGCCGGAGCGCTGTTGATCACCGCACCGCGAGTCGGCACGGTGCGCATCGGCGCGGCCATCGGCGAAATCCCCTGGTCGCTGCTGCTGTTCATGGCCGCTACCAGCGCGCTCGGCACGGCGTTGACCGAGTCCGGGGCCGCAGCGTGGATCGCCGGGAAGGCACTGGTCGGCGGCGACGTCATGACCATGCTGAGCACCGTCGTCGCGCTGAGCATCGCCGCGCATCTGCTGGTGCAGTCGCGCTCCGCGCGGTCGTCGGTGCTCATCCCGCTGGTCGTGCCCGCCGCCTTCGCGGTCGGCATGAACCCGATGGCGTTGGCGTTCGCCTCGACCGCGGCCGCAGGCTTCTGCCACACGCTGCCCTCCTCGGCGAAGCCGGTGGCGATGTTCGCCCGGCTCGACCAAGCCCCCACCTACACCCCGCGCGACCTGCTGAAGCTGTCGGTCCTGCTCGGCCCCGCATTGGGTGCGCTGGTCGTGCTGTTCGCCCTGTTCGTCTGGCCGGTGCTCGGCCTGCCGTTGACCGGATACGTCCACGATTAGGAGAAGATCATGTTGCGTTTCGCCGTCGCCCCGAGCGGCTTCAAGGAATGCCTGGACGCCGACGCGGTCGCCACCGGAATCCGCACCGGCATTCGCCGGGTGGTTCCGGCCGCGATCATCGACACCATCCCGCTGATCGACGGCGGCGAAGGCTCGGCGCGGCTGCTGGCCAGGTCGACCGGTGGCGAACTGGTCCCGGTCGTGGTCACCGGCCCGGTCGGCAAGCCGGTGGACTCGTACTTCACGTTGCTCGGCGGTGCCGGTCCGCGCACTGCTTTCGTGGAGATGGCCGCCGCCGCTGGGCTTTCCCTGGTGCCGCCGGACCAGCGCGATCCCGGTGCCACGACCAGCTTCGGTGTCGGCGAGCTGATCGCCGCCGCGCTGGACGCCGACGTGGCGAAGATCATCATCGGCTGCGGGGATTCCGGGATCTGCGACGGCGGCGCGGGTGCGCTGCAGGCGCTGGGTGCTCGGGTGCTGGACGCCGACGGAGCGGAGGTGGGCCGTGGCGGCGCGGAGCTGGGCCGAGCCCGTCGACTTGACGTCGGTGGCCTGGATCCGCGACTGTCCGAAGTGGACATCACCGTCGCGGTGAACCCGAAGAACGTGCTGTGCGGGCCGAACGGCGTCGCGCGTTGCTACGGGCCGCAGAAAGGCGCGTCGCCGGAGCAGGTCGAGCAGCTCGCCGCGGCCATGCGGAGCTGGGCGGACACCCTGCGGCAGCACTGCGGCATCGAGTTCGCCGAGCTGCCCGGCAGCGGCGCGTCGGGTGGACTCGGCGCCGGGCTGGCTGGTGGACTCGGCGCGCGGTTGGCGTCGCGGTTCGACGTGTTCATCGAGAGCAGCGACCTGGAGCAGCGGTTGCGGGCCGCCGACCTGGTGATCACCGCGGAGGGTGCGATCGACGCGTCCACCGCGCTCGGCAAGATCCCCACCGAGGTGGCGCGGCGGGCGAAGCGGCACGGCAAGCCGGTGATCGCGTTGTGCGGCACCATCGGCCCCGGCGCGGACACCAGCTACGAGCACGGGATCGACGCGATCACCGGCATCGTGACCGGACCGGTGGAGCTGGCCGACGCGATCAGCCGCGCCCCGGAGCTGATCGCGGACGCCACCGCCCGGACCCTCCGGATGCTCCTGGTCGGCCGCACCTTACGAGCAGCGTGATTTGTTGGTCGTGAGTGGTTGTGGTCGCTATAGCGACCATTACCACTCACGACGAGTCAGCGGCCGACGGCGTAGCCCTGGTTGCCTCGGGGGTTGGCGGCGGCGCGCAGCAGGCCGGACTCCGGGTCGCGGGAGACCGCCGAGAGGCGGCCGAGCTCCCATGGACCCGCGTCCAGCACGTCGTGGCCCCGGCGGCTGAGCTCCGCGAGGCGCTCTGCGCCGAGGCGGGACTCCGCGACGACGCGGCCGGGCTCCCAGCCTCGCGGGTAGAAGGAGCTCGGGAACGCGGCGGAGTGCCAGGCCGGTGAGTCGATCGCCTCCTGGAGGTTCAGCCCGGCGTGCACGTGCGCCAGCCAGAAGCACAGCTGCCACTGGTCCTGCTGATCGCCGCCCGGCGTGCCGAAGGCCAGCGTCGGCACGCCACCGCGCAGCGCCAGCGACGGGGTCAGCGTGATCCGCGGCCGCTTGCCCGGTGCCAGCGAGTTCGGCAAACCCCGGTCCAGCCAGAACATCTGGGCCCGGCTGCCGAGGCAGAAACCCAGTTCCGGGATGGTCGGCGAGGACTGCAACCAGCCGCCGGACGGCGTCGCCGAGATCATGTTGCCCCACCGGTCCACCACATCGACGTGCACCGTGTCGCCGCGGCTCTCCCCGCTCGGCGCCACCGTGGGTTCACCGATGCCAGCAGCGCCGGTGTCCTTCGAGCCGTCCACGCCGCGCCCTTCGGCGACGTGCGCGGGCAGGACCGCGTTGCGACCGCCCGGCGCACCTGGGCGCAGGTCGAGCGAGGCGCGCTCGCCGATCAGCGCGCGGCGGGTGGCGGCGTAGTCGCGGGACACCAGGTCGGCGAAGACGTCGGGATCCGCGGAGTCGCCGTACCACGCCTCGCGGTCGGCGAAGGCGAGCTTGGCCGCCTCGACCGCGACGTGCACCGTGTCCGCGTCGGCGATCCCGTCGGTGTAGTTGATCTGATCGGTCAGGCCCTCCAGGATCCGCAGTTGCTGCGCCAAAGCCGGGCCCTGCGTCCAGATGCCGAACTTCGCCAAGGTCCAATCGCCCGGCAGGTCGACGGTCAGCGGCGCCTCGAAACTGGCCTCGAACTCGGCCATGTCCTGCGCGGTGAGGACTCCCGCGTGGTCCCGCCCGGAATTGTCCCGGTGCGGCGTGCGCACGAACTTCTCGACCGCTTCGGCCACGAAACCCTGCGACCAGGCACGGCGGGCGGCGTCGATCTGCGCCTCGCGACCGGCGCCAGCTGCCTCACCTTCGGCGAGCAGCCGCTCCCAGGTGTCGGCCAACGCCGGGTTCTTGAACACGCTGCCCGCAACGGGCGGCGCGCCGTCGGACAGCCAGAGCTGGGCCGAGGTCGGCCAGTGCTCGACGAACATCTCGCGGACCGTGTCGACGGTGGTGTTGATCCGCGCCACGACCGGGAACCCGCTGCGGGCGTAGCCGATCGCGTACTTCAGCACGTCGCGGAGCGTCTTGGTGCCGTGATCGCGCAGCAGCAACAGCCAGCCGTCCCACGCGCCCGGCACGGTGGTCGCCAGGAATCCGGTGCCCGGCACCAGGTCCAGGCCGAGTTCGTCGCGGTAGTGGGCGATCGTCGCCCCGGCCGGGGCCGGGCCCTGGCCGCAGAGCGCGCGCGGGCGCGGATCGTCCGCGGTGGCGAACAGCGCGGGGACTTCGCCGCCCGGACCGTTCAGGTGCGGTTCGACTACCTGCAGGACGAAACCGGCCGCGACCGCGGCGTCGAAGGCGTTTCCGCCGTCCTCCAGCACGGCCATGCCTGCCGCGGAGGCGAGCCAGTGCGTGGAGGCGACCATGCCGTGCGTGCCAGCGAGTTCCGGGCGAGTGGTAAACACGTCAACTACCCTAGGCCCCGATCACCACTTCTAGCGATAGTCGGGCAGTTTTGCCCAAGCGCTTGTCTTTGTTCTTTTGAAGCGGCGAAGCCGCTTAGCCCACCCTCACAACCGGCACCGCCGCGGGTTCTCAGACGTCGTGTCGGGAGGACAGCCACGACGTGGTGTATCGGACATACATGATGTCGGGGATCCCGGACCGAGACAGCGTCTGAGGTTCCGCCACCCGCACCGTCACGCAAGACGAGCTTGGAAGACATGCTCCAAATCAGCGGGTTCTGCCGACGCCGCGCCAGGACAGACCCGCTCGGCGCAGGACGTCCGGGTCGAGGTGGTTTCGGGTGTCCACGACCACCGGGCCGTCCAGCGCGTCGGCCAGCCGGTTCCAGTCCAGCGTCCGGAACTCCTGCCACTCGGTCAGCAGCACCAGCGCCGCGGCGTCCTTCGCGGCCTGGTACGGGTCGTCCACCAACGTCACTTCCGGCGGCAGCTGCGCCTCGTCACCGCGCAGTCCGGGGTCGTAGGCGACGAGCTCCGCACCGCGTTCGGCCAGCAGCCGCGCCACCTCCAACGCCGGTGAGTCGCGCACGTCGTCGGTGCCCGCCTTGAAGGTCAAGCCCAGCAGTGCCAGCCGCACCCCGTCCAGGCTGCCGCCGCAGGCTTCGACGACCTTGGTCGCCATCCGCTCGCGCTGCCGCGCGTTCGACGAGATGGTGGCCTGCAACAACGGGAATTCGAAGTCCACCGCCTCCGCGACCTGCAACAACGCCGCGGTGTCCTTCGGCAGGCAGGAGCCGCCCCAGCCCGGTCCCGGTTGCAGGAACGACTGCCCGATCCGGCGGTCGTAGCCCATCCCCTCGGTCACGTCGGCGATGTCCGCGCCCAGCCGCTCGCACAACTCCGCGATCGCGTTGACGTAGGAGAGCTTCGTCGCCAGGAAGCAGTTCGCCGCGTACTTGACCATCTCGGCGCTTGCCGCGTCGGTGAGCACTGTCGGCGCACCGAGCCGCGCGTACAGCGCCGCCACCCGTTCAGCCGCGTCCTGGCTGTCCGAGCCGACCACGATCCGGTCCGGGTTCAGGAAGTCGCGCACCGCCGAGCCCTCGCGCAGGAACTCCGGGTTGCTGACCACCGCGACGTCATCGCGCCCCACCAGCTCGCGCAACCGCGCCGAAGTGCCCACCGGCACCGTCGACTTGGTCACCAGCACGCATCCCTCGGGCAGCAACTCGCGCACTTCGCCAGCCACCGATTCCACGGCCGCCAGGTCGGCCCGGCCGCCGGAGCCCATCGGCGTCGGCACGCACAGGAAGACCACCTCGGCCTCGGCGACCGCATCGGCCGAGGAGACCACAAAGGACAACCGACCGGCCGCGATGCCCTCCTGCACCAGCTCACCGAGGCCGGGCTCGTGGATCCGCACTTCACCACGGGAGAGCTGCTCGACCTTCGCGGCGTTCACATCGCTGCACACCACCCGGTGCCCGAGCGACGCGAGACACGCCCCGGTCGTCAGCCCGACGTACCCGGTTCCGACCACAACGATCCGACGGGCGAACACCAGTCACACACCCCTTCACCTCGCACGACCGATCGGTCGCGGGCCCCACCGGCATGGTGGCACATCACCTGCCCAGCGGAACCGGCTTCGCCAACTGTTCACGCGCCGTACGTCCTACGTGACGAGCCGGTGACCGGCCGTTTAGGCTCACCAGCCGTGGAACAGCGACGCTTGGGCGAATCCGGTCTCGTGGTGAGTGCTGTCGGCCTCGGTTGCAACAACCTCGGCCGACCGGGCACGGCAACTGAATCCCTGGCTGGCGCACGAGCCGTGGTGGATGCCGCGCTCGATGCCGGGATCACCTTCTTCGACGTAGCCGACGTCTACGGCTCGCCGCGCGGGCGCAGCGAGGAGTTGCTCGGGCAGGCGCTGTCCGGACGCCGCGAGCACGCGATCATCGCCACCAAGTTCGGCATGGACATGCAGGGCAACAACGGCCCGGACTTCACCGCGCGCGGCTCCCGCCGCTACGTGCGCCGGGCCGTCGAGTCGTCGCTGCGCCGCCTGGCCACCGACTGGATCGACCTCTACCAGCTGCACCGACCGGACCGGCTCACGCCGATGGAGGAAACCCTGTCGGTGCTCGACGACCTGGTGCGCGAAGGCAAGATCCGCTACCTCGGGCACTGCAACCTGGCGGGCTGGGAGATCGCCGACGCGTCGTGGACGTCCTCCTCGTCCGCGTTGACCGCACCGGTGTCGGCGCAGAACCACTACTCGCTGCTGGCGCGGGAGGCCGAACGCGAGGTGGTCCCGGCCTGCAAGCGGTTCGGCGTCGGGATCATCCCGTACTTCCCGCTTGCCAACGGGCTGCTCACCGGCAAGTACCGGCAGGACCAGGAACCGCCTGCGGGCAGCCGGTTGGCGAACCGGAACCAGATGCTGGCGGACGCGCCGTGGGAACGCATCGAGCGGCTGCGAACCTTCGCCGAACAGCGCGGCATCCCGATGACCTCGGTCGCGGTCGGCTGGCTGGCCGCGCAAGAGGTGGTCGGCTCGGTGATCACCGGCGCCACCACGCCGGAGCAGGTCCAGGCGAACGCGGTGGCTGGCGAATGGCGCCCCACCCAAGCGGATCTGGAGACCATCGACACGATTTCCCCACCTCTGCAACGCTGAAAGCCTGTCTTCGAACTCGTTCTGCGCGGCGGTGCGGGTAGCGGAACCTCACACGCCGTCTCCGTCCGGGATCCCCGACATCATGTACGCCCAATACACCAGGTCGAGGTAGGTCCTCCCAGAGAACGCCAGTGGGCACAGCCTGAGAACCCGCCGCGGTGCCGGTTGCGAGCGTGGGCTAAGCGGCTGGCGCCGCTTCAAAGAACAAGAACAAAGACAGACACTGAGATGAGCCATTTGGGCTATGACCACGGTCGGTGATGGGGTTTTCGCTCGGACGGACAGCAGAAATGCACCGGTGGCCGACGCGCCGGGCCGGTTTCACCGACCACGCTCTTTCGCATGGAGCTGATCGGGATCGCCGCACTGTTCGCTGGCCTGGCGCTGCTGGCCGCGCTGCCGCTGGTGGCGTTGCTGGCGCTGGTCGAGATGACTTCGCAACGACGGGTGCAACGCCATCGCTGACCGCCGATTCGCCGCCTGTCCGTTCCGCGTCAGATGCTGGGCAAGGCCGTTCCCGGGTGTTAGACATGCCGGGATACCCGCAACAGACGCAAAGGAACGAGCAGATGCTGATCACCGACACCGCGGCGATCGTCACCGGCGGGGCTTCCGGCCTTGGCGCGGCCACCGCGCGAGCACTCGCCTCACGCGGAGCGCAGGTGTTCGCGGTGGACCTGCCGGACGCCGCGGCCGCCGCGCCGGTCGTCGACGGGGTCACCTACACGGCCGCCGACGTCACTGACGCGGACCAGGTGCGGACCGCGGTCGAGCAGGCCGCCGGCGCCGGGACCCCGCTGCGGATCGTGGTGAACTGCGCGGGCATCGGGCCGTCCGCGCGGATCGTCGGGCGGCAGGGCCCGCACGACTTCGACCTGTTCCGCAAGGTCATCGAGGTCAACCTGATCGGCACCTTCAACGTGCTGCGGCTGGCCGCGGCGGCGATCGGGCAGACCGAACCCGATCAGCAGGGGCAGCGCGGCGTGGTGATCAACACCGCCTCGGTCGCCGCGTTCGACGGGCAGATCGGCCAGGCCGCCTACGCGGCGTCCAAGGGCGGGGTGGCGAGCCTGACGCTGCCCGCCGCACGCGACCTGGCCTCGGCCGGGATCCGCGTGATGACCATCGCGCCGGGCATCGTGGACACCCCGATGCTGGCCACCATCAGCGACGAGTTCCGCACCGGGCTGGCCGCGAGCGTGCCGTTCCCGAAGCGGCTGGGCACGCCCGACGATTTCGCGCAGCTCGCGGTGGACATCGTCGAGCACGACTACCTCAACGGCGAGGTCATCCGGATGGACGGCGCACTGCGGATGGCACCGCGGTAATCGGTGGGAGGGAGCTTCGCCGATGGGCGAGGTCATGAAGGCCGTGCAGTACCCGCGCATCGGTGCGGGACCGGTGGTCGTCGAGGTGCCCAAGCCCGAACCCGGCCCCGGCCAGGTGCTGCTGGCGGTGACCGCCGCCGGGATGTGCCATTCGGACGTCGCGCTGATGAGCTGGCCAGCGGAGCGGCTCCCGTTCCAGCTGCCGATAACCCTCGGGCACGAAGGCGTTGGCACGGTCGCCGAACTGGGCCCCGGCGCACGAGGTGTGACCGAGGGCGATTCCGTCGCGGTGTACGGCGCATGGGGCTGCGGGGTGTGCCGGAACTGCGCGCAAGGCAAGGAGAACTACTGCACCAGCGCCGCCCGGCTGGGCATCCGGCCACCCGGCCTCGGCTGGCCCGGAGCGATGGCCGAGTACCTGCTGGTGGACGACGTCCGGCACCTGCTTCCGCTGAACGGCCTGGATCCGGCGCAGGCCGCGCCGCTGACCGACGCCGGGCTGACCCCCTACCACGCGATCAAGCGGTCGCTGCCGAAGCTGGTCGGCGGCAGCACAGCGCTGGTGATCGGCGCGGGCGGCCTCGGGCACCTCGCCGTGCAGATCCTGCGCGCCACCACCGGTGCGCAGGTGATCGCGCTGGACGTGGCGGACGAGAAGCTGGCGCTGGCCCGGCAGGTCGGCGCGCACGAGGCGGCGCGTTCGGACGACATGGCGCCGCAGCGGGTCCGGCAGTTGACCGGCGGGCTGGGCGCGGACGTGGTGCTGGACTTCGTCGGAACCGAGTCGACGGTGCGGATCGCCGCGCGGTCGGTCGCGGTGGCAGGCGACATCACCATCGTCGGGGTCGGTGGGGCGCCGCTGCCGGTGGCGTTCGGGCTGCTGCCGCACGAGGTTTCGGTGACCTCGCCGTACTGGGGTAGCCGCGCGGAGTTGATCGAAGTCCTCGACCTGGCCCGGTCGGGCGAGGTGCGGGCGCACGTCGAGACCTTCGGCCTCGACCAGGCGCCGGAGGTGTACGAGCGGCTGCACGACGGCCAGGTCAACGGCCGCGCCGTCGTCGTGCCGTAGGGTCGTGAGTGCTCAACCGGGCTCCAACCCGGTTTGGCGCTCACGACCTTCAGAGGTCGGCCGCGTACGGGATTCGGTGGGCCGCTTCGGAAGTCATCCAGCGGCGGATCGTCCAGGTCGCGCGCACGTCGTCCTCGTTGTAGCGCAGGATCCGGTCGCGCTGGGACAGCACCGGCGCGTCGCCGCACAGGCCCACCGCGTCGCGGTACCAGCGCATCGAGTTCTCGCCGCTGGCCTCGGCGTCCCGCCAGCCGAACCCGGCGCTCGGCGCGATCACCTTCAGGCCCTTGCCGTTCGGGCAGAGGAACTGCTCCCGCACCGAGGCGAACAGGTCGACCCACTCGGCGGAGTCGATGAACTCGCGCACCTCGGCCACCGACGGCACACCCGGCTTCCCGGCGAACCGCTCGGCGGACGCGAGCATCCAGCGGTTCTCCGCGAGCTCGTTGTAGCAGTAGGCGCGGAAGCTCAAACCGCGCTCGTACGCGCGGCGGCGCACCGAACCGAACCACGTCCAGAACTCCGCGAAGGAACGCGCCTCGTCGTCGGAGGGCAGCGGCTCCCAGCTGACGAACGCCTGGTAACCCGGTTCCTCGCCGATGTCCACCCCGGACAGCCAACAACCCCACAGGTAGGCCCCGGCGTCGGCGTAGCTCTCCATGTCCACGTCGACTTCCACGTCCGCGCGCGGCACCGTCAGCTCGCGCACCCGTCGCACCAGCGGCAGGTTCCGCAGCCATGCCTTGGCGAGCAGGATCGCATCGGTGTTGCGGACCCCGGTCAGCGGCAGCTGTTCGGCGCTGTCCAGCGGCACCGCGGCCAGCTGCTCCACTGTGGACACGCCCATGTCGCGCAGCGCGACGGCGTCCTCGCCGCGCACCACCAGGCTGACGTCGCTGGCTTCGCGCAGCCGCGCTTCGCAGGTCGGCCACCACGGGCAGCCCTTGCACTCGGTGATCCGGGAGGGCAGCGCCAGCGGTTCGTCCTGCGCGGCAGCGGCCGAGGCCACCGCCAAGCGGTCGGCGAACCGGACCTCGTACTCGGTGAGCGCGGTGCGGCCACCGGGCCAGTTCGGCACCTCCAGGTCGTGCCACAGCACCACGTCGGCCTCAACGCCGATCACGCCACCGACGTGCTCCGTCGCACCCATCTCGCATGCCTGCAGCAGCCGGACGGCGTGCGCCAGGCGGAGTTGGTCGCGGGGCTGCGCCCGCACCTTGCGGGTCGGATCGGTCCGGGCGGCTGCCAGTTCGGGCCGGTCGATCGGCGACACGCGGGCGCCGCTGCCCGGATCGGTGATCTTGTGCCGCACCACCAGCACCGGTACGTAACCATCGTCGGTGCGCACCAGCAGGTCGACGACACCGCGCCGACCACCGATCTCATCCGTTGGCAGTTGGGCGGTGGAGATGTAGCGGGTCCCGGCGCGCATCGCGGCCAGCGTCAGTTCCTCGCGGCTTTCCGCGCCGCCGCGCGGGATTTCCGTCCAGTCCGCGCCGAGCACCCTGCTCAGCCACTTCGCGACGGCCTGGCGGTGCTCCGCGGCGTCGGCGATGCGCTGTTCGATACCCAGGTCCACCGGCGCGAGGGGTTGGTCCCGCATGGCAGGGTCGTGCTCAAGATGTACGCGCCGACGACAACGAGTCACGACGCCAGCATCGAGCAGCACCCTTTCCTTCACGGGTAAAGGTTATGCCGTCGCCCTGACAGGCGCGCCCATCACCCCGGTGACATGACCCGGACTCGATTACGCAGCGTGCACGATCAGTGGTCAGTTGATGTCGTGCCGCCTGGAATCCGGACTTAGAGTGACCGCAGTGGAACCGCCGAACAGGGGAGACCTGGGTGAGAAAGCGCACTGCCGGGCGCCGCGGCCGCAAGGAGGTCCCGACCGACTCCCGCAAGGTGGCCAAGCAGGCGAAGAAGGCGGACAAGAAGGCCGCCAAGGCGATGAAGAAGGGCGAGCACGGGCACATCACCCCCGGCAACGCCAAGAAGGTCATCGGGGTGGCCAAAGTGGTCGGGCCGGTGCTCGCCCCGTTCGCGATCCGCGCGGTGGCGGCCGTCCGCGACGGCTACGACCGGATGCGCGCGCGACGACTAGGGGTGCCGGTCGACCAGCTCGGCAGCTTCACCGGCAAGGGTGCGGCGCTGCACGCGAGGATCGCGGGCGACGCGAACGCGTTGCGCGACCTGCGCGCGCAGTCGGCGGATGGTGCAGAGGCGAAGCTCGCCGCGGAGCAGTACGCGGAGCGGACTGCGGCGCGGCTGGAGCAGCTGACCAGCGCGGTGCGCGCGGCGGAGCGGATGCCCGCGCAGCGGCGGAAGTCGGCGCATCGCGCGGTCAACGCCGAACTCGGCCGGATCGAGGGCGAACTCCTGACCCGCCTCGGCATCCCGACCAAGAACGCCAAGTGGCCCTGATTCCACAATGCGAAACCGTTGTCTCGAAACGGCGGTTTTTCCAAGACGGGCTCTAAAACCAGCCGTCCATTTTGCCTCTTTTGCGCGTGTCCGTCTTGGGCAAAACTGACACTTCACCCGTGCCGGGGTGGATGGCGCCGTTGGCGGTCAGCTTCGCCAACGGCGCCTTCGGGTCAGCGGCCCGCGGCTTGGCCGCCGCCGGGGAGCGTCACCAGGCCCTGCTCGACCATCCAGTCGCGCGCGACGTCGGCCGGGTCGCGGCCGTCGACGTCCACCTGGGCGTTGAGCTTGATCAGCTCCTCGTTGGTCAGCTTCGCCGACACCGGTTCGAACACGGCGGTGAGCTGCGGGTAGCGCTTGAGCAGCTCGTCGCGGGTGGTGATGCCGATGTTGTACCGGGGGAAGAACAGCTTGTCGTCGGCGAGCACCTTCAGGTTCAGCGCCTGGATCCGCCCGTCGGTGGTGAACACCTCGCCGAAGGTGCAGGTCCCGTTCGCGGTCGCCTGGTAGATGCTGCCCTCGGTCAGCGTCTTCGTCTTCGACTTGTCGGCGGTGAAGCCGTACTCCTTCTCCACGCCGGGCATGCCGTCGTTGCGGTTGGCGAACTCGGTGTCGATGCAGAACGTGGCCTCGTCCGGGCGTTCGGCGATGATCCTCGGGATGTCCGAGAGCTTCTCCACGCCCAACCGCCGCGCCGCGTCCTGGTTGACCGCGAACGCGTAGGTGTTGTCCACCTGGTAGTCGATCGCGGTCCAGGCGACCCCGTTGCGTTCCAGGTCCTG
The DNA here is from genome assembly GCF_022678645.1 of Saccharopolyspora soli. Taxonomy (GTDB): domain Bacteria; phylum Actinomycetota; class Actinomycetes; order Mycobacteriales; family Pseudonocardiaceae; genus Saccharopolyspora; species Saccharopolyspora soli. The sequence goes on along the minus strand of NZ_JALBWV010000016.1, from coordinate 6,980 downwards.
CCGTTTGACCGCCTCGAACTGCTGACGGGCGTCCGGGATCGGATCGGTGTTGCCGTTGTAGCTGATCCAGGACGTTCCGGTGTAGTCCCACAGGACGTCGATCTGTTCGCTGACCAGTGCGCGCCGAGCGGTGGAGGAGCCGACGATGCTGCTCAGGTCCCGCACGTTCGCACCGGCCGCGGACAGCGCGAACTGGGCGATGTAGCCGAGCACCAGCTGCTCGGTGAACGCCTTGGACCCCACCGTGAAGGTGACGCCCTCCAACTCCGGAATCCGCTGGATGGAGCCGGATTCCACTTGCAGCGGCACCGAACTACCGGAGCTCAGGCCGCAGCCGGACAGCAGCACGCCGGTCATCGCCAGCGACACCAGCTTGACCGCACTGCGGCGCGACATGCGCGGCTTCATCGCAACCCCCTCGGCGCCAGGTACGTTTCGGCCAGCGCGCCCAACCAGTCGACCAGCAGCGCGAGTGCCATCGCCAGCACCGCGCCGACGATCATGACCGTCCAGTCGTTGAGCTTGTAGCCGGTGTCGATCATTTCGCCGAGCCCACCGGCGCCGACGAACAGCGCCAGCGTCGCGGTGCCCACGGCCAGCACCAACGCGGTGCGCAGACCGGCCAAGATGTAGGGCACCGCCAGCGGCAGCTCGATGCGCGCCAGCACGCCGGTCGCCGACATGCCGATCCCGCGCCCCGCATCGGTCAGTGCTGGATCGACCTGCTGCAACCCGACGATGGTGTTGCGCAGCACCGGCAGCAGCGCGTAGAAGGCGATCGGCAGCACCGCGATCCAGAACCCGGTGGATCCGCCGGTGAACAGGAAGAACAGCACCAGCAGACCCATCGAAGGCGCGGCCTGGCCGATGTTGGCGATACCGATGACCACCGGTACGGCCGGACGCGCCCAGCTGCGGCTGAGCAGCACGCCCAGCGGCACCGCGACCACGATCACGATCAACGCGACCGCGAGGCTGATCAGGAAGTGCGTCCAGGTCAGGCTGAGGATCGACGTCGCGTTGATGCTGCGCGCGGTCACCTCGTCGTTGTCCTGGCTGAACGCCCAGCCCAGCACCGCGGCGACCAGCACCACGACAGCGATCGGCTGCACCGCCAACCGCAGCCGCTCGGCCCTGCGGGACCCGGAATCCGAAGCGAACTGGCTGCTCATGACTGGCCCTCGGCGGGTTCGTCGGCCGCGTGCTCCTCGCGCAGCGCCTTGATGGTGTTCATCACCGTGTCGATGTCGACCACGCCCACGTACTCGCCGCGGGAACCGATGACCACGGCGACGCCGTCGTCATCGGTGAGGATCGCTTCCAGCGCGTCCTGCAAAGTCGACGCCAGGGACACGCTGTCCTCCACCGGCCGACCGGCCCGCTCCAACGTGGACACCGCACCCGCCTCTCGGGCGGTCGCCCAGCGCAGCGGGCGGTTGCGCTTGTCGAGCACCAAGCCGATCGCGCCGCGGCGGGTGCCCAACCGTTCCTTCAACACCGTCGGCGACTCGTCCACGGTCACGGTCGGCACCTGGCCGACCTCGATCTCGCGGACCCGCCGCAAGGTGAGCTGCTTCAGCGCGGCACCGGCGCCGACGAAACCGGCCACGGTGTCGTCGGCCGGGTTGGCCAGGATCGCGTCCGGGGTGTCGTACTGCAGGATTTTGGAGCGATCGCCGAGCACCGCGATCCGGTCGCCGAGCTTGACCGCCTCGTCGAAGTCGTGCGTGACGAACACGATCGTTTTGCCCAGGTCTGCCTGCAGGCGCATCAGTTCGTCCTGCAGCACACCGCGGGTGATCGGGTCCACCGCGCCGAAGGGCTCGTCCATCAGCAGCACCGGCGGGTTGGCCGCCAGCGCCCGCGCCACGCCGACGCGCTGCTGCTGACCGCCGGAGAGCTGCCGCGGGTAGCGGTCGCGGAACTCGGCGGGATCCAGGTTGACCAGGTCGAGCATCTCGTCGACCCGCTCACTGATCCGCTTCTTGTCCCAGCCGACCAGGCCGGGCACCACGCCGACGTTCTCGCCGACGGTCAGGTGCGGGAACAACCCGGCCTGCTGGATCGAGTAGCCGATCTCGCGGCGCAGCTTGTCCGGGTCGAGGCCGAGCACGTCCTGCCCGCCGATGGTGATCTTGCCGGAGGTCGGTTCGATCAACCGGTTGATCATCCGCATGGTGGTGGTCTTGCCGCTGCCCGACGGTCCGACCAGCACCACCATCTCACCGGCCGGAATCGTCATGGACACCGATTCCACCGCGGATTGTTTCTGGCCCGGGTAGCGCTTGGAGACCTCCTCCAGGCAGATCTCCACGCCGTGTCCGCCGGTCGGGGTCGTCTTGTCGTCAGCCACGAATACCTCTCGAAGTCGTCAACCGCCCGAACAGCACGAAGACGGCGTCCAGCAGCAGCGCCAGGATGATCACGCCGACGGTTCCGGCGATGGCCATGTTCAGCGCGTTCGCGCCGCCGAGCTGCTGCAACCCGCTGAAGATCAGGTTGCCCAGTCCCGGTCCCTTGGCGTAGGCGGCGATGGCCGCGATGCCCATCAGCATCTGGGTGCTCACCCGCATGCCCGCGAGGATCGCGGGCCAGGCCAGCCGCAGCTCGACGCGGGTCAGCACGCCGAACCGGCTCATCCCGATGCCGCGGGCCGCGTCCAGGATCGGCTGATCCACTGTGGACAGACCGACGATGGTGTTGCGGATGATCGGCAGCAGCGCGTAGAGCACCAGGGTCACCACCGACGGCGGCACGCCCAGCCCCAGCACGGGGATGAGCAGGCCGAACAGGGCGAACGACGGCACCGTCAGGATCGCGCTGGACAGTGCGGTGGCGATCGCCGCCCCGGCGGGGCTGCGGTAGACCGCAACCCCGACCAGGACGCCGACGATCGTCGCCAGCACGATGCACTGCACCACCATGCTGGCGTGCTGGTAGGAATCCACCAGCAGCGATTGCCACCTGGATACGACGTAGTCCAGGAAATTCACTCGTTACTCTTTCCCACCGGCTAATGCCGTCGCGGTTTCCTCGCCGTTGCCCTCGGCTGGCGTGGTCACCAGCTGGAAGTCGCCGTCGTGCTCCTCGTTGCCCGAGATGACGGCCTGTTCCAGCACTTCGGCGCCCTTGGCGTCGCGCAACGTCAACGGGTCGCTGCGCAGGTCCTTGAGCAGGGCCACGCACATCAACACCATCACGATGGCGAACGGGAGCGCCCCGATGAAGGTGAGGTTCTGGATGCCTTCCAGCGCCTTGTCCTCACCGCCGCCGATGACCAGCATGATCGCGGCGACCGCACCGGTCGCGGCACCCCAGAAGATCACCACCCACCTGCTGGGCTCGATGGAGCCGCGCTGCGAGAGCGTGCCCATCACGATCGACGCGGCATCCGCCCCGGAGACGAAGAAGATCGCCACCAGGATCATCACCAGCACCGAGGTGATCAGCGTCAACGGCAGGTTCGCCAGCACGTCGAAGGTCTGCGCCTCCGCCGAGCCGTCGCCGTAGACCGGGTTGCCCGCCTTCTGGCTGTCGATCGCGGCACCGCCGAAGATCGCGAACCAGACCAGGCTGACCACGCTGGGGACGAGCAGCACGCCGCCGATGAACTGGCGGATCGTGCGGCCCCGGCTGATGCGGGCGATGAACATGCCCACGAACGGCGTCCAGGAGATCCACCACGCCCAGTAGAAGACGGTCCAACCGGCCAGCCACTCCTGCATCTCCGTGCCGCCGGTGGCCCCAGCACGCGAGGCCATCTCGCCGAACTCGCTGATGTAGGACCCCACCGCGGTGGGCAGCAAGTCGAGGATGAACACCGTCGGGCCCACCACGAACACGAAGACCGCCAGCAGCGCCGCCAGCACCATGTTGATGTTGGACAGCCACTGGATGCCCTTGGCCACACCGGAAACCGCCGAGACGATGAAGCACACCGTCAGCACGGCGATGATCGCCACCAGCACGCCGGTGCCAGCTTCGCCGATCGGCCACCCGGCAGCCTGCATCCCGGCGCGGATCTGCAGGGTGCCGATGCCCAGCGAGGCAGCGGAACCGAACAGGGTCGCGAACAGCGCGAGGATGTCGATCAACTTGCCGATCGGCCCCTCGGCGTTGCGCTTGCCGATCAGCGGCAGGAACACCCCGCTGATCGTCTGGCTGCGACCACGGCGGAACGCGCTGTAGGCGATCGCCAGACCCGCCACGGCGTAGATCGCCCACGGGTGCAGCGTCCAGTGGAACAGCGAGGTCGCCATCGCCGTCTTGATGGCCTCTTCGCTCTCACCGGGCACCGTCCCCGGTGGTGGTGAGACGAAGTGGCTCAGCGGCTCGCTAACGCCGAAGAACATCAACCCGATGCCCATACCGGCGCTGAACATCATGGCGATCCAGGAAACCGTTCGGAACTCCGGCTGCTCGCCGTCCTTGCCGAGCGGGATCCGGCCGTACTTACTGAAGGCCAGGAACAGGGCGAAGATGACGAACGCGGTGGCGGCCAGCACGAAGCCCCAGCCGGTGTTGGTGAGCAACCAGCTCAACGCGGCGGACGAGGCCGTGCTGAGCGAGTCGGTGCCCAACGCGCCCCAGAGCACCACGGCGAACATGATTGCCGCAGTGACGCCGAAAACGATCCAATCCGTTCGCGGCTTGCCGAGGAACTCAGGACTTCCTGGATGTTCGGTTGAATGGTGCCCCGCAGCGGGGTCACCACTTCGTTCTGTTTCGGTCGACACAGGTTTCGGCGTCGACTTTCGGCGACGCCCCCTCCTCTCCGTCGTCAGTTACGACGATCTGGAACCAATCGAGCCCGACACATATGCAGGTGGTAGCTCCGGACCGTCTGCAACCCGTAAACCGTGACCCAATCGGGTGAACAAGGCAAGCTCACCTGCGGTCAGCGTGGCCGAACCGACACCTAGACTTGACCGCCGTGGCCGTCAATCTCGCACCTACGCAGGGCGCACTACGCGTCCTGCGCGGTGCCGGGTTGGCCACCACGTCGGCGTCACTGTCCGTAGCCGCGCATGCGGCTGCGGGCGGGTCGCTACCCGATCCGGGTACGACCGTTGTGATCACCGCCTTGCTGGCCGGTGCCGGTGTGGCGCTCGCTGATCGCAAGCGCGGGTCGTGGGGCATTCTAGGGGCTCTGGGGATCAGCCAGCTGGCACTTCACGCATTTCTCCAGCTAGTGGCGTCTCACCAGGACATCGGACACCGGGGAATGCCGTTCGCCCCGCTGACCATGACGCTGGGACACGTCGCGGTGGTGCTGCTGACCGGCTTGCTGCTGGCCCGCGCGGAGCGAGCACTCTTCGTAGTCGCGAAGCTCCTCAGTTCGATCCTGCCCCGCAAGTCCACCCCGTTACCAGTTGTTACGAAGCCGCGCACGGTGTGCATCCCGGCGATCACGGTGCGTGCCCTCGCGCAGCTGATCTACCAGCGGATTCACGCCCGTCGCGGCCCGCCGAAATCTCCTGCGGCCAACTGCGGTCCGGTGGCATTCGCCATCTGATCGTTGCTCCCTCGTCATTTCGCCGCGTACGCGCGCGCGAATAGTTCGAAGTACAGGAGATTTCAAGTAAACATGTCGACAAAGCGATTTGCGGTTCGATCCGCGACACTGACGGCCGCCTGCGGGATTGCCGCACTAATGGGCACCGGAACTGCCCTCGCGCACGTTACGGCGCAGCCCGGCGAGGCCGCCAAGGGCGGTTACGCCAAGGTCGCCTTCCGGGTGCCGAATGAACGGCCGAACGCCTCGACAGTGCAGGTCAAGGTCACACTTCCGGAACAGTTCCCGTTGAGCTCGGTGCGCACCAAGCCGATGCCCGGCTGGACCGCCCAGGTCGAGCGGGTCCAGATCGCCCCGGTCGAGGTGGACGGCGCGCAGGTCACCGAAGCGGTCCGCAGCATCACCTGGACCGCACAGCCCGGCACCCGGATCGGGCCGGACGAGTTCAACGAGTTCGAGGCCACCCTCGGCGCGCTGCCGGACAACACCGATCAGCTCGTGCTGCCCACCACGCAGACCTACGACAACGGCGAGGTGGTGAACTGGGACGCGCCGCCGCCCACCAACGGGGCCGAAGAACCCGAGCACCCCGCGCCGACGCTGAAGTTGGTCGACGAAGCCGAGGGCGAGCACTCGCACGGCACGGCCGCCGCGGGGCAGGAGCCCGCGGCACCGACCGGTGACGACACCGCCCGCTGGCTCGGCGGCGCCGGACTCGTGGTCGGCGCGCTCGGTCTCGGTGTCGGGGCGGGCGCGCTGGCGCGCAGCCGCAGGTCCGACGGGGCCCCGTCCGGTGAGGACCAGCCCGAAGGGACGCAGTCGTGAAGAGGCTGGTGGCCGTCGCGGTGCTGGCGCTGGCCGCGTTGCTCGGCGGCGCGGGTACCGCACTGGCGCACAACGTGCTGGTCAGCAGCGATCCGGCGGACGGCGCGCAGCTGGCCGCCGGACCACGTGAGGTCCGGTTGACCTTCGACCAGCCGGTCCGCTCCGGCGAGGGCTACAACACGGTCACCGTGGTCGGTCCGGACGGCTCGTACTGGACGGATGGGCAGATGCGGGTCGAGGGCAACACGGTCATCGCGTCGGTCCGCGAACTCGGCCCGGCCGGGGTCTACACGATCGGCTACCGGGTGCTGTCCAACGACGGCCACCCGGTGCCGGGCAAGGTCACCTTCACGCTGACCACGGCGGGCAAGGGCGCGCCAGCCCCACCGCCGCAGACCGCGGAACAACCGGGGCAGCAGGCCCAGTCCGAAGAATCGGGCGGCATGCCGATCTGGCCGTGGATAGCGGGAGCGGTGGTCCTAGTGATCGTTGGCCTGGTCCTAGCCCTACGCCTGGGCAAGCCGAAGGGCTGAACATCTCTGTTGTTGAACTCGTCTTGCGTAGCGGTGCGGGTGGCGGAACCTCAGAAGCCTTCTCGGTCCGGGATCCCCGACATCATGTATGCCCAACACCACGTCGA
>NZ_JALBWV010000169.1 GCF_022678645.1 Saccharopolyspora soli | reverse complement strand
CGTCGAATGCGGTGCTCTCCGCGACCGAACGCCACTCCTCGAGCTCGGCGCGGATGGCGTCGAGCCGCTCGGTGACCCGCGCGACGCAGTCCGCGCCCAGCTGCAGTCGGACCGGCTGCTGCTCGGCCTCGGAGACGTCGGCGATCACCGCGGCCAGCTTTGCCGGGTCGCCCGCCTGCTGGTGGTTGTTTTCAGTGGCCCATCGGCGGGTGCCGCCCGAGGTCTCCCGGTAGTCGTCGATCTCGGTGGCGGCGGTGGCCAGCGAACTGCCGTCGAGGAAGTCGGTGCGGAACACGCCCGGCTCGACGATCGTGACCTGTACGCCGAGCGGGGCGAGCTCCTGGCGCAGTGCCTCCGAGATGCCCTCGACGGCGTACTTCGTGCCGCCGTAGACGCCCCAGCCCTGGCCGACTGCGATTCCGCCGACGGAGCTCAGGTTGAAGATCCGGCCGGAACGCTGCCGACGCATGATCGGCAGCACCGCCCGGGTGACGTCGAGCAGGCCGAAAACGTTGGTGTCAAACACCGAGCGGACCTCGGCGTCGGTGGCCTCCTCGACTGCGCCGAGCAGGCCGCGGCCGGCGTTGTTGACCAGCACGTCGATCCGGCCGAACCGTTGCACCGCTAGTTCGACAGCCCCGGCGGCCTGGGCCTCGTCGGTGACGTCGAGGGGCGCGACGGCCAGTGCGTCGCCTGCGTTGGGCAACGCCTCGGTCACCGACTCCGGCCGCCGGGCCGTGGCAACGACCTGGTGCCCCCGGGTCAGCGCCTCTCGCACGACGTGCGCTCCGAAGCCCTTGGACGCACCGGTCACGAACCACACGGACATCTCTTCACTTCCCTTCTGGTGAGCTCTCTGCGCGAACAGGTTTACGAAACCAACAAGTACGAAATTATGCACTGGGCCCCGTGGCGCGCGAACCTGGGCGTCGTCGGCGTGTCCATGCGGGTTGTCGAATATTGCGCGTCCAGTACATCGAACCGGCCTGATATTGCAAGTTATCCGCGTAGTGTGACCGGGCGGACCCGACGGGAGAACGCTCTCGTCCGATCCGGCCTGTCCTGCTGGTGAACTCTTCGATCCATTTACTTGTCTAAACAGTATCGTAACTATACCGTCGTTGGT
>NZ_JALBWV010000168.1 GCF_022678645.1 Saccharopolyspora soli | reverse complement strand
ACGGTCGAGCTGTCACGCGGCTGCCCGTCGAGCGGCTGGGTCTTCGGGCTCATGGCTACGCACAACCTCATCGTCGGTCTCTTCCCGGAGCAGGGGCAGGTCGAGCTGTTCGGCAACGGTGACTTGCGCTGCACGCTCTCCGCTGTCCCTGCGCCCGCGCTGAAGGTCGACGGTGGTTACCGGATCACGGGATGGTGGGACTATGCGTCCGGCTGTGACGTGGCAACGCACTTCATGGGTGTCGCGGGTGTCGTCACCGAGCCGGGCGGCGAGCTCGTCGACACGCGCTTCGTCGCAATGCGTCGGGATCAGTTCCAGATCATCGACAACTGGGACGTGCTCGGCATGCGTGGAACGGGCTCGCGGCGGGTCGTCGTCGAGGATCTGTTCGTCCCCGAGCACCACACCGTGCCGTCGCCGAACCCCGCCCGTCCCGTCGTGGAGTTTCCCGGGCGCGGCCTGTATCCGAACCCGACGTTCTACGGGTCGCTCGCGTCCCTGCTCGTCTCCGAACCGGCAGCGGTCTGTGTGGGTATTGCGCACGCGGCGATCGATGAATATGTCGAGAACCTCACGACCAAGCACCAGTGGGGCCCCATGTCGCCGAAGCGCTCCGACCTCGCCGTGTTCCAGCGGCTTCTGGGGGAGGCAACGGCGTATGTCGACACCGCTGAGGCGGCGCTGCATCAGGTCGCTCAGAGGTGGACGGAGCTGGCGCGACGCTCGATGGAGACCGGCCAGCTCGTCAGCGACGAGGACGACCGCCGCCTCATCCTCATCGAGCAGCAGGTCGTGCAGCTGGCGTCGAAGACTGTCGAGACGGTCTTCCGGACGAGTGGCTCCAGTGCTTCGAACAGGGGCCAGCGGATCGAGCGTTACTTCCGCGACCTCAGCATGATCCGCACACATGTCACGCTTCAGCCCGAGCGCACCTGGGAGAACGCCGGGCGCCTGCGGCTGGGCCTGCAGCCGCGAATGCCGTTCTAGTGTTGTGAATTAACAGTTTGTCGTCGGACGATGGTGTGGTTGCCGTGTCCGAAGCGGGTGCCGCTGGAGCTGACCGAGACCGAACGCCGGACGTTGGAGTGGTAGGCGCGGTGCCGGAAGACCGCGCAGGCGTTGGCGTTGCGCTCGCGGATTGTGTTGACGTGCGCAGAAGGCGGGTCGAACACGGCGGTGGCCGCCAAGCTTGGTGTGTCGAGAGACATGG
>NZ_JALBWV010000167.1 GCF_022678645.1 Saccharopolyspora soli | reverse complement strand
AGGACTGGTGAGCGCACCTCGGTGGCCGGGCGCGTGGTGCTGCTGCGCGATCACGGCGGGGTGTGTTTCGCGACGCTGCGGGACTTCTCCGGCGACTTGCAGGTGATGCTCACGGTCAAGGACTCCGGTCGGGAGGTGCAGCAGACCTGGCGGCAGTGGGTGGACATCGGCGATCAGGTGTCGGTGTCCGGCGAGGTGGTCACGTCGCGGCGCGGTGAGGTGTCGGTGCTGGCGACCGACTGGATGCTGGCGGCGAAGTGCCTGCGTCCGCTGCCGGACAAGCACCGCGGCCTGATCGATCCCGACGCCCGCGCCCGGCAGCGGCACGTCGACCTGATCACGCATCCGGACTCCCGCGCACGGCTGAGGGCTCGCGGCGCTGCGGTGCACGCGCTGCGGGAAACCCTGGTGCGATCGGATTTCCTGGAGGTCGAGACACCGATCCTGCAGCCGGTGCACGGCGGCGCCAACGCCCGCCCGTTCACCACGCACAGCAACGCCTATGACATGCGGCTGTATCTGCGGATCGCCCCGGAGTTGTACCTCAAGCGGCTTTGCGTGGGCGGTGTGGAGCGGTTGTTCGAGATCGGCCGCAACTTCCGCAACGAAGGCGTGTCGCACAAGCACAATCCGGAGTTCACCATGCTGGAGGCGTACCAGGCCTTTGGCGACTACATCACGATGCGCGAGCTGTGCCGCGATCTGGTGCAGGCTGCCGCGATCGCCGCGAACGGGGCACCCACGGCGATCGGCCCGGACGGCGAGTTTGACCTCGGCGGCGACTGGCCGGTCGTGCCGGTCAACGACGCGGTGTCGGCGGCGCTGGGCGTGGAGGTCACCGCCGACACCGAGCTGCCGCGTCTGCGGCGACTCTGCGCCGCCGCGTCGGTGCCCTACCAGGAGCACTGGGATCGCGGTGCGGTGCTGCTGGAGATGTACGAGCGGCTGGTGGAATCGCGCACCACAACGCCCACCTTCTACACCGACTTCCCGGCCGAGGTCTCGCCGCTGACCCGCCCGCACCGGTCCGACCCCAGACTGGCGGAACGCTGGGACCTGGTCGCCTTCGGCACCGAGCTGGGCACCGGCTATTCCGAACTCATCGACCCCGTCGAGCAGCGCCGACGGCTGACCGAGCAGTCCCTGCTCGCCGCCAGCGGCGACCCGGAGGCGATGGAACTCGACGAGGACTTCCTCGCCGCGCTGGAGCACGCGATGCCGCCCACCGGCGGGCTGGGCCTCGGCGTGGACCGCCTGATCATGCTGCTGACCGGCGGCTCGATCCGGGAGTCGCTG
>NZ_JALBWV010000166.1 GCF_022678645.1 Saccharopolyspora soli | reverse complement strand
CTTGGGTTCTAGGGGTGGTTGCAACACCTGATTTGTTCAGGGGTTGTGGTGTTCGAGATCCGCGAGGGCCGGTCGCCTCAGGGTCGTAAGAAGTTGCTTGCCGAGCGTCAGGCTTATCTTGATCTTGTGGCGCGGGGTGTAGGGACGGTCGAGGCGTGCCGGATGGTCGGGATCAACCGCGCGACCGGGTATCGGTGGCGATGTGGTCGGGCAAGCGTGGCGGGGCGGAAGACCGAGACGTCTTCCGTCCCGTCGGCGCGTCTGCCTCCTGCCCGGCCCGGGGTTTCGTCCCGGTTTCTGTCGCAGGAGGAGCGGCTGGTGATCGCCGACCTGCGGCGGGCAGGGGCCGGTGTGCGGGCCATCGCTGGCGAGCTGGGCCGTGATCCCGGCACGATCAGCCGGGAGTTGGCCCGTAACAGTCATCCCGCCAGTGGTGACTATCGGCCGTATGCCGCCCAGGCTCGTGCCGAGGCGCGTCGTGCCCGGCCAAAGACCGGCAAGATCGCGGCCAGTCCCGGGCTGCGGGACCTGGTGCAGGGCATGCTGGACGACCGGTGCAGCCCGGAGCAGATCGCCCACCGGCTGCGCCGGGACCACCCCGACCGGCCGGAGCTGCACGTGACCCACGAGACGATCTACCAAGCGTTATACGTCCAGGGGCGCGGAGAGCTGCGCCGTGAACTGGCCGGGCGCTGCGCACCGGCCGCACCGTGCGTAAACCCCGCCGGACCGGCGAGCAGCGCCAGCCCCGGTTCACCGCCCCGATGGTGATGATCAGCGACCGCCCGGCCGAGGCCGCTGACCGCGCCGTGCCCGGCCACTGGGAAGGCGACCTGATCATCGGTGGTGGCGGGACGTCCGCGATCGGCACTCTGGTCGAGCGCACCACCCGCTACGTGCTGCTGGTCCACCTGCCCGGACGCCACGACGCCGCAACCCTCCGGGACGGCCTCATCGCCACCATGCGAACCCTGCCCACTCACCTGAAACGGTCCCTGACCTGGGACCAAGGAGTCGAGATGGGCCGCCACCACGAGTTCAGCATGGCCACCGGCATGCCGGTCTACTTCTGCGACCCACACTCACCCTGGCAACGCGGCAGCAACGAGAACACCAACGGCCTGCTCCGCCAGTACTTCCCCAAAGGCAGCGACCTCGCCGTCCACACCCCCGAACATCTCGCCGCCGTCGCCACCCAACTCAACCGCCGCCCACGCAAAACGCTCGGCTGGGACACCCCAGCCGAGCGCTTAACTAAACTCCTGACCGAAGCCAATTGATCACTCGTGTTGCAACCACCCCTGGAATCCACC
>NZ_JALBWV010000165.1 GCF_022678645.1 Saccharopolyspora soli | reverse complement strand
TGATGCTCCTATAGATCGTCAAGTGGTGTGAGTGAGGTCGGCGGGGTTGTTGGTTGGCTGGCAGAGGATTGTGTAGATCTCGCGGGCGAGGTAGCGCTTGAGGCAGCGGATGATCTCGGGTTTGGTCTTGCCTTCCGCGAGTCGTCGGGCCATGTAGTCGCGGGTGGGTTGGTGCCACCGCAGGCGGACTACGACGACGCGGTGCAACGCGGCATTGGCTTGCCGGTCTCCGCCTCGGTTGAGGCGATGGCGGTGGGTTTTGCCTGATGAGGCTGGGACGGGGCTGGCACCGCAGAGCGCGGCGAAGGCGGCTTCGGAGTGGAGTCGTTGGGGGTTGTCGCCGACGGTGGCTAGCAGTGTTGCGGCGCTGTTTGGTCCGATCCCGAACGTGTTCAGCAGGTTCGGGGCGGTGGCCGCGGTGAGCTGGTTGATCTCGATTTCCAGGGCTTTGCTCTCAGCGCGCAGGGCCAGGATGCGGCGGGCCAGTAGACGCAGGGTGTGTTTGGCCGCGGCGGTCGTGCAATCCAGCGTGCCGGGGCGTAAGGCCCACAACGGTCCAGGAGCTTGCTGCTTGTCAAGCCGGCCAGGCTCTCGCGTAGCGGCGCCGGCACCGTCACCAACAACCCCTTGAGCTGGTTGATCGACTGGGTGCAAGCCTTGACCGCGGAATCCTTGGCGATCTTGAGCATACGGATCATTTCCACAGTTCCCGCACCGGTTTTCGGAGCACCGGTGGCCACCGCGGCCTGCACCGCCCGAGCGGCCATCTCCGCGTCGATCGGGTCGCTTTTGCCCACGCGGTAACGGGTAGCGCGGTCCGGGCGGTTGACTTCCACCACCCGGTGTCCGCGCTCCAGGAGAAACCGGGCCAGCCCTGCCCCATAGGAGCCCGTTCCCTCCAACCCGAAAACCTCAACCGTGCCCAGTCCTGTGGCCCAACGCTCAAGCTGTTGGTAGCCGGTCGAGGTGGCCGGGACGTGTACCTGGTCTAGGCGCACGCCTCGCTGGTCAAGGGCGATGGCAACGTGGATGTCTTTGTGGGTGTCGACACCCACTGTGATCCTGTCATCGGGGTGCGGCATGCTGATGATGGCTGTCTCCTCCGTCGTCCTTGGTGGAAGTGGCTACCCCGGACAGGCGAGCGGACAAGACTGCGATGGTGCCTCTAGGCCAGGCTCCTATTAGGTCACTGCCCGCCTGGCCAGCGGGCCAGAAGCCGCCCCAGGCCCGAGCCGACAGATCAACTTGAAGGCACGAAGCCGGTCCCGTAAAGAGTCAGACCCGAGTAGGGGACGGCATAACCGATCATCGCAGTCCCGTAAT
>NZ_JALBWV010000164.1 GCF_022678645.1 Saccharopolyspora soli | reverse complement strand
GGTTGTCGTGTCTCGGTTGGTTTGTCGCTGGTGGGTCTTGGGTGATGTGGCACAAGGCTAGGCGGCTGGGGTGAGGGTGCCTTGGTAGCGCTGGGTGTGGTCGAGGTGGAGGTAGCCGATTGGGTTGCCGTTGTTGGTGTAGGCGGTGGCTCGGTCGTGGTCTCGGATGATGGTGATGGTGTGGCCGGTGTGTTCGCTGCCGATGCGGATGCGTAGGTGTGTGCCGAGGTTGACGGTGCCGTCGGTCTGGACTTTCAGGTGGTGCAGGGTGGCGTCGGTTTGTGCGGGTGGGTGTGTGGGGCCGCCGAGGGTGTCGGCGGCCTGCCAAGCCTGGGCCGGGGTGGTGCGGCCCAGCGCGCTGTGTCGGCGATGGTGGTTGTAGTAGTCCTGGTAGTCCGTGGCGAGTACCTGGAGTTCGGTGAGGGTGGCGGGCTGTTCGGGTTGGTGGTCCAGCCATCGCTGGAAGGTTTGGTGGTGGCGTTCGACCTTGCCGCAGGTTTGCGGGTGGTAGGGGCTGGAATGGATCAGCCTGCTGCCCCAGTGGGTGACGGTGCGCGCGAACTGTGATGGGCCGGTCTGGGGATGTCTGCCGCGCGAGGTGAACGCGGAACCGTTGTCGGAGGGCACGATCCCGGGTGCGCCATGAGCGTCGCGGGCGGCGGTGATCGCGGTGATCGCGGCCTCGGCGGTCTCGCCGGGGGCGGCGTGGATGGCCACCAACAGCCGGGTGCAGTCGTCCAGGACCTCGAACACGGCCGCTGTGTCCCCGCCTGCCAGGGTGATCTCCTGGGCGTCGATCTGGTAGCAATCCCGGGGCCGGGCATAGGAAAAACGCCGGTACGACGAGCGGGGCCGTTTCTTCGGATTGACCGCCACCATCCCTGCCCGCTGCAGGATCCGGTTGATCGTCGCCCGGGACGGCACCCGCCACCCCAGAGCCAACCAGTCCTGTTCGGCGGCCAACTCGATCAGCACATCCCGGATCGGATCGGCACCGTTGTCCGGCGCCAGCTCCTGGCGCAGCCGCAGCACCTCGGCCACCACCGGCTCCGGCGTAGCGTGCGGGCAGTGCTTGGGCCGCCGGGACCGCTCCTCCCACCGCCCCTCGGCCTCGATACGGGCACGGTGCCGATAGAACGTGCGCCTATCGACACCGTTGACCCGGCACCACTCCGACACATTCGGGATCTTCACCCCGGCCTGCAACGTCGCGTCCATCAATCGCATGATCGCCCGTTTCCGCGTCATAGCCACCACCACAACGCCGATCACGCAACAAACCACGCAACATCACCCAGCCCGGGTGTGTCACCACCACCGAGACACAAACCGCGTCACATCACCCAAGACTGAACAACC
>NZ_JALBWV010000163.1 GCF_022678645.1 Saccharopolyspora soli | reverse complement strand
GGCGGGAGCAGGTAGTTCGTCGTGGTCGCGAGGAAGGCCAGGCGGAGGCTGCCGATCTCGCCGCGTGCGGCTCGGGTTACGACGTCGATGGCTTCGTCGGCTCGGGTGAGCACCGCGCGGGCCTCGGGGAGGAACAGCGCGCCGACCGTGGTCAGGCTGGTGCCTCGGGTGTCGCGGTCGAAGAGTTTCACGCCCAGCATGCGTTCCAGCAGGGTGATCTGCTGGGACAGCGACTGCTGGCTGATCGTGAGCCGGTCGGCAGCGCGTGTGTAACTGGACTCCTCCGCGACGGCGACGAAATACCTCAGTTGCGAAGATCGGGGGTCACAGGAAAAGGCTACAGCTGCGACAGGTAGCCGGTGTTGGACGGCGATGGGGTGCCGGGACAACTATCGATCTCGGTAAATACCACCTCGAAAGGCATGGGAATGACGAACGACACACCGGGCCGGGTCTGGCTGATTTCGGGCTGCTCCAGCGGGTTCGGCTGGGAGATCGTGCTGGCTGCGCTGGCCGCTGGCGACCGTGTGATGGCCACCGCACGCCGCCCGGAGACTCTCGCTGACCTCGCGCAGACCGGGGGTGACCGGATCAGCACCGCGGCGATGGATGTCACCGACCCGGCATCCATCCGCGCTGCGGTCGAGGCGACGCTGGCCGTGTTCGGTCGCATCGACGTCCTGGTGAACAACGCCGGAGTCAGCGTGATCGGTGCCGTCGAGGAAACCTCGGTCGAGCACTTGCGCAGCATGTTCGATGTCAACTACTTCGGTGCTGTGGAGCTGACCCAGGCCGTCCTCCCCGTGATGCGCGAGCAGGGGAACGGGACGATCGTGGTGATGAGCTCCCTCGGCGGCGTGATGACCTTCCCGGGCCTGAGCGGCTACAACGCCACCAAGCACGCGCTCGAGGCTCTGGGCGAGGCGCTGTCGCTTGAACTGGCCCCCCTGGGCATCCGGGTCCTGCTGGTGGAACCGGGGATGTTCCGCACCCAGTTCAGCACCAGCCTGCAGTGGACCCCCGAGAACCCTGCCTACGACGCGACCTCGGGGGAGCTGCGGCGGATGGTCAAGGGCGTCGTGGGCCAGGAGCCGAACGACCCGGCGAAGGGCGCCGCGGCGATCCTCAACGTGCTCGACGACGAGAACCCGCCGCTGCACTTCCTGCTCGGGGAAGACGCGGTTGACGGGCTGCGCAACCACCACGAGTCCCTGCTGGCCGACGTCACCACCTGGGAGACGCTCAGCCGTTCGACAGCGGTGTCCTGACCTTCGAGATCTCGTCGGCGCAGCTGATCGCGCCCTGGTGGTCCGTTGCGGCCCTGCAGAAACCGCAGCTAGCTCGAGCATGTTCAGCAGGGCCGTGGCCTCACCGAAACGCGTTCGAACGAACGCAGATCCCATCGGC
>NZ_JALBWV010000162.1 GCF_022678645.1 Saccharopolyspora soli | reverse complement strand
GGAGTCTCAATGAGGAAGTCAAGCTGTTTGCGTGACTGGCTGAGTGGGGGTGAAGATCCGGTTGTCACGCAGCAGTGCCCACAACACGTTGACTCGGCGGCGTGCCAGGGCGATAACGGCTTGGACGTGTTTGAGTCCCTCGCCGCGTTTTTTGAGGTAGAAGTCCCGGTTCGGTCCGTCGCGGATGATGCTGGTCTGGGCGGAGAGATAGAAGATGCGGCGCAGCCTGCGGCTGTAGCGCTGGGGCCGGTGCAGGTTGCCGGTGCGACGCCCGGAGTCGCGGGGCACCGGCACCAGCCCAGCCGCGGAAGCCAGGTGCCCGGCATCGGCGTAGGCAGCAAGTTCGCCTGCGGCCACAACGAATTCCGCACCGAGGATCGGTCCCATTCCGGGCAGGGATTCGATGATGCTGGCTTGAGGATGGGCGCGGAAGGTCTCACGGATCCGAGCATCGAGGTGCTTGATCCGCTCGTCGAGGTCGAGGATCTGCCGGGCCAGATCAGCCACGATCCCGGCGGCGACGTCCTGGCCGGGCAGGGTGGCGTGCTGGGCCTGGGCGGCTTCCAGCGCGGTCGCGGCAACCTGCTCGGCATTGCGCACACGGCGACGAGCCAGCCAGCCGGTCAGCCGAGTGTGGCCTCGGCGGCGGATCGCGTCCGGAGTTTGACAGCCGGTCAGCAACACCAGCGCGCCCTTGTGGGCCGAGTAGTCAAAAGCCCGTTCCAGAGCCGGAAAGATACCGGTGAGCACGTCCCGCAGCCGGTTGATCACGCGGACCCGGTCAGCAATCAGGTCCGTGCGGTGCGCGGTCAGCAGCCCGAGGTCGGCGGCAAGCTGGGCGGGCACGTCGATGCTAGTGAAATCCCGGCGCATGCGGGCAGTCTCGGCGATCACGTAGGCATCACGGGCGTCGGTTTTCGCCTCGCCCCGGTAGGCACCAGCCATCCGGTTGACCGTGCGGCCAGGCACATACACAGCCTGCTGACCGTGCGCGGCCAGCAGGGCCAACAGCAGCGCAGCCGACGTGCCGGAGATATCGATCGCCCAGTGCACCGTGGCCGCCAGCTCGCAGATCTCCGCGATCGCAGCCACAATCTCAGACTCATCATTGCTGATCTTCTTCGACCACACGGTCGCACCAGCCGCATCGACCACCGCGGCCCAGTGATGGGCCTTGCCCGCGTCGATGCCCGCCCACGCCTGCTCCAGGCACTGACTCACCCACGTCTCCTCACCACCGACAACCCGCCGTCGGCCCGCGGAACACCCCGCCGTCATCTCCGTAAACAGCGACCGAAACACACATCTCAATCAGCAGCCAGGGCGCCCCGGAAAACCGGGCGGCCACTCCCATGCAGCCACTGCAGGCAAGAACTCATCAGCCACACCCGGTCCTCCCGGACCGACCAACAACTTACGGAG
>NZ_JALBWV010000161.1 GCF_022678645.1 Saccharopolyspora soli | reverse complement strand
TGTCGGCGGCACGTGAATACTGACCCCGGCGTGGCATCCGAATTTTGACCCCTTTGTCCGGTGACCCTGGTTGTGAGCCAGGAAGGACGAAGGCGGGTGTTGTCTGTGGAAGATTGGGCTGAGATTCGTCGTTTGCGCAGGTCGGAGGGGTTGCCGATCAAGGCGATCGCTCGGGTGCTGGGTATTTCGCGCAACACCGTGCGTGCCGCGCTGGCCTCGGATGCGCCACCGAAGTACGTGCGTAAGCCGAAGGGTTCCATCGTGGATGCTGTTGAGCCGCAGATCCGGGAATTGTTGCGGGCGTATCCGACGATGCCGGCGACCGTGATGGCCGAGCGGATCGGGTGGACGCGGTCGATCCGGGTGCTCTCAGGGCGGGTGGCGGAGTTGCGGCCGGTGTATCTGCCGCCGGACCCGGTCTCACGCACTGCGTATGTCGCAGGGGAGATCGCGCAGTGCGATCTGTGGTTCCCGCCGATCACGCTGCCGGTGGGGTTCGGGCAGACCCGCAGGCCAGCGCAGTTGCCGGTGCTGACCATGGTGACGGGGTATTCACGCTGGTTGTCGGTGGTGCTGATCCCCAGTCGCCGGGCTGAGGATCTCTTCGCCGGCTGGTGGCAGCTGATCGCCCGGTTGGGTGCGGTGCCGCGGGTGCTGGTCTGGGACGGCGAAGGCGCGATCGGCCGGTGGCGTGGTGGACGCAGTGAGCTGACGGCCGAGTGTCAGGCGTTTCGGGGCACATTGGGCGCGAAAGTGGTCATCTGCCGGCCAGCCGACCCCGAGGCCAAAGGGCTGATCGAGCGGGCGCATGACTACCTGGAGCGCTCGTTCCTGCCAGGCCGCACCTTCGACGGCCCGGCAGGGTTCAACAGCCAGCTGGCGCAGTGGCTGGCCACGGTCAACACCCGGCCCCGCCGGGCGCTGGGCTGCGCCCCGACCGAGCGGATCGTCGGCGATAAGGCCGCGATGCTCGCCTTGCCGCCGGTCGTGCCCGTCACTGGCTGGCGGTGCTCGGCCCGCCTACCGCGAGATCACTACATTCGCTTGGATTCCAACGATTATTCGGTGCACCCGAGCGTGATCGGCCGGCGGGTGGAGATCGTCGCCGATCTGGCGCGGGTGCGGGCGTGGTGCGATGGGAAGGTGGTGGCTGATCACGACCGGATCTGGGCCTGGCATCAAACGATCTCCGACCCGGACCACGTTGCGGCGGCGAAGTCGTTGCGCCGCAACAGGGTCGGCATGCTGCGGCCCGTTCCGGAACCCGACGAGGTGGTGGAGCAGCGGCGCTTGGCCGACTATGACACCGCCCTCGGCCTCGACGGCGAGGGCGCCGATGGTGGGGTGGCCTGATGTCCGCGACCCGAGCTACCACCGCGAAGAAAACCACTCGGGACCTCACCAGTGAGATCGCGTTTTTGACCCGCGCGTTGAAGGCACCCAC
>NZ_JALBWV010000160.1 GCF_022678645.1 Saccharopolyspora soli | reverse complement strand
CAATGACCAACCCAAGCCGACCACGACTGACGCCGGGATTCCGGTCGCCAGCGACGAACTTTCCCTCACCGTGGGCCCTGATGGTCCGATCCTGTTGAACGATCATTACCTGATCGAGCAGATGGCGAACTTCAACCGGGAGCGCATCCCGGAGCGCCAACCACACGCCAAGGGCAGCGGCGCGTTCGGCCACTTCGAGGTCACCAACGATGTCAGCGCCTACACCAGGGCGGCGGTGTTCCAGCCGGGCACCAGGACCGAGACGCTGATCCGTTTCTCCACTGTGGCCGGTGAGCGTGGCAGCCCGGACACCTGGCGCGACCCGCGTGGTTTCTCGCTGCGGTTCTACACCTCCGAAGGCAACCTGGACATCGTCGGCAACAACACGCCGATCTTCTTCATCCGTGACCCGATGAAGTTCCAGCATTTCATCCGATCGCAGAAGCGTCGGCTGGCCACCAACCTGCGCGACCACGACATGCAGTGGGACTTCTGGACGCTCTCGCCCGAATCGGCGCACATGCTCGCCTGGCTGAT
Source organism: Saccharopolyspora soli (assembly GCF_022678645.1). Lineage (GTDB taxonomy): Bacteria > Actinomycetota > Actinomycetes > Mycobacteriales > Pseudonocardiaceae > Saccharopolyspora > Saccharopolyspora soli. The sequence goes on along the minus strand of NZ_JALBWV010000160.1, from coordinate 993 downwards.
GGGCGACCGGGGCATCCCCAAAACCTGGCGGCACATGAACGGCTACTCCAGCCACACCTACAGCTGGGTCAACGCCACCGGGCAGACGTTCTGGGTGAAGTACCACTTCATCACCGACCAGGGCATCGAGTTCCTCACCCAGGCCGAAGCCGACGAGTTGGCCGGCAAGGACGGCGACTACCACCAACGCGACCTGTATCACGCGCTCGAGACCGGGGACTTCCCCAGCTGGACGCTGAAGGTGCAGATCATGCCGTTCGAGGACGCCAAGACCTACCGGTTCAACCCGTTCGACCTGACCAAGGTCTGGCCACACGCCGACTACCCGCTGATCGAGGTCGGCAAGCTGACCCTGGACCGCAACCCCACCGACCACCACACCGAGATCGAGCAGGCCGCCTTCGAACCGAACAACCACGTGCCCGGAACCGGGCTGAGTCCGGACAAGATGCTGCTCGCCCGCGGCTTCTCCTACGCCGACGCGCACCGCGCCCGGCTCGGGGTCAACTACAAGCAGATCCCGGTGAACACACCCAACGCGGAGGTCAACAGCTACTCCAAGGACGGCGCGATGCGAGTGCACAACGCCTCCGATCCGGTGTACGCGCCCAACTCCTACGACGGCCCGCAAGCCGACCCCTCGCGTATCGCCGAACCGAGCTGGCACGCCGACGGCGACATGGTCCGCGCGGCCTACACCCTGCGCTGCGACGACGACGACTGGAGTCAGGCAGGCACGCTGGTCCGCAAGGTCCTCAACGACGAGCAACGCCAACGACTGGTGGACAACGTAGCCGGGCACCTACTCGACGGCGTCTCCGAACCGATCCTGCTGCGTGCCTTCGTGTACTGGAAGAACATCGACAAGCAGGTCGGCGACCACATCGAACAGACCGTCCGCGACGGCGGTTGACCCAGCCATGGCCCGTCCCCGCAGCCGGGGACACGGGGACGGGCCATACCCACAACCCAACACCGAAAACGCCGCCGTCC
>NZ_JALBWV010000015.1 GCF_022678645.1 Saccharopolyspora soli | reverse complement strand
CCCCCCCCCCCGGGGGGGGGGGGGGGCGGGCCCCCCCCCCCCCCGGGGGGGCGGGGGGGGGGGGGGGCGGGCGGGGCGCGGGGCGGCCCCCCCCCCCCCCCCCCCCCCCCCCCCCCCCACGACCGGGAGGACACCGATGGCCGCTCATGCCGACGAGCAGGCGATGCGAACCGCGATCGCGGCGAGCGAGCAGGTGCGCGGCACGACAAGTCCGAACCCGCCGGTGGGTTGCGTGGTGCTCGACGCCGACGGCGCGGTCGTCAGCATCGGTGCGACGCAGCCGCCGGGCGGGCCGCATGCGGAAGTCGTCGCGCTCCGCGCGGCCGGGGACCGCGCCGCTGGTGGCACCGCCGTGGTCACGCTGGAGCCGTGCGCGCACACCGGGCGGACGCCGCCGTGCGCGGATGCGCTGCGCGCTGCCGGGGTCGCGCGCGTGGTGCACGCGGTCTCCGATCCCAACCCGCAGGCGGCCGGGGGAGCCGAGGTGCTGCGCGCCGCGGGCATCGATGTCCACAGTGGTCTGCTCGCCGACGAGGTGTCCGGCGGCCCGCTGCGGGCCTGGTTGCACTTCACCCGAACTGGCCGACCGCACGTGACCTGGAAGTACGCCGCCACTTTGGACGGCCGTTCGGCCGCCGCCGACGGCACCAGCAAGTGGATCAGTTCCGCGGAATCCCGCGCCGAGGTGCACCGCGTTCGGGCGCGGATGGACGCGATCATCGTGGGCACCGGCACCGTCCTCGCCGACGACCCGCACCTGACCGCCCGCGCCCCGGACGGTGCGCTGCTGCCCCGCCAGCCGCTGCGCGTCGTCGTCGGCGACCGCGAGATTCCCCGCACTGCCAAGGTCTTCGACGACGCGGCCGAAACCGTCCGGCTGCCCGGTGGCGATCCGACGGCGGTGCTCACCGCTCTCGCCGACCGCGGCATCGTCGACGTGCTGCTGGAAGGCGGCCCGCGGCTGGCCGGGGCGTTCGTCGCCGCTGGCCGCGTGGACCGGGTGCTGGCCTACCTCGCCCCGATGCTGCTCGGCGCCGGACCCGCGGCGCTCGGCGAAGCGGGAGTGGGAAGCATCTCGCAGGCATGGCGGTTGCGTGTTGAAGAGACGACGATGAGTGGCCCGGACATCCGAGTGAGCGCGGTTCCGCAGGACCGGTGATCGGGCGCGGTGCGGGCGACGGCGCCCGCCAAGCAGGCGAGGAGGCAGGCAGGTGTTCACCGGGATCGTCGAGGAGCTCGGCACCATCGATGCGGTCGAGCCGTTGGCCGATGGCAGTCGGCTGACCATTTCCGGTCCGGTGGTGACCGAGGACGCCGGGCACGGCGATTCGATCGCGGTCAACGGCGTCTGCCTGACCGTGGTGGCGGTCGGGGACGGGCGGTTCACGGTGGACGTGGTGGCCGAGACGTTGCGCCGCTCGTCGATGAAGGGCATCGCGATCGGCGACCGGGTCAACCTGGAACGCGCGATGGCGCTTGGCGATCGGCTCGGCGGGCACATCGTGCAGGGCCACGTCGACGGCACGGGCGTGCTGCGCGGCACCGAGGCCGACGGGCTCACCCGCTTCGAAATACCGCGTCGACTGTCCCGCTACCTGGTGGAGAAGGGTTCGATCACCGTCGACGGGGTGTCGCTGACCGTGGTCGAGGCGGGCGAGACCGGGTTCAGCGTCGCGCTGATCCCGACCACTAAGCAGCTGACCACGCTGGGCCTGCGCGAGCCGGGTGACGAAGTGAACATCGAGGTGGATGTGCTGGCCAAGCACCTGGAACGGCTCGCCGCCGCACAGCTGGACCACCAGGCCCATGGTGCGCAGACCCGTTCGGGGGACAATGGCGGCGTCAAGGAGGCGCGGTGATGAACCCCGAGGACAAGGTTGCGGTCACGGTGAGCACGAACGAGTTCGACAGCATCGAGCGCGCATTGGCCGACATCGCGGCTGGCCGCCCGGTGATCGTGGTGGACGACGAGGACCGCGAGAACGAAGGCGATCTGATCTTCGCCGCCGAGAAGGCGACACCGGAGCTGGTGGCCTTCATGGTGCGCTACACCTCGGGCTACCTGTGCGTGCCGCTCACCGGTGACGACTGCGATCGGCTCGACCTGCCGCCGATGTACCACTCGAACCAGGACCGCAGGGGTACCGCCTACACCGTCACCGTGGACGCCGCCGACGGCGTGACCACCGGCATCTCGGCCGCCGACCGCGCGCACACCATGCGGGTGCTCGCCAGTGCGGAGTCCACCGCCAAGGACCTCAACCGTCCCGGTCACGTGGTGCCGCTGCGCGCCCGTGACGGTGGTGTGCTGCGCCGTCCCGGCCACACCGAGGCCGCGGTGGACCTGGCGCGGCTGGCCGGGCTGCGCCCGGCGGGCGTGCTGTGCGAGATCGTCAGCCAGAAGTCCGAGGGCGACATGGCGCGCCGCGACGAGCTGGAGGTCTTCGCCGCCGAACACGACTTGGCGCTGATCACCATCGCCGACCTGATCGCCTACCGGCGCCGCTTCGAGAAGCAGGTGGTGCGGGTCGCCGAGGCCAGGATCCCCACTGCGCACGGCACCTTCCGCACCCTGGGCTACGACAGCACGATCGACGGCATCGAGCACCTGGCCATGGTCTACGGCGAGATCGGCGACGGCGAGGACATCCTGGTGCGGGTGCATTCCGAGTGCCTTACCGGTGACGTGCTGGGCTCGCTGCGCTGCGACTGCGGCCCGCAGCTGGATGCCGCGATGGCCAAGGTCGCCGAGGCCGGTCGCGGTGTGGTGCTCTACATGCGCGGGCACGAGGGACGCGGCATCGGACTGATGCACAAGCTGCAGGCGTACCAGTTGCAGGACAACGGCGCGGACACCGTGGACGCCAACGTCGCGCTGGGCATGCCGGTCGACAGCCGGGACTACGGCCAGGGCGCGCAGATCCTGTGCGACCTGGGTGTGAAGTCGATGCGGCTGCTCACCAACAACCCGGCCAAGCGGGTCGGCCTGGAGGGCTACGGGCTGCGGATCGTCGACCGCGTGCCGCTGCCGATCCGGCCGAACCCGGAGAACATCCGCTACTTGCGCACCAAGCGCGACCGGATGGGGCACGTGCTGGACAATCTGGACGACGGCGAGGACTCCTCGATCAACGGTGGGGCGGGAGTGACGGCATGAGAAGTCCTGTGTCAACCTCAGTTCTCCTCAACCGCACCTCAGGGGACCGTGACGCAAGCCAGCCACAGGAAACCGCGCAACGGGAGATTGGGCTGGACGCGACCACCACTGCAAATCGCGGAGAGGCGGAAGAGTCATGAGTGGCGAGGGCCGACCGCGGATAAGCGTGCCGAAGGCAGGAGACCTGCGGTTGGGCATCGCGGCGATCCGCTGGCACGAGCGCCTCGTCGAGCAGATGCTCGTCCGAGCGCTGGCGGCGGCGAAGGAAGCGGGCATCCCCGAGCCGACCGTGGTGCGGGTGCCCGGTTCGATCGAACTTCCGGTGGTGTGCCAGCAGTTGGCGCACCAGCACGATGCGGTGGTCGCGCTCGGCGCGGTGATCCGCGGCGGCACCCCGCACTTCGAGTACGTCTGCGACTCGGTCACCCAGGGGCTGACCCGGGTGGCGCTGGACGAATCAACGGCTGTCGGCAACGGCGTGCTGACCTGCGAAACCATGCAGCAGGCGGAGGAGCGGGCCGGGTTCGACGACTCGGTGGAGGACAAGGGGTTCGAGGCCACCGCGGCGGCCCTGGAGACCGCGCTGGTGCTGCGGGAGCTGCGGGGCTGGGACAGCGAGCGGGGGTTCCTGTGAGCGCGGATCGGGTGGAGGTTCGGCCGCGGAAGCTGCGTCGAGTGGCGATCCCGATCGCGGTCGTGCTGGTGCTGGTGTTCGGTCTGATCGGCCTGCTGCTGCGCAACACCCCGACCGGCGTGGTCTTCTCGGTGTCCGACCAGGTGGCGATGGTGCTGCTGGGCGTGCTGCTCGCGGGCGGCGTGCTGCTGCTGGCCAGGCCGCGGCTGCGGGCGGACGCCGACGGCGTGGAGGTCCGCAACATCATCGGCACCCAGCGCTACTCCTGGCCGCTGGTGCGGGCGTTCAGCTTCCCGGACGGTGCGCCGTGGGCCCGCCTGGAGCTGCCGGAGGACGAGTACGTGCCGATCATGGCGATCCAGGCGGCCGACGGCGAGCAGGCCGTCCTCGCGATGCGCCAACTCCGCGAACTCCGCCGCCAAACCGACACCGCGAACTGACCAGCATCTCAACGCTTGCGGCCCGTGACTGGGATTCAGTCGCGAGCCGCAAGCGGTGTTTTCAGCGGGTGGCCACCAGGTCGCAGACGAAGATCAGCGTCTCGCCGGGCTTGATGACGTCGCCCGCGCCGTGGTCGCCGTAGGCGAGGTGCGGCGGGATGGTGAGCCGCCGACGGCCGCCCACCTTCATGCCCTGCAGGCCCCGGTCCCAGCCCGCGATGACCTGGCCCGCGCCGAGCTGCACCCGCAGCGGCTGGCCGCGGTTCCAGCTGGCGTCGAACTCCGCGCCGGTGCTGTGCGAAACGCCGACGTAGTGGACGTCCACCACGGTGCCCGCGGTGGCCTCCGGGCCGTCGCCGATCTGGATGTCCTGGATCTCCAGGTCCGCAGGGGGATTCCCGGTCGGCGGATCTACTTCAGGCTTGCCGATGCCCATGTTCCAGCTCCTCAAATCCGTGGTCCGGGGTCGTCGCCATTGTGGTCGGTCACCGCCGACGCGGCGCGGTGGCCCTTGGATCGGAACGTGCGGGCCAGGGCGGCGACGGCCTGGTCGAGCAGTTCCGGGCTCAGCGCGAAGCTCAGGCGCAGGTGGTCGCGGTAGCGGCGGTCGGCGGAGAACAGCGAGCCGGGAGCGACCGCGACACCGTTGCCGCGCGCCAGTTCGGCGAAGCGGTCGGTGTCGGTGCCGGGCAACCGCACCCACAGCGACAGGCCGCCGAGCGGTCGGTCCCATGTCCACTGTGGAATGTCGCGGTGCAGGGCGGCGGACAGGTGGTCGCGGCGCTGCGCCAGTTCGGTTCGCCAGCTCGCGAAGTCGTTGTGCCGCAGCAGTTCCGCCGCGAGCCGTTGGCTGACCGCGCTGGTCGCCAGGTCGCTGGTCTGCTTGAGCTCGGTCAGCTGGGCCAACAGCGGCTCCGGTGCGGCGAGCCAGCCGACCCGGAGGCCGCCCCACAGCACTTTGGACAGCGAGTGGACCTCGATGGTGCCGTGCGGGTGCGTCGCGGCGAACCGACCGGGCCGGGCGCCTTCGTACACCAGCTCGGCGAGCGTGCGGTCTTCGACGATGCGCAGGTCGGCGTGCCGCGCGGTTTCGGCGAGTTCGCCGACGCGATCGTCGTCGGCCACTGCCCCGTCCGGATTGCGCACCGCCTGGACGTAGCCGAACGCGGGCCGGTAGCGGGAGATCGCGTCGCGAAGCGCATCCGGCCGCATGCCACGGTGATCGGTGGCCACGGCGACGGCTCGCGCCCCACAGCCCTGGATCGCCGCGAGCGCGCCGGGGTAGGTGGGTTTTTCGACGAGCACCGCATCGCCCGGCCGGGCCAAGCACCGGGTCGCGAGGTCGATGCCCTGCTGCGCACCGCCGGTGATCAGCACCTCGTCGCCGAGCAGTTCCCGCAGGCCCGGCTCGCCCACCAAGTCGTAGCCGTGCTGGCTCGGCGTGCGTAGCAGGTCCGCCGGATCGAGCTTGGGCACCCGCAGGTGCGACGGGTCGGGCACCACCGATGTGGACAGATCCGCGAACACCGCGCCGGGCCGCAGCAGTCGGCCCATCGCGGATTCGGGTCCGGCCCCGGCGGCCAGGTAGGTGCCGCTGCCGTGCCGACGCTCGCAGACCCCGTCCTCGAACAGCGCGTTGAACGCGGCGGCGACTGCGCCTCGGCTGCAGTCCAGCACCCTGGCGAGATCCCGTTCGGAGGGCAGTCGGGTGCCGGGGCTGAGCGCGCCGGTGCGCGCGAGGTCGGTCAGCGCCGCCGCCAGTCGGCGGCTCAGCGGCCCGTGCCCGTGGCGGAGCCGGTCGCGGATCAGCGCGGCGAATTGGTCCACGTCACCACTCGGCATGCGCTCATTCTGCTTGGCGGCTGCGCTGGTCGGTTTGCGCAGGTGGTCGCCTGGCGCAACCGCGGTCCTCCCGAGACGATCCGCGCGGTCGTCTGAGCGCTACTCCTTCGCTGACGCTGGAGATGCCCCCAGGTCGCGGGGAGCAATCGGCTCAGGACGCTCGATCCACCACCGCATCATCTGTTCGCCGGGCCGTCAGACGTGATGGTGGCACCTGGCTGCCGTCCTCGGTCACGAAGGCCAGTTGCGCGACCAGCCCCGAGTCCTCCGACGCGAATCGCGGTGACGTGCCAGCGGAGCGTGGCCGGTAGGTGCGTCCCCACGTCGCCAGAGCCGCGATGACCACGCTGAGGCTGCGCCCGGCCTCGGTCAGCACGTACTCCTCACGAGCCCGCACCCCCGGCTCCTGGTAGGTCCGTCGCTCCATCAACCCCTCGTCCACCAGCAGCGCCAGCCGCTTGGCCAAGATGTTCGGCGCAATCCCCAGCGCCGCTCGGAATTCCTGGAACCGGGTCGAGTTCGCCAGCATCGCCTCGCGGATGATCAGCAGGATCCAGCTGTCGCCGAGCACGTCGAGGCTCCGCGCGATGGAGCAGTTCGAGTCCTTGCCGAGCGCCCTGGTCATATGACGATTCTAGGCGATGAGTTGCAAGCAGCAATCCAGCTTGCTAGATTGCTCGAAACAACTCAGCCAGCGGTGCGAGCCTCGTCATCGAGCTGATGTCGGGAGTGCTGGCCGGAGCCAACGCATCCAGCATCTTCCGCATCGTCGTACTCATCGGTGGTCCTCGTGGCTCCGCGCCGCGCTGTCGAACTCGACACCACGCCGGTGCGAGAGCCCCGGATCAAGGAGTCTGAACCATGTCCTCGAACCCGTCGCAGCGGCGCGTGGCGTTCGCCGAACTAGTCCGGGCGTCCGAGCCGCTAGTCCTCCCAGGCGCCTATGACGCCCTCAGCGCCCGACTCGTCGAACGCGCGGGTTTCCGCGCGACCTATCTGGGCAGCTTCGCCGCCGCGGCCAGTGCATTCGGTGCGCCGGACGTCGGACTGATCACCCTCACCGAGATGGCGGAGGCATCGCGTCGCATCGTCGAGGCGACCGAGCTCCCCGTGCTGGCCGACGGTGAGAACGGCTTCTACGAGCCCGCGAACATCTGGCGCACCGTGCAGGCGTTCGAGTCGGCAGGTGTGGTGGGGATCCACATCGAAGACAACCTCGGTGGCAAGCACACCTCGCAACCCGCCGGGCTGATGTCCACCGATCGGATGAACAACCGCATCCGCGCCGCGCTGGATGCCCGAACCGATCCGAACTTCATGATCATCGCCCGATCCGATGCCGCCTGGGTTTACGGCGACGTTGACGAGACCGTCAGCCGGCTGCGGAGCTACGTCGCGGCCGGGGCCGACATGGTGTTCGTCCCTGCGCTTTCGGCGGCCGAGCTCAGGCGGGTCCGCTCTCGCATAGAGGCACCCGTGATGGTGACGGCCGACCTCTTCGACGCGCCGGATGGTGATCGTCCGGGCAGCACGCTCGCCGAATACGCCGACGCCGGGGCCGATGTCCTGACGTTGTGGTACAGCCTCATCGGCGCGGCAGCCCGGAGCGTCACCGCGACGCTGGACGCCCTCAAGGCGGGTTCTGAGATCGCTGATCTCGGCGACCTGATCCTGGACCAGCGCACCTTCGAGTCCTTCATGGATTACGCCGAATACGAGGGTCGCGCTGCCCGCTACCAGTGACCCGCTCGCCCACCGGCGATCCAGACGTTTCACACAGCCACGCGGAGAGGCAGCAGCGTCCATGAGCAACAACCCAACCGGCAGCACAACTGCCTTCACCGGGGCTCGCGTCATCGTCGGCGACGGGAGCACTGTGATCGACAACGCCGCGATCACCGTCCGGGACGGAATCATCACGAGCATCACCCGGACGCCAGGCGGCGCAGCAGAGCAAGTGCAAGGAGGCGGGAGCAGCCCTCAAACCGTGATCTCGTTCGAGGGCAAGACGATCATGCCCGCGATCGTCAACCCGCACGGGCACATCGGCTACATGCGAGGGACGGTATGCGACCCGCGCTGCTATTCCCGGCGCAATGTCATCGACCATCTACGGCGTTTCGTCTACCACGGCACCAGCACCTTCCAATCGTTGGGCACCGACTGGAACCGCATCGAGGTCGGTGTCCGCGATGATCAGCGCTCCGGGGTCCTCGACGACCCGAACCTGGCGACCCTGTTCACCGCGGGTTCGGGCCTCGTTGCGGCTCCGGAACCAGGACTGGCCAGTGGCGCACCGTTCTTCGCCGTCGACGCCGTGCACCAGGTGGCTGATCCGGCCGATGCCCGAGCCTTCGTCCGCAGCCTTGCGGTGCAACAGGTCGATGTCGTCAAGTTCTGGATCGATGATCGGGGTGGCACCGCGACCAAGCTGTCGCCGGAGACCTGTCGGGCGATCGTGGACGAGGCACATCACCACGGGCTGCGGGCAGCGGCTCACATCTACACCGTCGATGACGCCAAGATCGCACTGCGCGCCGGTGCCGACATCTTGGCGCACATGCCGCGTAGTCCGGAGCCCGACCCGGAGCTCATCGAACAGCTCGTTGATCGTGATATCGCCGTCTTCACCTCGATGAGCGTTCAAGGCCCGGCACGTACTGACTGGCTCGACGATCCGCTGTTGCACGAAACACTTCCACTGGCGGCCATCGAGGATCTTCGCGCACGTCTGACCGCGCGAGCTCCCGAGCCGTTGTTCGACACCGGCGAGACTTATCGCCGCTTGCAGCAGAACTTCGCCACCCTGCACCAGGCTGGCGTCCGGCTCGTCTTCTCACCGGATACCGGCGTGTTCGCCCAGCTCCCCGGCATCGCCGAACATCGAGAGCTCGAAGCGCTGGTCGACGCGGGCCTGTCGCCCCTGAGCGCTGTCGAGTTCGCCACTCGCCGGTCCGCGCAGCTGCTCGGGCTCACCGACCGAGGGGCCATCGACGTCGGTCGGCGCGCCGATCTGCTGGTGCTCGACGCCGACCCGCGTGATGACATCACGAACACCCGCAGCATCGCCGCAGTGATCATCGAGGGACGCGTCGTGGATCGCGATCAGCTACGACAGCAGCTGCAAGCCGACAGCGACGACTGACCCCGTCTCGCTCCCATCCTGCACAAGTGGACGCTCTTTCCGCCTGTAAACTGTCACTTGATCATAGAATGGCTTATTTCAAATCGCGAGATATGCCACTTGTCAGGAGGCGGCGATGGCCCTGCCCGAAGCGGACTACATCTGGATGAACGGCGCCCTGGTTCCGTGGCGCGAGGCCAAGGTCCACGTGCTCAGCCACGGGTTGCACTACGGCACCGGTGTGTTCGAGGGCGTCCGCGCGTACTCCACAGCGGATGGACCGGCGCTGTTCCGGCTCGACGAGCACCTGGACCGGCTGTTCCGCAGCGCCAAGATGCTGCGCATGACGCTGCCGTACCGCAAGGACGAACTGCGCACCGCGACCCTCGACCTGGTGCGCGCGAACGGACACCGGTCCTGCTACGTGCGATGCCTGGCCAACCTCGGCTACGGCGTGATGGGCGTCGACCCGTCCGGCGCCCCGGTGGACATGTCGATCGGGAGCTGGGAGTGGGGCACCTACCTCGGCGACACCGAGCACGGCGTGCGGCTGATGACGAGTTCCTGGCGGCGCAACGATGCGACCGTGGTGCCGACCGCGGCCAAGGCCACCGGCCCGTACCTGAACTCGGCGCTGGCCAAGATCGAGGCGCGCGATGCCGGATTCGACGAGGCGGTGCTGTTGAGCACCGACGGCTACGTCAGCGAATGCTCGGGGGAGAACATCTTCGTCCTGCGCGACGACGTGCTCTGCACGCCGCCGTCGAGCGCCGGTGCGCTGGAAGGCATCACCCAGGACACGGTCACCGAGCTGGCCGCCGACCTGGGGATCACCGTGCGGCGGGAGAACCTGCTGCGCTCGGACCTCTACGCGGCGGACGAGGTGTTCCTGTGCGGCACCGCGGCGGAGGTCACCGCCGTGAGCTCGATCGACAACCGCGAGATCGGCGCGCCCGGCCCGGTGACCAGCAAGATCCGGGACGCGTTCAGCGCCGCCGTGACGGGCGCCGACGAGCGCTACCGGCACTGGCTGACGCTCGTCACCTGACCCGGCAACGCGCGGGGATCGGGCACCCCCGACGCCGAGGCCCGGACGGGGGCACCATCCGCGGTTTCCCGTTGGGGAGGCGCCGATTTCGCGAGAAATCGCCCGCAGCGCCGAGCCCCGCGCGGCCGTGTCGGAGGCGGGCTCCTACGCTGCGGGCACTGGTGTTTCGCGGTGGCGTCGGGCCTGGTTGTCAGCCCCGGTATGCATCCTGGTGCAACGGGCGTCGCACGTCGGTAGAGCTTCGGCAGTCCGCACGCGTTGCTGGAGGAGTTTGATCACTGTGCTCGAAGAAGCCGAATTCGAAACCCACGTCGCGGACCGGCTTGCCGGGCTGCCGGGTGTGCAGGCGGTCAGCCTCGGCGGCTCACGGGCCCAGGGGACGCACCGCACCGACAGCGACTGGGACTTCGCGATCTACTACCGCGGTAGGTTCGACCCGCAGGACCTGCGCGACGTCGGTTGGCCCGGCGAGGTCTCCGAGTTGGGCGGTTGGGGCGGCGGCGTGTTCAACGGCGGGGCGTGGCTGCGGATCGATGGCCGCCACGTGGACGTGCACTACCGCGACCTGGACTCGGTGGAGCACGAACTCGCCGAAGCCCGCGCGGGTCGGTTCGAGTGGCAGCCGCTGATGTTCCACCTCGCCGGTATCCCGAGCTACCTGGTCGTCGCCGAACTGGCCATCAACCGGGTGCTGCACGGTGAGCTGCCCTGCCCGGAATACCCGGACGCCCTGCGCAAAGCCGCGCCACCGGTCTGGTGGGGCCAGTCGTCGCTGGGGCTGGCCTACGCGCGGGCCAACCACGCGCCCTACGGGCGGCTCACGGAGACGGCTGGCGCGATCGCGCAGGCGGCTTGCCAGGCGGCGCACGCGGTCCTCGCGGCCCGCGGCGAATGGGTCACCAACGAGAAACGCCTGCTGACTCGCGCGGGCTTGCGGGACGTGGACCGCGTCATCGCCGGACTGACCGCGGAGTCGCTGATCGCGGCGGTCGACGAGGCGCACGCCCTCTGCGACGCCGCGGTGTCGGAAGCCGAGTGAGAGCTCGTCCTGGATAGCTGGTCGACAGCCTTGACCCAGATCTTGAAACGTTGTTTTATAACACTGTTTCGACCTTGGAGGGGCTGTCATGCAGGTGTTGCCGTTGAGTGCGTCGAGCCAGTACATCGCGGGTGTGGTGCTGTTGACCATCGTCACGATCGAGTTCGGCGGTTGGTTCCTCACCAAAATCGTGCGTGGCCAGGTGCCGATGACCGAGTTCCAGCGGAACTTCGCCCGCGCCGGGCACGCGCACGCGGGCGTGCTCGTCACGCTCGGTCTGGTGTGCCTGGTGCTGGCGGATGCGACGCAGCTGACCGGTGCGTTCGGCTGGATCGCACGACTCGGCGTGCCGCTGGCGGCGGTGCTGATGTCGGCCGGCTTCTTCCTGTCCTCGACCGGACGCGAGGTGCACCAGCCGAACAGGCTGATCGTGCTGCTGTGGCTGGGCGCGCTGTCGCTGGCCGCGGGAGTCGTCACGCTCGGCATCGGCCTGCTGGTCGCCTGAACGACACCGGCCGGGCATTTCAACGGGGGTGGACCGCGCGGGCTGAGGCGGCGACCAGCAGGGCCAGGACGGCTGGCAGCGCGAGGCCGATCGCCAGATCGGTCCAGTGGGCGAGCAGGCCGATCACCACTGGACCGGCGAGCAGGCCGCCGTAGCCGAGCGTGCTCACCTGGGCCAGGTTTCGGCCGCTGCGGCTCGGATCCTGGTTCCCCGCCGCGTTGAAGACCTGCGGGATGATGTTCGACAGGCCGATGCCGAACAGGGCGAATCCGATGATCGCCGCCACCGGGTGGTGCAGCAGCAATCCGACACCCAGCCCCAGGCCCGCGATCGCGCCGCAGGTCCGCACCAGCACGACCGGCCCGAGCCGGGCGACCAGGAAGTCCCCGAGGAATCGGAAAACGGCCATCGTGGCGGAGAACACCGCATACCCGGTCGCCGCCAGCGCCGGGCTGGTCCGCAGCACGTCGTGCAGGTACAGCGGCGACCAGTCCGCCATCGACCCTTCGCCCACCGAGCAGAAGAACGCCAGCACGCCCAGGAACACGATTCCCGGCGAAATCCCGCGCTGGCGCACCGAACCGCCGCTCGGTGTCACCTCAGCGGGCAGCAGCGCGGGCCGCGCGATCATCGACACCACGCCGAGCGCAGCCGCGACGAGCGCGAAATGCGCGCCCGTGGCGATCGAGGCTTGTGCCGCGAGTGCGCCGCACCCGGCGCCGAGCAGGCCGCCGACGCTGAACATCGCGTGGAAGGTGCTCACGATCGGACGGCCGTAGCGTCGCTGCACCTGCATCGCGTGGGCATTCATGGTCACGTCGACGGTCCCGTGCCCGGCACCGAACAGCAGCAGGCCGATCACCAGCAGCGGAAAGCTGTTGGCGAAGCCGGGTAACAGCAGGCTCGCCGACATCGCGATTCCAGCCGGGCCCAGCACCCGAGCGCTGCCGAGGCGGTCCGACAGGTGCCCGACGACCTGCATCGCCAGCACCGAACCGGCGGCGACGGCGAACAACGCCAACGTGACCTGCATGTCGTCCAGGCCCAGGTCTTGCTTGATCGCCGGGATGCGCGCGGTCCAAGTGCCCAGCGCCGCGCCGGTGATCACGAAGTACCCGGTCACGGCCCAGCGGGCCTGCCGAGCGGCACCGGCGACTACGGCGGTCTCAGACAACTCGAACCTCCACGCCCGCTGCCGTCAGTTCCGCACATGCCTCCGCCGGTGCCGTCTGCTCGGTGACGACCACGTCGAGATCGGTGATCGGGCAGACGAAACCCAGGCCGGTGCGGGTGAACTTGGCTCCGTGGCAGACCGCTATGACGCGCTGGGCGTTGGCGACCGCAGCCTGTTTGACCGGTACTTCGTCGAGATCGTGCGCCGTCAAGCCGTCCTTCGTGGACAGTCCGCAGACGCCGAGCACGGCGGTGTCCACCCGCAGGGCGCGCAGCGAGTTCTCGGCGAGGTGGCCGACGAACGACAGCTCGCCCGGTGTCGTCCGCCCACCGGGTAGCAGCAAGTTGATCTCCGGCGCGCTGCTCAGCGCGTTCGCCGAGTGCAGGTCGAGCGGGATCGCGGTGATCCGGCGGTGGGCCAGCAGCCGGGCCACCGCCAGCGTCGTGGTGCCACCGTCGATGATCACGGACTCGTCGTCGTTGATCATCGACGCGACAGCCATCGCCAGGCGTTGCTTGACCGCCGTCTCGTCGCGCTCGCGCACCGCGAACGGGATCGATTGCCCGCGCAGGAAGCTCACCGCGCCCCCGCGCACGCGCCGCAGCACCCCCTGCTCAGCGAGCTGGTCGAGGTCGCGTCGGATGGTCATCTCCGACGACCGGGTTGCCTCGGCCAACTCGGCGACGGTCACCCGCTCCGCCTGCCGGAGGCGTTCGATGATCGCCAGGGCCCGCTCCGAACTCTCCACGAGTTCTATCGCACACTATCCATGTTCGAAATGCAATCCGGCGAACGGATCGCCTGTGCGAACCCGGCGCGGTGCACTGCGCTGCGTGAGGGACAATGGGGACGGCGACGGCGTTCGCGTGCCGACGCCGGGTAGGAGGAGATCGTGAGCGTGGCCCAGGAGCGCAACCTTCGGTTGGTGCGAGACGTCCCGTCCGAGCTCGGTGTCCGGCTCGGCGACATCAGATTGCGCAACCGCCTGGTGACTTCGTCCAGCCTGCTCGGCTACGGGGTCGCCAACGCCAAGCTGGTGCCCTACGGCATGAGTCCGATCTCGCAGTTCGTCCCGCTGTCCCGGTTCGGTGCGGTCACCACCCGCACGGTGACCGTCGAACCCCGCGAAGGGAACTTCACCACCCGCGACGTGTGGCCGCTGCACGAACTGCCCGCGCTGCTCAAGCGCTACGGGCAGGCGCTGCGGCAGGTCGACGGCGGCTGGCTCAACGCCTTCGGCTGGTGCAACGTCGGCATCGACGCCTACCTGCGCGACTACTACCCGCGCACCCGCGAGCAGAACACGATCATCTCCGTCGGCGGCTTCTCCGCCGCGGAGTTCGTCACACTGGTCGACAAGGTCAACGCCGCGGTCGCGGTCGGCGAGATCGCCGCGATCGAGTTCAACGTCTCCTGCCACAACGTCAACTTCGACTTCAACCAGATCATCGAATCGGTGCTGGCCGAGGCGGTGCCGCGCAGCAACCACCCGGTGATCCTGAAGCTGTCGCCGGACTACGACTACCTCGGGCACGCGCGTCTTGCCGCCCGCCACGGGGTGTCGGCGTTGACCGCGATCAACACCGTCAAGGGGCTGCGGCTGGACCCGAACACCGGGCAGCCGCTGCTGAAGAACGGTTTCGGCGGGCTTTCCGGCCGCGCGATCAAGCCGATCGGCCTGCGGGTGGTCAAGGAACTGCGCGACGCCGGGGTGAAGCTGCCGATCATCGCCACGGGCGGCATCCGCACCTTCGACGACTGCCGCGAGTACTTCTGGGCCGGTGCCGACGCGGTCAGCCTCGGCAGCGCCAGCTGGTTCGCCAGCTACCCCGGCTACGCCCTCTCGCCGTTCTACGGCGCCCGCATCCGAAACCTGCTGCGCCGCATCGAGAACTACGAACCCCCGGCCCGCTGACGAACCACCCGCGCCGCCTGCGCGAATCGGGTGATTGGTCGGCGTTCCCGCTTGCCGATTCGGGAGAACCAGGCCACGGATCTCCGTTCGTCCAATACGTTGACCCAATGATCATCGGGGTCTCGGCCGGGGCGGCGCAGTGACCGGGGAACAGCCGCAGCGCCGCTGGTGGCAACGGCTGCTCAGCGGTCCGGCGTTCGTCATCACGGCGCTCGTCGCGGCCTTGGCGGGCGTGGTCGCGCCGCTGGTGTGGAACGCCGCGCGGGACGTTTCCCGGCCACCCGTGCTGGTCTGGGCGAGTTCGGACGGCGGCCGGGTCGGCGACCTCAACTTCGCCTCGCCCCAAGTGCTGCCAGCGCAGCGGTTGGCCGACATCGCGACGCCGTACGAGTTCTTCGAGGAAGCCGGGCGCGGCACGAAGGTCGGGGTGCAGGGCAGCACCGTGACGATCGAAGGCGCTCGATCCCGCGACATCGTGATCACCAACATGCGGGCGCGGGTGGTCAGCCGCGAACCCAACATCACCGGCACGCTGTTCTGCGCCGGTCAGCAGGGCGACCTGCCAGCGGATCTGATCGGTTTCGACCTCGATGAGCTCCGGCCGACAGCTCGGGTGCTCGACGGCGACCGGCTCGGGGAACCCTTCTTCGCCGCCAAGGCCAAGCAACTCGCCGACGGCGAAACCGCGGTGTTCCAAGTCGAATCGCGCGCCACCCAGGGCCACTACCGGTGGGTGCTGGAGATCGACATGGTCATCGACGGCGAACGCCAGACCTACGACGTGCAACCGCCGAGCGGTCCGTTCGAGATCACCGGCCTCGGGTCGCAGTACGGTGCGGTGTTCAGGTGGGACGGCCGCGGTTGGGCGCCCGGTCCGTCCAGGAGTTCGTGCTGATGCCCGGCAACCGCTACGGCAGGCGGGCGTTGGCCGTCGGCGGGTTGGCGGCGCTCGGCTTGGCGGTCGGCATCTGGTGGAGCTGGTCGCCGGTGGAGGTCAACTCGCCGCAGGAGATGACCGAGTTGCTGCCAGCGGATTGGCAGGCGCCGTTTCGGGCCCGCTACGAGGGGCCGGTGCAGCGCAATTCGATTTTGGCGGCGATGGAGACCTGCGGGCCGGTTCCGGTGGTCGAGAAGTTCCGAACCCGCGAACCCGCAGCCTTCATGATCTACGACCTCGACAACCGGGCCACGGTGCAGGTCGCGGCCGTTCGGCTGGCGCCGGAGGATCGGGCATCGGTCCAGGACGCCCTGCGCACCAGCACCCACTGCCAACGACCGGCATCGTCGGAGCGCAACGCAGCCGTGCAGTGGACCAAGGTCGCCCGTCCCTGGTTCGGCGAGGCGTCCGCGCTTTTCCGCGTCTCCGACACGAACTTGGCTGCGGACAGCGCGGGAAACAGCGTGGTGACCGCCGGTTCGGTGTGGTCGTTCACGATGTCCGAGCAGTGGTTGGTGGCCATCGGCGGCTACCGGACCTCGGTGGAGACCGTGGCATCGGTCTACCCGCAGTTGCTCGGGGAATGGGATCGCGAGGTCGGCACGCATTTCCTGGCGCCGGGCGAGTCCCGGAGCGATTGCGGATCCCCCGGCCTCGACGACCTGCCGACGGGGGCCCTGCGCGAATCGGAGCGCACGATGCTGGCCAGCGCGCACGATCTGGCCTGCCAAGGTCAGGTCGACGTGCTGCGGTCGCTGCCGTCGGTTCCGCTGGTCGTCGACAACGGCTTCGCCACCGAAGTCGACATCGGTGATCCTGCCGAGTTCGCGCGGCTGATGGAGACGCGCGCCGTGTACCGCAACGGCGCGATCAGCTTCCGGCAGGGCGACTCGGCACTGGTGTTCTCGACGCTGCGTCCTGGTGAGCTGCAAAGGCCCGCTTGGGACGCCTACGTGCAGCGGTGCTCCACCGCGACGGCACTGGCGGCGCAGATGTGCGGGCCCGATCCCTACGGTCCGCTCGGCAGCGCCGACTGGTCGGCCGTGCTGGCCGACACCGGTTGCGAACCGGACTCGGACCTCGGCCCGATCCGGCAGGCGTTGTTCCAGGACGTGACCGGCGATGGCCAGGAGGACGCGATCCTCGCATTGCTCTGCGACGCGGGGCGCGGTGAAGTTCGGATCTACGACGGCGCATCGCCGCCGGAGTCCCCGGAGCTGGTCCAGTCGCTGCTGGGGGACGATCTCGGTCCGATGGGCACCGGGCTCTCGCCGGTGGCGCTCACGACCGACGGCGGCGGTCTCACCGTCGAGTCGGAGTTCGCCTCGCCCGACGCGCTGGTGATCGACCGATTCCGATGGCAGGACGGCAGTTTCGCGCCGGTGGCGCGGGAGGTCCAGTACCCGCGGTGACGGGCCGCGGCGCAGGGCCGATTCCGTTTGCTGGACGGAACTTCCGCGCCCGTCGGACAGCGAAGTCGCATCGGAGGTGGTTGCGTGCGTGGTAGAAGTGATCCGGAGCACAACTACTACTGGGGAGGAAGTCTTGTCCGGATACGGATCTTTCGGCAGCAGTCTGCGGGATCTGCCCCGGCTTCGGCGCAGTCGGCGCGGCCGGGTGTCCAGTTGGGACCACACTGGCGGAAACACCGACAACATGCGCATCGAGCCGGGCGAAACCAGGGAACTGGCCAACATCCCCGGACCTGGCGTGATCACCCACATCTGGTGCACCGTCGCGGTCGACCACCTCGGTCAGCGGGCCGAGGTCGAGGGCGACTACCTCCGGCGGCTGGTGCTGAAGATCACCTGGGACGACTCGCCACAACCGGCCGTGCTGGTGCCGCTGGGGGATTTCTTCGGCATGGGCCACGGTCGCAGCGCCAACTTCGTGTCCGCGCCACTGCAGATGAGCCCGCAGGACGGCAAGGGCTTCAACTGCTGGTTCGCGATGCCCTTCGCCGGACGCGCCCGGTTCGAGCTGATCAGCGAGATGAGCACCAAGCCGGTGACCTTCTACTACTACATCGACTACGAGACCTACGCCGACGTGGACCCGGAACTGGGCTATTTCCACGCGCAGTGGCGTCGGCAGAACCCCACCGACGGCGTCGAGCAGGGCGAGCAGACCAACGACGAATTCCTCTTCGGCGGCACCAACACCGACGGCGCGGGCAACTACGTGCTGCTGGAAGCCGAGGGGCGGGGGCACTACGTCGGCACCGTCCTCAACGTGCACAACCTGCGCCAAACCACCGACTGGAACTGGTACGGCGAGGGCGACGACATGTTCTTCATCGACGGCGAACCCTGGCCACCGCGGCTGCACGGCACCGGCACCGAGGACTACTTCAACACGGCGTGGTGCCCGACCCAGCCGTACCAGGCGCCATACCACGGGTTGACCATGCCGGGCGGACCGAACTGGAGCGGGCAGGTGTCGTACTACCGGTTCCACGTGGAGGATCCGGTGGTCTTCGAACGGTCCATCAAGGTCACCATCGAGCACGGGCACGCGAACAAGCGCTCCGACGACGTGTCCTCAGTGGCCTACTGGTACCAAACCCTCCCAGCCCTACCGGTCACCCTCGCCCCAGTCGACCAACGCCTCCCCCGCCCGCTGTGATCCTGATCGGGTGATGAGTGAGGGGCACCCTTTACCAACTTACTTGGTAAAGGGTGCCCCTCACCCCGAAAAACCGTTCAGACGGCGCAGTTGAGGGGGCCGCCGTTGTAGGTGATCGCGTCGGTGAAGGCTGCGAGGAGGTCGAGTTCCGTGTCGTCCGCGTCGGCGTAGGCGCGGTGCAGGTTCAGGACGATTCGTTCGCGGTCCGGCCAGGCCGCGAACTCGCCGAGGTCGCAGCGCTGGGCCGCCTCCAGCGGGGTGAGGCCGTCGGTTCGGGCTTGGCGTGCGGTGTCGAGTACGAAGCGGTAGTAGCGGGCGTGGTCTTCGAGCACTCGCGGGAACGCCGAGCCCGGCAGCAGCGAGCCGTGACCGGGCACCACCGTCGCGGCGGCGAAGCCGGCAAGCCAGTCCAGCGACTTCAGCGCACCCTCCACCGAGCCCATGAACACCAGCGGCGTGACGCCGTGGAAGATCAGGTCACCGGTGAACAGCACCTCGGCGTCGGGGACCCACACCACCACGTCGCCCGGCGTGTGCGCGGCGTGGCCGGGGTGGTGCAGTTCGATCCGGCGGTCACCGTTGTGCAGGGTGAGCGAATCCTGCAGTACCACCGTCGGCGCGCGGTGTTCGCTGATGCCCCACTCCGGCGACGGCTGCCACACCGGCGGCAAGTTCGTGAGCAACGTGTCGGCCAGGATCCCCGCACGGGTCTCGGAATGTCCGATGAGGACAGTCGAGTCCGGCAGCAGGGCGTTGCCATGGGTGTGGTCACCGTGCAGGTGGGTGTTCACCGCGAACCGGATCGGCGCGTCCCCGCCAGCGTCGCGCACCGCGTCCAGGAACCGGTGGGTGCGCTGCGCGGTGGCGCAGGTGTCGACGAGCACGATGCCGTCGTCGCCGAGCACCGCGCCCGCGTTGTTGATCCACCACGAGCCGTCGGGCTGAACCCACGCGTGTACTCCGGGACCGACCTCGGACAACGTCGCGCGGTCGGGATGGGCGTTCTCGATGTGCACGGCTGACCTCCCAGCACAGGCGCGAAGCATGATCACAGGCGTTGCAGCAAGTGTGCCTTGCCGAGCCGCCCCGTGGTGCACGGCCGCACCTGGGGTCTGTTTTTGTAAGCGGCGGTAGCCGCTTGTGGTGTGGGACTCAGCTTGCACCGCCGCGGGTTCACGGTGCCCACCCCTGTGGGGTTCTCCCCGCGAGGACAGCCCCGACGTGGTGTATCGGCATGATGTCGGGGATCCCGGAGCCGAGAAAGCCTCTGAGGTTCCGCCACCCGCACCGCCACGCAAATCACTTTCAAGACAGCCTCTAGATCCGCGTGGTCGGGCCCCGGACGTAGGGTGGGGACGTGGCCGATCCGTCCACCTACCGACCAGCGCCTGGCACGATCCCGGACGCCCCCGGCGTCTACCGGTTCCACGACGCCAGCGGCCGAGTGATCTACGTCGGCAAGGCGAAAAGCCTGCGCAGCAGGCTGTCGTCGTACTTCGCCGACCTCGCCGGGCTGCACCCGCGCACCCGGCAGATGGTCACCACGGCCACCGGCGTGCAGTGGACCGTCGTCGGCACCGAAGTCGAGGCTCTGCAGCTGGAGTACTCCTGGATCAAGGAGTACGACCCGAGGTTCAACGTCCGCTACCGCGACGACAAGTCGTACCCGGTGCTGGCGGTGACGCTGCACGAGGAGTTCCCGCGACTGCACGTCTACCGGGGCCCGCGCCGCAAGGGCGTGCGCTACTTCGGGCCGTACGCGCACGCGTGGGCGATCCGCGAGACGTTGGACCTGCTGCTGCGGGTGTTCCCGGCGCGCACCTGCTCCGGCGGGGTGTTCAAGCGGCACTCGCAGATCGGCCGCCCCTGCCTGCTCGGCTACATCGGCAAGTGCTCCGCGCCGTGCGTCGGCCGGGTCAGCGCCGACGAGCACCGGTCGATCGTCGAGGACTTCTGCGACTTCCTGGCCGGGCACACCGATCAGCTGATGCGCAAGCTGGACAAGGAGATGCAGTCGGCCTCCGCCGAGCTGGAGTTCGAGCGCGCCGCCCGGCTGCGCGACGACCTCGAGGCCCTCCGACGCGCGATGGAGAAGCAGGCCGTGGTGCTCGGCGACGGCACTGACGCCGACGTGGTCGCCTTCGCCGAGGACGAGCTCGCCGCGGCCGTGCAGGTTTTCCACATCCGCGGCGGCCGGGTGCGCGGCCAGCGCGGCTGGGTCATCGACAAGGTGGAGGAAACTGACACCGCCACGCTGACCGCCCAATTCCTCACCCAGTTCTACGGCGAGCAGGCAGCGCTGGCCGAGCAGGCCGACGCGGGTGGCAGCCCGGTGCCGCGCGAAGTCCTGGTGCCGCAGCCGCCCGCCGACGCCGACGCGATCGCCGGGTGGCTCAGCGAGCTGCGCGGCAGCCGGGTGAGCCTCCGGGTGCCGCAGCGCGGCGACAAGCGCGCGCTGATGGAAACCGTCGAGCGCAACGCCAAGGAAGCCTTCCAGCAGTACAAGCTGCGCCGCGCCGGTGATCTCACCGCGCGTTCGGCCGCGTTGCAGGAGTTGCAGGAAGGGCTGGGCCTGGACACCGCGCCGCTGCGGATCGAGTGCGTCGACGTCAGCCACGTGCAGGGCAGCGACGTGGTGGCGTCGCTGGTGGTGTTCGAGGACGGCGTGCCGCGCAAGTCCGAGTACCGCCGCTTCGAGGTCCGGGAGGGCGCCGCGGGCGGCGACGTCGGGTCGATCGACGAGGTGGTGCGCCGCCGCTTCCACCGCTACCTCAGCGAGACCGGCAAGACCGGAGCGGATCAGATCGGCGCGGCCATCGACCCGGACACCGGCCGCCCGCGCAAGTTCGCCTACCCGCCGAACCTGCTGGTCATCGACGGCGGAGCGCCGCAGGCCAACGCCGCGGCCGATGCGCTCACCGAACTCGGCATCACCGACGTCGCGGTGATCGGGCTGGCCAAGCGGCTGGAGGAGGTGTGGTTGCCCGCCGACCCGGACCCGGTGATCCTGCCGCGCACCAGCGAAGCGCTCTACCTGCTGCAACGGGTCCGCGACGAGGCGCACCGCTTCGCTATCAGCTACCACCGCAAGAAGCGCTCCAAGCGCATGACAAGCTCCACATTGGACACGATTCCGGGATTGGGCGAAACTCGCCGCGCGGCGCTGCTCAAGCACTTCGGCTCGGTGCGCAAACTGCGCGAGGCCGGGGTGGACGAGATCGCCGCGGTCCCGGGAATCGGCCGCCACACCGCCGAGACCGTGCACTCGGCGTTGGCGGCCGACGGGGGAGCCGGGCGACGCCCGGTGCCGGACGACCGGGCCGAGCCCGGCGCCGACAACGCTGAAGGGGAGAGCAGTGACTGACGAGCAGTCGGGCATCGAGGTCGCCGTGGTCAGCGGCCTGTCCGGGGCGGGACGCAGCACCGCGGCCAAATGCCTGGAGGACCTGGGCTGGTTCGTGGTGGACAATCTGCCACCGGAACTGATCGCCACCATGGTGGAGCTGGGGGCGCGCTCCAGCGGCGCGGTCACCCGCGTCGCCGTGGTGATGGACGTGCGCAGCCGGGCGTTCACCGAAGACCTGGGAGCGGTCATCAAGGACCTGGACGCCCGCGGCTACAAGCCGAAGGTGCTGTTCCTGGAGGCCACCGACGAGGTGTTGATCCGCCGCTTCGAACAGGTGCGGCGCAGCCACCCGTTGCAGGGCGAGGGCCGACTGGCCGACGGGATCGCCGCGGAGCGCTCGTTGCTGTCCAAGCTGCGTTCCGAGGCCGACCTGATCCTGGACACCACCAGCCTGTCGGTGCACCAGTTGCGGTCCAAGATCGAGGACGCCTTCGGCACCGAAGCCAGCACCCGGACCCGGCTCACCGTGCTGTCCTTCGGCTACAAGTACGGTCTGCCGATGGACGCCGATCTGGTGATGGACTGCCGGTTCCTGCCCAACCCGTTCTGGATCCCGGAGCTGCGCGAGTTCAACGGCCTCGACGACGAGGTCCGCAACTACGTGCTCGGCCAGGAGGGCGCCGAGGAGTTCCTGCAGAGCTACCAGCAGCTGCTGCGGCTGGTCGGGGCGGGCTACCACCGCGAGGGCAAGCGCTACCTGACGTTGGCGCTGGGCTGCACGGGCGGAAAGCACCGCAGCGTGGCGCTGGCCGAGGAGCTGGCCCGTCGGCTGGCCGAGGACGACGGGCTGATGGTCAAGACGGTGCATCGGGACCTGGGGCGCGAGTGACGACGCCGCTGCGCGCGGTCGCGCTCGGGGGCGGACACGGACTGCAGGCGACGCTGTCGGCGCTGCGCCGGATCACCGCTGACGTGACCGCGGTGGTGACGGTGGCCGACGACGGCGGATCATCCGGTCGGCTGCGCCGCGAGCTGGGCATGCTGCCGCCGGGCGACCTGCGCAAGGCGCTCGCCGCGCTGGCCGACTCGGATTCCGACGGGCAGCTGTGGTCGAGGGTGTTCGAGCACCGCTTCGGCGGCAGCGGAGCGCTCGCCGGGCACGCCGTCGGCAACCTCGTGCTCGCCGGGTTGCTCGACGTGCTGGGCGATCCGGTCGAGGTGCTCGACCAGGCATGTCGGCTGCTCGGCGTGCGGGGCCGGGTGCTGCCGATGTCGACGGTGCCGCTGGACATGTCCGCGGACGTCGTCGGGCTGGATTCCGACCCCGACGCCGTTCGCACGATCCGGGGACAGGTGGCCATCGCCAGTACGCCCGGAAGGGTGAAACAAGTTCGTTTGCACGCGAACGGTGCGGACCAACCGGCGGCCTGTCCGCAGGCAGTTCAGGCGGTGTTGGACGCCGATCTGGTGCTGCTCGGACCCGGCTCGTGGTTCACCAGCGTGCTGCCGCACCTGCTGGTACCGCAGCTGCACGAGGCGCTGGTGAGCACCACCGCACGGCGGTTCGTGGTGCTCAACCTCGTCCCACAACCGGGCGAGACGGCGGGTTTCTCACCCGAACAGCATCTCGACGTACTCTCGCAGCACGCACCCCGGCTGCGAGTCGACGCGGTGTTGGCCGACGCGGATTCGGTGCCCACCCCGGACCGGCTCCGCGCTGCGGCCGCCGGGCTGGGTGCGCAGACTCTGCTGGACAAGATCGCCGCGCCCGCGGTGCCGGGACGGCACGACTCGCGGGCGCTCGCGGCTAGCCTGCGGGCTGCACTGGAGAGGAGGACGGACCTGTGGCGATGACCCCGGCGGTCAAGGACGAGTTGAGTCGGTTGTCGGTGACCAAGACCTGCTGCCGACGGGCTGAGGTCTCCTCGTTGCTGCGCTTCGCTGGCGGGCTGCACATCGTTGCGGGCCGGGTGGTGATCGAGGCCGAGTTGGACAGCGGCTCCACGGCGCGTCGGCTGCGCAAGGAGATCCACGAGCTGTTCGGGCACCACTCCGACGTGCACGTGATCACCTCCGGCGGACTGCGCAAGGGCACCAGGTACGTGGTGCGGGTGGTCAAGGACGGCGAGGGCCTGGCCCGGCAGACGGGGTTGCTCGACCCGCGCGGCCGTCCGGTGCGCGGCCTGCCCGCGCACGTCGTCTCCGGCGGGGCGTGCGATTCGGAGGCCGCTTGGCGCGGCGCGTTCCTGGCGCACGGCTCGCTGACCGAACCCGGTCGGTCGTCGTCGATGGAGGTCACCTGCCCAGGACCGGAGGCGGCGTTGGCCCTGGTGGGGGCCGCACGGCGGATCGGCGTGGCGGCCAAGTCGCGCGAGGTGCGCGGCGCGGACCGGGTGGTGGTCCGCGACGGCGACGCGATCGGCGCGCTGCTGACCCGGCTCGGTGCGCACTCCAGCGTGCTGGCCTGGGAGGAGCGCCGGATGCGCCGCGAGGTGCGGGCGACCGCGAACCGGCTGGCCAACTTCGACGACGCCAACCTGCGGCGCTCGGCGCGCGCCGCGGTCGCTGCTGCGGCTCGGGTGGAGCGGGCGTTGGAGTTGTTGGGGCCGACGGCTCCTGACCACCTGACGATGGCGGGTCGGCTGCGGCTGGCGCACCGGCAGGCGTCGCTGGAAGAGCTCGGTCAGCTGGCGGACCCGCCGATGACCAAGGACGCGGTGGCCGGTCGGATCCGGCGGCTGCTGGCGATGGCCGACAAGCGCGCCCGCGAACTCGGCGTCCCGGACACCGAATCCGCGGTCACGGCGGAAATGCTCGAAGCCGACGCCTGACAATCACCCAAGGAGAGTTGCACCGCAGTTTGCCTATTCTCCGCGGATTCGTCTGGTGCGCCGTTGGCATGCAGCGAAGTAGCGGCGCTGCGGTGCGCCGGTCAGGCGGTGCGGCGGGAGCGGGCCCGAGTCAGCCCGCCGACGACCATGGCGATCACCCCTAGCACCAGGGCCACGTAGCCACCGGCTATTCCGTTGCCGGTGCCGAGACCACCGTCGGAGGTGGCCAACACCAGCCCGCCGTTGACCACGGCGATCAGCCCCGCCACCAGAGCCGCGATGGCTCCCCGTCCCCCGGTGCCGTTGCCGATACGGCCGGCGGATCGAGCCCGAGCCAGCCCGCCGATGACCATGCCAACCAGCGCCAGTAGCGCGGCCGAGGTGGCCCAGATTCGGTCGGGGGTCCAGCCGTAAACGGTGGCGTCCGGCTGGGCCAAAACGTCCGCGGCTGCTGGCGTGGCAAACTCGAAAACTCCGAGCGGGGCGGCTGCGGCAGCGGCAAGCAGGTGACGGACGGACATGAGGTACTCCTTCTCCTTCTAGGACTGGATGTCGCCTGATCATGTCCGCCGGACCCACCGCCGGTCGTCCTGCTGACGCGGACACTTCGCGCTGCCACAGGTGACGCATTCGGCTACCGCGGGTGGCGCAGGAGCCGCGAAGGTACCGCGTGTGCGGTAGCCGACTGATCATCCGTGCAGAGGACTTTCCCGCGCGAAGATCCGGCTAGGGTGCACGGATGAGCAGGGGACGGATCGTTGCCGGAGACTGGGCGATCGCCGTCGGCGTGGCGGCGATCCTGCTGGTCTCCGGGCTGTCCGGGCAACACCTCGCCACGAGTCTCGACCCGCTGGGCTACGCGTTTTTGACAACCGGCGGTCTGGCGCTGGCCGCGCACCGCTTGGCTCCGGTCACCGTGCTGGCCGGGACCGGGTTGTGCGTGTTGGGTTACCAAGCCGTCGGGTTCGACGTTCCTGCCGTCGCGTATCTGTTCGCGGTGTTCGCGGCGGTACGGGCCGGACACCGCATCGCCACGGTGGCGGCTTCGGTGATCATGCTGCTCACTCTTCCGCTCGCGCTGCTGGCCTCTCCCGACGACTGGACCGTGGGCGAGGCGTTCACGCATACCCGGGACGCCCTCCAACTGGCCTGGCTGATCGCCGCCGGTGCGGCGGGTGAAGCGCTGCGACAGGCTGAACGTCGGGCGGACGAGGCCGAGCGCACCAGAGAGGAGACTGCACGGCGCCGCGCCAACGAGGAGCGGCTGCACATCGCGCGGGAGTTGCACGATTCGCTCACCCACCAGATATCCGTCATCAAGGTGCAGGCCGAAGTCGCCGTCCACCTGGCCCGCAAGCGGGGTGAACAGGTGCCGGAGGCTCTGCTGGCGATCCGGGAGGCCGGTCGTGAGGCGGCCCGGGAACTGCGAGCGACCCTGGAGGCGCTGCGCGACGACGGCAAGAACCCGCCGCATGGGCTCGACCACGTCCCGGAACTGGTGCAACGGGCCCGGACGACCGGCCTGGACACGAAGCTGACTATCGAGGGCCACCGAAACGACGTGCCGACCGCTGTGGACCGGACCGCTTACCGGATCGTTCAGGAGTCGCTGACCAACATCGCCCGTCACGCCGCCGCCGCTACCGCGTCGATCCGGATCGACTACCGTCCCGACGCCCTGGTCATCCGGATCGATGACGACGGCAAGGCCACGCCGGACACCGCGCCGGTGCCCGGCGTCGGGCTGCTCGGGATGCGCGAACGAGTCACCGCCCTCGGAGGTCACCTGCAGGCGGCACCGCGCAGCGAGGGCGGCTTCACCGTCCAAGCCGAACTTCCCGTGGGACAAACGCCGTGATCCGTGTCCTGCTGGTCGACGACCAGCCGCTCATTCGCAGCGGATTCCGCGCGCTCCTCGACATCGAGGACGACATCGAGGTGGTGGCCGAGGCCGCCAACGGCAGCGATGGCCTGGCCTTGGCCAGGCAACACCTGCCCGACATCGCGCTCATCGACATCCAGATGCCGGTCATCGACGGCATCGAGGCGACCCGGCGCATCGCTGCGGATCCGACCCTGGCCCCGGTGCACGTCGTCATCCTGACCAACTACGGCTTGGACGAATACGTCTTCAACGCGCTGCGCGCCGGCGCCGCCGGATTCCTCGTCAAGGACATCCAGCCGGAAGACTTCGTGCACGCCGTGCGGGTCGCCGTGCGGGTCGCCGCGCGCGGCGACGCACTGCTCGCACCGTCGATCACCCGCAAGCTGATCAACCGGTACGTCAACCAGCCGCTCAACACCGGCACCAATACGGGGCTGACGGAACTGACCAACCGGGAGCGCGAGGCCGTCACCCTGGTCGCGCAGGGTCTGTCCAACGACCAGATCGCCGACCGCATGGTGATCAGTCCGCTGACCGCGAAAACCCACATCAACCGCGCCATGGCCAAGCTCCACGCCCGGGACCGCGCTCAGCTCGTGGTCCTCGCCTACGAATCCGGACTGGTAACCCCGCGCAACTCCTGACATCCACGGTCCGGGTGCAGCCCGCCCACCGATGATCCTCTTACTGAGCACCCTCGCAAGCTTCGCGCAATTACCGATGCCCAATATCAGGTACACGAATTCACCCCAAGAGAAGCCGCAAAACTGGCGTGGTGTGTCCGCAACGTCACGTCGAGAACACGGTCAGTTTTAGGCAAAACTGCTTTCCGAACTCGGCTGTGATTTTCTGCCGATCACGCACTGTTGCCGGCCCGCGTCCGCCTTTCAGCCGCTGTTGACCAGCATTTGTTCGTGCTTTCGGCCGGTCGCATCCGGGGCGATCGGGCGCCGCGAGTGCGCTGGCCGTTCCAGACAGTGAACGCGCCGCGCCCGGCTGCGTGCGACGGCTTCTGAGGCAGATAGGGTTGGGCGGAGACCATCCACCTCACCCGCCGCGTCGTCGGCCGGGTCAGTCACGAGGAGAGATCGGCGTGACCGTTCGCGTAGGGATCAACGGCTTCGGTCGGATCGGGCGGAACTTCTGGCGGGCCGCGACCGCCAGTGATCACGACATCGAGATCGTGGCCGCCAACGACCTGGGCGATGTCGCGACCATGGCCCACCTGCTCAAGTACGACAGCATCCTCGGCCGCCTCGACCAGGAGGTGAAGGCCACCGGTGAGGGCATCGAGGTGGGCGGCAAGCTCATCAAGATCCTCGCCGAGCGCGACCCGGGCAAGCTGCCGTGGGGCGAGCTGGGCGTCGACGTCGTGTTGGAGTCCACCGGCTTCTTCACCAACGCCGCGGACGCCCGCAAGCACGTGGACGAGGGTGGTGCGAAGAAGGTCATCATCTCCGCCCCGGCCAAGGGCGAGGACCTGACGGTGGTGCTGGGCGTCAACGACGACAAGTTCGACGGCTCGCAGACCATCATCTCCAACGCGTCCTGCACCACCAACTGCCTGGCCCCGATGGTCAAGGTGCTCAACGACGCCTTCGGCATCGAACAGGGCCTGATGACCACCGTGCACGCCTACACCGCCGACCAGAACCTGCAGGACGGCCCGCACAAGGACCTGCGCCGCGCCCGCGCCGCCGCGATCAACGTGGTGCCGACCAGCACCGGTGCGGCCAAGGCCATCGGCCTGGTGCTGCCGGAGCTCAACGGCAAGCTCGACGGCTACGCGATGCGCGTGCCGGTGCCGACCGGGTCGGTCACCGACCTGACCGCGACCGTGCGGAAGAGCACCTCGGTCGACGAGGTCAACGAGGCGTTCAAGACCGCCGCCGCGGACGGCAAGCTCAAGGGCATCCTCAAGTACAGCGAGGACCCGATCGTCTCCAGCGACATCGTGACCGACCCGCACTCGACGATCTTCGACGCGCCGCTGACCAAGGTCATCGGCAACCAGGTCAAGATCGTCGGCTGGTACGACAACGAGTGGGGCTATTCCAACCGGCTCGCCGACCTAGTCGACCTGGTAGCCAAGAAGCTGGCGTGAGCATTGTTCACCCGGCTTGCTTAGCGGTGCGGGTGGCGGAACCTCAGAGGCTTTCTCGACTCCGGGATCCCCGACTTATGTATGTCCGATGCGCGGCGTCGGGGCTGTCCTCGCGAGAAGGCTTCTGAGAACCCGCGGCGGTGCAAGTGTCGTAGGTGGGCTAAGCGGCTTCGCCGCTTGCGGCGGCTCAAGCTGATGGCGAGTCGAGCGTCACGGTGGCGGTTTACGCAGGAAAGCGGCTGCGCCGCTTGAAAAGCCAATCTCGCAGGGACCCGTACGAGCTGAGCGGCTTCGGCGACTCAACTCGTGCGGGTCTTTCCATAACCATGTAGGAGCGGACCGTGAAGAACCTTGACGATCTGCTGTCCGAGGGCGTTCGGGGTCGGCGTGTCCTGGTGCGCGCCGATCTCAACGTGCCGCTGGACGGCGAGAAGATCACCGACGACGGGCGGGTGCGCGCTTCCCTGCCGACCATCCGGAAGTTGAGCGACGCCGGTGCCCGCGTGGTGGTCACCGCGCACCTCGGGCGGCCCAAGGGCGAGCCGGACCCCAAGTTCTCGTTGGCCCCGGTAGCAGGTCGGCTGGGCGAGCTGCTCGGTGCCGACGTCGCGCTGGCCGCAGACCTCGTCGGCGACTCGGCGAAGTCGGTGGTCGCCGGGCTGACCGACGGTTCGGTCGCGCTGCTGGAGAACGTCCGCTTCGATGCCCGCGAGACCAGCAAGGACGACGCCGAGCGCGGCGCGCTGGCCGACGAGCTGGCCGCGCTGGTCGGTCCGGACGCGGCGTTCGTCTCCGACGGTTTCGGCGTGGTGCACCGCAAGCAGGCGTCGGTCTACGACGTCGCCAAGCGGCTGCCCGCTTACGCCGGGGGACTGGTGCTCGCCGAAGTCGAGGTGCTGCGCACCCTGACCGGCGACCCGAAGCGCCCCTACGCGGTGGTGCTCGGCGGCTCGAAGGTCTCCGACAAGCTCGGCGTCATCCAGGCACTGCTGCCGAAGGTCGACAAGCTGCTCATCGGTGGTGGCATGGCCTACACGTTCCTGGCCGCGCAGGGCCACAACGTCGGTACCTCGCTGCTGCAGGAGGACCAGATCGAGTCCACCAAGCAATTGCTGGCCGAGCACGGCGACAAGCTGGTGCTCCCGGTCGACGTGGTGGTCGCCGACCGCTTCGCCGCGGAAGCCGAGCGGCGGGTCGTCGCCGCCGATGCCATCCCGGCCGACTGGATGGGCCTGGACATCGGGCCGCGCAGCGTCGAGTTGTTCGCCGGGATCCTCCGCGAGGCCCGCACGGTGTTCTGGAACGGCCCGGCCGGGGTTTTCGAGTTCCCGGCGTTCGCCGACGGCACCCGCGGTGTCGCGCAGGCCATCGTGGACTCCGACGCGTTCAGCGTGGTCGGCGGCGGCGACTCGGCCGCCGCGGTGCGCACGCTCGGGCTGCCGGAGGACGGCTTCTCGCACATCTCCACCGGTGGCGGTGCGTCGCTGGAATACCTGGAAGGCAAGGACCTGCCCGGAGTGGCCGTCCTGGAAGGTGAGCGCTGAACATGGCCAGGCAGCCGCTGATCGCTGGCAACTGGAAGATGAATCTGAACCACCTGGAGGCGATCGCCCTGGTGCAGAAGATCGCCTTCGCATTGCCGGAGAAGTACTTCAGCAAGGTGGAGGTGGCGGTGTTGCCGCCGTTCACCGACATCCGCAGCGTGCAGACCCTGATCGACGGCGACAAGCTGCTGCTCAAGCACGGTGCGCAGGACATCTCCGAGCACGATTCCGGGGCCTACACCGGTGACGTGTCCGGGCCGATGCTGGCCAAGCTGGGCTGCAGCTACGTCGTCGTCGGCCACTCGGAGCGCCGCGAGTACCACGCGGAGACCGACGAGCTGGTCAACAAGAAGGTGCGGGCCGTGCTCAAGCACGGCATGTCGCCGATCCTGTGCGTCGGCGAGAAGCTCCACGTGCGCGATGCCAATGACCACGTCGAGCACTGCACCACCCAGCTGATCAACGGGCTCAAGGGCCTGAAGGCCGAGCAGGTGCGCCAGGTCGTGGTGGCCTACGAGCCGGTGTGGGCGATCGGCACCGGAAAGGTCGCCACCGCCGCGGACGCGCAGGAGGTCTGCGGGGCGCTGCGGGTGGCGTTGGCGGAGAAGTACGGCAAGGAGATCGCCGACGAGGTGCGGGTGCTCTACGGCGGCTCGGTGAAGTCGAGCAACATCGGCGAGCTGGTCGGCCAGCCGGACGTGGACGGTGCCCTGGTCGGCGGCGCCAGCCTCAACGGCGACGAGTTCACCAAGCTCTCCGCGATGGCCGCGGGCGGCCCCCTGCCGTGACGATCCTGTCGAGGTGAGGGGCACCCGTGACCAAGTAACTGGGTCACGGGTGCCCCTCACCCGCCACCCGACCGGGGTGGCCCCGGCTGCTGGGCCGCCGTGCGGGTTGTGAGACCGTTTTGGCAAACGGGTGGACAGTGGTCAACTCGCTGTTCGCGGCCCGGTACGCTTGGTTGCGAACCGCTGTGCGAACGAGGACGTGATGACTCTTTTCCTGCAGATCATGTTGATCGTGACGAGTGTGCTGCTGGTGCTGCTGGTGCTGTTGCACCGGGCCAAGGGCGGCGGACTCTCCTCGCTGTTCGGCGGCGGTGTGCAGTCAAACCTGGCCGGTTCCAGCGTGGCGGAGAAGAACCTCGACCGGATGACGTTGTTCGTCATGGCGTTGTGGGTCATCTCCATCATCGGAGTCGGCTTGTTGATCAAGATCGGTTGATCGACCGGGCACCCAACCGGTCGACGACCCGGGCCGCTTGGTGGGTGAGGATGGATGACTGGTGGCAACGCCATTCGCGGCACTCGTGTGGGCTCGGGCCCCACGGTAGGCGAGTCGGAACGGGGGGAAGCCGCACCGCGAAAGCGGGTTGACTACTGGTGCGTCAACGGGCACCACAGTCGACCGTCGTTCGCGATGGACGCCGAGGTGCCGGAGGAATGGGACTGCCCGCGGTGCGGACTACCGGCGGGCCTGGACCAGGAGAATCCGCCGGAGGCGCGGCGCAACGAGCCGTACAAGAGCCACCTGGCGTACGTGAAGGAGCGGCGCAGCGACGCTGACGGGATGGCCATCCTGGAAGAGGCGTTGACCAAGCTCCGGGAACGCAAGGGACGCTGATCGACAACAGGGCCGGGTGGGCGATGGATCGCCTGCCCGGCCCTGTTGCTGTCCGGGTCAGTCGACGTCGATGTCGTGCACTGCGGCGAGCATCTCGCGGAGCACTCGCAGGGTCGTCGCAACATCGACTGCGGTGAGGTCGCCACCGACGTGGCCCATCGCCTCGTGCTCGGCGGCTTGGACCGCACGGATGGCGGCGTATCCCGGCCCGGTGAGTTCCACCAGCGCCGAGCGGCGGTGCGCGGGGTTCGGCCGCAGCGTGACGAATCCCTGCTCCAACGCGTCGTTGACCATGCGCTGCACGAACTGTCGGCTCAGTTCCAGGGTTCGCGCGATCTGCGGCACGGTTTCGGCGGTTCCGGACAGTTCCAGCCGTTCGAGGACGGCGCGCACGCCGACGGAAAGCCCGTTGCGGGGGCTGTCGCGCTCGACCACACGGGCCACTCGGCGGTAGAGCGGGCCGATGACCGTGTAGATCTCGGCCAGCCGTGGGCCGAGTTCGTCGGGCGACAGCGGACGATCGGAGTTGTCAACCACAGTGTCATTATGACACTTTGGTTGTCATGAGTGTTGTTGAGTCGGTGAGAGTTCCGGTGCCGGACGGCGAGCTGTACGCCGAGGTGGCCGGTTCCGGTCCGCCGCTGGTCATGCTGCACGCCGGGTTGCTGGGCGCCGGGATGTGGGACGAGCAGCTCGAACTCGCCTCGGACCACACGGTGATCCGCTACGACGCGCGCTCGCAGGGGCGCTCCAGCACGGGGATGGTCGACTACCGCCCCGAGGAGGACCTGCGGGAGCTGCTGGACTTCTTCGCGGTCGGATCGGCCTGTCTGCTGGGCAATTCGATGGGCGGTGCCACCGCTTCGGCCTTCGCGCTGCGGTATCCCGAGCGGGTGCACCGCATGGTGCTCAGCGGCCCCGGCATCCCGCCGGTGGAGTTCCGCGATCCGTTCCTGCTGGCCCGCCACCGGGAACAGGCCGAAGCCATCGAGGCGAAGGACGCGGACCGGTACGTCGAAGCATTCCTGCGGTTCGGGGTGGACGGTCCGCACCGGCGGCCGGACGAGGTGGATCCGGAGATCCGGGCCCGCTGCCGGGAGATGGCCCTGGCGACCGTCGCCAAGCACCACGCGGCGGCCGGGAAGATGCTGGAGCGCGACGTCCGGGCGCAGTTGGAGAAGATCACTGCGCCGACCCTGCTGGTGGTCGGCGAGCTGGAGCTGTCCGACCTGCACCGGATCGCCGGGGAAGCGGCGCGGCGGATGCCCAATGCCGAACTCGTCGAGATCGCCGGGTACGGGCACATGGTGAACATGGAGAACCCGCGGCTGTTCAACGAGCTCACCTCCCGGCATCTGCTCGGTTGAGGCGCCGTCCTCGGCCTCGGCGCGGTCAGTGGTGCTGATTTCGCGCGAAATCGCCCACCTCGCGCCCGGCCTCGATGGGGCCGCGCGACCGCTTCCCGGGCGGGACGCAGGTGTTTGCGAAAGAAAATTGGCGGATGTGTCGATTTCCGGGGTGCTCGTTCGATGCGTTGGTGAGCGCCCGGAGGGACCGGGCGAAACGGACGAGGGAGTGACCCGCGATGCGATTCCTGATGATGGTCAAGGCCAATGCCGACAGCGAAGCCGGTGTGATGCCCAGCGAAGCGGCCATCAAGGAGATGACCGACTACAACGAGGAACTGGTCAATGCCGGGGTGCTGCTGGCCGGTGAAGGGCTGCACCCCAGCTCCAAGGGGTTCCGCACCGAGATCGGCACGGGTGGCGGGCGCACCGTGGTGGACGGGCCGTTCGCCGAGACCAAGGAGCTGATCGCCGGGTTCTGGCTGCTGCAGGTCCGGTCCCGCGAGGAGATGGTCGAATGGGCCAAGCGGTGCCCGGAGCCGGTCGAGGTGCGGCAGCTCTTCGACGCCGAGGACTTCGCCGACGTGATCGCCCCGGAGGACGCCGAGCGCGAGCGGCGACTGGCGGAGGAGGTCCGCGGATACGGCGGAATCGGCTGAATCGATTGCCGCCGGGGGCGCGGCGCGCTGAGATGGCGCGGTGACGGTTGTTGAAACCCACCGCGCCATAGAGGCTGTCTGGCGGATCGAGGCGGCTCGGCTCATCGCCGGGTTGGCGCGCATCGTGCAGGACGTCGGTCTGGCCGAGGAGCTCGCGCAGGACGCGTTGGTCATCGCCCTGGAGAAGTGGCCGGAGACCGGAGTGCCCCCGAATCCGGGCGCCTGGTTGATGTCCACCGCCAAGCACCGCGCGATCGACCAGCTGCGCCGCAACCAACGCCTGGAGCGCAAGCAGGACGAACTCGGCCGCGAGCTAGAACACCGCCAGCACGTCGAGATCGAGGTCGACGACGGTCCGGACTTCGGCGACGACCTGCTGCGCCTGGTGTTCACGGCGTGCCACCCGGTGCTGTCCACCGAGGCGCGGGTGGCGCTGGCCCTGCGCGTGCTGTGCGGTCTGACGACCGCCGAGATCGCCCGTGCCTTCCTGGTGCCGGAGCCCACCATCGCCCAGCGCATCGTGCGGGCCAAGAAGACGTTGGCCCGCAAGCAGATTCCGTTCGAGGCACCGAGCGGCGCGGAGCTCGCGGCGCGGCTGCCGTCGGTGCTGGAGGTCGTCTACCTCGTGTTCAACGAGGGCTACGCGGCCACGGCTGGCGACGATTGGATGCGGACCGAACTGTGCGAGGACGCGCTGCGGCTTGGGCGCATCGTCGCCGGGTTGCTCCCGGCCGAACCCGAGGCGCAAGGGCTGGTGGCACTGCTGGAGATCCAGGCGTCCCGCACCGCCGCCCGGACCGGACCTTCGGGCGAGCCGGTGCTGCTGCTGGAGCAGGACCGCACCCGGTGGGACCAGCTGTTGATCAGACGCGGACTGGCGGCGCTGGCGCGAGCTGAGCAGCTCAGCGCCACGCCCGGTCCGTACACCCTGCAAGCTGCGATCGCCGCCTGCCACGCGCGGGCGCGGACACCTGAGGCGACCGACTGGGCGCGCATCGCGGCGCTCTACGAGGTGTTGGCGGACATGTCGCAGTCGCCGGTGGTGGAGCTCAACCGCGCGGTGGCGGTGTCGATGGCGTTCGGCCCGGAGCACGGCTTGGGCCTCGTCGACCAACTCGTGGCGGAACCGGCGTTGCGGAACTACCACCTGCTACCCAGCGTCCGCGGTGACCTACTCGTCAAACTGGGCCGACACGACGAGGCCCGCGCGGAGTTCGAGCGAGCGGCGTCCCTGACGGACAACACCCGAGAACGAACCCTCCTCCTCGAACGAGCTCGCGTGACGAGTGAAGGGCACCTTTGACGGCTTACTCGGTCAAAGGTGCCCTTCACCTCGCCCGTGTCGGGTGAACCCGCGGTGGGTGTGGTGTTGATCGCGTGCCGTGCCGGGCGTGGGCCGCCGGTGGATACGCTCGCCGTTCACGTGGCGGCGATCGGGAGGAATCATGACTTTGGCGACGGCTGATCTCGCGGATCGGGAAGGCGCGCAGGTGCGCAGTTGCGACGTGCAGTTCCGCAACTTCGGCGGCCGTGCGGCTTTCGAGGGCCGGATCCGCACGGTCACCTGCTTCCAGGACAACGCGCTGCTCAAGGACGTGCTCTCCGAACCGGGCGACGGGCAGGTGCTGGTCGTCGACGGTCGCGGCTCGCTGCACACCGCGCTGATCGGCGACGTGATCGCCGAGATCGGCCGCTCGAACGGGTGGAGCGGGGTCATCATCAACGGCGCGGTGCGCGATTCGGCCCTGCTGGCCGACATGGACTTCGGCGTCAAGGCGCTGGGCACCAACCCGCGCAAAAGCACCAAGACCGGCGCAGGCGCCGTCGGCGAGGTGATCGAACTCGGCGGCATCCGGTTCGTCCCCGGCGAGTACGTGGTCTCCGACCGCGACGGCATCGTGGTGATCACCGAGCCGTAGTGCCTACCGGGCAACCCGCGCGCAGCGACGTACGGTGCACTCGTGCGGGCGGGAAGCGGTAGCAGGTCGACCAGCGGTGCCTCGTGCACCGCGAGGTTCGCCCGGCTGTGGCATCGCCCCGCCGTTCCCATCGTGCTGGGGTTCCTGGGCATCACCGCGTTCGGAGCCGGTCTGCTGATGCTTCCGGTGTCCGCCGAATCGGGTCGGCCGACGAGTCTGCTGATCGCGCTGTTCACCGCGACCGGGGCGATGAGCGGCGCGCTGGTCATCGTGGACACTTCGACGCACTTCTCGATCGTCGGTGAAGTGGTCGTCATGCTGCTGATCCAGGCTGGTGGTCTGGGGATCATGACGCTGGCGTCGCTGCTGGGCCTGCTCGTGGTGCGTCGGTTCCGGCTGCGGATGCAGTTGACCGCGCAGGCGGAGACCAAGGCGCTGGGGCTCGGTGACGTCCGGCGGCTGCTCGGTCGGATCGTGCTGCTGAGCGCGTTCTTCGAGCTGATCGTCGCGGTCGCGCTGAGCATCCGGCTGGTGGTGGGCTACCAGCGATCCGTCGGCCGCGCGGTTTACGAGGGCGTCTTCCACTCGATCTCGGCGTTCAACAACGCCGGTATCTCGCTGTACCCGCGCAATCTCATCGACTTCGCGACCGACCCGTGGATCAGCCTGCCGATCGCGTTCGCCTCGATCGCGGGCGGGTTGGGGTTCCCGGTGCTCTTGGAGTTGGGCCGCCGCTTCCGCAAGCCCGGACGGTGGACGCTGCACACCAAGATCACCGTTTGGGGCAGCGGTCTGCTGTTCGTCGTCGGCGCCGCCGTCATCACCGCGGCCGAGTGGAACAACCCCGGCACCCTGGGGCCGTTCAGCGCGCCGGGCAAGGTGTTGGCCGGGTTCTTCGCCGGGGTGACGCCCCGGACCGCGGGGTTCAACAACGTCGACATCGCGAGCATGTATCCGGCCACCCTGCTGGTGCAGGACGTCCTGATGTTCATCGGCGGCGGCAGTGCCGGAACCGCGGGCGGCATCAAGGTCACCACGTTCGCGCTGCTGGCCTTCGTGCTCTACGCCGAGATCCGCGGCGAGCCGACCGTGCACGTGATGGGCCGCAGGTTGTCGGGCGGTGTGCAGCGGCAGGCGTTGACCGTCGCGCTGGTCGGCGTCGCGCTGGTGGTCGGCTGCACCCTGATCTTGCTGGCGATCAGCCCGTTCGACCTCGACCAGGTGTTGTTCGAGGTCATCTCGGCGTTCGGCAGCGTTGGGCTGACCACCGGGATCACCGCCGCGCTGCCGCCGCTCGGGCAGGTGGTGCTGATCGTGCTGATGCTCGTCGGGCGGGTCGGACCCATCACCCTCGGCACCGCGCTCGCGCTGCGCGAACGCGTCCGCCGTTACGAACTGCCGGAGGAGCGACCCATCGTTGGCTAGGAAGCGCGAGAACCAGATCGTGGTCATCGGGCTTGGCCGGTTCGGCAGCTCGTTGGCCGGTGAGTTGATCCGCGACGGTTGCGAAGTGCTCGGCATCGACTCGGATCCCGTTGTGGTGCAACGCCATGCGGACGAACTCACGCACACCGCGGTCGCCGACACCACGGACCCGGAGACGTTGCGGCAACTCGGCGTGGACCAGTTCCGAGTCGCCGTGGTGGCCATCGGCGACGACTTGGAGGCCAGCATCCTGACCACCTCGCTGCTGGTGGACTTCGGCGTCCCGGACATCTGGGCCAAGGCGACCAGCCGCCAGCACGGCCGCATCCTGGAGCGCGTCGGCGCGCGCCACGTCGTGCTGCCCGAGCACGAGATGGGGGAGCGGGTGGCGCACCTGGTCATCGGCCGGATGCTCGACTACATCGAGCTGGAAGCGCACTACGCGCTGGCCAAGACCCATGCGCCCGCCGAGGCGGTGGACCGCACGCTCGGCGAGACGAAACTGCGCTCGAAGTACGGCGTCACGGTCGTCGGCATCAAGCGGCCCGGCCAGGATTTCACCTACGCGACAGCGGAAACGGTGGTCCGCCAGGGCGACATCCTGATCGTCGCGGGCAGTACCGACCAGGTCCAGTACTTCGCCGAACTCACCTGAGCACCGGTCTCCAGCGCACTGATCCGACCGGGTCCACCGGGCAGCCCGGCCTTGACGCGCCGCGTGACGCCGTGCGCATACTTGTGTATGCAGTGGTGTACCGGAGTGGGCTACCGGATGCTCATCGGCGGGCAGCGGGTGAAGGCGTCCACCGGGCACGAGCTGGCCGCGATCAACCCCTACACGGCGACCGAGTTCGCCACCATCCCGGACGCCGGGCCGGAGGACGTCGACACCGCGGTCGCAGCAGCGCGTGCCGCCTTCGAAGGCGGCTGGTCGACCACTCCCGGAGTTCGCCGCGCCGAGCTGATGAACCGGCTGGCCGGGCTCGTGGCGGAGCACGCCGACGAACTCGGGCGGCTGGAATCCACCGACAACGGCAAGCTGCTGCGCGAAACCACCAGTCAGGCGCACTTCGCCGCCCGCAACTACCGGTTCTTCGCTGGCTACGCCGACAAGCTCTACGGGCGCACCATTCCGCTGGACAACCCGGACACGCTGGACTACACGGTGGCCGAACCGGTCGGCGTCGCGGCGCTGATCACCGCGTGGAACTCCCCGATGCAACTGCTCGCGAACAAGCTCGCCCCCGCGCTGGCCGCCGGGTGCTGCGTGGTCATCAAGCCCTCCGAGCACGCCTCGGCGACCACGCTGCGGATGGCCGATCTGGTCGAGGAGGCGGGTTTCCCGCCCGGCGTGATCAACATCGTGACCGGTGGCCCGCGAACCGGCATCGCGTTGTCCGAGCACCCCGGCCTGGACCGGATCAGCTTCACCGGCAGCGTGCCGACCGGCAAGGCGATCGCCACCTCCGCCGCGCAGAACCTGGTGCCGGTCACGCTGGAGCTCGGTGGCAAGTCGCCGAACATCGTCTTCGCCGACGCCGACCTGGACCGAGCGGTCACCGGCGCTGTCGCCGGGATCTTCGCCGCAGGAGGCCAGACCTGCATCGCCGGTAGTCGGCTGCTGGTGCAGGAATCGGTGTACGAGCAGGTGGTCCAGGCAGTGGCGGCACGGGCCGCGGAGATCCGCCTCGGCGACCCGATGCAGCCGCAGACCCAGCTGGGCCCGGTCGCCAACCAGCCGCAGCGCGACCGCATCCAGCGCGCCATCGACGCGGGAATCGAGTCCGGCGCGCGCGCCGTGGTCGGCGCCGAACCGGTCGATCCGGCGCTGGGCGAGGGCCTTTTCGTGCGACCCACCGTGTTCGCCGATGTCGCCAACACCTCGACGCTGGCCCGCGAAGAGATCTTCGGCCCGGTGCTCAGCGCGATCCCGTTCGCCACCGACGACGAAGCAGTCCAGATCGCCAACGACAGCGACTTCGGCCTGGCTTCTGGGATCTGGACCAACGACCTCACCCGCGCGCACCGCGTCGCCAAGTGCCTGGTCGCGGGCACGGTCTGGGTGAACACCTACCGGGCCAGTGCCGCGCAGGCACCCTTCGGCGGCACCCGCAAATCCGGGTACGGCCGCGAGCGCGGCGAAGAAGCGCTGCACGAGTACCTGAACACCAAGAACGTGATGGTCGACCTGACCGGACAGACCCCTGACCCCTTCTCGATCCGCCTCTGAACCGGAAAGGAGAACGCCGGTGAGCGGCACTGTTTCGCTGTGCGGCCTGGGGAACATGGGTGGCGCGATAGCCGACCGCCTCGCCGCGCGCGGCCCGCTGCGCGTCTTCGACGTCGATCCTGAACGGGTCGCGCGAGCTACCAGGACTGCGCAGGTCACCGCCGCCGGGGAAGTGGGCGAGCTGGCGGAATCCGAGATCGTGGTGCTTTCGCTGCCCGCTCCGAAGATTTCGCGGCAGGTGATCGGCGAGCTCGCGCCCCGACTGCGGGCGGGCAGCGTGATCGTGGAGACCAGCACCGTCAACCCGTCCGACATGGCCGAGGAGCAGCAGATCTGCGCGGCGCACGGCGTCGGCGTGGTGGACGCCGCGATCCTCTCCGGTGTCGCGCGGATGGCCGGTGGTACGGCGACGTTGCTGGTCGGCGGCGCGGAGTCCGATGTGGACAAGGTGTCCACGGTGCTCACGGCGATCAGCGCCACCACCACGCGCTTCGGTCCGGTCGGTAGCGGCATGGCGGCCAAGGTGATCAACAACGCGGTGGCGCACGCGGTGATGGTGGTGCTCGCCGAGGCCGGGGCGCTCGCCGCGGCCTCCGCGGTCTCCGGTTCCGCGCTGGCGGCGCTGCTGTCCGGCCCGGAGGCCGGGCTGACCCGCCCGCTGACGCACCGCTTCGCGGAGCGGATCCTGCGCGGCGAGTACGACGGTGGCATGCCCACCGAGGCCGCCCGCAAGGACTCCACCCTGGCGCTGGCCTTGGCCCAGGAAACCGGCGTGCCGCTGTTCGCGACCCAGGGCGCGCACACCGTCTACGAAATCGGCGTCGCCGAAGGCCTCGGCCGACTCGACTACGCCTCGATCGCCACGCTCTGGGAGCGCTGGACCGGTCGACCGATGGCAGAACCCCAGGGAGGAACAGGATGACCGAGCAGTTCGACGTGGTGGTGGTCGGTGGCGGCAACGCCGGGTTCTCCGCCGCGCACTCGGCCGTCGAGCAGGGCGCGAGGGTGCTGCTGCTGGAGAAGGCGTCTGCCGAGGCCGCCGGTGGCAACTCGTTCTACACCGCAGGAGCGTTCCGGTTCGCCTTCGACAGCATCGACGACGTCGCCGATCTGCTCGAACCCGATGAGCGCTACGCGGACTCCGTGGTGCCCGCGTACCCGGAGAGCGCCTTCGAGGACGACATGCGGCGGATCACCGGCGGCAGGTGCGACCCGGCGCTGACCAAGGTGCTGGTCTCCCGGTCCACCGACACCGTCCGGTGGCTGGCGGGCAAGGGCATCAGGTGGCGGCTGCTGTACGAGCGCCAGGCGTACCTCTCGGGCGGCAAGTGGGTGTTCTCCGGCGGCTTGTTCGTCGGCACCGTCGACGGAGGCAAGGGCCTCATCGCCCGGCACACCGAGGCCGCGCTGCGCGAAGGAGTGGAGATCCGCTACGGCGCGGAGGTCACCGAGCTGCACCTTTCCGATCGCGGCGTCACCTACCGCGACGCTGCGGGTGCTGAGCATCGGATCCAGGCTGGTGCGGTGGTGCTTTCGGCCGGTGGTTTCGAGGCCGATCCGAAGCGCCGCGCGAAGCACCTCGGCGAGGGCTGGGACCGGGCGCTGGTCCGCGGCACGCCCACCAACACCGGAGACGTGCTCGACCTGGCGCTGGCCGCTGGTGCCGCCCCGCACGGCGACTGGGGTTCCTGCCACAGCGTGGCCTGGGATGCCGAGGCGAGCCCGACCGGCGGCAACCGGGAGCTGACCAACCAGCTGACCCGGCAGAGCTACCCGATCGGCATCGTGGTCAACGCGGACGGCGAGCGATTCGTCGACGAGGGCGCGGACTTCCGCAACTACACCTACGCCAAGTACGGGCAGGACATCCTGCGCCAGCCGGGCGGACGTGCGTTCCAGCTGTTCGACGCCAAGACCCGCCCGCTGCTGCGCAAGGAGGAGTACGACTCGCGGCCGATCGCCGGTGCGCGGGCCGATTCGCTGCCCGAGCTCGCCGAGCGGCTCGGCATCGACGTCGAGGGTCTGCGGCGCACCGTGTCCGAGTTCAACGAGTCTATTGTGGACAATCCGTTCGACCCGGCGGTCAAGGACGGCCGCGCTGCTCGGGTCAGCCCGCCGAAGTCGAACTGGGCGCAGGCGTTGGACACCGCGCCGTACTACGGATACGCGGTGGGCTGCGGGATCACGTTCACCTTCGGCGGCCTGCGGGTGGACGAATCCGCCCAGGTCCTGGACACCGACGGCAAGCCGATCGACGGGCTGTACGCCGCAGGTGAGCTGGTCGGCGGGCTGTTCTCCGGGAACTACCCCGGTGGCAGCGGGTTGACCTCGGGTGCCGTGTTCGGCCGGTTGGCCGGTGCGAGTGCGGGCGCGCCGGTCCGCGGCAGCTGAGGAATTCCAGGTACCGCAACGGTTTCCAGCGAGCCGGGCGCAGTGCATACCGAGGTATGCTTGGCCGGGCGTTGGTTAGTCCGGATTGGGGGAGAGTGGCGCTGTCCGAAGTGTACGAACGGCTGCGCGGTGAGATCGTCGACGGAACGTTCGAGACCGGGGCGCAACTGGTGGAGCTGGTCCTGGCCGACAGGTACGGCACCAGCCGCACGCCGGTGCGCGAGGCGCTGCGCCGCCTGGAGCAGGACGGGCTGGTGGAGCGCGGCGACCGGGGCATGCGCGTCCGCACCCGCAGCCCGGAGGAGATCCTGGAGATCTACGAGGTCCGGATCTCCCTGGAAGCCACCGCGGCGGCCGCCGCTGCCCAGCGGTACACCGACTTCGACCTGATCCGCATCCGCCGCGCGCAGGCGGCCATGGACGCCACCCCCACCGATGACCCGCCAGCGATGGCGGCGGCCAACCGAGCGGTGCACGAGGCGATCTGGCTGGCCAGCCACAACGGCACCATCGTCGACCTGCTGACCCGCCTGAACAACCACCTGACCCGCTACCCGGCCACCACCCTGAAGATCCCCGGCCGCTGGTCAGAAGCCCTTGGCGAACACCACGCCCTCATCGACGCGATCGAACAACGCGACGTGGACCGCGCCCAAGACCTAGCCCGCGACCACATGACCAAGGCCCGAGAACTGCGCCTCCAGATCTACCGCGACGCCCCCACGAGCTGAGACCGAGGTGAGG
Source organism: Saccharopolyspora soli (assembly GCF_022678645.1). Classification (GTDB taxonomy): domain Bacteria; phylum Actinomycetota; class Actinomycetes; order Mycobacteriales; family Pseudonocardiaceae; genus Saccharopolyspora; species Saccharopolyspora soli. The sequence goes on along the minus strand of NZ_JALBWV010000015.1, from coordinate 111,403 downwards.
GGCACCCTTCACCAAGTTACTTGGTGAAGGGTGCCCCTCACGCTTCACCCGAACGGAGCCCGTCGGGCGCATCGGTGCTGGGTCAGTAGTCCGCGTAGTGCTCCTGGACCACGCGGGTCATGGCTTCCGCTGCGTTCGTGGTCAGGGACTTGGCGCTGAAGTAGATGTCGCCCTTGACGCCGCGGTGCTTGCCGTTGAAGGTCAGGTGCGCGGAGAGTTCGCCGGGGTCCGTCCAGCCCTCGCCGCCGACCCGGTAGGCGCCCTGGCCGATGTAGAGGTCCACGCCGGTGCCAGCCACCGTCTCGGACCACCACGGGACCAGCGCCGCGTAGTCGGCGGCCGGGTGGCCGAGCTGCCAGTAGACCTGCGGGGCGATGTAGTCGACCCAGCCCTGGCGCACCCACTTGCGGGTGTCGGCGTAGATCGCCGAGTACGACTCCAGTCCACTGGTGTCCGAGCCCGCCGGGTCGCTGGCGGCGTTGCGCCAGATGCCGAACGGACTGACGCCGAACTGCGCGCCCGGCCTCGCCTGGTGCACGCGGGTGTCCAGTTCGGACACCAGTCGGTTCACGTTGTCCCGTCGCCAGTCGTCGATGTTGCTGAACTCCTTGCCGTGCTCGGCGAAGGTCCGCTGGTCCGGGATCTGCTGGCCCTCGACCGGATACGGGTAGAAGTAGTCGTCCAGGTGCACACCGTCGACGGGGTAGTTCTCGACCGCGTGCATGATCGCTTTGACAACGAACTCGCGAGCCTGCGGCACGCCTGGGTTGTAGTACAGCTTGCCGCCGTAGGAGAAAGTCCACTCCGGATGCTGCCGCGCGGGGTGCTCCGGCACGAGCGCCTGCGGATCGTCGTGCATGCTGATCCGGTACGGGTTGAACCAGGCGTGGAACTGCAGGCCGCGCTTGTGCGCCTCGTCGACCAGGAACCGCAGCGGGTCGTAGCCGGGATCGCGGCCCTGCTGCCCGGTCAACCAGTGCGACCACGGTTCGTACGGCGACGGCCAGAACGCGTCAGCGGTCGGTCGCACCTGGACGAACACGGCGTTGAGCTTGTTCGCGACGGCCTGGTCGAGCAGCCTGCGGTACTCGTCCTGTTGCTGCGCGGCGGAAAGCCCCGGCTCGCTCGGCCAGTCGGTGTTGTCCACGCTCGCGATCCACACCCCGCGCATCGCGGTGCTCGATTCCTTCGCGGCAGCGCCGGTGGTCCCGAAGACCCCGAGCAGGATGGCCACCGACGCCAGTGCCAATCCCAGCACGTCGGCCCGAATCAGACGCAATCCTTGAATGCGGGTCATCCCAGCTCGCCTTCGACGTTGATCTGCGCTGCGCGCCACAGGGTACGACCAACGCCCGGCTGCGCGCTGGAATGGCGAGGAATGGCGGCGTCACTCGATTAGGTCGGGATCAGCCGTTGCGAGGGGGCGTCGTCGAATTCGGCGGTGGTGATTTCGGATCAACGCGGATGAAGGTTCCCTCACATTTGCTTCATCTGCTGCCCATCGTGCGGCTGCGATGCTGTGCCAGGTCGAAAAAGCGGACATAGCAACTAAAAAACGCATTTCGACTCGTGGTGTGCCACCCGACGCACCGCGAATTCTGGCGCAGTTCCACGGAACTCCACCTGGAAGGAATTCGGAGATGTCGACCCTGAACCCACGGCTGCTCGCAGCCGTCCTGCTCGCGAGCGGAGTCGCGCTCGGAGCCGCCGCTCCGGCAATGGCCGCGCCCGCCTCGACCGGTGCCCCGGCCGCGATCGCACTGGCCGACGACGATGACGACGACGGCGGCGCGGCGCCGCGCGGCGGTGTGGAGACCGGTTTGGGCGCCACCGCATTCGATGACGACGACGACAACGGCGGGGCCCCCAGCGGTGGCGTCGAAACGGGAATGGGTGCTACCACGTTCGACGATGATGACGACGGTGGTGCGGCGCCGCGCGGCGGTGTGGAGACCGGTTTGGGCGCCACCGCGTTCGACGATGATGACGACAACGGCGGGGCTCCCAGCGGTGGCGTCGAAACCGGCATGGGCGGTACGGCTGAGGACAGCGTCCTGTTGCCGATCGGCGTTGCCGGTGGCATTGCCCTGGCGACCGGCGGTGCGCTTCTCGCCCGCAAGCGGCTGATCGGCGAACGCGGTTAAGGCGAGGAGTTTCCGGTGTCGCTTTCCCATTTGCGCACCGGCGGCGGTCGCGGGCCTATGCGGTCCGCGACCGTTCTCGCCCTGTGCGCCGCACTCGTGCCGACTTTGGCCGCCTGCAGCACCGCGCATGCACCGCCTCGTGACGTGGTGGTAGGGGAGTCCGAACCGCGTCTTCCGCCGCCGCCACCCGAGCCGCCCGCACCACCCGAGCCGCCAGCGGTGGCGGAGGTCGACGAGCAGGTCGCCGTACCCGTGCGGATCCGGATTCCGGCGATCGGGGTCAATGCTCCGATCGGTCCGCTCGACGTCGACCCGAACAACGTGCTGCCGCCACCGAACACCAACGAAGGCACCGGCTGGTGGCGGGCTGGTCCCGAGCCGGGAGAACGCGGTCCGGCGGTGATCGCTGGTCACGTCGACTCCTACCAGGGGCCTGCGGTGTTCTACCGGCTCCGCGAAATGCAACCGGGGCAGCGGATCCACGTGGACCGTGCGGACGGAAGCTCGGCGAGTTTCGCGGTATCGCGGATCGAACGCCACGACAAGAACGCATTCCCAACCCAAGCGGTCTACCGCTCCACACCGGATCCGGAGCTGCGGCTGATCACCTGCGGAGGCGAGTTCGACCGCAAGGCCAGGCGTTACCTCGACAACATCATCGTCTACGCCAAACCCGTTTCCTGACACCGGCGCGGGCCGGGTTAGCACCCTGCGCAGGTGATTTCGCCACCCGTGTTCAGGTGCGGAAGGAGTTCAATGTGGTGGGTTCGAAGATCAGCATGCCTTCGCCGGGAACCTCGGGCTCCCGGTCCCGGACGCCCTGGCCGGGGCCCTGGGCTTCGACGCGGCTGCCGCTGCTTCGGGAGCACTTGAACCACCTGGTGCCCCGAATGACCCGTGGCGTCCGGATCAGCTCATCGCATTCGCCCAGCGGAGAAAGGAGCCGCGCCAACCGCTATTGCATGACGTGACGTGCCGACGTGCTACGCAACCATCTTCACCGTATCCAGTGGTGGGTGAAGGGCACCTTCGACCGAGTAAGCCGGTCAAAGGTGCCCTTCACTCCGGAAAAAGCGCGGGTTAGCCGGTGGGGATGGCTGATGCCGCTTGGCGGTCGAGCAGCCAGAGGGTTCGGTTGCGGCCGTGGGCTCCCGCCGCCGGGATGTCCACCGGCTTCGCGCCGCCCAGCGCCGCCGCCACCGGTTCGGCCTTGGCCGTCCCCGTGGTCATCAGCCACACCTCGGATGCCGCTTGGATCGCCGGTAGGGTCAGGGAAATCCGGGTTGGCGGTGGCTTCGGGCAGTCGTGCACACCCACCACCGTCCGCTCGGTCTCCTGCACGTACGGCGTGTCCGGGAACAGCGACGCCGTGTGTCCTTCCTCGCCGACGCCGAGCAGCAGCACGTCGAAGTGCGGCACCGCGATGTCGGTCGCCCGCGAGGCCGTGGTCGCCAGCACCTCCGCGTAATGCGCTGCCGCCGCGTCGGCGTCCGCGCCGAACTTGCCGTCCGACGGGGCCATCGGATGCACCCGCGCCGGGTCCACGGCGACGTGGTCCAGCAGCGCTTGGCGGGCCTGGGTGACGTTTCGCTCCGGGTCGCCGTCCGGCAGGAACCGCTCGTCACCCCAGTAGATGTCGACGTTGGCCCAGTCCACCGCCTCCCGCGCTGGGGCGCGGTTCACCTGTTCGAGCAAGCCGATACCGGTGCGACCACCGGTGAGCACCACCGACGCGACACCGTGCGCGGCCTGCGCGTCGACCAGCTTGGTGATCAATCGCGCCGCCGCGGCCGCCGCCAGCAGTTCACCGGTGGCGTGCACGACGACATCGGGTCGGGTCATGCTTGCGCCCCAGCGTCTTCCGCCGGTTCTTCCGCACCGCGCACGATGTTGGCCAACCCGCGCAGGGTGATCTCGTAGATCTCATCGGCGTCCAGGCGGCGCAGCTCCTCGGCGAGGCAGTCGCGCACCTCGCGGCGTTGCAGCGCCACCCGCCGGTCCGGTTGGCCCGGCTGGGTCAGGTACCCCACCTTGCCGTCCGGGCGGACGATCTCCACGTTGCCGGATGCGCGCTCCAGCACCGCCGAGACGATGCCCGGCCCGCGCGGGTGGTCCAACCGGCGCACCGGGATCTCCAGGTAGCTGGCCAGCCACGCGGCCAGCAGATCAGTCGACGGCGAGTCGGCGGCACCGGTGACCGTTGCGGCCGTAACGGGGTCGTGCGGCGGCAGGTCCAACGCCGCCGCCAGCACCGCGCGCCAGGAAGTCAGCCGGGTCCAGGCCAGATCCGTGTCGCCGTCCACATAGGACCGGACACGCTTCTGCAGGGCCGCGATCGGGTCCGCTTCGGCCGCCGCGTCGGTGATCCGCCGGTGCGACAGCGCGCCGATCGGGTCCTTGCCGGGGCTTTCCGGCGCGTCGGTCGGCCACCACGCCACCACCGGCGCGTCCGGCAGCAGCAGCGGCACCACCGAGCCCGCTCCCTCGTCGGCCAGCGGCCCGTACAGCCGCAGCACGACGACCTCCGATGCCCCGGCGTCCCCGCCGATGCGGATCTGGGCGTCCAGCCGGGGCGCGGCCTGCCGCGCACCACTGGCCACCACGATCACCCGGCACGGGTGCTCCCGGCTGGCGTCGTTGGCGGCCTGGATGGCCTTCTCGACCTCGGTGCCGTCCCCGGTGACGATCACCAGGGTCAGCACCCGGCCCAGCGCGACCGCACCACCGGTCTCGCGCAGTTCGACCAGCTTCTTGTTGACCTGCGAAGTGGTGGTGGACGGCAGATCGATGATCACGGTCGCCTCCAGACGCGTCCGGTTCGGGCCAGCATCGCGTCCGCCGACGGCGGACCCCACGTCCCGGCCTTGTACGGCTGGGGCTTGCCGCGGTCGACCCAGTGGTCCAGCACCGGGTCGAGGATCTTCCAGGACAGTTCGACTTCTTCGTTGACCGGGAACAGCGACGGCTCACCCAGCAGCACGTCCAGGATCAGCCGCTCGTACGCCTCCGGCGAGGACTCGGTGAACGCGTGCCCGTAGCCGAAGTCCATGGTCACGTCGCGCACCTCCATGGAGGTGCCCGGCACCTTCGCACCGAAGCGCATCGTGATGCCCTCGTCCGGCTGCACCCGGATCACCAGGGCGTTCTGCCCGAGTTCCTCGGTCATCGTGCTGTCGAAGGGCAGGTGCGGGGCGCGCTTGAACACCACCGCGATCTCGGTCACCCGGCGGCCCAGCCGCTTGCCGGTGCGCAGGTAGAACGGCACTCCGGCCCAACGTCGGGTCGCCACTTCCAGGGTGATCGCCGCGTAGGTCTCGGTGATCGAGTCGGAGGCGAAGCCGCCCTCCTCGTGCAGACCCGGCACCAGCGAACCGCCCTGCCAACCGCCGGTGTACTGGCCGCGCGCGGTGGTCTCGTCGAACGGGCCGACCGGCTTGGTCGCCGAGAGCACCTTGACCTTCTCCGCGCGCAGGTCCTGCGGGGAGAACGAGACCGGCTCCTCCATCGCGGTGAAGGCCAGCAGTTGCAACAGGTGGTTCTGGATCACGTCGCGCGCCGCGCCGATGCCGTCGTAGTAGCCCGCGCGCCCGCCCAGACCGATGTCCTCGGCCATGGTGATCTGCACGTGGTCCACGTAGTTGGCGTTCCAGATCGGCTCGAACAGCTGGTTCGCGAAGCGCAGCGCCAGGATGTTCTGCACCGTCTCCTTGCCGAGGTAGTGGTCGATGCGGAACACCGACTCCTCGGGGAACACGTCGTTGACGATCTGGTTGAGCTGCTGCGCGCTGTGCAGGTCGTGGCCGAACGGCTTCTCGATGACCACCCGCCGCCAGCTGTCCTCGGCCGGACTGGTCAACCCTGAGCGGGACAGCTGCTTGAGCACCGTCGGGAACGCCGACGGCGGCACCGACAGGTAGAACGCGTGGTTGCCGCCCGTGCCGCGGTCGGCGTCGAGTTGCTTGACCGTGTCGGAGAGCCGATCGAAGGCGGCGTCGTCGTCGAACGCGCCCGGCACGAACCGGATGCCCTCCGCCAGCCGGTCCCAGACGTTCTGGTGGAACGGCGTCCGCGCGTGCTCCTTGACCGCGTCGTAGACGACCTGGCCGAAGTCCTGGTCGGCCCAGTCCCGGCGGGCGAATCCGGTCAGCGCGAAGCCCGGCGGCAGCAGGCCCCGGTTGGCCAGGTCGTAGATCGCTGGCATCAGCTTCTTGCGGGAGAGGTCACCGGTCACGCCGAAGATCGTCAGCCCGCACGGGCCCGCGATCCGCGGCAGCCGCTTGTCCCGTGGATCGCGCAGCGGGTTGTGCCACTGGTCGCTTTGCGTCACGACTGACCCTCCTGCCCTGCCTGGCCGTGCAGGTCCTGCACGGCCTTGACCAGCTCGACCAGTCCGGCCGCCCGGTCGGTGAGGTGCAGCCGCAGCACCGGCCGGTTCCGGTCGGCCAGCACCTGGCCGTCGCCCAACGCCTGGGCGCGCTGCAACCCGGCCAGAGTGTACGGCCGATCCGGCACCGCCAGGTCGTGTTCGGCAGCACCGGTGATCTGCAGGAACACGCCGTTCTGGTGGCCGCCCTTGTGGTACTGGCCGGTGGAGTGCAGGAAGCGCGGTCCCCACCCGAACGTCGTCTGCAACCCGGTGCGGCGGGCCAGCTCGGGGCGCAGCACCGCGGTCGAGGCGTCGTCGAGGCGGTCCAGGTACGCCTGGATCGCCAGGTAGCCGTGCCGCGGCGCGGTGGCCAGGAACGCGCGCAGCGCCTCGGTCACGTTGCCCACCCCCGCGGACAGCCACTCGCCGGAGGCGTGCACCTCGATGGCGCCGTCGACCACCGCCGGGGTCGCGGCCGGGCCACCGGCCGCACCGTCCAGCAGCGCCCGTGCGGCCTGCTTGGCGGCCTCCACGTCCGGCTGGTCGAACGGGTTGATGCCCAGCAGTCGACCCGCCACGGCGGTGGCGAACTCCCACAGCAGGAACATGCCACCCAGCGGGCCAGTGGTGCTCAGCTGCGCACCCTGGACGTGCGGCCCGACCGCGACGGTCGTCGCATCGGCACCGGCGTCGGCGAACCCAGGAGCGTCGGCGTTCTCCACGACGACCGGCAGCAGCCCGGTGCCGTTCTTGCCGGTGGACTCGGCGATCAGCTGCTCGGCCCAGTCGCCGAAGCCCTTGATGCCGGAACCGGTGTCGGCGAACACGACCTTCTCGGCGCCCCCGGCGTGCGCCGCGCCCAGCGCCGCGCCGAGCCGCAGCGCCGGGTTGTTCTCGTCGTCGGAGCTCAGCCGCGGGAACACCGCTGCCGCGTCGTCGAGCAGCGCGGCGACGTCAGCACCAGCCAGCCCGGCGGGCACCAGGCCGAAGGCCGTCAGCGCCGAATAGCGGCCGCCCACGTGCGGGTCGGCGGTGAACACCTTGCGGTAGCCAGCCTCGCGCGCCGCCGACTCCATCGGCGAACCGGGATCGGTGACCACGATGATGCGGGTCACAGGATCGATTCCGTTTTGCGAAAATGCGTGCTCGAAGATTCGCCGGTGGCTGTCGGTCTCGACGGTCGTGCCCGACTTCGAGGACACCACCAGCACAGTTCGGTCGAGATCACCGGACAGCGCGTCGGCGACCTGTCCGGGGTCGGTGGTGTCCAGCACGACCAGCGGCACTCCGGCGGTCGCGGTGATCACCTCCGGGGCCAGCGAGGAGCCACCCATTCCGGCCAGCACGATGCGGTCCAGCCCGTCGGCGTGCAGCTCGGCGCGCAACGCGTCGATTTCGGCGAGCAGCGGGCGGGAGCTTTCGTGCAGCGTGGTCCAGGACAGCCGGATGGACGACTCGGCCTCGGCGTCCGGTCCCCACAGCGTGGCGTCCTGGGCGGCGAGCTTGCTGGCAACCGCGTCGGCGGCCAGTCGCTCGACCAGCGGTCGGGCCTCGGCCGCTAGCGCCACATCGGAAATGTCGACAGAGGTTTCGGTTGCCATGTAAATCCTTCAGCGCTCGATTCAGTTGGGCTCGAACCTGAGTAGGAGCATCGGATTCGATCTTGGTGCCGGTCTTCGCCGTTGCGCGGTCAAGACGGCGGCGATAGCCAACTTCGTGCGACCACAGTGTCGCCGATCCGGGCCGGTGCGGCAGGTACGCACCGGCCCGGATCGCGGGGACTTCGGCGGATCGCTACTCCGCCTGCGCCAGCTGTTCGCTGACGGTTTGCAGCAATTCCACCCAGGACTTCTCGAACTTCTCGACGCCCTCGCGCTCCAGGACCGCGAACACGTCGTCGAGGTCGATGCCGATCGCGGCGAGCTCGTCGAAGACCTGCTGCGAAGCGGCGGCCGTGCCGCGGACCGTGTCGCCGCGCAGTTCGGCGTGGTCTGCGGTGGCCTTCAGGGTCGCCTCCGGCATGGTGTTCACCGTGTTCGGCGCGACCAGCTCGTCCACATAACGCGTGTCCGAGTAGGCCGGGTCCTTCACGCCGGTGGACGCCCACAGCGGACGCTGCGGCTTGGCACCAGCAGCCTCCAGAGGCTTCCAGCGCTCGGAGCTGAACACCTCCTCGTAGGAGGCGTAGGCCAGCCGCGCGTTGGCGATCGCGGCCTTGCCGCGCAGCTGCTCACCGCCGGAGATCTTCGCCAGCCGCTTGTCGATCTCGGTGTCCACCCGGGACACGAAGAACGACGCGACCGAGCCGATCTGGCTGATGTCGTGGCCGTTGTCCTTGGCCTGCTCCAGCCCGGCCAGGAACGCGTCCATCACCTGGCGGTAGCGCTGCACCGAGAAGATCAGCGTGACGTTGACGCTGACGCCCTCGGCCAGCGTCCGCGTGATCGCAGGCAGCCCCTCCAGGGTGGCCGGGATCTTGACCATCAGGTTCGGCCGGTCCACGGCCTTCCACAGGTCCACGGCCTCGGCCACGGTCCGCTCGGTGTCGTGCGCCAGCCGCGGGTCGACCTCCAAGGAGACCCGGCCGTCGACACCACCGGTCGACTCGTAGACGTTGCGGAAGATGTCCGCGGCGTCCCGGACGTCGGCGGTGGTCAGCTCGCGCACCGTGTCGTCCACGCTCGCGCCGCGGGCCGCCAGCTCGCGCACCTTGCCGTTGTAGTCCGCGGCGTTGGACAGCGCGTTGGCGAAGATCGTCGGGTTGCTGGTCACCCCGACGACGGCCTTGTCGGTGATCAGCTCGGCGAGGTTGCCCGAGGAGATGCGCTGGCGGGACAGGTCGTCCAGCCAGATCGAAACCCCGGCCTCGCTGAGTGCCTTGAGGTTCGGGTTGGTCGTCACAGGAATTCCTCCGCTCACGACTGCTTGGCGTTGCTCAGGCTGCGCCGCGCCGCCGCGACCACGGCGTCCACGGTGATGCCGAACTCGTTGAACAGGGTCTTGTAGTCGGCCGAAGCGCCGAAGTGCTCAAGCGACACCGACTCCCCGGCGTCCTTGACGAACCGGTACCACGGCATCGCGATGCCCGCCTCGACCGAGACGCGGGCCTGGACCGAATTCGGCAGCACCTGCTCGCGGTAGGTCTCGTCCTGCGCGTCGAACCACTCGATGCACGGCATCGACACCACACGAGTTGCAACGCCCTCCGACTCCAGGATCTTCCGGGCTTCGACCGCCAGCTGGACCTCGGAACCGGTGGCGATCAGCAGCAGCTCGGGCGTGCCGCTGCCCGCTTCGGCCAGCACGTAGCCACCCTTGGCGACGCCGTCGGTGTCCACGCCCTCCAGCGTCGGCACGCCCTGGCGGGTCAGCGCCAGACCGGCCGGGGCGCGGGTGTCCTCCAGGACCGCCTTCCAGGCAGCCGCGGTCTCGTTGGCGTCCGCCGGGCGCACCAGCGAGAAGCCGGGGATCGCGCGCAGCGACGCGAAGTGCTCGACCGGCTGGTGCGTCGGACCGTCCTCGCCCAGGCCGATCGAGTCGTGCGTCCACACGTAGATGGCCGGGATCTCCATCAGCGCGGCCAGCCGGACGGCCGGGCGCATGTAGTCGCTGAACATGAGGAAGGTGCCGCCGTAGGGGCGGGTGCCGCCGTGCAGCAGGATGCCGTTGAGGATCGCGCCCATCGCGTGCTCGCGGACGCCGAAGTGCAGCGTCCGGCCGTACGGGTTTGCGTTCCACATGCCGGTGGAGATCGACTCCGGGCCGAAGGAGTCGGCGCCCTTCATGGTGGTGTTGTTGCTCTCCGCCAGGTCGGCCGAACCGCCCCACAGCTCGGGCAGCACGTCGGCCAGCGCGGCCAGCACCTCGCTGGACGCCTTGCGGGTGGCGATTCCCTTGCCGTCGGCCTCCCAGGTCGGCAGCTTCTGCTGCCAACCGGCGGGCAGCTGGCGGGTGCTCAGCCGGTCCAGCAGCGCCTTGCGCTCCGGGTTGGCCGCCGCCCACTTGTCGAAGGCGACCTGCCACTCGGCGTGCGCGGCTTTCCCTCGCGCGACGACCTCACGGGCGTGCGCCAGCACCTCGGCGTCGACCTGGAACGACTGCGCCGGGTCGAAGCCCAGCGCTTCCTTGACCCCGGCGACCTCGTCGGCACCCAGCGCGGCGCCGTGCGCCTTGCCGGTGTTCATCTTGGTCGGCGCCGGGTAGCCGATCACCGTGCGCAGCACGATCAGGGTCGGCCGGGTGGTCTCGGCCTTGGCTTCCTCGATGGCCGCGAGCAGGCTCTGGACGTCCTCGCCGCCGTGCACCGTGATGACGTGCCAGCCGTAGGCTTCGTACCGCTTGGCGGTGTCCTCGGACAGCGCGATGCGGGTGTCGTCCTCGATGGAGATCTCGTTGGAGTCGTAGATCACCGTGAGGTTGCCCAGCTGCTGGGTACCGGCCAGCGACGACGCCTCCGAGGTGACGCCCTCTTCGATGTCGCCGTCCGAGGCGATCACGTAGATGTGGTGGTCGAAGGGGCTGTCACCCGGCGCGGTCTCCGGGTCGTACAGGCCGCGTTCGCGGCGGGCGGCCATCGCCATGCCCACCGCGTTGGCCAAGCCCTGGCCCAGCGGGCCGGTGGTGGTCTCCACCCCGGCGGTGTGCCCGTACTCCGGGTGACCCGGGGTCTTCGAGCCCCACTTGCGCAGCGCCTTCAGGTCGTCCAGTTCCAGGCCGTAGCCGGACAGGAACAGCTGCACGTACAAGGTCAAGCTTGAATGTCCAGCCGACAGCACGAACCGGTCGCGGCCGATCCAGTTCGGGTCGCTGGGGTCGTGTCGCATGACGCGCTGGAACAGGGCGTAGGCCGCGGGGGCCAAGCTCATCGCGGTGCCCGGGTGGCCGCTGCCGCAGTGCTCCACCGCGTCGGCGGCCAGCACCCGAGCGGTGTCCACGGCGCGCTGATCCAGTTCGGTCCAGTCTTCGGGCAGTCGCTTGGTGGTCAAGCGGGCAAGGTCGTCGGTGACGGACACGGACGCAGCTCCAGTTTTTTCCCTCGGCGGTGAATGCGGTCGCTGGACCGATTCGAACCGCGGTTATCCCTCGTCCGACGGGCAGCCTAGTCGTGTCCGATCAGCCACGTGCCGACCCGTCTGAATTGATGTCTCCCCGCCCATTCGGGATGCCCCGGCGCGGGGTTCGTCCCGCTGCCTCGGGGCTCACGGTCGCGCCGTCCGGCCGATCCCGGAGACCCGGCCGATGCCTGCCCGTGCCCTGCGACTTCGCGCTTGAGGGCGGCCATGATCCCGACTGATCGGAATCGCTGTCCAGGATAGCGGGAAAGGCGCGTGACCAGGGCCACCAGGCACCCGCCCGAGGACGTCTTCAGTAGCGCGCCTACTATTCATCGGCGGTCCAATTCCGCGTGCCACGGGCACTTCGGAGTTGGTCCAGGTCGTCCGAAATGCCATTAGGAGTGCCATGCCGCCGGTGAGCGCAGCGTCGTGAGCACCGTCGTCGACGCCCCCCGGACACGGCCCGCTCGGCGACCCGCTGAGCTGCTGAAAGCCTATGCCGGGCTGATCAAGCCGCGGGTCATCGAGCTGCTGCTGGTGACCACCATCCCGGCGATGCTGCTGGCGGAGCGGGGCATCCCGTCGCCGTGGCTGGTACTCGCCACGCTGGTCGGCGGCACGATGGCGGCGGGCAGCGCGAACGCGCTGAACTGCGTCGCCGACGCCGATATCGATCAGGTGATGAAGCGCACCCGAGCCCGCCCGCTGGTGCGGCACACCGTGTCGAACCGGCATGCGCTGATCTTCGGCATCGCGCTCGGCGTGGCGTCCTTCGGCTGGCTGTGGGCGACGACGAACCTGCTGGCCGCGTCGCTGGCGGTCGGCACGATCCTGTTCTACGTCTTCGTCTACACCCTGGTGCTCAAGCGGCGCACCGCGCAGAACATCGTCTGGGGCGGTGCGGCGGGCTGCATGCCGGTGGTGATCGGCTGGGCCGGGGTGACCGGCCGGGTGGACTGGCCAGCGCTGGTGATGTTCGGGGTGATCTTCTTCTGGACCCCGCCGCACACCTGGTCGCTGGCGATGAAGTACAAGGACGACTACCAGCGCGCTGGGGTCCCGATGCTGCCGGTGGTGGCCAAACCGACGTACGTGTCCCGGCAGATCGTGGTGTTCACCTGGCTGATGGTGGCCTGGACGCTGCTGCTGGCCCCGGCGACCGGTTGGCTCTACACGGCGTTCGCGGTCCTCGCGGGCGGCTGGTTCGCCTTCCTGGCGCACCGGCTGCACGCGGCGACCAAGCGCGGCGAGCAGACCAAGCCGATGAAGCTGTTCCACATGTCCAACACGTACCTGATGATCGTGTTCGTGGCGCTGGCCGTGGATTCGGCGCTCGGCCTCCCGGTGCTCAGCTGGCCCTTCTAGCGCGGGGTGGACTGGTGCTTGCGGGGGAGCACGAAGGCGGTGATGATCCCCGCGATCGCCGTCACGGCCGCGGCGACCAGCATCGCGGCTGAGAAGCCCTCGGCGCCTGGCAGGTCGCCGTGCGTTCCCGCGATCACCGCGCCGAGCACGGCGACGCCGAACACCGACCCCAGTTGTCGGGCCTCGGTGACCAGGCCGCTGGCCAGGCCGCTGCGGTTCGGGGAGATCGTGGTGAACGCGCCCGCGCTGGCCGGGGTGAACACCGCGGGCCGGGACAGGCTGAACGCCAGCAGACCGGGGATCAGCAACCACAACTCGCGGTGGGGTGCTGCCAGCCCGACCCAGATCAGCCCCGCAGTGGCGAGGGCGAGCCCGCCCAGCACCAGGCCCCGCGGGCCGTGGCGGTCGGTGAACCGCCCGGTCGACAACGACAGCAGCGGGGTGAACATGCCGGAGAGCGCCAGCACCAATCCGGCGGTCAGGGCCCGCTCGCCCATCCCGTGCTGCAGGAAGATCACCAGGTAGACCGAGGTGCCCAGCACCGCGAACTGGATCGCGAACAGGGCGGTGAGCGCGGCCAGCAGGTACCGGTTGCGGCCCAGCAGCGCCACCGGGACCAGCGGGTGGTTCGAGCGCAGTTCGTGGCGGACGAGCAGACCGAGCAGCAGCGCACCGACGAGGATCAATACCGGTGCCACCGACCGCCAGACGGACAGCTGGCTGACCCCGATGACCACCGACGCCAGGCCCGTGATCAGCAGGAGCAGACCGGCGCCCTCGATCCTGGTCGGCTGCGCCTCCCGCGACGGCGTGATCCAACGGCGTCCCTGGTAGAGCGCGAACACGACGACCGGCAGGTTGATCACGAACAGCCACCGCCAACTGGCCACGTCGACGATCACGCCCGAGAGCACCGGGCCGACGGTGAGGAACGTGGTGCCACCGGTGGACAGCAGCCCGACCGCCCAACCGCGGCGCTGCTCACCGATCGCGCGCGAGGTGTTGCCCAGGGCCAGCGGCTGCATGATCGCGCCGCCGATGCCCTGCACGAACCGGGTGGCGATCAGGAAACCGAAGGAGGGTGCGGCCGCGCAGGCGGCGGAGGCCAGCCCGAACAGGCCGATGCCCGCAAGCAGCATCCGCCGCCGTCCGAAGCGGTCCGCGAGCCGCCCCGCCACGACCATGAACACCGCGAGCGCGAGCAGGTAGGCGGTGATCGTCCACTGCAACGCGACGGTCGGCGCACCGAACTCGCGGTGCATGGCCGGCAGCGCCACCGTCACCGAGGTCTGGTCGAAGAACAGCAGGGCGTTGACGGCCAAGGTGCACATCAACACGTGTCTCTGGCGCCGGTCGAGCGTGCTCCAAACCGACACCGGCTTCGCCCCCATCCGAGCAGTGTCAGCCCGCCGGGCCACCGTGTCGAAACGGTCCCGAACGTGGTGCGGGGCACCCGTGACCCAGTTACTTGGTCACGGGTGCCCCGCACCCATCACCCGAATGGCGGTGTCATGGGAGGAGCAGGAGTTTTCCGGTGGTGCGGCGGCCTTCCAGGTCCTCGTGCGCTCGGCGGGCGTCCGCGAGCGGGTAGGTGGCGCCGATGCGGATCTTGACGGTGCCCTGCGTGATCCACGCGAACAGTTCGGCCGCGCGCCAGTCCAGCTCTTCGCGGGTCAGGATGTGGTGCGCCAGGCTGGGTCGGGTCAGGAACACCGAACCGGCCGCGTTCAGCCGCTGCGGGTCCACCGGCGGCACCGGGCCGCTGGAGGCACCGAAGAGCGCGAGCAGGCCGCGCGGGCGCAGGCTGGCCAGGCTCGCGTCGAAGGTCGTCTTGCCGACCCCGTCGTAGACGACGTCCACGCCGCGGCCGTCGGTGAGGTCCTCGACCTCCTTGGCCACGTCCTCCTCGGTGTAGCGGATGATCTCGTCGGCACCCGCCTCCCGCGCCAGCTTCTCCTTCTCCGGCGTGGACACCGTGCCGATCACGTTGCCGCCGCGCGACTTGATCAACTGGGTGAGCAGCAGGCCCATGCCGCCAGCCGCCGCGTGCACCAGGGCGGTTTCGCCGGTGCGCACCGGGTGCGTCGAGGTGATCAGGTAGTGCGCTGTCAGACCTTGCAGCAGCGCGGCGGCCGCGGTCGGGTCGTCCACGCCGTCGGGCACCCGCACCGCCTTGTCGGCCGGGACCAGCGCCTGCTCGGCGTAGCTGCCCGGCGCCATCGCCCAGCCGACGCGGTCGCCGACGCTGAAGCCGGTCACGTCGGCGCCCACCGCGACGACCTTGCCCGCGCCCTCCGAGCCGGGCGTGTGCGGCAGCGGCATCGGGTAGATCCCGCTGCGCTGGTAGGTGTCGATGAAGTTCACCCCGGCCGCGGCGACCTGGACCAGCAGCTGACCGGGCTGCGGGTCGGGCGCTTCGACTTCGGTGTGCTCCAGGACCTCCGGGCCGCCGGTGGCCGCTACCCGAATCGCGCGCATGCTCTCTCCTCCGCGTGTCTTGGTGGTTGGGTGCAACTCGTCATGTCGCCCCGATCTTCCCGCGACAGGTGCATCATGCCCGCCCCGCGGTGCCCCGCCGGACCAGCGCACCCGGAATCGTGCTGGCGACCCGCAGCGAGGACAGGCACTGCGGAACGAGGCCGGACAACTCGTAGTGTCTGTCTTTGTTCTTGCTTTTTGAAGCGGCGAAGCCGCTTGGCCCACCCTTGCAACCTGCACCGCCGCGGGTTCTCAGGCGTCGTCGGGGATCCCGGACCGAGAAGGCTTCTGAGGTTCCGCCACCCGCACCGCCACGCAAAACGAGCTTGGAAGACAGGCGTTTTAGGATCCGGGATATGACGGCAGTCGAGAAGGACCCCGAGCAGACCGCGCCTTCGCCCAAGGCCATCGCCACCGCCAAGGCATTCGTCGCCGAGCACGGCGGGTCGGCGCGGGCCGTGGTGGAGAACCTCGGCCGGGCCGGTGCCCGGATCGTGCTGATCGGCGAGGACGGCCGGTTCGGCGACCTGCTGGTGCCCGACGTGGCCACGGGTGAGGCCCTGGTCGAGGCGGTCGACGGGCTGTCGCCGCACGAGTGGGACGGCGCGACGGTCGCGGCCCTGAAGATCGGTGCGGCGCACCGCCGCAAGATGGCCGGGCAGCGAGCTAGGTGACGCCGCGGGTCCTGCTTGCCAGTTGCGCTGAACTGCCCGAATCGGACGGCGACGACACCTCGTTGCCCGCGGCGCTGGGCGAGCTCGGCGTGTCCGCGGGGTGGGCGCCCTGGGACGACCCGGCGGCCGACTTCGCCGGGGCCGATCTGGTCGTGCTGAGAGCGACCTGGGACTACCCGGCGCGGCGCGCGGAGTTCCTGAAGTGGTGCGAGTCGGTGCCGAACCTGGCCAACCCAGCCGAGGTGGTGCGTTGGAACACCGACAAGCGCTACCTCGTCGACCTCGCCGCGTGCGGGCTGGACGTGGTGCCGACCCAGCTGGTCGCGCCCGGCGCGCAGCCGGACTGGCCGGACGCCGGGTTCGTGCTGAAGCCTTCGGTCGGCGCCGGTTCGGTGGGTGCTGCGCGCTTCGGTCCGGGCTCGCTCGATGTCGCACGGGAACACCTCGACGGCCTGCACGCCGACTCGCACGTCGCGGTGTTGCAGCCGTACCAGGAGACGGTGGATCGGGAGGGGGAGACCGCGCTGGTCTTCGTCGGCGGCACCTACTCGCACGCGTTCGTCAAGGGCGCGATGCTGTCGGACTCGGCCGAGCTGGACGGTTCCGGGCTCTACGTCGACGAACAGCTGTGGCCAGCCGATCCCGAACCGGCGCTGCGCCGCGCGGCCGAGGACGCGATGGATGCGGCCGGGACCGTCCTGGGCGTGGATCGCCGGGAGCTGCTCTACGCGCGGGTCGACCTGGTTCGCGGACCGGACGGTCGACCGCTGCTGCTGGAGTTGGAGCTCGCGGAGCCGTCGCTGGGCTTCCGGCAGACCGACGGCGGTGCCCGGTTGCGGTTCGCTTCGGCTGTACGCGCCGCGCTCCTCCAGCGCTGAGCTGTAAGAGGGTGCGGGGTTGGTTTGCGAGGCGGTGCGGGCGGCGGAACCTCAGACGCCGTCTCGACTCCGGGATCCCCGACATCATGTATGTCCGACACCACGTCGAGGCTGTCCTCCCGAGACGACGTCTGAGAACCCGCGGCGGTGCAAGTTGCGAGAGCGGAAGGCAAGCGGGTCTCGCCGCTTGCCTGACGACCAGCCTCCGCACGTCCAATCCACGCGAGTTCTTCGCCGACACGCCAGCGAACGGCGCTTGGCCGATTCCTTCGCTGTGGTTTACCTTTTCAGCGAAGGCTAAAGTCGATCACCTGGAGTTGTCGTGTCCGACTACTTGCAGCGCACCGATCGGCCCGCCATGTCGGAGTGGATCGAGCAGATGGCGGCGCACTTCGAGGCCAGCGAGGGCATGCCGCTGATCGCTGGCCGGATCCTGGCGTTCCTGCTGGTCTGCGACCCACCGGAGCGCACCGCGGCGGAGTTGTCCCACGGGCTGGCCGCCAGCACCGGGTCGATCAGCACCAACGTGCGGCTGCTGCTGCGGCTCGGGGTGATCTCCAAGACCACCCGGCAGGGCCGCGAGGCGGCGCTGTACCGGGTGGAGGAGGACCGGTGGCCGGAGCTGGTGCGCCAGCGGATGCAACGGGTGACCGGGCTCGAAGAGCTCACCGCGCAGGGCCTGCGGATGTTCAGCGGCCAGAGCGAACGAGCCCGGCGGCTGCGCACGGTGAACGAGTTCTACCAGTGGCTGTCCGGCGAGATGCCGGAACTCTGGCGCCGCTGGGAACGAGAAGGCAAACCCCGCCTGCGCTTCTGAAGTCTCGCGAGCGGAACTCGGCTACCTCGTTCAGGTGAGGAGTGAAGGGCACCCTTTACCAAGTAACTTGGTGAAGGGTGCCCCTCACCTCATCCTTGTCACCCTTGTGGGGCACCGGTTCGGATCAGGCGGCGACGGATTGTTTGGCCGCGGCTTCGGGTATTGGTTCCGGCAGCGGGCCGCGGTAGCGGGACTCGCCCCACAGCAGCGCGGTGACGATGATCACCAGCGTGGCGCACAGGACGTGTGCCACCACCATCGCTTCGGGAACTCCGAGGTAGTACTGGATGGACCCGATCGCGCCCTGCACCAGCACCAGTACGCAGGCAGCGCCGTAGACCTTCAGCAGCGCCTTGGTCGGCCGCGCGCCACGCAGCCACACCCCGAACACCGCGAGCAGCAGCACGTAGGCCATCACCAGCAGCCCGTGCGCCTGGACCAGGGTCGGCACCGGAAGTCCGAGCCGTGGGGTGTCCGGGTCGCCCGCGTGCGGACCGGCGGCGGTGACCAGGGTGCCGAGGACCAGCACCGCCGCGGTGACCAACACGAGGGCGGCCAGCAGCTTGCGCATCCTCGGCGGAACCACGCCGATCGGCTCGCGGTCGCCCTCGGTCGTCGCCTTGACCAGGACGGTGGCCAGCCAGATCAGCACCGCCGAGGCCATGAAGTGCACCGACACGCTCCACCAGGCCAGGTTCACCAGCACGGTCATCCCGCCGATGACCGCCTGCGCGATCACCCCCAGCGGCATCACCAGGGCCAGTCCCACGAGTCGGCGCCGGTAGGGCCGCACCCCCCAGGCGGCCAGGAAGCAGGCCAGCGCGATGAACCCGATCACGCCGGTCAGCAGCCGGTTGCCGAACTCGATCACCTGGTGCAGGGTCGCGACCTCGGGGTGCTGCACCGGCACCATGCTGTCCGGGAAGCACTGCGGCCAGGTCGGGCAGCCCAGCCCGGAGCCGGTGACGCGGACGATCACGCCGGTCACCGCGATCAACGCCTGGGTCACCAGCACCGCGAGGGCCAGCCCCCGCACAACGCGCGGTGACGGGCGGGAAATCCGAGAAACCATCGAGGCCGTGGGCACGACCTCGATGGTAGGACGCCGCCGAAAACGCCAGTGCGCAGGGCGGAGGCTGCCCGTGGGCGTTCACTGCTACCGGCGGAGTCCGCGCGGCATCGCGCCCGCCTTCGCCAGTGTCCTGCTGAGCTGGCTGCCGTTGCGCACCAGCACCTCTGTCCTGGTGTCGCCGAGCGCCGACCAGGGCGCCATCGACATCGCGTCGGTCGCGGTTTCGATCTCCTCCCGCAGTGCGGTACCGGCATCGGTGATCTCGCCTTCGGCGTCGACCAGACCGCGCTCGCGCAGTTCCTGGAACGCCTGCTCCCACTGCTCGTCGGTCCATTCGCGGAGCTTCTTCGCCACGTCCGGCTGGAAACCGCCTGGGACGGTGGAATGCAGCGCCAGCGCCTGGATGCCGCTCAGCCCGCCCTGCTGCAGCGCGGCGATGTGCGCGTCACCGCGGAACTCGCGCAGCAGCGTGATCGCGTGCCAGAGCTTCAGGTGCGGTTCGTCCGGCCATTCCAGGTCGGCGTGCGCGGCGTACAGCGGCTTGCCTTCCGGGGTGCAGGCCAGCGCGGCTTCTCGGGCCAGTTCGGCGGATTCGGCGACGACATCCGAGGTGACGGTGCCCTCGCCGAGCAGTCGGCGCAGCGCCGCGTCAGCAGCCCGCAGCCGGGCGGCGAGCACGGTCTCCGGGGCGGCGATCGACCAAGCCTTCGGGATCGAGCGGGCGACGGATTCGGGGTTGAAGTTGTAGAAGGTCGCCGCGACGACCCCGGCGCCGACCGGGCCCATCGCAGCGGATCGCCCGGCGTAGTACGACATCCGGCCCCGGTCGAGGCCGAGTGCGGCGAAGCCGTCGGCGGTCTCGGGTGCGAAGTAGCTCATGGCGTGGATGAGTTCCAGGGATTGCTTCACCTGGCGCGCGATCATCGTCATGCGCCACACCCTAGAACGGCGTTTCAGAATTGTCGTTGGTTCGAAGTGGCCGCGACCGCAAATCGTCCGCGGCTGCCGATCAGGTCAGCCGGGTGGTCCGGATCGCCACCGCGCCGCACACCGCGCCCCACGCCGCGAGGACCGCGATCGGCTGCAAACCCGGTAGCGCGCCTTGCACCAGGACCGCGTCGAGCGCCTCCGCGAGCGCTCCGGAGGGCAGGTACCCGGCGAGCAGTCCGACCGCGCCGGGCAGGTCGCTGGCGGGCAGCGCCAAGCCACCGGCGAGCAGCAGCACGAACCAGATGGCGTTGGCCACCGCGAGCACGATCTCGGCCCGCAAGGCGCCACCGACCAGCACTCCGGCCGCGCCGAAGGCGAGCGTGCCCAGCACCAGCAGCGGGATCGCGGGCAGCAGCCCGACAAGCGCCGGTGACCAGCCCAGCAGCGCTGCGGCGATGCCCAGCACGACCGCTTGCAGGGCAACGACCAGCAGCGTCGCCAGGATCCGACCGGAAATGAGCGTCCAGCGCGGCAGCGCGGTCGCGGAAAGCCGTTTGAGCACGCCGTAGCGGCGGTCGAAGCCGAGCGCGATGGCCTGGCCGGTGAACGCCGTGGACATCACCGCCAAGGCCAGGATGCGCGGCATCACCGAGTCCACCCGCGGTTCCGGCACGGTGCCGATGTGCAGCGTGCTCAACCCGATCAGCAGCGCCAGCGGGATGATCAGCGTCAACAACGCCTGCTCGCCGTGCCGGATGATCAGCAGGGCCTCGATCTTGGTCTGCGCGGCCAGCATCCGCGCCGCGCGACCCCGGCCGGGCGCGGGCGCGAACGTGCCCGGTGGGAACTGGGCGCCGAGCTGGGCGGGGGCGTTGGTCTCGGTGTTCACGATCGAAGCTCCCGTCCGGTCAGTTCCAGGAAGACGTCCTCCAGGCTGCGGCGGCTGACCCGGAGTTCCTGGGCGAGCACCCCGTGCTGCGCGCACCAGGCGGTCACCGTCGACACCACCTGCGGGTCGACCACGCCGCGCACCACGTAGTCGCCGGGCCGCAGTTCGGTGGCCTGGCAGCCCTCCGGCAGCGCGGCCAGCAGCAGGTTCAGGTCCAGTCCGGGTTGGGAGCGGAACCGCAGTTCCTGCCTGCCGTCTTCGGGTTCGGTGAGCTCCTCGGCGGTGCCGTCGGCGACCGCGCGGCCGCGATCCACGATCACCACGCGGTCGGCGAGCGCTTCGGCCTCCTCCATCAGGTGGGTCGTCAGCAGCACGCTCACGCCGTCCCGGCGGAGCGCGCCGACCAGCTCCCAGACCAGCCGCCGCGCCTGCGGATCCAGACCCGCGGTGGGCTCGTCGAGGAAAACCAGCTCCGGTCGGCAGACCAGGGCGCAGGCGAGCGAAAGCCGTTGCTGCTGCCCGCCGGACAGTCGTTTGTAGGGGGTGCGGCGCGCTGAGGTCAACCCGAGCACGTCCAGCAGCCACGCTGGGTCCAACGGGCTGGCGGCGCAGGAGGCGACCAGGTGCAGCATCTCGTCGGCTCGCACTCCGGGGTAGGCCCCGCCGCCCTGCGGCATCACGCCGATCCGCGGCCGCAACGCCTCGGCCTGGGTGCCCGGATCCAGACCGAGCACGCAGACCTCACCGCCGTCCGGGTGCTGGAAGCCCTCGCAGATCTCGACGGTGGTGGTCTTGCCCGCGCCGTTGGGGCCGAGCAGCGCCAGGACGCTGCCGCGCGGCAAGCACAGGTCGAGCCCGGCGAGGGCGACGGTGTCGCCGAAGCGCTTCTTCAGCCCCCGCAATCGGACGGCCGGACTATCGGCGTTGCTCACGACACCCAAGCCTATTGCGTGGCGGGCCGAACACTGCTGCGGGTCGGTAGCAGGCCGGGCACCTTGCCGCGCACCAACCAGAGCGTGATCGCGAAGACGATCACCGCTGCGATCACGGCCAGCGGGATCTGGTAGGCGCGCAGCGGGAAGCCCGCCCCGGTCGGCGGCACCAGCAGGGCGACCGCGGCGCAGATCACCGCCGCGGTGGTCCGAAACCGGTTGCTGTTGGTGGACAGCGCCAGCGGGACCACCGACCACAGCAGGTACCAGGGCCACAGCACCGGCACCGCCAGCGCGAGGGTGAGGAAGGTGATGCCCATGGCGGCCAGCGGTTCGATGCGGCCTCGGAAGGACACCCACAGCATCCGCAGGCACACCACGGCGACGATCAGATAACCGATGATCTTGGTGATGACCAGCATCGCGTCGGTCTGGTTGCCCAGCCCGAGCAGTGCGCTCAGGCCGCCGCCGGTCATGCCGAACGCGGTCAGCGGGGCCATGAACGTCTTGACCCGGTTGGGCACGTCGAAGGTGTCGATCCAGCCGAGGCCCCATCCGCTGGCCACCGTGATCACCGTCATGGTGGCCAGGAACACCGCGCTCAGCAGCGCGGCGATCCGCACCAGGTCGCGGAACCGGCCGCCGCGGCGCAGCACCAGGTAGATCCCGAAGAAGCCGAGCGCGATCCAGCCCGGCGGTTTGATCGCCCCGGCGATGGTCAGCAGCACACCGGCGGCGATGGTGCCCGGCACGGTCTGGTAGCGCAGCCCCAGTTCGATGGCGGCCAGCATGATGCCGACCATCAGCGCCTCGTTGTGCATGCCGCTGACCACGTGGAACAGCACGATCGGGTTGGCCGCGCCGAGCCACAGCGCGGCGGCCGGGTGCACGCCGCAGCGGCGGGCCAGCCGGGGGATCGCCCAGATCGCCATCGCCAGTCCGCACAGCATCACCGCGCGCCACACCAGCACGCCGAACACCACGTTGTCGCCGACGATCCGCGAGATCACCTGGCCGAACATCAGGAACAGCGGCCCGTACGGCGACGGTGTGTCCCGCCAGATGTTGGGCACGTTGGCGGTGAACGGGTGGTCGACGCCCAGCGCGGCGGCCGGGCCCAGCACGTACGGGTTGAAGCCGCGCGCGGCCACCTCGCTCTGCGCCAGGTAGCTGTACATGTCGGTGCTGAACAGCGGCGGGGCCAGGACCAGCGGCAACGCCCACATGGCGACCGTGCGGGCCAGTTGGGTGACCGACAGCATCCGCTCCCGGCCCGGCCAGCAGAGCTTGCCCAGCCACAGCCAGGCGATGACGATCATCAGCATGCCCAGCCAGCAGCAGGCCATCGCCACGGTCGGGATGCGGGTGGGCAGGCCGATCAGGCGGGCCCCGGACAGCGGGTTGTCCACCGGGGCGGCACCGGCGCCGATGGCACCGACGGCCAGCACCAGCGACCCGGTGGTGCCGAACCGGCGGACGACGTCGAGCTGACGCCGTTCCGTGCGGTCCAGGTGGGTACCGGGGGGCAACGCCGGACCGGCTGCCGCTGTGTCTTCCGTTTCGCCTGCCGCCACGACGACGAAGCGTAATCGCGTGAGTCAGATCACGAGCCTGCCCCGCACTCTGGTGCCTCGACGCGAAATAGGTAACATTCGTGTTGTGAAAAAAGTCGGGACGCCTCCTGCTGCCGCCGAGGTCGGCGCAGCGGCCGACGTGGCCACCGAGCTGGGCTCTGCGGCCCAGCCCGGCATGGCCGCGCACGGCGACGGGCGCACCCGGCACACGGTTGCGCGGTTGCTGCTGGAACGGGGGCCGATCACCGCTGCGGCGGTGGCCGGTGAACTCGGGGTGAGCCCCACTGCGGTGCGTCGGCACCTCGACGTGCTGGTCGCCGAAGGCGAGGCGTACACCCGGGAATCCTCTCCGCGAGGCCGTCGTGGTCGAGGCCGACCCGCGAAGCTGTACCTGCTCACCGAGGTGGGCCGGGCGCGGTTCGGACACGCCTACGACGACCTGGCGGTGGCGGCGCTGCGATTCATCGCCGAGCACGAGGGAGAGCAGGCGGTCCGCGAGTTCGCCGACCGGCGGATGGCCGCGTTGGTGGCCAACCACCGGGAGGTGCTAGCGGCCGCGGCCAGCCCGGCCGAGCGCGCGGAGGTCCTCGCCGACGCGCTCACCAGGGAGGGTTACGCTGCCTCGACGCGTAGCGTTGGAAGTGGCGAACAGCTCTGCCAACACCACTGCCCGGTGGCGCACGTCGCTGCGGACTTCCCGCAGCTGTGCGAGGCCGAGACGGCGGCGTTCGCCGAAGTGCTCGGTACCCATGTGCAGCGGCTGGCCACCATCGCGAACGGTGATGCGGCCTGCACCACGCACGTACCAACCGCGCGGTTCGCGGATTCGGGCGGCGATCGCCCGGAGCCCGCCGAAACCTCTGCTGCTCCAGTCCCGAAGGATCAGCAGAACACCGCCCCGATTCCTGATGGAGGGGAGTCCGTATGACTGCCGCTGCCGAGCAGCGCAATCCCACCACGGCGCCCAACGCCTCTGGCCAGCTCAGCCAGGAAGAGACCCTCGCGACGTTGGGGGGCTACGAGTACGGCTGGGCCGACTCGGACGTCGCGGGCGCCAGTGCCCGCCGTGGCCTCGACGAGGACGTCGTCCGCGACATCTCGGGCAAGAAGGACGAGCCCGAGTGGATGCTCGAAGCCCGGTTGAAGGCGCTGCGGTTGTTCGACCGCAAGCCGATGCCGAACTGGGGCGCCGACCTGTCCGGGATCGACTTCGACAACATCAAGTACTTCGTCCGCTCCACCGAGCAGCAGGCCCAGACCTGGGAAGACCTGCCCGAGGACATCAAGAACACCTACGACAAGCTCGGCATCCCGGAGGCGGAGAAGCAGCGCTTGGTCGCGGGGGTCGCCGCCCAGTACGAGTCGGAGGTCGTCTACCACAAGATCCGCGAGGACCTGGAGGCCCAGGGCGTCATCTTCCTGGACACCGACACCGGCCTCAAGGAGCACCCGGAGATCTTCAAGGAGTACTTCGGCTCGGTCATCCCGGCCGGGGACAACAAGTTCTCCGCGCTGAACACCTCGGTGTGGTCGGGTGGTTCGTTCATCTACGTGCCGCCGGGCGTGCACGTGGACATCCCGCTGCAGGCGTACTTCCGGATCAACACCGAGAACATGGGCCAGTTCGAGCGGACCCTGATCATCGTCGACGAGGGCGCCTACGTGCACTACGTCGAGGGCTGCACGGCGCCGATCTACTCCAGCGACTCGCTGCACTCGGCGGTCGTGGAGATCATCGTCAAGAAGGGCGGCCGCTGCCGGTACACGACCATCCAGAACTGGTCGACCAACGTCTACAACCTGGTCACCAAGCGGGCCAAGGCCGAAGAGGGCGCCACCATGGAGTGGGTGGACGGCAACCTCGGCTCCAAGGTGACCATGAAGTACCCGTCGGTGTTCCTGATGGGCGAGCACGCCAAGGGCGAGGTGCTCTCGGTGGCCTTCGCCGGTGAGGGCCAGCACCAGGACGCGGGCGCGAAGATGGAGCACCTGGCGCCGCACACCTCCTCGACGATCGTGTCCAAGTCGATCGCGCGGGGCGGCGGGCGCACCTCGTACCGCGGCCTGGTCAAGGTCGCCAAGCGGGCGCACCACTCGTCGTCCAACGTCAAGTGCGACGCGCTGCTGGTGGACACCATCAGCCGCTCGGACACCTACCCGTACGTGGACGTCCGGGTCGACGACGTGTCGATGGGGCACGAGGCGACGGTGTCCAAGGTCAGCGAGGACCAGCTGTTCTACCTGATGCAGCGCGGCCTGACCGAGGACGAGGCGATGGCGATGATCGTGCGCGGCTTCGTCGAGCCGATCGCCCGCGAGTTGCCGATGGAATACGCGCTGGAACTGAACCGACTGATCGAACTGCAGATGGAAGGGGCCGTCGGCTGAGATGAGCACCACCAAGACCGACGCCCAGCACGGCCTCGGCGAGCACTCGCACGGCGGTGGCACGGGTATCCCGCAGTCCTCCCGCGGGGCCCGTTTCACCTCCTACGACGTCGAGGCGTTCGAGGTGCCCGGCGGCCGCGAGGAGGATTGGCGCTTCACGCCGATGCGGCGGCTCAAGGGCCTGCACGATGGCTCCGCCACTGCCACCGGCAACATCAAGGTCGAGGTCATCGGCGCGGATGCGACGGTGGAGACCGTGGACCGCGACGACGCGCGGATCGGCAACGGCGGGGTCCCCTCCGACCGGATCGCCGCGCAGGCGTGGAGCTCCTTCACCGAGGCCACCGTGGTCACGGTGCCCAAGGACACCAAGCCCGCGGAGCCGATCACCATCACGGTGCACGGCCCCGGCGAGGGCGAGGTCGCCTTCGGGCACCTGCAGGTGCGCGCCGAGCAGTTCGCCGAGGCCGTCGTGGTGATCGACTACCGCGGCTCCGGCACGCTGGGCGACAACGTCGAGTTCGTCATCGGCGACGGCGCGCAGCTGCGGGTCGTGTCCGTGCACGACTGGGCCGACGACGCCACCCAGGTCAGCTCCGAGCACGCCAACCTGGGCCGTGACGCGGTGTTCCGGCACCTCGCCGTCACCCTCGGCGGCGACCTGGTGCGGGTCAACACGACCGTCACCTACGGCGGCAGGGGCGGTGACGCCGAACTGCTCGGCCTGTACTTCGCCGACGCCGGGCAGCACCTGGAACACCGGATGCTGGTGGACCACGCGGTGCCGAACTGCCGCAGCAACGTGCTCTACAAGGGCGCGCTGCAGGGCGACTCGGCGCACTCGGTGTGGATCGGCGACGTGCTGATCCGCGCCGCGGCCGAGGGCACCGACACCTACGAGCTCAACCGCAACCTGGTGCTCACCGAGGGCGCGCGGGCCGACTCGGTGCCGAACCTGGAGATCGAGACCGGCGAGATCGAAGGCGCCGGGCACGCCAGCGCCACCGGCCGCTTCGACGACGAGCAGCTGTTCTACCTGATGGCCCGCGGCATCCCGCAGGACCAGGCCCGGCGCTTGGTGGTGCGCGGGTTCTTCGGCGAACTGCTGCAGAAGATCACCGTGCCCGCGGTCCGGGAGCGGCTGGAAGCCGCGATCGAGGCAGAACTCGCCGTCGTCGGCGCCTGACCAAAGCTTTCACACACCCAGGAGAACGAAGAAGATATGGCCACCCTGGAGATCAAGGACCTGCACGGCTCGGTCCTCACCGCTGAGGAAGGCGCCAAGCCGATCCTCAACGGCGTCAACCTGACCGTCCGCTCGGGCGAGATCCACGCGATCATGGGCCCGAACGGCTCCGGCAAGTCGACGCTGGCCTACGCCATCGCGGGGCACCCGAAGTACCGGATCGACTCGGGTTCGGTGCTGCTGGACGGCGAGGACGTGCTGCAGATGACCGTCGACGAGCGGGCCCGCGCCGGTCTGTTCCTCGCCATGCAGTACCCGGTCGAGGTGCCGGGCGTGTCGATGTCGAACTTCCTGCGGTCCGCGGCGACCGCGGTCCGCGGCGAGGCGCCGCAGATCCGGCACTGGGTCAAGGAAGTCAAGCAGGCCATGTCGAGCCTGGACATCGACCCGTCGTTCGCCGAGCGCAGCGTCAACGAGGGCTTCTCCGGTGGTGAGAAGAAGCGGCACGAGATCCTGCAGCTGGACCTGCTGGACCCGAAGTTCGCGATCCTCGACGAGACCGACTCCGGTCTGGACGTCGACGCGCTGCGGGTCGTCTCCGAGGGCGTGAACGCCTACCACGCCAAGGGCGGCAAGGGCGTTCTGCTGATCACGCACTACACCCGGATCCTCAAGCACATCACCCCCGACTTCGTGCACGTCTTCGCCGACGGCAAGGTCGTCGAGTCCGGTGGCGCCGAGCTCGCCGACGAGCTGGAGGAGAAGGGCTACGTGCGCTTCACCGGCAAGAAGGAGGCAGCCGTCCAGTCATGACCGTTCAGCCTCCTCGCACCTCGGGTGCGAGCACCGCAACGCCGCTGGATGTGGCGGCGATCCGCGCGGACTTCCCGATCCTGGGACGCACCATCCGCGACGGACGTCGCCTGGTGTACCTGGACTCCGGGGCGACTTCGCAACGGCCGCGCCAGGTGCTCGACGCGGAGCGCTCCTTCCTGGAGACCTCCAACGCCGCCGTGCACCGCGGCGCCCACCAGCTCGCCGAGGAGGCGACGGACGCGTACGAGGATGCCCGCGCGCGGATCGCCGACTTCGTCGGTGTCGAGGCCGACGAGGTGGTGTTCACCAAGAACGCCACCGAGGGCATCAACCTGGTCGCTTACGCCATGAGCAACGCCGCCACGTCCGGGGCGGAGGCCGAGCGCTTCCGCCTCGGGCCGGGCGACGAGGTCGTGGTGACCGAGATGGAGCACCACGCGAACCTGGTGCCGTGGCAGCAGTTGTGCGAGCGCACCGGCGCCACGCTGCGCTGGTTCGGGATCACCGACGAGGGCCGCCTGGATCTGTCCGATGTGGACAGTGTGATCACCGAGCGGGCCAAGGTGGTGGCCTTCGTGCACCAGTCCAACGTGGTTGGCACGGTGAACCCGACCGAGCAGATCGTGTCGCGGGCGCGCCAGGTCGGCGCGTTGGTGGTGCTGGACGCCTGCCAGTCGGTGCCGCACTCGCCGGTGGACTTCAAGGCGCTGGACGTGGACTTCGCGGCGTTCTCCGGGCACAAGATGCTCGGCCCGTCCGGGGTCGGCGTGCTCTACGGGCGCCGCGAGCTGCTGGCCGCGATGCCGCCGTTCATCACCGGCGGTTCGATGATCGAGCTGGTGCACATCGATCGATCCACCTTCGCCGCGCCGCCGCAGCGGTTCGAGGCGGGCGTGCCGATGACCTCGCAGGCCGTGGGGTTGGGCGCGGCCGTGGACTACCTGAGCGTGATCGGCATGGACCGCATCGCCGACCACGAGCGGCAGCTCACCGAGCTGGCGCTGCGGGAACTGTCGGCGATCGACGGGGTGCGCATCATCGGCCCGACCAACACCGAGCACCGCGGTGGCGCGGTGTCGTTCGTGATCGACGGCGTGCACCCGCACGACGCCGGTCAGGTGCTGGACGATCAGGGCGTCGAGGTTCGCGTCGGACACCACTGCGCATGGCCGTTGCACCGCCGGATGGGAATTCCGGCGACCGTGCGGGCGTCGTTCTACCTGTACAACGAACTCGACGAGGTCAAGGCGTTGGTGGATGCGGTGCGCGAGGCGCAGCGCTTCTTCGGGGTGGCTTGATCGGGACTGCCGGAGAATTCTTGATGCAGCTGGAGCAGATGTACCAGGAAATCATCCTGGACCACTACCGCAAACCGCACCGCCACGGCCTGCGGGAACCCTTCGATGCCGAGTCGTTCCAGATCAACCCGACCTGCGGTGACGAGGTCACCCTCCGGGTGCGGTTGACCGGGACGGACGCGGACGCGATCGTCGACGACGTGTCCTACGCGGGGCAGGGCTGTTCGATCAGCCAGGCTTCCGTGTCGGTGCTCACCGACCTGGTCGTCGGCAAGCCGCTGCGGCACGCGATGAGCACCGAGGCGGCGTTCAGCGAGCTGATGCACGGCCGCGGCAAGGTCGAGCCGGACGAGGATGTGCTGGAGGACGGCATCGCGTTCGCGGGTGTGGCGAAGTACCCGATGCGCGTGAAGTGCGCATTGCTGGGTTGGATGGCTTTCAAGGACGCGGTGTCGCGTGTCGTGGTTGAGGAGGCGTCATGAGTAGCCCTGTGTCAACCTCAGTCCTCCTCAACCGCACCCCAGGGGACCGTGACGCAAGCCAGCCACAAGAAACCACGAAACGGGAGATTCGGTTGGACGCAACCACCACTGTGAATCGCGGAGAGGCGGAACAGTGAAACGCGGAGAGGCGGAACTGTCATGAGCGACGAAGCCCTGGTGCAGGAAACCGACGTGGTGCGCAGCGCCGAGGCGTTGCCCGAGCAGGCTGCGCCGTCCGCTGAGGTCGCCGCGCTGGAGGACGTCGAGGAAGCGTTGCGCGACGTGGTGGACCCGGAGTTGGGGATCAACGTCGTCGATCTCGGTCTGGTGTACGACATCCGCGTCGAGCAGGACAACACCGCTACCGTCGACATGACGTTGACCTCGGCGGCCTGCCCGCTGACCGACGTCATCGAGGACCAGGCGCGCGCCGCGCTGACCAGCGGGCCGGGTGGCGGGCTGGTCAACGACTTCCGCATCAACTGGGTGTGGATGCCGCCGTGGGGCCCGGAGAAGATCACCGAAGAGGGCCGCGAACAACTGCGCGCCCTCGGCTTCACGGTCTGATTTCCCGCTTTTCATTCGGTTCTGGGGCAGTGGCCCCCGTGCGAGTCGCTGTGTCGGCTCAACACGGGGGCCACTGCCGTGAAATCCTATTCCTGCACAGCGGTCCTCACCCGAAGTCGCGGCTGGCGCAGCGCAGCACTCCGCGACCAGGACCGGTCTGACACCACGGCCGGGTGGGCGTCACCAGAATTTCGCGAGCTTTTACTCGCGAACTGCTGACGTGATGGGGCCGGTGGCGCTAGATTTCCGATCATCTGTTCCCTTTGGGTGTTTTGACTGGAGGTCGGCGTGATCGGTCGAGGTCGTTGGTCGGGTGTCTGCGCGGTGGTCGCGGCCGCGCTACTGGCCGTCCCCGGTGCTGCGTACGCGCACCACGGCCTGACCGGGGAGTACGCGGTGGGTCAGCCGGTCTACATCGCCGGGACGGTGGTCTCCAGCGACTGGCGCATGCCGCACGGCAGCCTGGTCGTCGACGTGCCACCGGACGCCGCCCTGCCGGAGGACCGCAGCGGCCTGGCGCCGCTGGACGAAGGCGCCGGGCGCAAGGTTTCCGATCTCCTGCAGTCCTCGCCGGGTGGACAGCACACGTTCCTGCTCGACGGGACCGTCACCTCGGGTTTCATCGACGATGCCGCGCGGCCCGAGCAGGGCCACCAGATGCGGGCCGTGGCGTACCCGCGCTGCGCGCAGGGCAGCGAGTACGACGGCGAGTTCCGCATCATGGCGATGGCCCGACCCGACGGCCAGTGGGTGATCAACGACGACGACATCTCCGACAT
Source organism: Saccharopolyspora soli (assembly GCF_022678645.1). Lineage (GTDB taxonomy): Bacteria > Actinomycetota > Actinomycetes > Mycobacteriales > Pseudonocardiaceae > Saccharopolyspora > Saccharopolyspora soli. The sequence goes on along the minus strand of NZ_JALBWV010000015.1, from coordinate 80,714 downwards.
GCCGGACGCGTGCCCGGCAGGTGACGCCGCGGCCGCTCCCGCCGACGGCGGGTCCGGTGCCACCGTCGCGATCGCGAGCATCGCGGGTGTCGTGGTGGTGGCGGGGATCGTCGGCGGTGTCGTCCTGGTGCGCCGCCGCTCGACCGGTGGTTGATCTTGTTCGACGACCTGTTGACGCTGCTCCAGGGCAGCCCGATCGCCCAGTTCGTCGGGGGCGGTTTCGCGTACCCGGTGCTGGAAGTCGTGCACCTGGTCGGACTCGCCGTGCTGGTCGGTGCCGCGGCCGGGTTCGACCTGCGGTTGCTCGGGGTGGCCAGTTCGCTTCCGGTGCGCAAGGTCGCCGGGCTCCTGCTGCCCGCCTCGCGGATCGGGTTCGCCGTGGCCGTTTGCAGCGGGCTGTTGCTTTTCAGCAGCAGCGCGGTGAGCCTGGCCGCCAATCCCGCCTTCCAGCTCAAGGTCGCGCTGCTCGCCGTTGCCGGGGCCAATATCGCGGTGTTCCACTTCGGCGTCTACCGACGGGTCGGGGAGTGGGAGGTCGGCGACACGCCCCTGCCCGCGGTGGCTGCCGGGGCGGTGTCTCTGGTGGTGTGGATCGGGGTCATCGCCTGCGGGCGGTGGATCGCGTACGCGTAGTCGTGTTGACGATCACGTTGCCGCGCAGGGGGAAACGGGCGCGGCGTCGGGGCTGGTGGCCCAGTCGGTGGGTTGCTCGGCGAGGCGGTGTTCGAGCACGGCGCCCGCCCGCAACCGCTCCAGGTCCACCCACACCTGCTCCTGCGGAGCCCCGGATACCCGCACTTCGTCGATGTACTGCAACTTCGAGCCGTCCGCACCGGGCGCGTTGATCGTCAGCGGCGGTCCGCCGGGCAGTTCCACGACGGCGCTGGTGAATCGTGGTGCGTTCAGCACGAATTGGCCGGTTCCGGGAGTTGTCGGGTACAGGCCCAGAGCGCTGAAGACGTACCAGGCCGACATGGTGCCGAGGTCGTCGTTGCCGGTCACCCCGTCCGGTGCGTTGGTGAACAGGGTTTGCTGGGCGCGCACCACCGCGGCGGTCTTCGCCGGTTGGCCGATCAGCGCGTACATCCACGGCGAGTGCAGGTCGGGCTCGTTGTTCGGGTTGTACCTGAACTGCCCGTAGTAGTCGTACGGGTCGATCACCCACTCCTCCCGCGCGGTGCGGGCGGGATCCCGCACCAGCAGGTCGTAGGCGAAGAAGGTGTCCAGGCGCTTACCGGCCTGGTCCGCGCCGCCGACCGCATCGAGCAGTCCGGGCACGTCCTGCTGGGTCAACCACTGGTACTGCCACGCGGTGCCCTCGTGGAAACCCTTGTCCGAGATGGGTTCGTACGGCTGGAACCAGGAGCCGTCCGCATTGCGGGGCCGCGGGAATCCGGTGAAGCCCCGCTCCGGATCGGCTACCTGCGGATCCCAGGAGTTGCGCCACGACCGGCCGCGTTCGGCCAGCGCGGCGGCGTCATCGGCCCGGCCCAGCGCCCCGGCCAGCAACGACAGCGAGCAGTCCGCCAGCGCGTACTCCATCGTCGCCGAGCCGCCGTGCGCCGGGTCGACGTCCTGGCCCTTCTTCGGGAAGTTCGGGTCGTACTGCACGAAACCCCGTGCCAGGTAAGAAGGATTGCCAGCGCGGCCCTCGAACGGCGACTCCGCTGGCGGGACTTCGGTGGCGTTCTGCCACAGCGCTTGGTACGCCTGCGCCTCGCTGCCGTCCAGCGCGCCGAAGCGCCACAGGTCCACGAGGAACGGCGCGACCGGGTCGCCGGTCATGGTGTTCGTCTCGAAGTTCGCGTAGGCCCACCTCGGCAGCCAGCCGCCCTGCTCGTGGATGGTCAGTACGCTGCGGGCGATGTCGCGGGCGCGGTCCGGAACCAGCAGTGCCAACAACTGGTTCTGCGTCCGATAGGTGTCCCACAGCGAGAAGTACTGGTAGTAGGTCCAGCCGTCGGCGCGGTGGATCAGCTCGTCGAAACCCCGGTAGCGGCCATCGGCATCCGTCGCGGTCAGCGGTTGCAACAAGACGTGGTAGAGCGAGGTGTAGAACACCGCGTTGTCGTCCGGACTTCCGCCGGAGACCTCGATCCGGTCGAGCTCCCGGCTCCAGCGCTCCTGGGTGCGCTGCCGCACCTGGTCGAACCCGCGCAGTCGTGAGCCGTCGGAACCTTCCGCCGCCAGATTGGCATCCGCGCCGCTGGCGTCCACATAGGATATTGCCGTCGTCGCGGTGACCTGGGGGTCGGAGAAGGTCAGCCACGCGCCGCGCAGGCCCTCGGCGCCGGATACCGACCTGCGGTCGAACTGCCCGCCGTCGGGCTGCCAGGTGCCGAACGAGCTCAGCGGCTTGTCGAAGCGCGTGGTGAACCACAGCGTGTAGTCCCGGCCGCCGCAGAAACCCTTGCTGCGCACCCAACCCCGCACCGTCTGGTCGTCGACGACCTCCAGACCGCTGGCCTTGACCGGGTTGCGCGCGTTCGCCTGGCCGACGTTGAGGAACACGTGCTTCGGGTTGCCGCTGTCGAAGGTGTAGCGCTCGACGCCGATCCTGGTGTCCGCGGTCGCCTCGACATCGATGCCGCCGTAGTCGGTCAGCCGGGTGCGGTAGTAGCCCGCGTCGCCGACCTCGCCGTCGTGCGTGGCGGCCGCCGCGTAGTTCTCCTGGTCGAAAGTGGACGGGGTGCCGATGTCGAAGTCGTGGCCAGTTCCCGCGCCGATGCTGCCGGTGGTCGGCAGGGTCGAGATCAACCCGCCCTGTTCCCAACACCCCGCGCCGGAGAGGAAGAAGTGCCCGAAGCCCTTGATCCGGGCGTCGTCGTACTGCCAGCCCGCGTAGTGCGAACCGATCGGGCTGACCTGCGCCATGCCGAACGGTGCGGCTGCGCCCGGGAAGGTGTTGCCCTCGTCCTTGGTGCCGATGAAGGTGTTCACCGCCTGGACCGGGTCGGCGGGTTGCGCGGCGGCGGGTAACTGGGCCGCGATCAGCGCGGTGAGCAGCAGCGCGGCACTGGCGGCGATCCGGCGTCGGTGTGGTCGCACTTGCCCTCCCACGACTTGACATCGTTGTCAACCGGTGTCCGGTTACCAGCCTAGGGGGATCTCGGGTTGGCGGGGCAATCGTCGAAAAGGGTGATTGGTGCGGAAAACGGCATTCCGCGCGGTGTTTCCGCTGTTGGCGCGCAGGTGCGTTGTTGTTGCCGGATTTACCAACCGCGGCTGGGCAGCTGTTCCGGGTCGTGCGTCGGGAAACCTGGCGGTGGCGGTGGTGTCCCAGCTTGAGCCCCGCGAAGCACCTCGATGCGATCCGAGCCCGGTCGCGACATGACCCAGCTGGAGCCGTGCAGCGACTTGGCGTGCTGCTTCAGCGGCGCCAACTTGCGGGACACCTCGTCGTAGCTGTCGACCGTGTTGTGCGTGCACACCAGGGTGGCCAACGACATGCTCACGTCGAGTTCGCCCGCCGAACGCGGCGGGTCGAGCACCATTTCGGCCAGCGCCACCAGGTCGTCCAGGTCGGCCACCAGCAGGAAGTCGTCGCCGCCGACGTGTCCCACCTGCACCGAGCTCAACGACGTCGCCGCATCGGTGAGGCTGCGGCCGATCGCGCGGATCAGGTCGTCGCCCGCGGAGAAGCCCGCCGTGTCGTTGACCGTCTTGAAGCCGTCGATGTCCAGCCAGCTCACCGCGAAGATCTCACCGGAGGCGATCCGGCGGGCCACGTCGCGCGCGATCGCCTCGCTGCCCGGCAGCCGGGTCAGCGGGTTCAGCGCGGCGGCCTCCTCCACCTTCAACTCCGCCATGCCGCGGATCAGGTCGCCAGCCCGGACCGCGCCCAGGCAACGGCCGGATTCGTCCACGACGATCGCGTCGTCGTACATCCGGTACTGGTCGGAGCGGGTCACCATGTTCAGCGCTTCGATCGCCGTCGTCGCCGTGTTGACCACCCGCGGCTCGTCGGCCAGCCGCGACGCCGGGCGCTTGGCGTGCAGGGCGTGCCCGTACGGGCCGGTCACCGCCAGCAGGAACCGGTTGCGGTCGATGGTCCACTTCGGCCGGTTCTGCTCGTCGACCAGCACCACGCCGCTGATCTCCGGGCGGTCGGCCAACACGCTGCGCACCTTGTCCGCGGTCACGTCGATCGGCAGCATCGTCGCCGGGGACAGGAACTCCGTCACCCGCGGCCCGCTCGCCAGGGTGCTGATCGACGGCACGTGCGGGTCGGTCACTTCCGCCGCCACGCCGGGGACGTTGGTCGCCGTCGGTGGCCGCCGGGCCGCCGGTGCGAGCAGATTCCCTTGCACCAAACGAACTCCGTGGTGCCGCAGGGCCGTCAGCTGGCGCTCGTTCTCCACCCCTTCGGCCACCAGTTGGCTCTCGGTCGACTCGCAGAGGTGGCGGACCGACTCCACGACGGCCGCCCGCGCCGAGCTGTCCGGCAGGCCCTGGACCACGCCTCGGTCGAGCTTCACCATCGCGGGGCCGATGTCGGCGACCAAGGTCAGCGGGACGTCGCCTTCGCCCACGCCGTCCAGGGCGATCTGGAAGCCGTCGGCGCGCAGCTTCTCCACCCCGCTGAGCAGTTGGTCGCGGTTCAGCTTGGCGAAGGGCGGACCGATCTCCAGCGTCACCTCCTGCTCGCGGCGGCCGATCTCGCGCAGCTTCTTGCGCACCAGATCGAGCCGGGCGAGGTCGTGGGTCACCGTGCCGCCGAAGATGTTCAGGTGCAGGGGCAGCAGCGATTCGTGCTCCGAGGTCGAATTCAACGCGGCTATGGCGAGTTCCACGTCCAGCTCGGTCAGCCGTCGCCGCCGGGCCGCTTCCCGGAACAGGTCCTGGACATGCGCTCCCGCAGGCCGGGCCAACGCCTCGACCGCGACGATGGCGCCGGTCTTGATGTTGATCAACGGCTGGAACGCGAAGCGCACTTCGTCAACCAGCGCAAGCACGGAGTCGATGTTGCCCGGACTCATGCCGCTCCATCGACGTTGTTCACGACCTGTTCACCGACATCTCAGTGTTCCTCCTCCTGGGCGGAGGACCTCTCTCTCCCCGCAGACCAACCTAGCTTGCCTGACCAGGGGGGAACATCAGCCGGTCGGTAATCCTGTGGCCATCAACACAACGATACGGAGCGGTTTCCTTACGATCTGTAGGGATTTGGCGCCCAAAAAGCGACTTCACCTTGCACGATTGGTGCACTTGGTGTGAATACGGTAACCGCAATTACATTCGCGTAATTTGCCGGACATGATTCGTCAACCGCCGCCGAGGCCGTGGCGGGCCGGTGGGTGCCCCACCGACAGGCCGCCCAGCACCAGGCGTCGGCGGATCTTCCACGGCGAACCGCGGAACAGCGCCGACATCGCCGCCGCGGTCCCGGCCGGGCTGGCCTCGGCGGCCAGGAATTCCCTCCGGTGCGGCTCGTCCAGCCGGAAGAACGCCTCGAAGAAGACCGGCACCAGATCCGGCGGCAGCGACAGCAGGGCGCGCAGCGCCCGATGCCGCAGCACGTGCGCGGCCACCGCGTTCGGCGGCCACAGGATCGACCAGCTGGCACGGGCCGCGACGGCCGGGCCGGACGGGAGCCCGGCGCTGATCGCCGCCGCCAGCCACGGCGCGCGGCGCAGCGACGTCGCCACGCTGAAACCGGTCGCCGGGTGCACGAAGCCCGCCGCCGCGCCGAAGGGGATCACCCGTCCCGGCCGGGGCAGCTGGTCGTCCACCGGGAACCGCACCCGCTCCTCGTCGATCCGCTCCGCCTCGTCCAGCCCGGCTGCGGCGAGCCGCCCGGCCAGCCGCCTGCGCAGCAACGCCAACGGCAGCGCCGGGCGGCGGGCCAGCGACGTCTCCTCCAACAGCACCCGATCCGGGCCGAGGTGGACGGCGTAGAGGAAGGTCGGCCAGCCGCCGCGGGTTTGCGGAGCCGGGCGCCAGTCCATGAAAACCCCGGTGTCCGGGCCGCAGAACGGTTCCGCAGCTGCCGCGTTCACCACCCAGCCGACCGCGGTCTGCTGCGCCGAGGTGTGCGCTGGTCGGCCACCGGAGAGTGCCTTGGCCGGGCCGGTGGCGTCGACCACCACCGCCGCGGCGATCCGCCGACCGTCCTTGAGCACCACCGTCGACCCGGTCGGTCCGTGCTCGGCGGCCATCGCGCGGCCGGTCACCTCGACGACGTCAGCGCGCCAGAAGTGCTTCCAGAGCGCCGTGTTGTCCAGCACCGCGTACGGCCTCCGCCATTCGTGCGGGTCAGTGCCGTGCACCAGCATCCGCTGCTGGACCGACGCCAGTGCCGTCGATGGCACCGACGCGGGTAGTTCGTCGCGCCAGGTGCCGTAGGTGTGCGGCCAGACGCGGCGCGGCGCCGGATCGACGAGCGTGACCCGCAGACCGGTGTCGCTGCACGCCGCTGCCGCCGCACGACCCGCCGGGCCGCCACCCACCACAACGACATCCACCACCGAATCAGATCACGGCCACCGCGGAAATCGCCGTGCGGGCGGCTAGCGTGTGGCCATGCAGGATGTGCAGCCTTCTCGGACGAGTCGGCGCAGTGGCCGCTCCGGTCCGCGCAAAATCCCTGGTGATCTCGCCGCCAGCCCGTTCCGGGCGGACCGCGACCGGGTGGCCAGCTCGGCGTTCTTCGCCCGCCTCGGCGGCGTGACGCAGGTCGTCAGCGCCAGCGGTTCGGGTCTGCTGCTGCACAACCGGCTGACGCACAGCCTCAAGGTCGCGCAGGTCGCGCGGGCGATCGCCGAGCGGCTGATGGCCAATCCCGACGACCTGGCCCGGTTGCACCGGCTCGGCGGCTGCGACCTGGACGTGGTCGAGGCCGCCGGGCTCGGCCACGACCTCGGTCACCCGCCGTTCGGGCACCTCGGCGAGAGCGTGCTGGACCGGCTGGCCCGGCAGCGGTTCGCGCTGCCCGACGGCTTCGAGGGCAACGCCCAGACCTACCGGGTGGTCACCCGCATCGACGTGCGCGGCATCGACGGCGACGGCTTGGACCTGACCGCGGCGGTGCGGGCCGCGCTGCTGAAGTACCCGTGGACGCGGCTTTCCCGCCCGCAACCGCACCCCCGGCACCTGCCGACGCCGCCGCGCGGCGCGTCCGAACCGGTGGACCAGCCGGGCAGCGGCTCGGCGAAGTTCTCCTGCTACAGCACCGAACTCGACGACATGATCGACGCCCGCGCGGCGTGCCGGGGCCGCCTCGACGACTGGCAGCAGACCGTCGAGGCGTCGATCATGGACACCGCCGACGACATCGCCTACGCGATCCACGACCTGGAGGACTTCCACCGCGTCGGCATCCTGCAGCACACCAGCGTCTCGCACGAGCTGACCGAGTGGCTCGGGCACGCCGTCGAGTTCGCCAACCGCGGCGACGCCGACCTCGCCGACGACGAGTCGCGCTCCGGCGGTTCGCTGGAGCGGCTGCGCCGCCGCCTGCACGCCAAGGACGGCTGGATCGCCGACGACGAAGCGTTCGTCAGCGCGGTCAAGAAGGTCGTCGCCAACCTGGTGACCAAGCTGCTGGAAGTGCCCTTCGACCGGTCCCAGCAGGCCGAACAGGCGGTCGCAGCCTTCTCCGGGGAGTGGACCCAGCGCCTGGTGGAGGGCATCCAGGTCGTCGAGCACCCGAGCACCCGGTCCGGGCACGTGGCGCTGGCCGTCGAGCAGTGGCACGAGGTGCAGGTGCTGAAGTTCGTGCACCGCCGGTTCGTGCTGCAACGCCCCGACCTCGCGCTGCACCAGCGCGGCCAGGACCGGCTGCTGAGCAAGCTCGTCGAGGCGCTGGACAACTGGTTGATCGACCGCAGCGAGGCCGCCCGGCTGCCGCACCGGTTGCGGGATCTGTTCGAGCGGGCCCGCGCCGAGTTCTCGCAACTGCGCAGCGACGACCCGGAGCTGCTGGTCGCGCCGGGCGAGCCGGACGAGATCGATGCCGAGCACCTGGAGCGGATGGCCCGCGGCCGGGCGGTGATCGACTTCGTCGCCTCGCTCACCGATGATCAGGCCGCCGCACTGCTGGAGGCCCTCTCGGGCCGGACCACCCAGCTGTGGAACGACACGTTCGTGCTGTGAGCCGGGTTCGCCAGCTCGCGGGCGGCGGGCGCGCGGTCGAAGTGGCCCCGGAACGGGTGGCGGGCTGGTTCGACCGGTTCGCCGCGTCCCACGGCGGCGCGGCGCGCACCGCCGTGCAAGCCCGCCGGGTCGAGGTGCATGCCGCAGACGGTGCGTCGGCGTCGGTCGACGTGCCGTTCGGGCCACTGCCACCGCCGCACGGCGAGCAACCGGGGCTGGCGGTGCGGACGTTGGTCGAGCACCTGAACCGGCCGCGGCGGATCGGCCTGGTGCTGGTGCGCTTGGGCGCGCACAGCGTGGGCATCTCCTACGACGGCAAGGTCGAGCAGTCCGCAACCGACCGGCACCTGGTGCACGGTCGGAACAAGGCGGGCGGCTGGTCGCAGCAGCGTTTCGCGCGGCGTCGCGAGGGTCAGTCGCGGCGCTCCCTGGATGCGGCGGCCGACGCCGTCGTCCGCCTGCTGCTGCCGTTGCGTGATCGGTTGGACGCCGTGGTGCTCGGCGGTGACAAGCATGCGTTGGAGTCGCTGCGGGCGGACACCAGGCTGGCGGAACTGCTCGCCCGTGCCGAGGACCGGGTGCTTGACGTGCCCGAACCGCGTCGTGCGGTGCTCGACGACGCCGCCCGGCGGGCGATCGCGGTCGAGATCGAGGTGCGCGGCGCCGATCAGGTGTGACCGAGGCGATGAGATCCGCGATCAATTCGCTCGACATCGCCCGTTACACTGAATTCGTGGTCAGCAAGCGTTTCGTGGTCCGGGTTCCCCGCGCCACTCCAACCGCCAGTTAACCCGCGGTGCTCTACGCCCACTCGGTCCCGGCCGGTGGGCGTGTTCGTGGAACTGCTCGACCACTAGATCCCGGAGTTTCCTTTGATTGCTGCCACCGGCCTGGAACTGCGCGCCGGGTCCCGCATCCTGCTCTCCGACGCGACTTTGCGCGTTCAGCCCGGCGACCGGGTCGGCCTGGTGGGTCGAAACGGCGCGGGAAAGACCACCACGCTGCGCGTGCTGGCTGGCGAAGGCCAAGCGTACGGCGGTGATGTGGTCCGCAGCGGCGAACTCGGCTACCTCCCGCAGGACCCGCGCGAAGGCGACCTCACCGTGACCGCCAAGGACCGGGTGCTCTCCGCCCGCGGCCTGGACCAGCTGATCCGCGACATGGAGAAGACCCAGACCGCGATGGCCGAACTGGTCGACGAGCGGGCGCGGGACAAGGCGATCGCCCGCTACGGCCGACTGGAGGAGCGCTTCGCCGCCCGCGGCGGCTACGCGGCCGAAAGCGAGGCCGGACGGATCTGCGGCAACCTCGGCCTGCCCGACCGGGTGCTCAACCAGCCGTTGAGCACGCTCTCCGGCGGTCAGCGCCGCCGCGTCGAGCTGGCCCGGATCCTGTTCGCCGCCTCCGAAGCCGGACCCGGCGGCCGGTCGGCGAGCACGCTGCTGCTCGACGAGCCGACCAACCACCTCGACGCCGACTCGATCAACTGGCTGCGCGACTTCCTCAAGAACCACGACGGCGGTCTGGTGGTCATCAGCCACGACGTCGATCTGCTGGCCGCCGTGGTCAACAAGGTGTGGTTCCTGGACGCCATCCGCGGCGAAGCCGACGTGTACAACATGGACTGGACGCGCTACCAGGACGCGCGCGCGGCCGACGAGAAGCGCCGCCGCCGCGAGCGCGCCAACGCCGAGAAGAAGGCGTCAGCGCTGCTGGCGCAGGCGGACAAGATGCGGGCCAAGGCCACCAAGGCGGTCGCCGCGCAGAACATGGCCCGCCGGGCGGAGAAACTGCTGGCCGAGGCGGAGACCGAACAGGCACAGGAGAAGGTCGCCAAGATCCGCTTCCCGGAACCTGCCCCGTGCGGGCGCACTCCGCTGACCGCGGACGGGCTGTCGAAGTCCTACGGCTCGCTGGAGATCTTCAGCGGTGTGGACCTCGCCGTGGACCGCGGCTCGAAGGTCGTGGTGCTCGGTCTCAACGGCGCTGGCAAGACCACCCTGCTGCGGCTGCTGGGCGGCATGGAGCACCCCGACTCGGGCGAGGTCGTACCTGGTCACGGGCTGCGCATCGGGTACTTCGCGCAGGAGCACGAGACCCTGGACCACGACGCGACGGTGTGGGAGAACGTGCGCAGCGCGGCCCCGGACACCGGTGAGCAGCAGCTGCGCACGCTGCTCGGCGCGTTCCTGTTCCAGGGCGAGCAGTTGCAGCAGCCCGCGGGCACCCTCTCCGGTGGTGAAAAAACCCGGCTCGCGCTGGCTGGCCTGGTCTCCAGCGCGGCGAACGTGCTGCTGCTGGACGAGCCGACCAACAACCTCGACCCGGCCAGCCGCGCGCAGGTGCTCGACGCGCTGCGCAACTTCACCGGGGCAGTCGTGCTGGTCACGCACGATCCGGGCGCGGTGCAGGCGCTTGAGCCGGAACGGGTCATCCTATTGCCGGACGGTACCGAAGACCACTGGTCGGATGACTACCTGGAGCTCGTCCAACTGGCCTAGCCGTGGTTGCGCTCGCAGCGCGCGCTACTACGGATGGATTAGTGCATTCCGGTGATCGCCGCGTGGTCATCTCGACCGTTGGCCGATCTTTTTTCCATGATCGCCTGGCGTTCCTGCCTTTCCTGTTCGATCATTGCGCTGACAGGGGTCGCGAGGCCCGACCTGCTCAGAGGGAAGGCGGGGACACCGTGGCTGAGCTGAAGAAAGGCGCGCGCATCACAGGTAGTGCGCGGGACAAGCTTGCCAGTGACCTGAGAAAGAAGTACGAGAAGGGGGCGAGCATCCGCGCTCTGGCGGAGGCAACCGGCCGATCCTACGGGTTCGTGCACCGCGTCCTGAGCGAATCAGGCGTTCAGCTGCGTGGCCGTGGGGGCGCGACGCGTTCGAAGAAGAAGTGAGCACGGCGGCCACCGGCCGCCTCCATTCGACATAACATGACTCCAGCGATCTGCTCAGATCTGCAACGGAGGTCCGCTTGGCGGAGTCGATAGTGGACGCCGACCTGTTGGATCGTGGCGGTGTGGGGCTCACGATCCACGGGCGGCGGGCCACGATCACCTTGAACCGCCCGGACAAGCTCAACGCGCAGACACCGCACACCTGGCAGGCGTTGCGGGAGGTCGGTCGATGCCTCGGCGCGGAGGTCCGGGTGGTGGTGCTGCGCGGCGCCGGTCGGTCGTTCTCGGCCGGGTTGGATCGTCGACTCCTCGGGTTCGCCGACGTGGACGGGGCGCCTGGGCTGGGGGGACTCGCCCGGCGTCCGACCGAACAGGCCGATGCCGAGATCGCCGGGTTCCAGCAGGGGTTCAGCTGGCTTCGCGAGCCCGACAGGGTCAGCATCGCGGCAGTGCAGGGGCATGCCGTCGGTGCGGGGTTCCAGCTCGCCTTGGCATGCGATCTGCGCGTGCTGGCCACCGACGCCCGGTTGCGCATGGCCGAGGCGTCGTGGGGTCTCGTGCCGGATCTTGGCGGCACGTTGCCGCTGGTCAGGACTGTGGGTTATGCGAGAGCGGTGGAGATCTGCCTGACCGGCCGGGAAATTCAGGCCGAGGAGGCTCTGCGGCTCGGTTTGGCGAACTCCGTCGTCGAGCCCGATCAGCTCGACGCGGCGGTGGATCAGCTCGCCGAAGTGGTCTGCCAACCGCCGGTCGGCGCTGTCCGCGAGACGCTGGCGCTGCTGGTGCAGGCCGACGAGGCGGTTGATCCCGAGCAGCAGCTCGCGGCCGAGCGGGCCGCGCAGCTGCGTCGCATCGTGGAGTTGGCCGAGAAGTTCGGCTCGGAGTAAGAGGGCGCGCGGATTGGTGTGCCAATCCGCGCACTCCCTGAATCAGCGCAGGCCCGGCACCCGTTCGCCGTAGTGCGCGAGGTTGGCCGCGTTGGCCTCGTCGCCGCCGATGGTGTTCGAGCTGCGCCAGACCGGCAGCTCGATGCCCGCGGCGGCGGCTTGGTTGTACATCTGCACCAGCAGCATGTTCCACAGGAACGCGTTGGCCAACGAGGACAGCGGCGCGGTCACCGGGGCGGCCGTCGGGTAGCTGGCGTCACCGCCGGGCACCTTGGTGTCCAGCACGATTTCGGCTTGCTCGGCCAGCGTTGTCCCGGCGCGCTTCGGGGCTTCGGCGCTCGCGGCGGGCGAGGTGATCGCGACGACCGCTGATCCGGCCGCGCGCGCTAGTTTGGCCAGTTCCACCGGGTACGGGTTCACCCCGGAGTTGGAGAAGACCACGAGCGCATCCGCGCCACCCCGGAATCCGGCCGCGGTGAGCACCTCTTCGGCCAGCCCGCTGCGGCGTTCGGTCTTGGTGCTGGCCACCGCGCCGTGCAGCGGTAGCAGGTCGGGGTGGTACAGCGGCCGGACCGCGGCCAGGCCCCCGGCCCGGTAGAAGGACTCCATCACACCCGCCAGCGAGTGGCCCGCACCGGCGGTGAACACCAGGCCGTCCGCCCGGACGGCGGCGAACAGCCGGTCGGCGGCGGTACGCAGGTTGTCGGCGTTGTGCGCGCCGATCTTTCGCAAGTGCTCCAGGGTGTGCTCGGCGTGGACCGGGCCGTTTTCCGACATGTTGCGCTCCTGTGGCGAGGCGATCGGGGAACATGAGGTCTATACCAATCTGTCGGATGTCGGTCAAGGTGTCCGCGCGCCCCTGCCCACCACTGCTGTGGTGCACGGGCTACGCTGTTGATCAGCAACCAAGATCGAACCGCCAGGGGATGCATGCCGCAACGAGGCAACCGCCGGGAACTGCTCGCCGAGGCCGCCATCGAAGTGCTGGCCAGGGAAGGTGGTCGGGGGCTCACCCACCGCGCCATCGACCGCGAAGCCGAGGTTCCCGAAGGCACCACCAAGAACTACTACCCGACGCGCAGCGCGCTGTTCCTGGCCGTGGCACGGTATCTCGCCGCGCAGCACACCGCTGCGCTGGACGTGCTGCGCAGCCAGATTCCCGCCGATGTCACCGGCGAGGACGTCGCGGCGCTGTACGCGGCGATGCTGCGGCGGATGTCCACCAACGCGCGATCGCAGTTCCTGGCGCTGTTCGAACTGCACCTCGAAGCGGTGCGCAATTCCGATGTGCGGGCCGCCCTCGGGGACATCACCGGGGCCAATGTGGACACTGCGGTCGAGTTGCACGCCGCGGTGGGCCGCCGGATGAGCCGTCGCGGCGCTGGGCTGCTGGACGCGGGCATGCTCGGGGTGGCGCTGTCGATGCTCAGCCTGCCCGACGACCTGGTCGAGGAACTCGGATTCGACGACGCCGACGGGTTGGCGCGGGCGTTATTGTCGCTCGGCTCGGTTCGCGACGAGCCAGCGATCGGTGTGCTGCGGGACTGCGCCAGCTGACCGCCGATGGCGCTGCGGGGCCGCGGGTTGACGCGCGGTAGCCTCTGGGGAATCGAGATCTGGGCTGGGCGTCCTGGGGGTCGTCCATGATCGAAGTGGATGCGGGGAAGGCATGTCGAATCCAGCGCACGAGGAGACCGGCCCGCTCGAACCACCTGCGGTCGTGTTCGCTCGCCTCGCCGATGTTCCGGTCGACGCCCTGGACAAGCTGATCGAGACGACGCACGCCGTCTACGACGACCTCAACAAGGTGCTCGGTCACCCGTACTGGGGTGACCTGGTGTTCCACCAGGGCGCGGCGATCAAAGCGCTCAAGGAGGCGCGGATCTGCTTGGAAGGGCTGCGCGCCGAGGCGATCGGGGCCCGCAACACCGAGTTGGGCGTGACCGTCACGACCGCGGTGGCTGACGGCGACCGGCACTACGCGCAGACCGAGGAGGACAAGGCCGCGCTCGTGGACCGGGTGCTGCGACCGCAGCGGCTCGGCGCCTGCCATCTCTACGTCTGGGACCGGCCGCACGAAGATCCCGAAGCCGCTGGGCCCTACCAGCAGATCCGGATCGTGACCGACGTGGAGTCCGAGGTCGGGGTCCTGAACTTCACCGAGGAGTCCGAGGACGGCGAGCTGCAGTCCTGGCACACCCTCAACCCGGCGCCGTCGCCGGACGCGCCAGCGCTGCCGTTCGACGCGGGCAGCACCCTGAAGTTCCCGCGCAATGCCGTGCTGCCGTTCCGCGATCTTCGGGCGGCGCTGGATGAATTCACCCGATCCGGTGAACGCCCGGAAGCGGTGCGCTGGCAGCCCGCGCGATGGGGCGATTTGTAGCGGATCGGCCGCGGATGCCCTGGATGTTGCGGGTTCGCGCCGGATGGCCCGCCGATCGGGTAACGGTTGTGCACCTGTGCGTGACGCGGGTCGGCGACAACTGCTGGTTAACCATTGACGAACAGCGTTTGATGGTGGTTCCTTCTTCTCACTCGTTGCGAAGGAGGGGTCAACGTGCGCAGACGATTCGTCGTGCTCTGGGCTGTTCTGCTGGTCGGTTTATTGGCGCCGATGCCAGCGTTGGCGCAGGAGAACGGCGCGCGCCCGGCGGGTGCGACCTTGCGGATCGGACTGCAGCAGCAGATCGACTCGCTGAACCCGTTCCTGGGTTACACGTTGGCCTCCACCGACATCTTCCGGGCCATCTACCCGACGTTGACCACCTACAGCCCCGACGACTTCTCGGTGATGCCGGAGCTGGCCGAGAGCTGGGCTCCCTCGCCGGACAAGCTCACCTGGACCTTCCGCATCCGGCCCGGCGTCAAGTGGACCGACGGGCAGCCGGTTACCGCCCGCGACGCCGCCTACACCTACAACCGGATGATGACCGACCCGGCCGCGAGCACCGCCAACGGCAACTTCGTGGAGAACTTCGCCAACGTCACTGCCCCGGACGACGCGACGCTGGTCATCCAGACCAAGACGCCGCAGGCGACGATGCTGGCCATCGACGCGCCGATCGTGCCCGAGCACGTCTGGTCGAAGATCGCCGACGTCGCGAACTTCGCCAACGACCAGATGCCGTTGGTCGGCAGCGGACCGTTCACGCTCACCGGCTACCGGCCGGAGCAGGACGTCACGCTGACCGCCAACCCGGACTTCTGGCGCGGCGCGCCGAAGGTCTCCGCGGTGCAGTTCATCCAGTTCAAGAACAGCGACGCGGCGGTGCAGGCGCTGCGCAAGGGTGATGTGGACGTCGTCCAGAAGCTCACCCCGGCGCAGTTCAACGCGCTGGCCGGGCAGGCCGACATCAAGCAGGTCAAGGGCCAAGGCCGCCGGTTCTTCGAGATGATCCTCAACCCTGGCGCGACCAACAGCGAGAACGCGCCGATCGGCACCGGGCACCCGGCGCTGAAGGACGTGCGGGTGCGGCAGGCCATCGACCGGGCGATCGACCGGCAGGTCCTGGTGGACCGGGTGCTCGGCAGCTACGGCCAGATCGGTGGCGGATACCTGCCGCCGATCTTCGCCGACTTCCACTGGACCCCACCGCAGCCGCGCACCTTCGACCCGGCCGCGGCCAACCGGATGCTCGACGAGGCGGGCTACGCGCGCGGGGCGGACGGCATCCGCCGGACCCCGCAGGGCGAGCCGCTGAACTTCGACTTCGTGCTGCACGGCGACGAGTCGATGGACGCGCAGGTCGGTGAGTACGTCAAGCGGTGGCTGGCCGATCTGGGCATCAACGTCGAACTGCAGCCGGTGTCGGACAACCAGCTCAACGACCGCACCACCGCCGGTGACTTCGACATGGTCATCAGCGGCTGGTCGGCCAACCCGGACCCGGACTACGTGCTGCGGTTGCAGACCTGCGGCGCACGTCCCGACCCCGCCGGTGGCGGCACCAACGACACTTTCCTGTGCGACCAGCAGTACGACGACTTCTACAACCAGCAGCTCGCCGAGTTCGACGCGGCCAAGCGGGTCGATCTGGTGAAGCAGGCCCAGGCCCGGTTCTACGACCAGGCGGCCGGTCTGATCCTCTTCTACCAGAACTCGCTGGAGGCATACCGCTCCGACCGCTACACCGGTTTCACGCAGCAACCGAATACGGAAGGCGTGATCACGGGGCAGCAGGGCTACTGGGGTTACTACGGCGCCCAGCCCACCGAGGCGGCGATGAACGGCTCGTCGGGCACTGACTACACCGGCGTCGCTTGGGTGCTCGGTGGGGTCGTGGTGCTGGTCGGCGTGGTGGTCGCGCTGGTGGTGGTCCGCCGCCGGGCGACCGCTGATACCAGGGAGTGAGCCGTGTCCGAACTACTGGCCACTGTTGCGGAACCGGCCCCGCCGTCCGGCGGGCGGCGCCGGATGGCCCGCTACGTGGGGGGCAAGATCGGCGGCGGGCTGGTGAGCCTGTTCCTGGTGGCGGTGCTGGGTTTCTTCCTGTTTCGCGTGATGCCGGGCGACCCGGTGCGCACCATGACCCGCGGCGCGCCGGTCAGCGAACAGCAGATCGCCGTGCTGCGCGAGCGGTTCGGCCTGGACCAGCCGCTGTGGAAGCAGTTGCTGGACTTCGTGGGCAATCTGCTGCGCGGTGACCTCGGCACGTCCTACACCTACAGCCGACCGGTCGGCGAGCTGATCCTCGAACGCATCGGCCCGACCGTGCTGCTGGTGGGCACCGCGACCGCCATCGCGGTGCTGCTGGGGTTGTGGATGGGCGCCCGCGCGGCGTGGCGGCACGGCGGTGCCTTCGACAAGACCTCGACCTCGATCGCCCTGACGTTGTGGTCGGTGCCGACGTTCTGGCTCGGGTTGATCGTGCTGATGGTCTTCGGCGTCGGGTTTGGCCCGGTTCCGGGCCTGTTCCCGGTCGGCGGCATCTCCTCCCCGGACACCCCGCCGGAACTGCTGCCGCAGGTCCTCGACGTCGTCCACCACCTGGTGCTGCCCGCGCTGACCATGGTCGCGGTGATCTACGCCGAGTACCTGATGGTGATGCGCTCGTCGCTGCTGGAGGAGATGGGCGAGGACTACCTGACCACCGCTCGCGCGAAGGGCCTGCGGGAGGACCTGGTGCGGAGCAGGCACGCGGTGCCCAACGCGCTGCTGCCCACCGTCACGCTGATCTTCCTGCGGCTCGGACTGGTGGTGTCGGGTGCGATCACGGTGGAGACGGTGTTCTCCTGGCCCGGTCTGGGGCTGCTGACCTTCGAAGCGTTGCGGGTGCCGGATCTGCCGCTGCTGCAAGGCATATTCATCGTGCTCGCGGGGAGTGTGGTGGTGATGAACGTGCTGGCCGACGTGCTCTACCGGGTGCTCGACCCCAGGGTGCGGGAATCATGACCGCCACCGCCGCCCAGATCACCTGGGCCCGCCGCAAGGCCAGAGCTGGCGAGGCGTGGCGCGTCTTCCGCGCCGACCGGGCCGGGCTGGTCGGCCTCGTGCTGCTGGTCGCGACCGCTGTGCTGGCCCTGCTCGCGCCACTGCTCAGCGACTCCACCGGCCTCGACGTCACGCGGGCGACCGGCCAGCCGTTGCAGGCGCCCAGCGGCGAATTCTTGCTCGGCACCGACGAATCCGGTCGTTCGGTGCTGCTGCTGACCTGGTGGGGCGCGCGGGTGTCGCTGATCGTCGGGCTGTCTGCGGCGGTGCTGTCGGTGCTGATCGGCACCGTCGTCGGCGTGCTCGCGGCGCACTTCGGCGGCTGGACGTCCCGAATCCTGTTGCGCTTCACCGACTTCTTCCTGGTGCTGCCCGCACTGGTGCTGGCCATCGCGCTGTCCACGGTGCTCGCCCGCGGGCTGTGGACGATCGTGCTGGCCATCGGGGTGACCTCCTGGCCACCTACCGCGCGGATGGTGCGCGCCCAGACGCTGACCATCGAGGCCCGCCCGTACATCGAGCGGGCGCGGGCGCTGGGGGCCGGGCACGGCCACGTCATCGGCCGCCACGTGCTGCCCGCCGTGCTGCCGCTGGTGTTCGCCAACACCACGTTGTCGGTGGCCAGCGCGATCATCGCCGAATCGACGCTGTCGTTCCTGGGGCTTGGCGACCCCGGTCGGGTGTCGTGGGGCTCGATGCTCAAGTCCGCGATGGACACCGGTGCGGTCACCGGTGGCGCGTGGTGGTACCTGCTGCCGCCAGGCGTGGGAATCGTGGTGGTGGTGCTCAGCTTCACGTTGTGCGGGCGGGCGCTGGAGACGGTGTTCAATCCGAGGCTGCGGGGGCGACGGTGAGTCCGATTCTGCAACTGCGCGACGTGTCGGTGTCCTACCGGGGCGTCGACGAAGCCGCCGTGCAGGGCGTGAGCCTGAGCCTCGCCGAAGGTGAAACCCTCGGCCTGGCTGGGGAATCCGGTTGCGGCAAGACGACGCTGGCGATGTCGGTGCTGCGGCTGCTGCCCAGCACGGCGCGCATCGACGGGGAAATCCTGCTGGACGGCAAGAACGTGCGGGAGATGTCGTTCGGGCAGCTGCGCGCGGCCCGTTGGGCGGACGCGTCGGTGGTGTTCCAGGGCGCCATGCACGCGTTGAACCCGGTGCGCACGATCGGCGATCAGATCGCCGAGCCGATCAAGCTGCACGGCCGGGTGGACGGCGATCTGCGGGCGCGGGTGGCGGAGCTGTTGGCGCAGGTGGAGCTGCCCGAGCAGCGGGCGGACGCGTATCCGCACGAGCTCTCCGGTGGGCAGAAGCAGCGGGTCATGATCGCGATGGCGCTGGCCTGCGAGCCGCGACTGGTGATCGCCGACGAGCCGACCACCGCGCTGGATGTGGTGGTGCAGGCCCAGATCCTGGAATTGCTGGGCCGGTTGGTCACCGAGCGCGGCATCGCGCTGATGATGATCAGCCACGACCTGTCGGTGCTGTCGGCCAGCTGCGCCCGGCTGGCGGTGATGTACCGGGGTCAGGTGGTCGAGCACGGTCCGGCACGACAGGTGATGACCGAACCGCAGCACGCGCACAGCCAAGCGCTGGCCAGTGCCTTCCCGACGGTCGGCGATGCGCGGTTCCGGCTCACCGAGGGCGCATCGAGCGGTGCGGCTCTGCTGTCCGCCGAGGACGTGTCGGTCGATTTCACCAGCCGTTCCGGGCAGACCGTGCGCGCCGTGCGTGGGGTGGACCTGGAAGTCGACGAGAACGAGATCGTGGCGCTGGTGGGCCAGTCCGGCTCCGGCAAGACGACCTTGGCCCGCACCCTGTTGGGCTTGCAGGAACCGACCGGTGGTGCGGTGCGCTTCGACGGTGTGCCGCTGCCGACCAGGAGCGCGGGGCTGCGCGAGTACCGCAAGCAGGTGCAGCTGGTGCTGCAGGACCCGACCGGCGCGCTCAACCCCCGGCACACGGTTTACGAAGCGGTGGCTGAGGGTTTGCGCATCCACGGCATCACCGACGACGAGCGGGGGCGAGTCGCGGCGGCGCTGGAAGCGGCCGAGCTGCGGCCCGCGGAGAAGTTCTTCGGCCGCCTGCCGCAGGAGCTGTCGGGTGGCCAGCGGCAGCGCGTGGTGATCGCCGGGGCGCTGGTGCTCCAACCGCGCGTGCTGGTCGCCGACGAGCCGGTGGCGTCGCTGGACGCCACGGTGCGCGGGGAGATCCTGGCGCTGCTGCTGCGGCTGCGCGTCGAGCGCGGCCTGTCGACCCTGGTGATCACCCACGACCTCGGCCTGGCCTGGAACATCGCGGATCGAGTGGCGGTGATGTACCGAGGAGAACTGGTCGAAGTCGGTGCGGTGGAACAGGTCCTGCTCGACCCCCGGCACGACTACACCAAAACCCTCCTGGCCGCGGTCCCATCCGTCGAGCGCCGCGTCGCGTAGGGCTGTCGTTGGTCGTGAGTGCGTAACCGGGCTCCAACCCGGTTGAGCACTCACGACCCCAGTTGCGCGACCGGTGTTGTCGGGGGTGTGGGGGAGGATTCTTCGCATGGTTACGACGATTGAGCCCGGGGCCCCGGTCATGACGTTGATCAACATTTTCACCGTGGCTCCGGAACGACAGCAGGAGCTGGTTGATTTGCTGGACAACGCCACCGAGGAAGTGATGCGGCACCGCCCCGGGTTCGTGTCGGCGAACATCCACGCCAGCCTCGACGGCACGCACGTCGCCAACTACGCCCAGTGGCGCAGCGAGGAGGACTTCAAGGCGATGCTCGCCGATCCGGTCGCGCAGGAGCACATGCGGGCCGCCGGTGCGATGGCCGAGTTCGAACCGGTCGTCTACCGCGTGGCATCCAGCCACCACGCGTGAGGGTTTAGTCCAGGCTGTCGATGATGGCTGGGCGGCCTGGGCGGTCGACGCGGACCACGACGTCCGCGACGTCCGCGACGTTCTCCGGGCCGACTTCGTCGGCGTAGCGGTGGAACGCGGGCAGCATCCACCGGTCAGGTTCCGGGGTTCGCCGTTCGAGCGCGGCTGCGGGCAGCCACAGGTGTACCGCGAAGTCGAACGGCAGGCCCGAGCCGAGCAGCAATGGTCCGTCCACAATGGCCACACCTCGGTCCGGCAGGGTGACGCGCGGCAGGCGGGGCGAGCGATCCGCCGCGGCGTCCCAGAGCGCTGGTAGCACCTGGCCGGTTCCGCTGTCGGACAACGGGTTCAGCACTTCGCGGGCCAGTCCCTTGAGGTCGAACCAGCTCTCGTAGAACGAGTCCGGGTCGTGGTGCCCGTGCTCCAGGCGCAGTGACGCCGGGCGCAGGTAGTCCGCGGTCCGCACCCGGACCACCTCGCGCCCGAGGGTTCGCAGCGGTTCGACCAGGCTGGCGGCGAAGCCATCGGTGTCGGCGGCGGGCGCACCGTCCACCGCCACCCGCGCCCAGCGCCGAGGGAGCGCGTCGATGCGGTCGACCACCTCCGACGCCAGCAGCTCGGGGGTGACGGGTCGGACACGCATGCAACACCTCTCGCCGAACGCGTACGCGGCCGACGCTACCAACCGCGCCGCCGGGGCTGGGTGTGTGCTGTAAGCGGCGTAGCCGCTTGCGGTGTGGGACTCAACTGGCACCGCCGCGGGTTCTCAGACGTCGCCTCGCGAGGACAGCCCCGACAGCGCAGTGAAACTGCGAATTGGAAGTACATGATGTCGGGGATCCCGGAGTCGAGGCGGCGTCTGAGGTTCCGCCACCCGCACCGCTGCGCAAACCTCTTCTGAAACAGTCTCTAGAGGAGTGCGGGTTGGAGGATCGACAGGCGTTGTGCGTCGGTGTCGAGTTCGGCGGCGACCCCGAGCGGGATGGTGCGCTGGGCCGTGCAGTGGCCGAAGCCGAGCTCCCACATGATGGGCACGCCCAGGCCGCCCAGCAGGTCCGACATCACTGCGTGAACAGCTTCCAGCGGCCCGCAGTCGGTCCAGGAGCCGAGCGCGATTCCGGCCGCGTGATCGAACCAGCCCGCGCGCAGCAGCTGCGTGACGAACCGGTCCAGCCGGTACGGGTCCTCCGTGACGTCTTCGAGCATCGCGATGCCGCGCTCCGGCGGGGTCGGCGCGTCCGGCGCTCCGAGGGAGCCCGCGACGATGCTCAGGTTGCCGCCGTAGGTGATGCCCCGCGCCCGCCCGCGCACCAGCGCGCCCGCGTTGGAGCGCGTCAGGATGGTGACCGACTCGGGCTGGAACAGGGTGCGGCGCAGGTGCTCGCGTGCCGCCTCGTCCTCGACGAACGCCTTCGTGGCCAGCATCGGCCCGAACACCGTGACCAGGCCGAGCTGGGTGGCGAAGGCGTCGTGCAGCGCGGTGATGTCGCTGGAACCGGCGAAGATCTTCGGCCCTGCGGCGGCCATCTCGGTCCAGTCCAGGTGGTCGAGGATGCGCATGCTGCCGTAACCGCCGCGCACGCAGAACACCGCTGCGACGTCCGGATCGCACCACGCGTCCTGCAGGTCGGCGGCGCGGTCGGCGTCGGTGCCCGCGAGGTAGTCCAGGCGCGGATGGCTGTCCCGGACGTGCTTGCCGACCCGCGCGTGCAGGCCCCAGGAGCGCAGTTGCGCCAGCCCGGCGTCGAGCAGGTCTTCGGGCACCGGCCCGGCGGGGGCGACCAGCGCCACGGTGTCCCCGCTGTGCAGCCTGTGCGGGCGACGTAGTTCGCGCATGCTCATGGCGTGCTCCATCCCGCGATCTTGACCACCGCCGGTGAGGGTATCCGCACTCGGCGCAACGCGCTGGAGTTCGCCGTCGGCGAACACCGGCGAAACAGGTGGTCGGGCGCCTGCTCAGCGAGTAAACCGGCGTGTGACCCGGCGGAAACCGGGCCGGTTCGAAACGGTGATGAACAAAACGGGGGCCAGCCGCGCACGCCCGTTGCCCGGTGGCCTAGTGTCGGAGGTGCCATGGCTCGTGTCATTCACGTCTTCCGTCAACCCGACCGGTTCGTCGCCGGAACGGTCGGGGAACCCGGCGACCGAACTTTCTACCTGCAGGCGTCCGAAGATGTCCGCACGGTGAGCGTGCAGCTCGAAAAGCAGCAGGTGTCGGTGCTGGCCGAACGCATTGGCGCGCTGCTGGAGGAAGTGCAGCGCCGGTTCAAAACCGAGCTGCCCGGTCAGGCGCCAGACGATCTCGTCGACACCGACCCGCTGGCTGTGCCGGTCGACGAGGAGTTCCGGGTCGGCACCATGGGGCTGGGCTGGGACGCCGAGACCGAGGCGGTGGTCGTCGAACTGCTCGCGGTCACAGACGAGGAGATCGACGAGTCGGTGGTGCTCGACGACACCGAGGAAGGCCCCGACGCGCTGCGGGTGTTCCTCACCCCCGCGCACGCGCGGGCGTTCGCCGAGCGCGCCGAGCGCGTCATCAACGCGGGCCGCAAGCCGTGCCCGCTGTGCGCCGAACCGCTGGATCCCGCCGGGCACATCTGCCCGCGCCAGAACGGTTACCGCCGTTCGGAAGAGGTCTGACCGGCGTGCGCGCCGGTGACCCCGCGGTTCACGAGCTGCTCCAGCACGGTCGGTTGGATGTGCAGGGGCGGCTGGTGGAGGCGTCCAACGCGACCCTGTTCTGCGGGATCGAGGTCAACGGCGCTTCCGCCGAGTGCGTCTACAAGCCGGTGCGCGGGGAGCGTCCGCTGTGGGACTTCCCGGACGGCACGCTGGCCGGTCGCGAGGTCGGTGCCTACCTGCTGTCCGAGGCCACCGGGTGGGGGCTGATCCCGCCGACGTTGTTGCGGGACGGTCCGTTCGGTCCAGGCATGGTGCAGCTGTGGGTGGACGTCGAAGAGGACTCGCAGCTGGTCGACATCGTCCCCCCGGACGAGGTTCCGCCCGGCTGGCTCCCGGTGCTGCGCGCCCAGGACCACCGCGGCGACGCGGTCG
This sequence comes from Saccharopolyspora soli, assembly GCF_022678645.1. Lineage (GTDB taxonomy): Bacteria > Actinomycetota > Actinomycetes > Mycobacteriales > Pseudonocardiaceae > Saccharopolyspora > Saccharopolyspora soli. The sequence goes on along the minus strand of NZ_JALBWV010000015.1, from coordinate 57,485 downwards.
TGCTGGTGCACGCCGACCACCAGCAGCTGCGGCAGCTCGCGGTGCTCGACATCGTGATCAACAACGCCGACCGCAAGGGCGGCCACATCCTGCACGCCCCGGACGGCCGGGTGCTGGGCGTCGATCACGGCGTGAGCCTGAACACCGACGACAAGCTGCGCACCGTGCTGTGGGGCTGGGTCGGGCAGCGGTTATCGGCCGACACCGTCGACCGCCTCGGCGAACTGCGCGCCCTCATGGAAGGCGATCTCGCCGTCCAGCTGGCCGAACACATCACGCCGAAAGAAGTCCAGGCGATCAACGCGCGCATCGAACGGCTGCTGGAGGCCGAGGTGTTCCCCGCGCCGTCCGGCGACTGGCCAGCCATCCCCTGGCCCGCGTTCTGAGAGCCTGCATTCGTGCTCGTTTTGCTTTGCGGTGCGGGTGGCGGAACCTCAGAAGCCTTCTCGGTCCGGGATCCCCGACATCATGTACGCCGAAAAAACAACATCAAGGACAAGTCTTGCTCCGGGTGCGGGGCGCTGGTCGCGCGAGGCAGTCTGGTCGGGTGCGAATCCAGTACCAGCAGCCGTTGATCCAGCCCTCGTACGCGGACCGGCTGCACGCGCCGCTGCCGAACTTCCGCGATGTGATGCGGCTGATGTGGACCGGTCACTACCGCGGCCGGGTGGGGGACGTCGACCGGATCCCGGTGCTGCGGCGCGGGCTGGCGCCGGTCACGGCGCAGGACACCGCGATCACCTGGGTCGGCCACGCGACCTACCTGGTGCGCATCGGTGGGGCCGCGGTGCTGACCGATCCGGTGTGGTCATCGCGGATCCCCGGCGTGCCGCGACGGCTGACCCCACCTGGCGTCGCCTTCGGTGAGCTGCCACCGATCGACGCGGTCGTGATCAGCCACAACCACTACGACCACCTGGACTCGCCCACCGTGCTGCGGCTGCCGCGATCGACTCCAGTGCTGGTGCCCGCCGGGTTGGGGCGATGGTTCCGCCGCCGCGGGTTCAGCGAGGTCGTCGAGCTGGACTGGTGGCAGTCGGCGGAGGTGGCCGGACTGACGTTCGACTTCGCGCCCGCGCAGCACTGGAGCCGACGCGGACCGCGCGACACCTGCCGCAGCCTGTGGGGCAGCTGGGTGATCAGCGGCCCGGAACACCGGGTCTACCACGCCGGGGACACCGGCTACGGTCCGCATTTCGCCGCGATCGCGCAGCGCTACCCGAACATCGACGTGGCAATGGTGCCGATCGGGGCGTACGAACCGCGGTGGTTCATGAAGCCGGTGCACATGGATCCGGAAGAGGCCGTGCAGGCGGTGGCCGACCTGGGCGCCGAGCACGCGGCGACCATGCACTGGGGAACGTTCGTGCTGACCCGCGAGCCGGTCACGGAGCCGCTGAACCGGGTGCGCAAGGCATGGCGCGAAGCCGGTCGCGACCCGGAGCGCCTCTGGGACCTGGCGATCGGCGAATCCCGCGCGCTCCGATCATGAGCCCGAAACCGGGGCTAACCCACCCCACCGCGCAACGGGAACGGAGTGAGGGGCACCCTTTACCAAGTAACTGGGTAAAGGGTGCCCCTCACTCCTCACCTGAACGGGGTCGTGAGTGCATCAGTCCACGAGGGACTGGTAGACGAGTTGGTGGAGTTGGGGGCGGATCGGATGGGCGCTCGACGGGATCAGCTGGGTCAGGAACACCACCGTCAGGTCCTCGGCCGGATCGACCCAGAACGCCGTGCTGGCCAGGCCGCCCCAGGAGAACTCGCCCGGTGAGCTGATCACCTTCGCCGCCAACGGGTCGTCGATCACCGCGAAGCCCAGCCCGAAGCCCTTGCCCGCGTTGGCGACCTCCGAAAAGGACCCGAGCGCCAGCGTTTCCAGGTCCGCGCCGCCGGGCAGGTGGTTGCGGGTCATGTACCGCACGGTCCGGCTGCCGAGCAGGCGCGTTCCGTCGAGTTCGCCGCCGCGCAGCAACATCTGCGTGAACCGGTGGTAGTCGTGCGCCGAGGAGAACAGCCCGCCACCGCCGGAGAGCGCTTTGGGCAGCTCGAAGGCCGCCGCGTGCATCTGCGCCTGTCGCGGGTGCACGCGGGCCTTGCCCTGCGGGTCGGCGGCGTAGAGGGTGGCCAGTCGGTCGGCGTTGGCGCGGTCGACCGCGAAGCCGGTGTCGGTCATGCCCAACGGTTCGAAGATCCGGGTGCGGAAGAACTCGTCCAACGTCTGCCCGGACGCGACCTCGACGATCCGGCCCAGCACGTCGGTGGCCACCGAGTAGTTCCAGGACTGGCCGGGGTCGAACAGCAGCGGCATGCCGGCCCACTCGTCGCAGCAGCCCGCCAGGTCCAGGTCGTCGGCCATGCCGTACTCGAAACCGGCGCGGCGGTAGAGCTCGTCCACCGGATTCAGGTAGTGGAAGGCGTAGGTGAGCCCGGAGGTGTGCGTCAGCAGGTGCCAGATGCGCATCGGCTCGGTGGCCGGGCGGGTCTGCGGCGCCTGCGCGGTGCCGCCGGTGTACACCCGCACGTCGGCGAAGGACGGGATGAAGTCGCTGACCGGATCGGTGAGTTCGAAGGCGCCCTCCTCGTGCAGCATCATGATCGCCACCGAGGTGATCGGCTTGGTCATCGAATAGATCCGGAACAAGGTGTCCGACTGCATCGGTGCGCCGCTGTCGACGTCCCGCATGCCGTACGTCGACAGGTGCGCGATCTTGCCGTGCCGGGCGACCAGCACCAGCCAGCCGGGCAGTTTGCCGGATTCCACGTATTGCGCGAAGTGTCGGTCGATTCGTCCCAATCGTTCCGCGTCGAAACCGACTTCTGCGGGGTCGACCTCGATTTCCAAGCCCACTTGGTCCTCCTGCGCATGCGTAACGGGTTACGTCGTTTCTACTCCGGTGTGCCGACATGCGAAATCCTTTCTGGTACGGCGGCACATGTCGGCTCCGGGCGGTAGCGTCGAAGGGGTGACGATCCCGACTCCACCCCAAGGGCTGCCCCGCACCGCGGGGGAGCTGCGCACCAGCGGCCACGCACCGCGCAGCGTGAAGGCCGAGCTGCGCGCCAACCTGCTGACCGCGCTGCGCTCCGGCCGGGCGCTGTGGCCCGGCATCGTCGGCTTCGACCAGACCGTGCTGCCCCAGCTGGAACGCGCTCTGATCGCCGGGCACGACGTCGTGCTGCTCGGCGAACGAGGCCAGGGCAAGACGCGGCTGCTGCGCAGCCTCACCGAGCTGATGGACGAATGGACCCCGGTGATCGAGGGCTCCGAGCTCGGTGAACATCCGTTGCAGCCGATCACCCCGGCGTCCCGGCGGCGCGCCGCCGAGTTGGGCGACGACCTGCCGGTGGACTGGCGGCACCGCAGCGAACGCTACGTGGAGAAGCTGGCCACCCCGGACACCTCGGTCGGCGACCTGGTCGGCGACGTGGACCCGGTGAAGGTCGCCGAAGGCCGCTCGCTGGGCGATCCGGAGACCATCCACTTCGGACTCGTGCCCCGCGCGCACCGCGGCATCGTCACCGTCAACGAACTGCCCGACCTGGCCGAGAGAATCCAGGTGGCGCTGCTGAACGTGATGGAGGAGCGCGACATCCAGATCCGCGGCTACAGCCTGCGGTTGCCGCTGGACGTGCTGCTGGTCGCCACCGCCAACCCCGAGGACTACACCAACCGGGGCCGGATCATCACGCCGCTGAAGGACCGCTTCGGCGCGGAGATCCGCACCCACTACCCGCTGGACATCGACGACGAGGTGTCCCTGGTGCGCCAGGAAGCCGACCTGCCAGCGGAGGTCGGCGACCACCTGCTGGAGGTGCTCGCCCGGTTCGTCGGCCACCTGCGCGAGTCCACCGCGGTCGACCAGCGCTCCGGAGTGTCGGCCCGGTTCGCCATCGCCGCCGCCGAAACCGTCTCGGCCGCCGCGCTGCACCGCTCCGCGGTTACCGGCGAGAATCCGGCAGTGGCCCGGCCGGTCGACCTGGCTGCGGTGCCCGCCGTGCTGCGCGGCAAGATCGAGTTCGAGGCCGGTGAAGAGGGCCGCGAAGACGAACTGCTCGGCTACCTGCTGCGGCGCTCGGTGGCCGACACCGCGCGGGGCCTGTTCGCCGGGCTGGACCTGCAATCGCTGGCCCAGGCCGTCATCGACGGCCACCCGGTGGCCACCGGGGAGCGCGTCGCCGCCCGCGATGTGCTCACCGCGCTGCCGGAACTGCCGGTGCTGCACCAGGTCGCCGAGCGGGCCGGGGTGCGGTCCGGAGAACCGCCGGGCCGGATCGCCAGCGCGGTGGAGCTGGCGCTGGAGTCGCTGTACCTGGCGAAGCGGCTCGGCAAGGACGCCGAGGACGATCGGTCGGTGTACAGCTGATGAGCCGCCGGTTTCGGTACAACGCGTGGCACGGCGGGGCCGATCCCCTGGAACCGCCGGTGGATCTGCGCGCGGCGCTGGACCAGATCGGCCGCGACGTCATGGAAGGCGGGTCACCGCGCTCCGCGCTTGAGGAACTGCTGCGCACCGGCACGCGCGATGTCTCCGGCCTGGACGAGCTCACCCGGCGGCTGTGGCAGCGGCGCAGCGAACTGCAGCGCAGGCACCGGCTGGACGGCACGATCAACGAGGTCCGGCGGCTGCTGGATCGGGCGCTGGAGCAGGAACGCCTGGCGTTGGCCGCCGACACCAGCGAGGACGCGCGGTTCCGCGAGCTGCAACTGGACGCGCTGCCGCCGGATGTCGCGGGTCAGGTCGCGGAGCTGGCCAACTACGACTGGCGTTCGTCGGATGCGCGGGAGACCTTCGAGGAGATCCAGCAGATGCTGGGCACCGAGTTCCTCGAACAGCGCTTCCAGGGCATGAAGCAGGCCATGCAGCAGGTCTCGCCCGAAGACGTCGAGCGGGTGCGGCAGATGCTCGACGACCTGTCGATGCTGCTGGCCGCGCACGCCCGCGGGGACGCCGACATCCAGCAGAAGTTCGAGCAGTTCATGGCCCAGCACGGCGAGTTCTTCCCGGAGAACCCGCGCAACGTCGACGAGCTGATCGATGCCCTGGCGGCCCGCTCGGCGGCTGCGCAGCGGTTGCTGAACTCCATGAGCGAGCAGCAGCGGGCCGAGCTGATGTCGTTGTCGCAGCAGGCTTTCGGCGACCCGCGCATCGGGCAGGCGTTGCAGCGGCTCGACCAGCAGTTGCAGGGGTTGCGGCCCGGCGAGGACTGGACGGGGCGAGCGCGGTTCCGCGGCGACCAGCCGATGGGCCTGTCCGAGGCGACGGCGGCGATGGCGGAGCTCGGCGAGCTCGACCGGCTGGCGGAACAGCTCGGGCAGTCCTATCCCGGCGCGAGTCTGGACGACATCGACCTGGAGGCGCTGGAGCGGCAGCTCGGCCGGCAGGCCGTCGTCGACGCGCAGCGGTTGTCGGACATCGAGAAGCAGTTGCGGCAGCAGGGTTTGTTGCAGCGGGCGCCGGATGGCAGCCTGCGGCTCAGCCCGCGGGCGATGCGTCGGCTCGGTGAGACCGCGCTGCGATCGGTGATCTCCCAGCTGCGCTCGCGGCGCGGCGAGCGCGATACCGACCGCGCGGGCGCGGCAGGGGAGCTGACCGGTACGACGCGGCCGTGGAGCTACGGCGACGCGGAGCCGTGGGACGCGGTTCGCACGGTGCGCAACGCGGTGCTGCGGCGGGCCGCGGAGGGGCCGGATGCCGCGCGACTGGACATTTCGGACCTCGAAGTGGCCGAGACCGAGCAGCGCTCCCGTGCGGCGGTGGTGCTGTGCGTGGACACGTCGTGGTCGATGGTCCAGGACGGCCGCTGGGTGCCGATGAAGCGCACCGCGCTCGCGCTGCACCACCTGGTGGCGACCCGGTTCCGCTCGGATGCGTTGCAGCTGGTGACCTTCGGGCGTTATGCATCCACTGTGGACGTAGGTGAGCTGGCTGCGCTGGAAGGGGTTTGGGAGCAGGGCACGAACCTGCACCACGCCCTGCTGCTCGCCGGTCGGCACCTGCGCCGCCACCCGGACGCGCAACCGGTTGTGCTGGTGGTGACCGACGGCGAACCCACCGCCCACCTGGAACCGGACGGCGAAGCGGTGTTCCAGTACCCGCCGAGCCCGCACACCCTCAGCGTGACGCTGTCCGAAGTGGACGCCCTGCAGCGCCTGGGCACCACGCTGAGCGTGTTCATGCTCGGCGAAGACCCGAGCCTGGCGGCGTTCGTGGACATCGTCGCCCGCCGAGGCGGCGGCCGGGTCTTGTCGCCAACAGCGGACGGCCTGGGAGCAGCGGTCGTCGGCGACTACCTCCGCACCAAACGCCGCCGCTAAACCGATCAGGGCATGGGTGAGGGGCACCCGTGACCACGTAACTGGGTCACGGGTGCCCCTCACCTCGATATCGATCAGGTGGCTACCAGGGGTAGGTGGGGTAGCAGTTTGTCGAGCGTGATGGGGAAGTCTCGTACTCGGATCCCCGTGGCGTTGAACACCGCGTTGGCCACCGCTGCGCCGGATCCGCAGATGCCCAGTTCGCCGACCCCCTTCGCGCCGAGGACGTTGGCCTTCTCGTCGTATCCTTCGAGCATCACCGCGTCGATTTCGGGGACGTCGGCGTGCACCGGCACCAGGTAGTTCGCGAGATCGCGGGTTACGAAGGCGCCGGAGCGCGTGTCGACGACCGCGTCCTCGTCCAAGGCCGCGCTCAGCCCCCAGATCATGCCGCCGATCAGCTGCGAACGCGCCGTCTTGGCGTTGAGGACGCGCCCCACCGAGAACACCCCGAGCATCCGCCGGAGGCGGATCTCCGCCGTGTCCGCATCAACGCCGACCTCGGCGAAATGCGCACCGTAGGTGTTGATCGAGTAGGACTTGTAGTTCGGATCATCCGCCATGCCAGCGGTTTCGCCCTCCGCATCAACGCCTTCGGGATGGCCGCGCACGACGATCTCGCGCAGCGCCTCGGAAGCGCGACCGATGCGCACGTTGCCGTCCGAGAACACCGCTTCCGCGGGATCCAGCCCGTGCAGCGGGGAGTGTGCGTCGGTGCACGCCTCGGCCAGCAGCTTCTCGCGCAGCACCGCACACGCGCGATGCACCGCCGTGCTCGTGTTGCCAGAACCCCACGAGCCGCCTGAGCCCGAGCTGACGGGGTACTCGGAGATCCCGAGCTCGACCCGCACGCGATCCGGCGGAAGTCCCAGGGCATCAGCCGCGACCTGGGTGAGGATCGTGTAGGTCCCGGTGCCGATGTCGGTCATGTCCGACTGGACGACGGCAGTCCCCTCCGGCGTCAACCGGACCCGCATCCTGGTCGGCATCTGGAAGTGCCCCCGGATGGCGGCGGACATGCCGTAGCCGACCAGCCACCGCCCGTCGCGCCGACTCGCGGGCTTGGTGGGGCGGTGCTCCCAGCCGAACCGGCGCGCCCCTTCGCGCAGGCAGTCGATCGTGTGCCGGTCGCTGAACGGCACATCTCGCTCGGGGTCGTACTCGGGCTCGTTGCGGATCCGCAACTCGACCGGATCCATTCCGAGCGCATCGGCCAGCTCGTCCATCGCCGACTCGACCGCCAGCATTCCCGGCGCTTCGCCCGGCGCGCGGACGTCTTCGCCGCGCGGCAGGTCGAGCGGTATCAACCGGTGTCGCGTCAGCCGGTTGGGCGCGGCGTAGAGGCTGCGGGTGGTGGCTGCGGTCTGCTCGGCGTACTCCTTGAGCGGGCTCGTGTTCATCGTGACTTCGTGGGCGATCGCGACCAGCCGCCCGTCCCGTTCGGCGCCCAGTCGAACCCGCTGGTCCGAGGTGGGGCGCAGGCCGACGAGGTGGAAGATCTGCTGCCGGGTCAACGCGACCTTGATCGGCTGGCCCAGGGCGCGCGCGGCCAGCGCCGCCAGGATCGTTTCGTGGTGGACCCGGAGCTTGGAGCCGAAACCCCCGCCGGTGTACGGGGTGACGATGTGGATCCGCTGCTCGTCGAGCTGCAAGGTGCTGGCGATCGAGGAGCGGGCCGAGTCGACGATCTGGCAGCTGACGTAGACCGTCAGGTCAGCACCGCTGGGTACCACGAGGCACGCATGCGGTTCCATCGGTTGGGAGAGCTCGTACGGCGTCGTGTAGCGCTGATCAACCCGGACCGCGGCGGTGCTGAACGCGGTGTCGAAATCGCCCACCGCGGTGTCGGTTTGGAGTCCGGCGTTCACCGCTTCCGGGGCGTACGCCTGATCTCGGTGCGCGGTGATGTCGTAGTGCCCCGACTCCTGGGTGTAATCGACTTGGACGAGGTTCGCCGCCGCTCGCGCCTGCTCGAAGGTGGTGGCCACGACGAACGCCACCGGCTCGCCGTAGTGGTTGACGTCCGGACCGCTGAGCGCCGGATAGGCCCGCCAGTACTCCCAGGCGGTGGACAAGTCGGGGGTGCCTTGCGCCGGTGCGTTCCGGTGGGTCATGACCATGCGCACGCCGGGCGAGCGTTCGGCCAGCGAGGTGTCGATGCGCGTGATGCGGCCCTTGCCGATCGTCGCGCCCGCGATGAACCCGTAGAGCGGTTGGTCCGCCGCCCACTGCTCGTACGCGTAGGTGGCCTGGCCCGCGACCTTCAACGGGCCGTCGACGCGGTTGAGCGCTTCCCCGATCATCATGGCATCTCCTCAACTCGCCTGGGCCGCTTGCGCCAACGTGCGGCAGAGCGTGCGCTTGGCCAGGTCGATCTTGAAGTTGTTGTGCCCCTGCCCCACCGCGCCCCGCATCGCCACGTCGGCGGCGGTGCGGTAGGTGGCCATCGTGGCGGGACTGCCGGTCAACGCGGCCTCGGCCTCGACGGACCGCCAGGGCTTGTGCGCCACACCGCCGAACGCCACCCGCGCCGCGCTGATCGTTGCCCCGTCCACCGAGACGATCGCCGCCACGGACACCAGCGCGAATTCGTAGGACGCCCGGTCGCGCACCTTGCGGTACACCTGTCGGCCCGGTGGGGGCGGCGGCAGGATCACGCTCGTGATCATCTCGCCGGGACGCAGCACGGTCTCGATGTGCGGCGTGTCGTGCGGTAGTCGGTGGAAATCCGCGATCGCCACGTGGCGCACCCGCTCCTCGGCGTCGAGCAGCTCGATCTGCGCCTCCAACACCGTCATCGCGACGGCCATGTCCGAGGGGTGGGTGGCGATGCAGGAGCTGCTGGCGCCGAGGATCGCGTGGATCCGGTTGAAACCGCCGATCGCCGAACAGCCGGAGCCGGGGTTCCGCTTGTTGCAGCCCGCTGCCGGGTCGTAGAAGTAGGGGCAGCGAGTGCGCTGCAGCAGGTTGCCGCCCACGGATGCCATGTTGCGCAACTGGCCGGAGGCACCCGCGAGCAGCGCCTGGGACAGGACCGGGTAGCGGGTGCGCACCCGGTTGTCGGCTGCGACGTCGGAATTCGTCGCCTGGGCGCCGATCCGCAGTCGGCCGTCGGGCAGTTCTTCGACGTCCTGCAAGGGCAATCGGCTGATGTCGACCAAGTGGCTCGGGTGTTCGACCTCAAGCTTCATCAGATCTAGCAGGTTGGTGCCGCCGCTGATGAACTTCGCGCCCGGTCTGGATGCCGCCGTGACCGCGGACCGCGCGTCCGCCGCTCGCTCGTAGCTGAAGGACCTCATTCCGGGCCTCCTCGGGCGACATCGCGGATGGCCGCGACGATGTTCGGATAGGCGGCGCACCGGCAGATGTTGCCGCTCATGCGCTCGCGGATCTCCTCGTCGGTCAGCGCGACCTGCGCCGACGCCACATCGGCGGTGGCGTGGCTCGGCCAACCGGCCTGCGCTTCGGCGAGCATGCCGACCGCCGAGCAGACCTGGCCGGGGGTGCAGTAGCCGCACTGGAAACCGTCCCGCTCGACGAACGCTGCCTGCACGGGGTGCAGGGCGTCGGGCGTGCCCAGACCTTCGATCGTGACGATGTCGTCGTCGGTGCGCATGACGGCCAGCGTCATGCAGGAGTTGATGCGGCGGCCGTTGACCAGCACCGTGCACGCGCCGCACTGCCCGTGGTCGCATCCCTTCTTGGTCCCGGACAGGCGCAGGTGTTCGCGCAGCGCGTCGAGCAGCGAGGTGCGGGGATCCAGGTCGACGAGGCGCTGCTCGCGGCCGTTGACGCGCAACGTGATCGTCAGCAGTTGCCCCGCCTCGTCCGCGCCGCGCTCAACGGCCCTACCACTGGCCAACCCGGATGACGCGCCGGTGTTCGACTTGCTCATCGAAATCCCCCTCCATGTGCTGAGGCCATCCCCTCGATTGGGTGCGCTTGCGCGTCCGCCGCTGGTGGGAGCGCTCACCACCAGCTCAGGGTCTCGCAAAGTCCGGCCCCCCGCTGGCCAGCACGGACGTCAGCGCGCCGGACCTCGGCAAGAGCGAGCCACCCCAGCCGCATGCGCCTCATGCGCAACGGGAGTTGGGCCGTTCCAGCGAGAAACGTCCACGCGAGTACTGCTGCGGAATCGGAGCGAATCGCCGGAAATGGTGTTGAGCAACCTCAAGAACGGTCGGGTCCAGCAAACCTTCAGCTGGACGTGCCGTACTCGTGGCGCTGCTCCGATCCGCGGTCGGTGGTCAGCGCGTCGAGTTCGGCGAGCGGCACGGCGGTGCCTCGGTGGAACTCTTCGTCAAAAGCCTTGCTGCCCAAGGCTTTGTTGGCTGCCGCGGTGATTCGGTCGACGTCTTGGCGTTCCGGCCGGGGTAGTGGAGCGCCGATGGAATTCCGCGCCGCCGTGGCCGCGCCGAGCAGCCGGGCGGCTTGCTCTGGTCGGCCTGCCAGGGTTTCGGCTCCTGCCAGGCCCTCCAGGGTCAGTGCCATCGCTCGGGGGTCCATGCCGCGTCGGGCTATGGCGTAGGCCGACAGGTGGAGGTCGTGGGCTGCCTCGGCGTTGCCGCGCTGTTCGGCGAGGAAGCCCAATTCGGCCAGGATCAGCGCGTTTCCCGGCTCGAACTCCACGCGACGGTGCCATTCGAGCACCCGGCGCAGCCGCTGCTCCGCCTCGGCGAACAGACCTTCGCGGCGCGCACCCAGCGCCAGCCCGATTTCCGCGTACATCTCCGCCGGGGTGAAACCGCGCTCGGTGGCCATCCGCATCGCGCGGGTGTGCAGTTCGCGTGCCCGCGGGTAGTCGTGGACGAGCAGCGCGACCCGGCCCAGCCAGGACGTCTGGTACGAGACCTCCGCCCACAGCCCGAGGGCTTCGGCCCTGCGCAGGCCCTCGGCGTGGTGCCGCTCGGCGCTGGCGTAATCGCCGGTGATCTGCGCGATCGTGCCGAGGCCGTACGATGCCTGCGCCAGACCCCAGCTGTCGCCGATTTCCTGGAAGAGTTCTGCGCCGCGCGCGGCATCCCGGTTCGCCCCGGCCAGATCGCCGCGCGCCATGCCGTGCGTCATCCGGTCGCTGAGCGTGGCGCCCAACCCCCACTGATCGCCCAGTTCCTCGAACTCCGCGACCAGTTCGTCCATCTCGCGTTCGGTGCTGGACATGTCGCCGATGGTCGCCTTCGCGTGGTTGAGGAACCACCTGGCCCGCGCCCGATCGGCGCGGTCCTCGATGCTCCGCCAGGCATCCAGCCGGTCGACGGGCGCACCGGTCAGCAGTGCGATCCCGGCGTACCAACTCGCCGCCTTGGCCCACGCCTGTCCACCGCCCACGCCCAGCGCCGCGGCCAGCGACAGCCGGGCCTCGCTGAGCCTGCCGCGCAGGAACCAGTACCAGGTCAACGCGCTGACCAGCCGCAGCGCCGTCTTGGGGGCGTGCCGGAGGCTGTCGTCCAGTGCCGCGCGCAGGTTCGCAGTCTCCGCGTCGAGCCGTTCCAGCCAGCGCTGCTGGTCCCGGCCGCGCAGCCGCGTCTCGGCTTGCTCGGCCAGCGCCAGGTAGTGGGCGTTGTGCCGTTGACGCAGCGCTTCGTATTCCTCGGCCTTGCCGAGCCGTTCCAGGCAGTACGCCGCGACGGACTCCAGCAGCCGGTACCGGCGGCCACCGGCGGCCGTTTCGGTCGCGACGACCAGCGACCGGTCCACCAGCCGGGACAGCAGGTCCAGCACTTCGGCGGGCCGGACACCGTCTCCGGAGCACACCGCTTCGGCGCTCTCCAGGGTGCAGCCGTCGCGGTGAATTGCCAGGCGGCGCAACACGATCCGCTCGGCCGTCGGCAGCAGTCGCCAGCTCCAGTCGATCACCGCGTGCAACGTTCGTTGCCGTTCAGGGGCATCCCGGGTGCCGAACGTCAGCAGTGCGAACCGATCGTCCAATCTGGACTCGAGTGTGCTCGTGCCGAGCGCCCGCACGCGGGTGGCGGCCAGTTCCAGCGCCAGCGGGATGCCGTCCAACCGGCGGCAGATCGCGGCCACCGCCGCGGCGTTGTCAGCGTCGATGTCGAAGCCCGGCGACGTGGCGGTGGCCCGCGCGGTGAACAGCCGCACCGCGCCGGAGGCCCGCACGTCGGCGAGCTCGGCACCGGGTGCGGGAACTTCGAGCGGCGATACCTGGAGCAGCGTTTCGCCGGAAATGCCCAGCGCCTCCCGGCTGGTGGCGAGGACCCGAAGTCCCGGCACCGCTCGCAGCAGCCGCGCGGCCATCCCGGCAGCACTGGTGATCAAGTGCTCGCAGTTGTCCAGCAGCAACAGGACTTCTTTGGTGCGCAACGCCTCGACGAGCGGATCAACGGGTGAAATGGGCACTGCGAAGGCGTTCTCGCGAATCCCCAACGCCCCCAGCACCGCATGCTCCAACGAGCAGGTTTCGTTGCCATCGGCGCGGATTCCGGCGAGCTCGATCAGCCACGTGCCGTCCCGGAACGCCGAGTTGCGCGCGGCCTCGACGGCCAGCCGCGTCTTGCCCACCCCGCCCGGCCCGGTCAGGGTGACCAGCCGCGACGTGCCCAGCAGCGACGCGACCCGCTCGACTTCCCCATCCCGGCCGATCAGCTCGGTCACCGACACCGGAAGGTTGTGCGCGGGTGGCGGCGGAGCGGTGAGCGCGACGTCCTGCGTCAGGATCGCCTGCTGCAACTCGACCAGCTCCGGGCTCGGATCGATGCCGAGTTCGTCGGCCAACCGCTCCCGCAGATCCGCCAAGCTCGCCAACGCTTCGCTCTGCCGCCCGGTGCGGTAGAGCGCGCGCACCTGCACCGCACGCAGCCGCTCGCGCAACGGGTGCTGGGCCACCAGTTCGCCGAGCTCACTGCTGAGCGCAGCGTGTTCGCCCAGTTCCAGTCGGGTTTCGGCGAGCTCTTCCAGTGCGCCGAGGCGTTCCTCGGTGAGCCGTTGGACGGCGGGCTGGGCGAACGGTTCGTCGGCGACGTCGGCGAACGCGGGACCCCGCCACAGTGCCAACGCGTCGGCCAGCAGGGTTTTTCGCATCGCGGGCGCGCCGGTTTCGCGCGCCTGCGCGACGAGGCTGCGGAACTGGTGCGCGTCGACGGCGGCCGGGGCGATGTTCAGCACATACCCGGATGCCCGGTAGCTGATCAAGCCGCTCTCGCCCAGCGCCCGGCGCAGCTGGGACACCTTCGTCTGCAAGGTGTTCGTCGGGTTGCCGGGTGGCTGGTCGCCCCACAGGACGTCGATCAACCGGTCCGCGGACAGCGGTCCGTCGTGGGCGAGCAGGACCGCGAGCAGGGCGCGCACCTTCGCCTCCGGCACCTGAACAGGGCTGCCGTCGGATGTCCACACCACCAGCGGGCCGAGCACTCCGAAACGCACAACCGCCACGTTAGCCCGTGATTGTGCAAGCACCCCCAGTCGATCATGCGCGAATCGTGCGCGGCGGTCAGCAGGGTGGACGTGGAAAGCGACGGAAGGAGCGAAATGTCCGACCACGAACCGGTGAGCGTGCTCGGCCTCGGCGCGATGGGCACGGCGCTGGCCGAAGCGCTGCTGGCGGCGGGCCATCCGACCACTGTGTGGAACCGCACCGGCGCGAAGGCGGATCCGCTGCTGGCAAAAGGTGCGAACGGTGCGAACACGCCCGCCGACGCAATCATCGCGAATCGGCTGGTGGTCGTCTGCCTGCTCGACTACGACTCGGTCCGCCAGGTGCTCGCCCCGCACACCGACGTGCTGGCCGGGCGCACGCTGATCAACCTGACCAACGGAACTCCGGGCCAAGCAGAGGAAATGGCCGAGTGGGCGGCCGACCACGGCGCCGACTACCTGGACGGCGGCATCATGGCCGTCCCACCGATGATCGCGACACCGGCGGCGTTCCTGCTCTACAGCGGTCCCAGCGGTGCCTTCGAAAGTTCGCGGCCGGTGCTGGACGTCTTCGGCGAGAGCATCTACCTCGGCAACGCCCCCGGCTTAGCAGCGCTGCACGACCTGGCCCTGCTCAGCGGCATGTACGGCATGATCATCGGCACGTTGCAGGCGTTTGCGCTGGTCCGCGCCGCGGGAGTGCCGACCACCGAGTTCGCGCCGCTGCTGAGCCGCTGGCTGGGCAACATGAGCGGCTGGCCCGCCGCCGCAGCCGAGCAGATCGACAAGGGCGACTACGGCAGCGGCGTGGTCTCCAACCTCGCGATGCAGGCCGCCGCCTACCCGAACTTCGCAACGGCCGCCGAAGAGTTGGGCATCAGCTTCGAACTGCTCGCCCCGCTGGAGTCGCTGATGCGACGCCGGGTCGCCGACGGCCACGGCCACGAAGACCTCACCGGCGTCATCGAATTGTTGGAGAAATAGCGGCGAATTGTCAGATTTGCCCGTGGAATCCCTTGGAGGACAACGCAATGAATCAACCAGTCACCCTGATCGGCCTCGGTCCGATGGGGCAGGCCATGGTCGACGCCCTGCTGACCGGCGGCCACCCGGTGACCGTGTGGAACCGGACCGCCAGCCGCGCCGACGGCGTGGTCGCCCGCGGCGCGGTCCGGGCCGCCACCCCGGCGGAGGCGGTGCGGGCCAGCGAACTGGTCATCCTCAGCCTCACCGACTACCAGGCCATGCACGACATCCTGGGCCCGGTCGAAGACCTCAGCGGCCGGGTAATCGTCAACCTCAGCTCCGACACCCCGGAGCAGACCCGCGAAGCGGCGAAGTGGGCGGCCCAGCGCGGCGCCGAGTTCATCACCGGCGGCGTCATGGTCCCGGCTCCGCTGGTCGGCCAGGAATCCGCCTACGTCTTCTACAGCGGACCGCGGGAGACCTTCGAAGCGCACGCGAAAACCCTGCGGCTCATCGGGAAGCCGAACTACGTCGGCGCGGATCCGGGCATGGCGCAGCTGTACTACCAGGCGCAGCTCGACATCTTCCTGACCAGTCTGTCCGCGTTCCTGCACGCGACCGCGCTGGTCGGCTCGGCGGGCGTGTCCGCGCAGGAGTTCCTGCCCTGGGCCGTGGACAACTTCAACATGATCGCGCACTACCTGCCGCAGGCGGCGCAGCAGATCGACAACGACGAGCACCCCGGTGACCTGAGCACCGCGACCATGATGGGTGCGACGGCGGCGCACATCCTGGCGGCCAGCCAGACCGCGGGCATCGACGTCGAACTGCCGCGCGCGATCAAGGCGCACTACGACCGGGCCATCGCCGCGGGCAGGGGCGCGGACAACTGGACCCGGCTGATCGACGGCATCCGCGAACCCCGATGACGCGAGCGGCCGGTGGGCAGCACCCACCGGCCGCTGGCGGCTCGTCAGCTCACGGCGTGAAGAACGTGTTCACCACGGCCGGATTCTGCGCCGCCCACTGCCTGGCGGCGTCGTCCTCCTTGCCCTTCCCGGCATTGTTGATCGCGTTCTCCAGCGAAGCGAGCTGCTGGTCGTCCAGCTTGAACTTCTTGACCATGTCGGTGACCTCGGGGAAGTCCTGGCTGAAGCCCTTGCGCCCGATCGCGTGGATTTGCTCGGGCTGGCCCATCGCGCCCTGCGGGTCCTGCAAGTCCTTGATCGGGTACCGCGCGTAGGCCCAGTGCGGGTGCCACAGCGTGACCACGATCGGCTTCTGCTCGTCGGTCGCCTTCTGCAGCGCGGCCAGCATGGCGGTGGTCGACGAGGTCTGCAGGGTGTACTCACCGTTGAGACCGTAGGCCGGGATCACGTTGTCCTTCACGATGCGGGTCTCCCCGGCGCCCGGGTCGATACCGGTGATCACCCCGCCGAACTGGACCGCCTTGCCCTTGAGGTCGGCGATGCTGTTGACGTCGGTCATGTACTTCGGCACCGCGAGGTTCAACGTCGCCTGGTCGTACCAGACCGTCAGGTCCTCCAGTTGCGGCCCGTACTGCCGCCAGTAGTCGGAGTGGGTCGCTGGCAGCCAACCGTCCAGGAACAGGTCGACGTTGCCCTGCGAGAGCCCGGCGTACATCGGGCCAGCTTCCAACTCCTGGGTGTTGACGTGGTAGCCCTTCTGCTCCAGCAACACCTTGTAGAGGTGGGTGACCGCGATGTCCTCGTCCCAGGCGATGAACCCGATGTTGATCGTCTTCTGCTCCTGCCCGGTCTGGGCCTCGCGACCGCCGCACCCGGCTGCCACCAGCACCAGCGCGGCCAGCGCGGCGAGGAGAGCGAAGAGTCTGCGTGATCTTCTTCCGGTCAACATTCCTGTCCTGCCTTTCCGTGGTGATCGCTCAATCGGCTCATTGGATCCCCATTGGGGCAGCCCTGCGCGCCGCTCGCGCCACCGGCGCGCGATCGGACAGCACGGCGGTGATGCGGTCCAGGTAAACCGCGAGGATCACCACCGAAAGTCCGGCTTCGAAACCCAGGTCCAGTTGGACGCGGGTAACCGCCTGGTAGATCTCGGAGCCCAGTCCGGTGGCGCCGACCATGCCCGCGATGACCACCATCGACAGCGAGAGCATGATCACCTGGTTGATGCCCGCCATGATCGACGGCATCGCCAGCGGGAGCTGGATCCCGGTGAGGATCTGGCGGTTGGGTGCGCCGAACGCCTCACCGGCCTCGACGACCTCGGCGTCGACCTGCCGGATGCCCAGTTCGGTGAGCCGGACCCCCGGCGGCAACGCGAAGATCACCGTGGCGACCACGCCCGGCACCACTCCGATGTTGAAGAAGAAGATCACCGGGATCAGGTAGACGAACGCGGGCATGGTCTGCATCAGGTCCATCACCGGGTGCACGACCATGCTGACCCGCGCGTTGCGCGCCGCGAGGATCCCCACCGGAATCCCGATGGCCACCGCGATGACGGCCGCGATCAGCACCAGCGACAGGGTCTGCATCGCCGCTTCGAATTCCTGCATGCTCGCGACCAGACTGAATCCGATCAGGCTGAACAACGCGAACCGCCAACTGCGCAGCCACAGCGCCAGCGCGGTGAACAACAGCACCATGACCAGATCGGGAAGCCAGGTGAGCGCGTAGCTCAGCCCGCTGACCGCCGAGTTCAGCACCAGGTAGATGAAGTCGAAAACCGGGCCGATGTTGTTGTTCAGCCAGTCCACCAGGGCCGCGAACCACGTCCCTACCGGCAATCTGGGCAGTTCGAACTGGGCGGCCAGGTAGAGGGTGCCACTAGCCATCGGATGCCTCCTCGATCTCGGCGGCCGACGCTGGCTCCTGGCTCAACGCCTGGAACAGCGCGGTGGGTGTGACCACGCCGAGCAATCGGTGCTGCTTGTCGACCACGGGCAACGGGGCCGAGCGGACGCTCATCCGGTTCAAGAGCTCCTTCATCGGCGTGTTGTCGGTCACCGGATCCGCGACCGGGGTCAGCGCCGAGGCGACGTCGCCGCGGCCGTCCCGGCGAGCCAGTTCGGCGGCGGTGGAACTCAGTTCGCCGAGCAGGCGCCGGTTGCCGTTGGTGACGAACAGCAGGTCGGCGTGCTGCCGGTGCATCAGGGCGAGCGCCTCGTCCGGGCTGGCCCCGGCCACCAGCGGGGTGGCCTGCGGTTCGGCGATCGATGCCGCGGTGAGCACCCGGCTGCGGTCGACGTCCTGGACGAACTTGGCGACGTAGTCGTCGGCCGGTTCGTTGAGGATCTGCTCGGCGGTGCCGATCTGCACGATGCGCCCGGCCCGCATCATCGCGATGCGGTCACCCAGCCGCATCGCCTCGTTGAGGTCGTGGGTGATGAAGATGATCGTCTTGCCCAGCTTGGCGTTCAGGTTGAGCAGCTGGTCCTGCATCTCGCGTTTGATCAGCGGGTCCAGCGCGCTGAACGCCTCGTCCATCAGCAGGACGTCGGTCTGCGCGGCCAGCGCGCGGGCGAGGCCGACGCGTTGCCGCATGCCGCCGGAGAGTTGCTGCGGGTAGCGCTCCTCCCAGCCCTCCAGGCCCACCATGCTCAGCGCCTCGCGGGCCCGTTCGGTTATCTCGGACTTGCTGGCGCCCTTGATGCGCAGTCCGTACCCGGCGTTGTCCAGCACGGAGCGGTGCGGGAACAGCGCGAAGTGCTGGAACACCATGCTCATCCGCTGCTGGCGCATCGTGCGCAGCGCCTTGCCGGACATCGCGGTGACGTCCTCGTCGTCCACCAACACCCGGCCCGAGCTGGGCGTGAGCAGCCCGTTGAGCATGCGGATCAGGGTCGACTTGCCGGAGCCGGACAGGCCCATGACGACGAACGTCTCGCCCTCGGACACGGTGAACGACGCGTCCACGACCGCGGCGGTCGCACCGGCCGACCGGATCTCCTCCTGGTCGGCTCCCTCCTGCAGACGGCGGACCAGCTCACTCGGCTGTGGCCCGAAGATCTTGTAGAGCCGCTCCACACGTACCGATGTCACCGATCGCCTCCACCTGCTCTACCGGTGCCGGGTGGTTCACCCGGGTCGCCGGTGGCTGTGCGAATAATCGGATCTCGCCGATCGAATCGCCATGTTCCGTATTTTTGTTCGAGTCCTTTCACGAGGCCCTAGATCATACTTAGCGGTACGGCTGTGTCCAGCCATTCGGGTGAAGATCTGATTGCGATACCGGTGTCCGTTTTGGTTGTTCAGATCCTTTTGTGCAAGCCCATTGTGTGCCTGTGAGGTGCGGTTATCGCATTTTCTAACCAAAATGATCCCACTTCGCGACAGGCGTTGCGATGCGTTGGATGCAATGGATCACAAAGGGTCGTTCTGGGCTGTTTTGCCCGAAATTTCCAGGCGTTGAAATGATCTTGCCGGATCGGTTCGGTGAATTGCTGGCCGGAATTGATGCTTTTTCGACAAGATCTTTTTAGCAACTCGGCGGGCCGTGGAAGCGGCCAGGTGTCCCACCATGTGATACCGGCGATGGCCCGGACGGGGGAGCTCACCTGGCGGGCACGTTTAAGGTCGGATGCATGCAACCCTGGTCATCGGTTCCCGTGCCACAGGTGCCCGGCACGCCTGCGCCCCTGCACCTCTTCGACACCGCCGCCGGTGAGATCAGGCCCACCGAACCTGGGCCCGTCGCGCGGATGTACGTCTGCGGCATCACGCCGTACGACGCGACGCACCTCGGCCACGCCGCGACGTACCTGGCGTTCGACCTGGTCCACCGGGTTTGGTTGGACAACGGTCACCAGGTGCATTACGTGCAGAACGTCACCGACATCGACGACCCCCTGCTGGAGCGCGCCGAGCGCGACCACGAGGACTGGATCGTGCTCGCGATGCGCGAGACAGCGTTGTTCCGCGAGGACATGGAGGCCCTGCGGGTGGTGCCGCCGGTCGACTTCGTCGGCGCGGTCGAATCCATCCCGGAGATCGTCGAGGCGGTCGGCAAGCTGCTGTCCTCCGGCGCGGCCTACCGAGTCGACGACGAGTACCCGGACATCTACTTCCGGCACGGCTTCACCGGCAACTTCGGCTACGAGTCCAACTACGACGAGGCGACGATGATCGGGTTCTTCGCCGAACGCGGCGGCGACCCGGACCGGTCCGGCAAGGAGCACCCGCTGGACGCGCTGCTGTGGCGGATGGCGCGGGACGGCGAGCCGTCCTGGGAGTCCGAACTCGGCGCGGGGCGGCCGGGCTGGCACCTGGAGTGCTCGGTCATCGCGCTGAACCGGCTCGGGCTCGGCTTCGACGTGCAGGGCGGTGGCTCGGACCTGATCTTCCCGCACCACGAGTTCAGCGCCGCGCACGCCGAGTCGCTCACCGGCGAGTTCCCGTTCGCCAAGCACTACGTGCACGCCGGGATGATCGGGCTGGATGGCGAGAAGATGTCGAAGTCCAAGGGAAACCTGGTCTTCGTGTCCCGGTTGCGCGGTGACCGGGTGGACCCGATGGCCATCCGGCTGGCGCTGCTGGACGGCCACTACCGCACCGACCGGTCCTGGACGACGGATGCGCTGACCAGGGGCACCGCCCGGCTGGCGCGCTGGCGGGAGGCCGTCGCGCTGGAGGCCGCGCCAGCGGCGGAGGCGACGGTCGCGCGGTTGCGCGAGCGGCTGGCCGACGACCTGGACACCGAGCAGGCCTTGCGCGCGATCGACGCCTGGGTCGACGAGGCGCTGGTCAGCGGCGGCTCCGATCGAGATGCCCCGCAGCTGATTCGCACCGCCGTGGACGGCTTGTTGGGTGTCGAACTCTGAGGACCGTGCCGATCGCCCGCTCCCCACGGCGTCCGGACGGGTTCGGCAACCCCGCGGACTTCCAGGACTGGTTCCTCGACCTGGCCGGTGCCGCCGAATACCTCGATCGCGCGAGTTGAGAATATTCGCCCAATTGGTTTAAGAAGGACACGGTTGATCATCTCGACGGAGGAGGTCGTCGTGTCCCGGCTCCGATACCGCTTCGGCGCGCTCGGACTGGCGGTGGCGGTGTCGGTGCTCACCGCACCGGCCGCTGTCGCCAGCCCGCCTCCGCAGCATCCCCGGCCGATGCCGGACAAGAGCATCGCCTTCTACGTCGGCAAGAACCGCACCGAAAGCGGCGCGACGCTGCTCGGTGGCTTCGGACACGAGCCCTCCAGCCACTGGTTGGAGATCGTGCCCCGGCAGCGGCACGAGCCCGGTTCGACGATCACGGTGGGGGCTACCGAAGAGGCGGACCTGCCGGGCCGGTTGACCCAGATCCCGCAGGTGCCGGAGACCGCCAAGTACATCACCTCGAACTACTCGGAGTTCGCCGGATTCCCGGCACCGCTGACCAACGGCGGGCTCAACGAGCACCAGGTGGCGGCGCGCGACGTGTGGTCGGATTCGCGGCCCGAACTGGTCGCGATGACCCCACCTGGCCAGACCGGTCCGAACTACAGCGATCTGTCCCGGATCGCGATGGAACGCGCGCACACCGCGCGGGAAGCCGTGCAGATCCTCGGCGACCTGATCAACCAGTACGGCTACACCACCTACGGCGGCAATTCGCACCTGTTCGCCGATGCCAACGAGGGCTGGGTGTTCATCGAGTTCGCCGGAGGCAAGGGCTTGTGGGCCGCGCAGCGGCTCGGGCCGGACGACGTGCGGGTGTCCTACCCCGGCTACATCGGCGATTTTCCGTTGGACTACCAGCGGAATCCCGACTTCATGGGGTCGCCGAACCTGGTCGACTTCGCGATCGGGCAGGGCTGGTGGAATCCCGGCAGCGGCCAGCCGTTCAACATCCAGCAGGTCTACGGCACGCCATTTCCCGGCCACCCCGGCAAGTCCACCCCGGACGACGAGGCGCCCTGGCGGCATCCGCCGACGCTGGAGGCCGAGTTGCGGCAGCTCGGCAGGGTGTCGCTGGTCGACATGCAGCGGATGGTCCGCGACCCGCGCTGGTCCGACGACCGCTCCGGTTACGGGCAGGTCGCCGAGCTGAAGTCGAACCTGGCGCACCCGGAACTGGCGACGCTGTGGGTGGCCACCACCGGTGCGGTGACCGCGCCGTACATCCCGTTGCACATCGGCGCCGAAACCGTGCCGCCGGAGTACAGCCAGCACCGCTACCTGACCTCCGGGGCGGCGGCCAACTACCTGAACCCGGCATATGCGGCCCAGGAGGCGACCCGCTCGGCAACGTACGTGTCGAAGCGGTTGCTGTACTACACCTGCGACCGCCCGGAGGTGTTCCTCGGCGAGGTCACCAGGGCGTTGGAAGGCTTCGAGGCGCAGATGCTCAGCGAGATCGGCGATGTCGAGCAGCAGGCGGCCGACGCCTACCGCACCGGCGACGCCCAGCGGGCCCGAGCGTTGTTGACCGACTGGAGCAGCAAGTGGGCGATGGACGGCCTGGATCTCACCGAGTACCTGGTCGAAGACGTGGAGGCGCGCACCAAGGAGCAGTTCGGCATCCGCCCGCCCGGGGTCGAACCGCCGCCGGGGGTGACCGCCAAGGCCGAGAGCCTGGACATGTCGCTGCCGGAGGGCTCGATCTCGGCGCGTGACCGGCTCAACTGCGACCTCGGCAACGGCTGGGCGGAAGGGACCACAGTGGACCGAAAGGGCCAACTAGGCGACCCGAACGCGGTCCCCGACTACCGCGCACCCACCCGCACCGACGAACCCTTCCCCTGGCTACCGGTAACGCTCGCGGCCGCACTCGGCCTACTCCTCGGCGCCGCGGCAACGCTGTTCCTCCGCCGCCGCGCCACCTGACCCGATCCGGTCGATTGGAGCTGGGTGAGGGGCACCCGTGCCCCAGTTACTTGGTCACGGGTGCCCCTCACCCATCAGCTGATCGAGGACTGGTAGGCGTCGTGGCTTCGGGCGAACTCGTTGTTGTGGAAGGCGTCCCAGTTGATCGACCACGCCATCAGGCCGCGCAGCGCGGGGTAGGTGCCGTGCGGTTGGTACGGGCCGCAGTTGGTGCCCGCGCGCAGGCAGTCGAGCGCTTTGTGGACTTCCGGCACCGGGGTGAAGCCGTTGCCCGCCGGGTTGGCCGCGGGCAGGCCGATGGCTACCTGTTCCGGGCTCAGCGGGGCGAAGAAGTTGTCCGGGTTCTTCGCCAGCGGGAACCCGGTCAGCAGCATGTCGATCATCGCCACGTGGAAGTCGGCGGTGCCCATCGTGTGGTACTGGTCGTCCAGCCCCAGCACCGGACCCGAGTTGTAGTTCTGCACGTGCAACAGGTCCAGATCCGCCCGCAGCGCCTCGATCACCGGTAGGTAGGCGCCCGCGCGCGGGTCGGCGCCGGTACCGCCGCCGTAGTGCTCGTAGCCGACCTGGACGAAGAACGTCTCCGGCGCCATGGTCAGCACGAACGCCTCGCCGTAGCGGTCGGCCAACGCCCGGAGGGCGTCGATCAGGTTGACCACCACGGGGGTCGTCGGGTTCTTCAGGTCGGTGTCACCGGGCGCGAGTTCCAGCGAGTGGCCTTCGAAGTCGATGTCGATGCCGTCCAGGCCGTAGCGGTCGATGATCGCGGCGGCGGACTCGACGAACGCGTCCCGCGCGGCCGCGGTTTCCAACCGCACCTGCCCGTTCGCGCCGCCGACCGACAGCAGCACCTTCTTGCCTTCGGCCTGCTTCGCCCTGATCCCGGCGATGAACTCCGCTTCCGGCTCGACGTTCGGGCATTCCTGGGCGGGGCAGCGGTTGAACTCCAGCTGCCCGGAGGTCGGCGAGGTGGGTTCGGCGAAGGCCAGGTCGATGACGTCCCATTCGGCGGGCACATCGGCGATGCGCAGGTAGCCGGAGCCGTTGGCGAAGCTGGCGTGCAGGTACCCGACCAGGGCGTGGCTCGGGATGGCGGCGGATTGCGGTGCGGCTGATGCGGGGACGGCGGGCAGCAGCAGCCCGATCAGGACGGCGAGCGCGGTGCGCAAACGGGGGCGGGACATGCGGTGCTCCGATCCGGGGGAAACGATCTGGGCACCCCGGAAAGTGGACTAGACCACTGCTCGCGTCAAGCCCGCGTCCATTTGTCGCCACGCGCTCGCGGATCAGCCCGGTCCGGGGCCCAGCGGGCCCTTGCCACCGGGGCCGCGACGGCGCAGGTAGCGCTCGAACTCGGCAGCGATGGCGTCGCCGCTGGCCTCGGTCAACCTGACCTCCGCGTCCCCGCGCTCCTCCAGCGCCCGGACGTAGTTGCGGACGTCCTCGTCCTCCTCGGCCATCTCGCTGACGGTCTGCTCCCACTCCTCGGCCTGCTCGGGCAGGTTGCCCAGCGGGACCTCGACGTCGAGCGCGTCCTCCACCCGGTGCAGCAACGCCAGCGTCGCCTTCGGCGACGGCGGTTGCGACACGTAGTGCGGCACCGCCGCCCAGAACGAGATCGCCGGGATCCCGGCCTGCACGCAGGCGTCCTGGAAGATCCCGACGATGCCGGTCGGCCCCTCGTAGCGGGAGCGCTCCAGGCCGTAGCGGGCCGCCGAGTCGGCGTCGTAGGCGGCGCCGCTGACCGGCACCGGCCGGGTGTGCGGCGCGTCCGCGAGCAGCGCGCCCAACGTGACCACGGTGCGAGCGCCGAGCTGCTCGATCTGCTGGACGAGCTCAGCGCAGAACGCCCGCCAGCGCATGTTCGGCTCGATGCCGTGCACCAGGACCACGTCGTGGTCGCAGCCGGGCGGGCGGCAGACCGTCAGCCGCGTGGTGGGCCAGGTGACCTGGCGGGTGATGCCGTCGACCAGTTTGACCGTCGGGCGGGTGACCTGGAAGTCGTAGTACGGGTCCGGGTCGACCTCGCTCAACGGCGTCGCGTCCCAGATGAGCTGCAGGTGCTCGATCGCGGAGCTGGCGGCGTCACCCGCATCGTTCCAGCCTTCGAATGCGCTGACCACGATCGGATCGGTCAGCTGGGGGAGTTCGGCGCGCGATTGTTCGGTGGTGTGTGCGTCGCGATCGGTCACTGCGTCAGCCTACGACGCCGCGCCGACGCCAGCTCCCGACATCCCGCAGCTCGTCCCGGCTGGCCGGATGTGCCCTGGTCGGGTTGCCGGATGCCGGTCTGACGCGGGGTGCGTGGGCAAGATCCATCGCCCGGTCTTTGAAGCGGCGAAGCCGCTTGGCCCACCCGTGCGACTTGCCGCCGCGGGTTGTCCGGGGCCATCTCGCGAGGACAGCCCCGACGTGGTGTATTGGGCGTACATGATGTCGGGGATCCCAGAGCGAGACGGCCCCTGCGGTTCCGCCACCCGCCCCGCCCCGCGAATCAAGTGCAACGAATGCTCTTTCTCGGATCGCCGCGCTGGGCGGCGTGGGTCAGCGGGAGAGGAAGTCCGATCCGGGCAGTGGACAGCACCAGGTCATCGAGCGAGGAGATCGGGATCTCGCCGCGATCCCGGTTGCGGTTGTCGATTGGCCGACGCCCACGGGACTTCGCCCAGCTCGGCCTGGTCGGCGGGCTGCTGGTGCTCAGCGTGCTGCTGGTGCTGGTGCCAGCCAACCCGGTCGAGATCGCCATCTACCTGCAGCTCGA
The DNA here is from genome assembly GCF_022678645.1 of Saccharopolyspora soli. Taxonomy (GTDB): domain Bacteria; phylum Actinomycetota; class Actinomycetes; order Mycobacteriales; family Pseudonocardiaceae; genus Saccharopolyspora; species Saccharopolyspora soli. The sequence goes on along the minus strand of NZ_JALBWV010000015.1, from coordinate 32,276 downwards.
CCGCATTCCGGCGATCTCGGACCCGCTCTGGGTGGCGCTGACCTGGCTCGGCTCGTGGGTCGGGATCGCGGGCGTCACCGCGGTGGCGTTGTACTTCGGTTGGATCCGGGTGGCGCTGCTGTGCGCGGTTTCGGGCGCGTTGACCTGGGGGTTGGCCCAGCTCATGCACCACTTGCTGGGCGCCCGTTCGGTGTTCGCGCCAATGCCGGGGCTGTTTCCCTTCCCCGCCGAGGAAGTGGCCATCACGGCGGTGCTGGTGGTGGTCGCCGCGCCGTACCTGGGCGGCTTGGCGCGGTACGCCGGGTGGGGGCTGACCGTGCTGGTCGGGGTGGCGGTGGTGCACCTCGGCGGTCATCTGCCGTTGGACGCGGTGGGTGGCGCGCTGCTGGGCTGGGGTGTCGGGACGCTGTCCCACGTCGTCTGGGGTGCGCCGGGCCGCAAGATCTCCGATCAGGTGATCTACGGCGAACTGGAGTTGGCGGGGCTGAAACCGACTTCGATCGTCGCGCTGCGGCAACGGCTGCTGGAACCGCGCGAGTTCGCGGTCCGCACCGAGGACGAGCGGACGTTGCGGGTCAAGGTGGTGCGGCGGTTGAGCCGCCGCGCTGGGCCCTGGTACAAGATCAAGCGGCTGCTCGCCCTGCTCGACGTCCAGGACGAGCCGCGGCTGTCCACCCCGCACCACGAGGTCGAGCACGAGGCGTACGTGACGCTGCTCGCCGAACGGGCCGGGGTGCGCACCCCGGAGGTCGTCCTGGCCTGCGACGTCAAGCACGCCCCGGCGCTGCTGGTGGTGTGCCAGGTGGCGGGGCGCAGGTTGCCGGAAATGCGACCCGACGAGATCGACGACGAGCTGCTGGCGGCGATCTGGGGCCAGCTCGCCGCCCTGGCCGGAGCCCGCATCGCCCACCACGACCTGCGCGCGAAGAACATCTTGGTCGACACCGAGAACCGGCCCTGGCTGCTCAGCTTCACGTTCAGCCACGCGGGCGCGGACGCCGCGCGCTGCGCCCAGGACCTGGCCGAGGCCCTGGTGTCGCTGGCCTCGGTGGTCGGCACTGATCGGGCAGTGTCCACCGCGATGCGCGCGCTGCCGAGCGAGCAACTGGCCGCGGCGCTGCGGAACTTGAACCCGCTGGCGCTGCCGAGGCGGATCCAGGCCCAAGCGGAGCGCAGGCGCTATCTGATGGCCGAGCTGCGCGAGACGCTCGCGGACGGCCTCGGCCGCCCGATTCCGGGGTTCCGCTCCCCGGTTCGCCCGATCACCGTGGTTGGCCTGCTGCTCATCGGTGCTGCGGTGTACCTGCTGCTGCCGGAGCTGTCCAGCATGGGCGATGTGCTAGCGGCGGTGCGGCAGGCCAATTGGGGTTGGCTGGTGGTGGCCGTGCTGACCGGGTTCGCGGCGATCCTGCTGTCGTCGATCTCCGTGCAGGGCTCCAGCCGGATCCCGCTGCCGTTCTGGCGCACCTTCGCGGTGCAGATGGCCGCCGCGTTCACCGGGCGCACCACGCCGGGCGGTGCCGGGTTCTTCGGCATCAACGTGGTCTACATGGAACGACTGGGGCTGCGTCGGCCGCTGGCGGTCGGGGTGACGTTGCTGAACCAGGCGGGCACCGGGGCGGTGGCGTTCGTCGTGGCCGTTGTCGGGGCGTTCGGCGCGGGAATGGCGGGGACGTTCGGCCACCTGTCCATCCCGACCGGCTGGCCGGTGCTCGCGGCCGTCGCAGCGGTGCTGGCGGTCGCCGGTGTTGTGGTCGGCTCGCCGTTCGGTCGCCGGAAGGTCGTCCGCCCGGCGCTGGAGGTCAGCCGCGAGTTGCTCGACACGCTGCGGCATCCGGTCCGCGCCGTCCAGCTCTTCGGCGGTGCGTTCGGCTACCTCGTGGTGTCGGGCCTGGGCTTGGCCGCGACCCTGGCCGCCTTCCACCCGGACTTCTCCTGGACGGCCGTGACGGTCGTGTTCATCGTCGGCAGCACGCTCGGCCACCTCGTGCCCTCGCCCGGCGGACTTGGCGCGGTGGAAGCCGCGCTGCTGGCCGGGCTCGGCGCGATGGGCGTGCCCGCGACGGCGGCGGTGACCGCGGTGCTGGTCTCCCGGCTGCTGACCTACTGGCTCCCGGTCCTCCCCGGCATCGCGGTGTTCCGCTACCTGCAACACCACGACGTCATCTAGAGGGTGCGCGGCTCGTTTTGCCCAATCCGCGCGCCCCTGTTAAGCGGTGGCGCGGTCGGCTACCACACTCTGGGAATCGGGTTGGTAACCGCTCGTACGCTGGGTGCTATGCCGCATTCCTCCTGGTCGCCCCTGCTGGAGGCGCTTCAGCGCCGGGTCCTGGTCGCCGACGGGGCGATGGGCACCATGCTGCAGGAGGTGCCGCTGAGCCTGGACGACTTCGCGGGGCTGGAGGGCTGCAACGAGATCCTCAACGCCACCCGGCCGGATGTGGTGCGCGGCGTGCACCGCGGCTACCTGACGGCGGGCGCGGACGCCATCGAAACCAACACCTTCGGCGCGAACCTGGCCAACCTCGGCGAGTACGGCATCGCCGACCGCATCCGCGAGCTCGCCGAGCGCGGCGCGCAGCTGGCCCGCAGCTGCGCCGACGAGTTCAGCACCGCCGAGCAGCCGCGGTTCGTGCTGGGTGCGATGGGGCCGGGCACCAAGCTGCCGACGCTGGGGCACGTGGGCTTCGAGGCGCTGCGCGACGCCTACGAGCAGCAGACCGTCGGCATGCTAGACGGCGGGGTCGACGCGGTGCTGGTGGAGACCTCCCAGGACCTGCTCCAGACCAAGGCGTCGGTGCTGGCCGCCAAGCGGGGCATGGCGCGAGCCGGGCGGCGGGTGCCGATCATCGCGCAGGTGACGGTCGAGACCACCGGCACGATGCTGCTGGGCACCGAAATCACGGCCGCGCTGACCGCGCTGGAGCCGCTGGGCATCGACCTGATCGGGATGAACTGCGCGACCGGCCCGGCGGAGATGAGCGAACACCTGCGGCAGTTGGCCAAGTACTCGCGCGTGCCGCTGTCGGTGATGCCGAACGCCGGGTTGCCCGAACTCGGCCCCAGCGGCGCGGTGTACCCGCTGACCCCGGAAGAACTGGCCGAAGCGCTCGCCGAGTTCGTCACGCACTTCGGCGCACGCCTGGTGGGCGGCTGTTGCGGTACGACCGCGGAGCACATCCGGCAGGTCGTCGCGGCGGTGCGCGACCTGACGCCGCCGCGGCGCGAGCCACGGCCCGAACCGGGCGTCAGCTCGTTGTACCAGGCGGTGCCGTTCGACCAGGACGCGTCGGTGCTGGTGATCGGCGAGCGCACCAATGCCAACGGTTCCAAGGCGTTCCGCGAGGCGATGTTGGCGGGCCGCCACGACGACTGCGTCGAGATCGCCAAGACCCAGACCCGCGAGGGCGCGCACCTGATCGACCTCTGCGTGGATTACGTGGGCCGGGACGGTGCCGCCGACATGGCCGAGCTGGCGTCCCGGCTGGCCACCGCATCGACGCTGCCGGTGATGCTGGACTCCACCGAACCACCGGTGCTGCGCGCTGGACTGGAACGGCTCGGCGGTCGGTGCGTGGTCAACTCGGTGAACTACGAGGACGGCGACGGCCCGGATTCCCGCTACCGGCGGGTCATGGAGCTGGTCCGCGAGCACGGCGCGGCGGTCGTGGTGATGTGCATCGACGAGGACGGACAGGCCCGCACCAAGGACTGGAAGCTGCGGGTCGCCAACCGGATGATCCACGACCTCACCACCAACTGGGGGCTGGTCGAATCCGACATCATCATCGACTGCCTGACCTTCCCGATCTCCACCGGTCAGGAGGAGGTGCGCCGGGACGGCATCGAAACCATCGAAGCGATCCGGGAGCTCAAGCGAACGCATCCGGAAGTCCGCACCACGCTTGGTGTTTCGAACGTCTCGTTCGGGTTGAACGCGGCGGCGCGGCAGGTGCTCAACTCGGTGTTCCTCAACGAGTGCCGACAGGCCGGGTTGGACACCGCGATCGTGCACGCCTCGAAGATCCTGCCGATGAACAAGATTCCTGACGAGCAGCGGCAGGTCGCGCTCGATCTGGTTCACGACCGGCGTCGTGCGGACTACGACCCGTTGCAGAAGTTGATGGAGCTCTTCGAGGGCCAGACCGCGAAATCCAGCCGGGCGTCGCGCGCCGAGGAACTGGCGGCGCTCCCCCTGTTCGAGCGCTTGGAGCGGCGGATCGTCGACGGCGAGCGCAACGGGTTGGAAGCCGACTTGGACGCGGCGATGACCGAGAAGCCGCCGCTGGAGATCATCAACGAGAACCTGTTGGCGGGCATGAAGGTCGTCGGCGAGCTGTTCGGTTCCGGGCAGATGCAGTTGCCGTTCGTGCTCCAGTCCGCCGAGGTGATGAAGGCAGCGGTCGCCCACCTGGAACCGCACCTGGAGAAGGACTCCGCAGACGGCAAGGGCACCCTGGTGCTGGCCACCGTCAAGGGCGATGTGCACGACATCGGCAAGAACCTGGTCGACATCATCGTGTCCAACAACGGCTACCAGGTGATCAACCTCGGCATCAAGCAGCCGATCGGCACGATCCTGGAAAACGCGCAGCAGCACGGTGCGGACGCGATCGGCATGTCCGGCCTGCTGGTCAAGTCGACGGTGATCATGAAGGAGAACCTGGCGGAGCTCAACGCCAGGGGAGTGGCCGACCGGTTCCCGGTGCTGCTGGGCGGTGCGGCCCTCACGCGGTCCTATGTGGAGAACGACCTCGACGCGCTCTACCAGGGCGAGGTGCGTTATGCGCGGGACGCCTTCGAGGGCCTGCGGCTGATGGATTCCATCATGGCCCGCAAGCGCGGCGGCGTGGTGGTCCCGGACCCGGCCGAGGAGGCGAAGAAGGCGGAACGCAAGGCGCGTCGGGAACGTTCGCTGCGCATCGCCGAGAAGCGCAAGGTGGCAGCGGAACCGGCCCCGGTGGGCCGGTCCGATGTGGCCACCGACGTGCCGCTGCCCGCACCGCCGTTCTGGGGTGCCCGCGCAGTGCGCGGCGTGCCGATCGGCGAGTACGCGGCGTACCTGGACGAGCGCGCCACCTTCTTCGGGCAGTGGGGGTTGCGCGGTGCGAAGCAGGGGCCGTCCTACCAGGACCTGGTGGAGTCCGAGGGGCGGCCGAGGCTGCGCTACTGGATGGATCAGCTTGCCACCGAAGGGATTCTGCAACACGCGGCGGTGGTCTACGGCTACTTCCCGTGCGTGTCCGAAGGCGACGATCTGGTGGTGCTGGACAAGGACGAAGTGGACGCGCCGGAGCGTTGCCGCTTCACGTTCCCCAGGCAGAACCGCGACCGACGGCTGTGCCTGGCGGACTTCTTCCGCTCGCGGGAGCACGCCGAGGCATCCGGTCAGCTGGACGTGCTGCCGCTGCAACTGGTGACGATGGGCCAGCCGATCGCCGACTACGCAGGCGAGTTGTTCGCCCGCAACGCCTACCGGGACTACCTGGAGGTGCACGGTCTCGGCGTGCAGCTCACCGAAGCACTGGCCGAGTACTGGCACCGCCGCGTCCGGCAGGAACTGCTGTTCGCACCGGGCGTTGCGGTCGCCGCGGAAGATCCGTCCACTGTGGAGGAGTTCTTCAAGCTCGGCTACCGGGGCGCCCGCTTCTCGCTGGGTTACGGCGCTTGCCCGGACCTGGCGGACCGGGCGAAGATCGTCGACCTGCTGCAGCCGGAGCGCATCGGCGTGGCGCTGTCCGAGGAGTTCCAGCTCCACCCCGAGCAATCCACCGACGCGATCGTCGCCCACCACCCCGAAGCCAAGTACTTCAACACTTGATCGGGTGAAGAGTGTTGGGCGAGGGATTGGACACGTTTGGTGGGGTATTCGCGGTTCGGGTGCTGTACTTGGGTGCGGCACTGGTTCAACCCCAACTGATACGGAGATCGCTGCCTGATGACCCGCGATGCTGGTCGGAACTCGGTCGGACCCGCCGCCGTGCTGTTCGACATGGATGGCACGCTCGTGGACTCCGAGAAGCTGTGGACCATCGCGCTGGACGACTACGCGGCGCATCGCGGGGGCGCGCTCACCGACGCCACCAGGGAAGCGATGGTCGGCTCCAACATGAACCGCAGCATGCGGATGTTGCTGACCGACATCGGCGTCGCCGACGGTGATGCGGAGGTCGACGCGGCGGCGGAGTGGGTCACCGTCCGGATGGTCGAGCTGTTCCACCGGGGCCTGCCGTGGCGGCCGGGCGCGCCGGAGGCGCTGCGCGAAGCCCGTGCCCTGGACATTCCCACCGCACTGGTGACCTCGACGATCCGTTCCCTGACCGATCTGGCGCTGGAGACCCTCGGCCGGGACTCGTTCGACGTGACGGTCTGCGGCGACGAGGTGGGCGGCAAGAACAAGCCCGACCCCGAGCCCTACCTGAAGGCCGCTCGGCTGCTCGACGTGGACCCGGCGGAATGCGTCGCCATCGAGGATTCGCCGACGGGGGTGGCCGCGGCCGAAGCCGCTGGCTGCGTGGTGATCGCCATCCCGTGCGAGGTCCCGTTGCAACCAGGCCCGAACCGGGTGCTGCGCGATTCGCTGGCGGACGTGGACTTCGCCGGGCTCGGAGAGCTGTTCCGCCAGGTCGCATGATGATCGACGTGCCGATCGTCCTGGTCGGGTACGGCCCGGTCGGGCAGGAGTACGTCGAACTCGTCCGGCAGCACCGCGCGCAGTGGCGTGATCGGTACGGCGTTGACCTGCGCATCGTCGCGGTGCGCGGCCGGAGCACCCAGACCGAGGTCGACGGGCTCGTGCCACCCCGCGAGCAGTGGGATCCGGCAGGCGATCTGACCGAACTGCTCGTGGGCACCGCAGCCCGCGTGCTGGCGCAGGCGGTGCCTTCCGACGGCGGCGATCAGCCCGGTCTGGACGCCCTGCGAGCTCTCCAGTTGGGCGCGCACGTCGTGACAGCGACCAAATCGCACCTGCTCACGCATTGGCGCCAGCTCGACGAGACCGCGCGGGAGGCTGGGCGGTCGGTGCGCATCTCCGGGGCGACCGGGGCTGCGATGCCCGCCGGTGACCTGGCCCGATCGGTGCTGCGCGGGTTCGACGTCCGCGACGTGCAGGGCTGCCTGAACGGCACCGCGACGTTCGTCCTCGACCAGCTCGCCGCTGGGCAGGGCATCGCCGCGGCCGTCGCCGAGGCGCAGCGGCGCGGCATCGCCGAAGCCGACCCCACCGCGGACCTCTCCGGCCAGGACGCCGCCACCAAGTTGCGGCTGGTCACCGGGCTGCTGTGGGACTGGGACGTGACCGGTGCCACGGTCGAGGCCGAGCCGATCCGCGAACCGCTGCCGCCGACCGAGCCCGGACATCGGCTCCGGCAGGTCGCCAGCGCCCGCCGCGACGAGCCCGGCCTGGTGCGCGTCGAGCTGCGGGCCGAGCCGGTGGCGAGCCCGCTGGGAGCGCTGGTCGGCCCGGAGAAGGCGGTGCGATACGACTGCGGTGACGCTGGTGCGGTCACCGTGTCCGGCGGACGATCGAGCCCGCGGGGTGCCGCGCTGGCGATGGTCAAGGACACGCTGGGTGCGGCGCTGGAAGCGACGACCGGATTTCGGTGACGTGGATTCGCGGTGACGTGCCGTGATGCAGCCCGCAACGAACCGATCCGCCGTCAACCTCGGCGAGGCGAGATGCAAGGATCGTGCGTGTGAAGACCTTCGACGAGCTGTTCGCCGAACTGCAGGAACGAGCCCGCACCCGCCCAGCGGACTCGGCGACGGTGGCCGCGCTCGATGCCGGGGTGCATGCCCAGGGCAAGAAGGTCCTCGAAGAAGCTGGCGAGGTGTGGATCGCGGCCGAGCACGAATCCGACGACCAGCTCGCCGAGGAGATCTCGCAGCTGCTGTACCGGCTGCAGGTCATCATGCTGGGGCGGGGACTGTCCCTTGAGGACGTCTACCGCCACCTGTGAACCCTCTTACGAGAGCGCACGGATCGGAGTAGGGATGTGCGCAAGTGGGCGTGTCGTCAGGCAAGCGGCGAAGCCGCTTCCTGCCACCTCCACGACTTGCACGGCCGCGGGTTCTCAGACTGTGCCCACTGGCGTTCTCTGGGAGGACCTGCCTCGACGTGGTGTATTGGACATACATGATGTCGGGGATCCCGGACCGAGAGGGCGTCTGAGGTTCCGCTACCCGCACCGCTATCCAAGACGACCCGTGTAATACAAAAAGAAGGAGATCGAGTCCCATGTTGCGTGTGGCTGTGCCCAACAAGGGCACGCTGGCCGGTCCCGCATCCGAGATGCTCGCGGAAGCCGGGTACCGGCAGCGCCATGAGCAGCGGGACCTGACGGTGCTCGACACCACCAACGACGTCGAGTTCTTCTTCCTGCGCCCCAAGGACATCGCGATCTACGTCGGCTCCGGCGAGCTCGACCTGGGGCTCACCGGCCGCGACTTGGCCCTGGACTCCGGCGCCCCGGTGGAGGAGCGGCTCGGGCTGGGCTTCGGCAACTCCACCTTCCGCTACGCCGCACCCGCCGGTCCGCACGAGTGGACCGTCGCCGACCTGCAGGGCAAGCGGATCGCCACCTCCTACCCGAAGCTGGTCGCCGACGATCTGGCCCGGCACGGCGTGACCGCCGAGGTCATCCGACTCGACGGCGCGGTGGAGATCTCCATCCAGCTCGGTGTCGCCGACGCCATCGCGGACGTGGTCGGCTCCGGCCGCACCCTGCGCCAGCACGGCCTGGTCGCCTTCGGCGACCCGATCTGCGAATCCGAGGCGGTGGTGATCCAACGGCGCGGTTCGGACGCGGAGTCGGCCAAGAACCAGCTCGTCGCCCGGCTGCAGGGGGTGGTGTTCGCGCAGCAGTACGTGATGCTGGACTACAACTGCCCGCGCGAGCTGCTGGACGACGCCACGAAGATGACCCCCGGCCTGGAGTCGCCGACGATGTCGCCGCTGGCCGACGAACGGTGGGTGGCGGTGCGCGCGATGGTCTCCCGCAAGGAAGCGCCAGCGATCATGGACCGCCTGGTCACGGTGGGGGCCAAGGCCATCCTGTCCTCGGACATCCGCGCCTGCCGCCTCTAAGCCTGTCTTCCAAGCTTGTTTTGCGTTGCGGTGTGGGTAGCGGAACCTCAGACGCCGTCTCGCTGTGGGATCCCCGACATCACCGCGAGACGACGTCTGAGAACCCGCGGCGGTGCCAGTTGCGTAGGTGGGCTAAGCGGCTCGCCGCTTCAAAAAAGGACCAAAGACGGGCTCCAAGGGCTACCAAGCCCGTTTTGGCGCAGGCGTTGGGCTGTTCGGGCGAATGTGATGTTCACGCCGCTCGCATCGCGCGAGGCTGGACGTGGCGTTCTCGTTCGGTCTTCCGACGAACGCCGCAATCTTCGTGATGTTGTCCGAAACGTCGGGTTGCTCCATCGGAATGTGACCAGACTGGCCCACCGAGCCGCGCCCACTGCGGATAATGGGGTGCCTGGACGATCTTGAAACGAGCCGGTGGGGGTGAGGAAATGGCCGTCGTGGTACCGGGAACGACCCCGCCGCGGTGGGAGCTCTACGCGGGGATGCCCTGCTGGATAGAGCTGATCAGCACGGATCTGGAACGGGCTTGCGAGTTCTACGCGGGGCTTTTCGACTGGGAGTACGAGACACATCGCGACCCGGTCTCCGGAGAGCACGTGATCGCGTTGCGCGAGGGATTCCCGGTGGCGAGCCTGCGTGCCGCCTCCGGCGACCAGTCAGGTTGGCGGCTCTACCTCGCGACATCGGACTGCGCGGCGTCCATCGCGCAGGCCGAGTCGCTCGGCGCCGCGCTGACCGTGCCGCGCAACCACGTGCCGCGGGTGGGCGCCAAGGCCGTGCTGATGGGTCCGGCCGACGCCGAGTTCGGACTGCTGGAACCCGAGGAGTCCTGGCAGTTCGACGTCGGGTTGCCGGGCACCCTGATGTGGGCCGAGCTGGTCACCATCAAGGCGCAGACCGCGGACCACTTCTTCCAGGAGCTGTTCGGCTACACCGCCGAGCAGTTCGGCACCGAACACCGCTCGGACTACTCGGTCTGGTACCTCGGCGACGAGTCGGTGTTCGCGCGGGTCAGCATGATCCGCGAGTTCATCAGCGAGAACACCCACCCGCACTGGCTGCTGTACCTGGGTGTGGACGCGGCGATCGGCACCGACGACCTGGTGCACAACGCGATCGCCCTCGGCGGCCGGGTCCGGGTGGATCCGTACGACTCAAGCATCGGCCGAGTCGCGGTGCTGCGGGACCCCACCGGAGGCCGCTTCGCGGTCATCGACCCGACCCAAGCCGGTGACTTCGGCACAGCCGCCAACTACGACCCCTACGAGGATTGAATCTGTTTCCAAGCTCGTTTTGCTCCGCGGTGCGGGTGGCGGAACCTCAGAAGCCTTCTCGGTCCGGGATCCCCGACATCATATATGTCCAATACACCACGTCGAGGCTGTCCTCCCGAGAAGACTTCTGAGAACCCGCGGCGGTGCCAGCGCCGTAGGTGGGCTGAGCGGCTGGCGCCGCTTCAAAAACAAGAACCACGACAGGCCCCGAACCCCGCCCGGGGTTCCCGGTCAGTCGGTGCGGTCGAGGACTGACTCCGGGCCCGGGTCGGGTTCCGGCCAGCCCGGATAGGGCGGGGGCGTCCCGCCGAAGGCCGGGCACAGCGCCTTGTGGTCGCAGTAGTCGCACAGGCGGCTGGGGTTCGGGCGGAAGTCGCCGGTCTTCCCGGCCCGCAGGATGGCCTGCCAGATCGCTTCCAGGGTGCGCTCGAAGCGGCGCAGTTCGGTCTCGTCCGGCGTGTAGGCCAACGACTGCTTGCTGGCCAGGTACATCAGCAGCAGCTGGCGCGGGATCTCGCCGCGGGTGCGCCACAGCACCAGCGCGTAGAACTTCATCTGGAACATCGCCTTGGCCTCGCCGATCTCCCGAGGCGCGGCGCCGGTCTTGTAGTCGACCAGCCGGATCTCGCCGGTCGGCGCCACGTCGACCCGGTCGATGAACCCGCGCAGCAGCACCCCGGAAGCCAGCTCGGTCTCCACCCGCAGCTCGCATGCCTCCGGCTCCAGCCGCCGCGGATCCTCCAGCTCGAAGTAGGCGTCCAGCAGCGTGTTCGCCGATTCCAGCCAGCCCGCCAGCTCGGGGTCGTCGGGCCCGTCGAACAGCTCGCCGAGCTCGGGCTGCTGCGCGAGCAGGTCCTGCCACGCGGGGTTCAGCAGCGCCCGCGCCTGGGCTGGATCGCGCTCGCCCGTCGGCAGTCCGAACAGCCGCTCCAGCACCGAGTGCACCACCGTGCCGCGCACCTGCGCCTTGGTCGGTGTCTCCGGCAGCCGGTCCACGGCGCGGAACCGGTACAGCAGCGGGCACTGCTTGAAGTCGCTCGCGCGGGACGGGGACAGCGCGGGGCGCCTGGTCCCGCTGTTCCGGAGTGTCCCGCCTGCTGCTGCTCGCGCCGGTTCCGTCATGCCCCGAAACCCTAATCGAGCTGTCCGACACGCGATCATCCATGTGCGGATCACAACTGCCTCACAAGTGGGGGACTACCCTTCGCGCATGCCGCCGACCGCGACGCCGCCTGCCCGGCCCAAGCTCAACGACGGCGGCCTGCTGCTGTGCCGCGTCGCCGGGGTGCCGGTGCTGCTGTCCCCGTCGTGGTGGGTGGGAGCGGCGCTGATCGTGCTGCTCTACACGCCGCTGGTGGGTCGCATCTTGCCGAGCGCGGGCATCTGGGAGAGCGCGGTCCTGGCGGCCGTGTTCACCGTGCTGCTGGCGGCTTCGGTGCTGCTGCACGAGCTCGGGCACTGCATCGTCGCGCTGCGGTTGGGCCTGCCGGTGCGCCGTGTCCGGCTGTTCCTGCTCGGCGGGCTCTCCGAGATTTCCCGAACACCGCCGAAACCCACCCAGGAAGGGCTGATCGCCGCCGCCGGACCGGCGGTCTCGCTGGTGCTCGCGGTGGTCACCGGGATCGGCTGGCTGGCGCTGGTGCCCGGCGGCGCGATCTGGCTGCTGGTCGCGCAGACCTGCGTGGCGAACCTCGCGGTGGCGGTGTTCAACCTGCTGCCGGGACTGCCGCTGGACGGCGGCCGGATGCTGCGCGCGCTGACCTGGCGGCTCACCGGGAAGCGCGGCGCAGGCACCACGGCCGGTGTGATCGGCGCGGGCGTCGTCGCAGCGGCCCTGATCGCCTGGGCTCTCATCGGCCTGCTGAACAACGCCCAGGACCAGTGGCTGCGGCTGGGCGTGTGCGTGCTGATGGCCTGGTTCGTGGTGGCCGGTGCGAGCGCGGAGCACGCCGCTGAGCAGCGCAGACGCTGGCCGACCGGGCTGAAGCTGCAAGACCTGGTGCGGCCGGTCCTGCAACTCCCGGCGGAAAGTCCGGTGGGCGACGCACTGCTGGCCGCGGCGGGTCGGGGTGTGGTGCTGGTGCGCGCCGACGGCATCGCGGTGGGGCTGCTCGACCAGACCGCCGCGGAGCGGCTGGCCACCCACGCGCCGAACGAACCGGCCGAACGAGCCGCCGAACCGGTCGACCCGGACACCATCCTGCTCGACAGCGAGCCGCCGGACGCGATCCTGGAACGGGTGCAGTCGGTGCTGGCCTGGCAGTTCCTGGTGGTGGACCAGGAGGGGAGGCCGAGCGGCGTGCTGCGCCGCGAGGACCTGCGCGGCGCCCTCCGCTCCAGCCGCGAGTGAGGCGCTGGAACAGGCGCTCAGGTGAGTTCGGCGACGGGGTTGCGGCCCGCCGCCGCGCAAGCCGCCCCGTCCGCCATCCGGGCCTTCTGCGACGATGGTCGGTCGTACCAGCGGAGAAGGTAGGCAGCACTTGAGCAGCACCGTCAGCGGTGAGTTCCAGCCCGGCGACCGGGTCCAGTTGACCGACCCCAAGGGGCGGAAGTACACGGTCGTCCTGGAGCGGGGAGGGGAGTACCACACGCATCGCGGTGCGCTGGCGCACGACGACCTGATCGGCCAGCCGGAGGGGTCGTTGGTGAGTTCGTCGGGCGGCACGTCGTTCCTGGCGCTGCGTCCGCTGCTGGCCGACTACGTGCTGTCCATGCCGCGCGGCGCCCAGGTGATCTACCCCAAGGACGCGGCGCAAATCCTGATGTGGGGTGACATCCGACCTGGCGCCCGAGTGCTGGAGGCGGGTGCCGGATCGGGTGCGTTGAGCTGCTCGCTGCTGCGCGCCGTCGGTCCCGGAGGCAGCGTCACGTCGTTCGAGGTGCGCGAGGACCACGCGGAGCACGCCGAGCGCAACGTGCAGCGCTTCTTCGGCGGGAAGCCGGACAACTGGACGCTGCGCCTGGGTGACGTGCGGGAGTACGACGGCGACCCGGTCGACCGGGTCGTGCTGGACATGCTGGCGCCGTGGGAAGTGCTGGAAACGATCCACGACAAGCTGCGTCCGGGCGGTGTGCTGGTGGTGTACGTGGCCACCACGACCCAGCTGTCCCGAATCACGGAAGCGATCCGAGAACAGCAGAACTGGACGGAACCCCAAGCTTGGGAAACGCTGCTGCGCCCGTGGCACGTGGTGGGCATGGCGGTCCGCCCAGAACACCGAATGGTGGCCCACACGGCCTTCCTCCTGACCACCCGCCGCCTGGCGGAAGGCGTAACCCCACCCCGCCCCCAACGCCGCCCCAGCAAGGGCTGAAAGCTGAAACAGCCCGCCCCGATCACTGGGGCGGGCCGTTCTGGTGGTCTAGATCAGGCGAAGCCGTCGCAGAACTTCCAATCGCCGTTCTCGACGATCATCTTGAACTCTTCGTCGAGCGGCTGGGATTCGTTGAGCTGCTGGCCCATGATCTCACCGGTCATGGTCAATTCGCCGGAGATCTTGGCCGTGGCCGTTTCGTCGCCGTTGTCCTTGACCTCCCCCAACTTGACGTTGAACTTGACCCCTTCGAGGAGCTTCTGAATGTCGGCCTCGGTCAAGCCGATTTCCTTGAGCTCTTCCAGGTTGCCCTTGCCCTGCAGTTGGTCGAGCGACTCCTGCAGCTTCGCCTTCTCCTTCTCGCAGCTCAGCGTGGCGAGCCCGGCGAAGTCCTTGGAGTTCATCTTGTCCACCAAGTCCTGCGCGGTGTTGCGGGGGTCGCCGGGGCCGCCGGTGAAGACCACGATCAGGGCGATCACCACGCCGATCACGACCAGGCCGCCCACACCGCCGAGGATCCACGGCAGCGGGGACTTCTTCTTCGGCGGCTCCGCGCCGAAGCCCGGCTGGCCGTAGCCGCCGCCCTGCGGCGGGTACGGCGGCTGCTGGCCGTAGCCCTGCTGCGGCTGCGGGCCGCTCTGCGGGTATCCGCCGCCGGGCTGGGGGTAGCCCTGCTGGCCGTAGCCCGGCTGGGGCTGGCCGCCGCTGGGTGGGTAGGCGCCGCCTGGCTGCTGCGGGCCGCTGGGCGGGTAATGCCCGCCCGGCTGCTGCCCCCAGCCGCCCTGGCCGGGCGGCTGTTGCGGTGGGTAAGTCACTGGTCCTCCCCCTAGATGGGATTCTCGAACTGCTGGCTCACTGGTCGAGCTGGCAGACCTTCCACTCGCCGTTCTCGACCGTCAGGGCCATGGTCTGGTCGACAGGTTGGGACGCGCCGCCCATTTCGTAGGTTCCGAGCAACTGTGCGGTGGCCTGCTCGCCACGCTCGGTGACCTGGCCGAGCCGGATGTTGAACCGGCCCGACTCCAGTTGCTGGAGTTGGCTCTGCAGTTCCGCCCTGTTGGCCTGGCAGAAGAGGCCGCGGACGCTGTTGAAGTCGTGTGCGTTGACGTTGTCGACGACCTGCTGGGCCACCGGTCGGGCCTCGCCCGGCCCGCTGCCCAGCCAGAAGTACACTCCGACACCGATTCCGGCGAGGACGACCAGCGCCCCGACCAGCCCCAGGATCAACGGAAGCTTGGACTTCTTCTTCACCGGCGGCTCGACGTCGGCGAAGCCATTGGGCTCCTGGATCCAGGAACCGGGGCCGAACTCGCTGCCCCACTGGGGTGCCATGGGCGCCTGCTGCGGCTGCTCCTGCCCCGGCTGGCCCCAGCCCGTGTGCTGGTTGCCGTACCAGGCGGGCTGCTGCTGCGGGGTATCCTGCGGACCCTGCTGCGACGGAAATCCGTTGCCCGTGGGCTGCTGGCCCCACCCGCCCGGTCCAGGCTGCTGTGGCGGATAGGTCATGAACTCCTCCCGGAGTGGTGTGCGGCTTGCGGCCGCGGTGTGCGCGCGGCGGCCGTAAGTAGATCAGAGCCCGCGGCGCGAGGTGCACGGAGTGGACTTTTCGGCATCGAATCGTCACGGGGAGTTCGCCTCCCACCGGTTGTCCCGGAATGCAGTTGTTCCAAATGATGGGAGAAGTGCCGGGTGGGTCGGCAGCCGTTCAGCGGTAACGCCACCCGGTTGCCGGATCGGTTAACCCGGATGTCCGCCATTCGCCGCGATCCGTGTGGCGCAACGGAAAACCGGTGTTCGCCAGGCGTCCGGTGAGCCGCGGGGTCCGATGCGGAACGTATCGAACGGACCATGATCGTCAACGCAACGTGTCCGCTCGACCAGGTCGTATTCAGACCCGTCGGTACCAACCTGGCCTACCTCATGGGTATTCGCGGATTTTTGTGGCACGCTGGGCGATCCGGCGGGCATTCACGACGCCGCCGTCGTCGGTGATCGCCGGTACCGTGGTGGTACGAGCACGGGAGGAGGGTGCCGACATGCAGCACGACCGTCCCGGCAGCCGACCGAATGAGGAGGGCGGCGAGCAGTACAGCGGTGGCTCCGCAGAACTTCGCAGCCAGATTCGTCTCCTGGAAGACGAGGTCGCTCTGCTTCGCCGCAGGCTCAACGAGTCTCCCCAACAGGTCCGGTTGCTGGAAAAGCGGCTGGCCGAGGCATCCGAGAGAGTGAGCCAGCTCACCGAACGGAACGCCAAACTCACCGAGACCCTCAAGGAAGCGCGGAGCCAGCTGATGGCCCTGCGCGAGGAAGTCGACCGACTAGCCCAACCGCCGAGCGGCTACGGAGTGTTCCTGCACCGCTACGAGGACAGCACGGTCGACGTGTTCACGTCTGGTCGCAAGATGCGGGTGGCGGTGTCACCCAACGTCGAGACGGAGGAACTGAGACTGGGCCAGTCAGTGCGCCTCAACGAGGCCCTGACGGTGGTAGAGGCTGGTGCGTTCGAGCAAACCGGTGAGGTCTGCACCTTCCGGGAGCTCCTGTCCAGCGGCGCCGGGGAAAGTCCGCGTGCGCTGGTGCTGGGCCACACCGACGAGGAACGCGTGGTGTGGGTGACCGAACCGCTGGCCACGTCCGGGCTGAAGGCTGGCGACTCGGTGCTGGTCGACAGCAAGGCGGGCTACGCCTACGACGTCGTGCCCAAGGCCGAGGTCGAAGACCTCGTGCTGGAGGAGGTCCCCGACGTCGGATACCAGGACATCGGTGGGCTCGCTGGCCAGATCGAGCAGATCCGGGACGCCGTGGAGCTGCCGTTCCTGCACTCCGACCTGTACATCGAGTACCAGTTGCGGCCGCCCAAGGGCGTGTTGCTCTACGGCCCGCCGGGCTGCGGCAAGACGCTGATCGCCAAGGCGGTCGCCAACTCGCTGGCGAAGCAGGTCGCCGCCGCCCGCGGGGACGACGATGGTCAGGCCAAGTCCTACTTCCTGAACATCAAGGGCCCCGAACTGCTCAACAAGTTCGTCGGGGAGACCGAGCGGCACATCCGCCTGATCTTCCAGCGGGCGCGGGAGAAGGCATCCGAGGGCACTCCGGTGATCGTGTTCTTCGACGAGATGGACTCGATCTTCCGGACCCGCGGCAGCGGGGTGTCCTCCGACGTGGAAACCACCATCGTGCCGCAGCTGCTCAGCGAGATCGACGGCGTCGAAGGGCTGGAGAACGTCATCGTCATCGGCGCCTCCAACCGGGAGGACATGATCGACCCGGCGATCCTGCGGCCCGGTCGACTGGACGTGAAGATCAAGATCGAGCGTCCGGACGCCGAGTCGGCCAAGGACATCTTCTCCAAGTACCTGACCAAGGAACTGCCGATCCACGAGGAGGACCTCAAGGAGTTCGGCGGCGACAAGGGCGCGTGCGTGGAGGCGATGATCCAGACCACGGTCGAGCGGATGTACGCCGAGACCGAGGAGAACCGGTTCCTGGAGGTCACCTACGCCAACGGTGACAAGGAGGTCCTGTACTTCAAGGACTTCAACTCGGGCGCGATGATCCAGAACATCGTGGACCGGGCGAAGAAGGCGGCGATCAAGTCGGTGCTGGAAACCCGCCAGCCGGGCCTGCGGGTGCAGCACCTGCAGGACGCCATCATCGACGAGTTCGCGGAGAACGAGGACCTGCCGAACACCACGAACCCGGACGACTGGGCCCGCATCTCCGGCAAGAAGGGCGAGCGGATCGTCTACATCCGCACCCTGGTGAGCGGGAAGAACCAGGAATCCGGCCGAGCGATCGACACAGCAACCAACACCGGCCAGTACCTGTAACAAGAGTTGTTCCAGGGCTGGTTTGCGTTGCGGTGTGGGTAGCGGAACCTCAGACGCCGTCTCGCTGTGGGATCCCCGACATCATGAATGTCCAATTCACCACGTCGGGGCTGTCCTCGCGAGACGACGTCTGAGAACCCGCGGCGGTGCCAGTTGCTTGCCTCACCGCAAGCGGCTGGCGCCGCTTACAAAGAAAGAGAGCTAAGGCCGAAACTCGGGACCGCCATCCCTTGCGGGGTGGCGGTCCCGAGCTGTGCTGAGGACCGACAGCGGTTAGGTTTCGAGGCATGATCCCAGCGCAACAACCGGTGCAGCGGCTCGGAGTCGGACTCGCCGCGCTCGGCAGACCGGCCTACATCAACGTCGGTCGCGTCGATGTGCTGCCCGCCCAGCGCACCGCGGCGGCGATGCGGGAGCGCACCCGCACGGTGCTCGACGCCGCGTACGCCAACGGGATCCGTTGGGTGGACACGGCCCGCTCCTACGGCAGCGCCGAGCAGTTCCTGGCCGACTGGCTGCGCGAACGCGGCCACCAGGACGTCGCGGTGTCCAGCAAGTGGGGCTACGCCTACGTCGCGCAATGGCGCATCGAGACCGAGGTGCACGAGGTCAAGGAGCACTCGGTGGAACGGCTGCGCAGCCAGTGGGCGGAGACCCGGACCCTGCTCGGCGACCGGATCGACCTGTACCAGGTGCATTCGCTGACCACCAGCAGCCCGCTGTTCGAGGATCTGGCGCTGCAGCACGAGTTGGCCCGGATCCGGGACGCCGGAGTGCAGCTCGGGTTCTCCACCAGCGGCGCCGCGCAGGGCGAAACCATCGAGCGCGCTTGGGAGATCGAGGTGGGCGGGCGGCAGCTGTTCGGCGCAGTGCAGTCCACTTGGAACTCGCTGGAGCCGTCCGTGGGCCGGACGCTCGCCGAGGTGCACACCGGGGGCTGGCGGGTGCTGGTGAAGGAAACCCTGGCGAACGGGCGGCTGGTGGTGGACCCGCCACCGGAACTGGTCAAGGTCGCGGATCGGCACGGGGTGGGAACCGATGCCATCGCACTCGCGCACGTCCTGCGGCAGCCGTGGGCCGACGTGGTGCTGCTCGGCGCGGCCAGCGTGGCCCAGCTGGAGTCGAACCTGGCGGCCTGCCGAGTGGAACTGACCGACCAGGACATCAACGCGCTCCAACCACTAGCGCGAGATGCGGCGACCTACTGGGGCCAACGCGCCGAACTCCCCTGGCACTGAGGTTTGAAGGCGTTCTGAATGTGTTTTTGCTCTTGTTTTGAAGCGGCGAAGCCGCTTAGCTCACGTACGGCACTTGCACCGCCGCAGGTTCTCAGAAGTCTTCTCG
Source organism: Saccharopolyspora soli (assembly GCF_022678645.1). GTDB lineage: Bacteria > Actinomycetota > Actinomycetes > Mycobacteriales > Pseudonocardiaceae > Saccharopolyspora > Saccharopolyspora soli. Next base: position 13,426 of record NZ_JALBWV010000015.1, on the reverse strand, counting down.
CGAGGACAGCCCCGACAGCGCAGTGAAACTGCGAATTGGAAGTACATGATGTCGGGGATCCCACAGCGAGATGGCTTCTGAGGTTCCGCTACCCGCACCGCCACGCAAAACGGGTCCAGATGCAGGCTAGGACCGGGCGAACCATTCTTCGATGAACTGGCGTCCGTCGGGTACGAATGGCCAGTGCGGGTCGCTCAGGCGCTCGCGGAGCTCGCTCAGCGGCATCCACCAGCCCTCGGCGACTTCTTCGGGCTGGTGGACGATTGAGCCGCCCCAACGGGTTTCGTAGAGGTATCCGTGGAACCGCACACTGCCCAGCTCGTGGACGGTTCGGAACAGGAAGCGCACCGGCACCTCGCGCACCCCCAGTTCCTCGGCGAGTTCGCGCCGCGCGGTGACGTCCGGGTCCTCCCCGGCGGCGACCACGCCGCCTGCCCAGCAGTCGTGCATGCCGGGATAGATGTCCTTGGTGTCAGTGCGGCGGTGCACGTAGACCTCGCTGCCGTCGGGGGAGAGCACCAACACCGACGACGCCGCGTGCCAAAGACCTTCGGCGCGCATCCGCCGCCGCGACGCGCTGCCCACGACACGCCCGGCCGCGTCGTACACGGCCACCGATTCCTCGTCTGAGTGGCTGTCTTGTTCTTGTTTTTTGAAGCGGCGAAGCCGCCTAGCCCACCCTTGCAACTTGCACCGCCCCGGGTTCTCAAGGGCCGTCTCGGAAGGACAGCCTCGACGTGGTGTATTTGGCATACATGATGTCGGGGACCCGGACCGAGACGGCCCCCGAGGTTCCGCTACCCGCGCCGCCATGCAAAACGAGTTCGAAGACACGTTCTGAACCCACATCCCGATCGTCGCACCTGCCCGCCGAAGCACACGTGTTGCGCCGAACCGGGAAATGAGTTCGAACGAGTCGGGTGCCTGTGGCGTGCGGCACTCCGCTTGGTCGGCGATACCCCGTACGCTGCGAGGTATGCGGCGGATCATGGGAACCGAGGTGGAGTACGGCATCGTCGTGCCGGGCGACTCCAGCGCCAACCCGGTGCTGACCTCCACGCACATCGTGCTGGCCTACGCGGCGGCGGCCGACATCCCGCGGGCGCGGCGCGCGCGCTGGGACTACGAGGTCGAGTCGCCGCTGCGCGACGCCCGCGGCTTCGACCTCAGCACTGCGGCGCAGCAGACCAACGGCTCGGACGGTGACGACCTCGGGGCAGCCAACGTCATCCTCACCAACGGCGCGCGGTTGTACGTCGACCACGCGCACCCGGAGTACTCGGCACCGGAGGTGACCAATCCGCGCGATGCGGTCATCTGGGACAAAGCGGGCGAACGCGTCATGGAAGAGGCGGCCATCCGGGCGGCCAGCGTGCCCGGCACCGCGCCGATCCAGCTGTACAAGAACAACGTCGACGGCAAGGGCGCCAGCTACGGCACCCACGAGAACTACCTGATGGCTCGCAGCACCCCGTTCACCTCGGTGATCGGTGGCCTCACCCCGTTCTTCGCGTCCCGCCAGGTGATCTGCGGATCGGGTCGGGTCGGCATCGGCCAGGCCGGGGAGAAGGCCGGTTTCCAGCTCTCGCAGCGATCCGACTACATCGAGGTCGAAGTCGGCCTGGAGACCACCCTCAAGCGCGGCATCATCAACACCCGCGACGAACCGCACGCCGATGCGGACAAGTACCGCCGACTGCACGTCATCATCGGCGATGCCAACCTCGCGGAGACCTCGACGTTCCTCAAACTGGGCACCGCCGCGCTGGTGCTGGACATGATCGAGGCCGGGCTGCGCTTCGACGACCTGAAGCTGGCCGATCCGGTGCAGGCGGTGCACCTGATCAGCCACGACCCCACCCTCAAGCAGACCGTCGAGCTCACCGACGGGCGCCGGTTCACCGGCCTGGACCTGCAGCGCGCCTACCACGAACGTGCCGCGCAGCACCTCGACGAGCACGGCGGCGAGCGCGCCGCCCGGGACGTGCTGGAGACCTGGGGCGAGGTGCTGGACCTGCTCGGCGGCGACCCGATGGACTGCGCCGACCGGCTCGACTGGCCCGCCAAGCTGCGGCTGCTGGAGAGCTACCGGACCCGGGACAGCCTGGGCTGGGCGTCGCCGCGGCTGCACATGATCGACCTGCAGTACTCCGACGTGCGGCTGGACAAGGGCCTGTACAACCGGCTGGTCGCCCGCGGCTCGATGAAACGCCTGGTCAGCGAGGACGAGGTGCGGACCGCGGTCACGACGCCGCCGGAGGACACCCGCGCCTACTTCCGCGGCCGCTGCCTGGAGCGCTACCCGGCCGAGGTGGCCGCGGCGTCCTGGGACTCGGTGATCTTCGACCTGGGCCGGGAATCGCTGGTGCGCATCCCGACGTTGGAACCGCTGCGCGGCACACGTGCCCACGTGGGCGCGCTGCTGGAGGCCGCGGCCAGTGCGGAGGAACTGGTCGACTCGCTGACAAAAGGGTGACCTAGCGGTCCGAAAACCACGTTTCGCGCATGTCAGCTGTGCGCGAAGATCGAAATGACGCCCGGCTGGCTGTGGGCGAACGGGTGGTCGGATAGGTAGTGTTCACAGCAGGATGTCCCCACGGCCAGGGGACACCCGACGGGAAACCACCGGGAGGCAAGATGTCCCAGGAAAAGGTTCAGCGGCACGGCGGCGGCGACGGGGACGAAGAGCAGGGCCCAGAGGCTGCCGGTCAGGAACGTCGCGAAAAGCTCGGCGAGGACGTCGACGCCATCCTGGACGAGATCGACGACGTCCTGGAGGAGAACGCCGAGGACTTCGTCCGCGCCTACGTGCAGAAGGGCGGGCAGTAGCCAGCGGGCCCGGAGTCCGACGCTGTCCGCGCGTGCCGAGTCCGGGCCGGTGTCGACCGGCCCGGCAGCGTTCGCTGCGTGTCGGGTCATGACTAAAGTGCACTCTGACGCAAGCCTTCGATCGGGAGACGATGTCGCTGATGGAACCGAGCTCGGCCCAGTTTCCGGGTCAGGCCCTGCCCGCCGCCTACCTCACGCCGGGATCTTCTTCGTTCACCGACTTCCTCCGCGCCGCCGCGCCCGAACTGCTGCCCGGCGGTCGGCAGGTACCGGAGGGTGCTGTGCAGGCCCCGCACGGCACGACGATCGTCGCGGTGACCTTCCGCGGCGGCGTGCTGCTGGCGGGTGACCGCCGGGCCACCATGGGCAACCTGATCGCCCAGCGGGACATGGAAAAGCTGTTCGTCACCGACGCCTACTCGGCGGTCGGCGTCGCCGGTACCGCCGGGGTCGCGCAGGAGATCGTTCGGCTGTACGCGGTGGAGCTGGAGCACTACGAGAAACTCGAAGGTGTCCCGCTCTCGTTGGACGGCAAGTCGAACAAGCTGGCCACCCAGCTGCGCGGCAACCTCCCAGCCGCGATGCAGGGCCTCGCGGTGGTGCCGCTGTTCGTCGGCTACGACACCGAAGCCGACGACCCGGACCGGGCCGGTCGGATCGTCTCCTACGACGTCGTCGGCGGCCGGTACAACGAGGTGAGCGGCTACCACGCGGTCGGGTCGGGTTCGCCGTACGCGAAATCGGCGTTGAAGAAGCGCTACGACCCGGACGCCGACGTCGACGAGGCCGCGCACACCGCGGTCGAGGCGCTCTACGACGCCGCCGATGACGACACCGCGACCGGTGGTCCCGACGTGTCCCGGCGCATCTACCCGTCGATCATCACGATCACCGGTGCGGACGGCGCCGTGCGGGTGTCCGAGGACCGGGCGGCCGAGATCGCCACCGAGGTGGTCAACGGTCGACTGGAGAACCCCGGCGGCTGACGCCGCGCCCGATCCCGCCTGCCCGAGCGAGCAGATTCGAACCAGGAGTGCACAGCCGTGACGATGCCCTTCTACACCTCTCCCGAGCAGTTGATGCGGGAGCGCTCCGAGTTGGCCCGCAAGGGCATCGCGCGGGGCCGCAGCGTGGTGGTGCTGAAATACGCCGGTGGCGTGCTGTTCGTCGCCGAGAACCCGTCGCCGACGCTGCACAAGGTCGCCGAGATCTACGACCGCATCGGATTCGCGGCGGTCGGCCGCTACAGCGAGTTCGAGGCGCTGCGGGTGGCCGGGGTGCGCATCGCCGACGTCCGCGGTTATTCCTACGACCGCCGGGACGTCACCGGCCGGTCGCTGGCCAACACCTACGCCCAGCACCTGGGGGCGATCTTCACCGAGCAGATCAAACCGTTCGAGGTGGAGATCTGCGTGGCCGAGGTCGGGTTCACGGCTGAAACCGACCAGCTGTACCGGCTGACCTACGACGGGTCCATCGTGGACGAACCGCAGTACGTCGTGATGGGCGGCCAAGCCGACGCGATCGCGAGCACGCTAAAGGACTCCTTCAGCGACGGGCTGGAACTCGCCGACGCGGCGAAGCTGGCGATCGAGGCGCTGTCCTCCGGAGGGGACAGCACCCGAGAGCTGGGCATGGGCCAGTTGGAAGTGGCAGTCCTCGACCGAGCCCGCCCGCACCGCACCTTCCGCCGAATCCAGGGAGCAGCCCTCAAAGCCCTGCTCCCAGAAGAGGAGTCGTCGGACGCGGAAGAAGAGTCCAAGGAAGACACCGAAGGCACGACGGAAACCGGCGAGTGACTGGATAGTTCGGCGGGTTGGTGCGCTCAATGTGAGTCCCGTCAGGCAAGCGGCGTAGCCGCTTTCGGCGGTGAACCGCTACCGCGACAAGCAACTGACCCGCACCTGTCCCGTCGCAAGCGGCGAAGCCGCTTGGCCCACCTATGCAACTTGCACGGCCGCGGGTTCACGGTGCCCACCCTTCTGGGGTTCTCCCCGCGAGGACAGCCCCGACGCCGCGTATTGGTCATACGTAAGTCGGGGATCCCGGAGTCGAGAATGCCTCTGAGGTTCCGCTACTCGCACCGCCACGCAAAACGAGTCGGGCATCTTCCTCAATCCGTTGTGGATGGTCGGTAGACCTGTAGGGCGTCTTGGTGGGCGGCGAAGGTGAATTTGTTGCCGGTGAGGCCGATTTCGCCGTCGGTGGCTACCGTGACCGGGCGGCCGTGCACCACCACTTCCAGTTCGGGGCAGGAACGCTCCACATAGGTTCGGCTGTGCTTCAGGGCACCGGCCATCGCCGCTAGGACGAAGCGCAACCGGGAGAAGCGGGTGTCGGCGCGGACGTAGCGGACGTCCAGCAGGCCGTTGTCCAGGTTTGGCCGCCAGGTCGGGGCGAATCCGCGCGGCGCGTAGGCGCCGTTGCCGATGAACAGCACCCACACCCGGTGCCGCACACCCGCGATCTCCAGGTCCAGCGGTGTCGAGTCGTAGAGCACCCGGACCGAGGCCGCCGCGGCAGCGGGCCACTTGCCCCAGCGCGGCGCCCACTTCTCCCGGAACCGCACCATGTCCGGGTAACCGCCGAGGCTGGCGGTGTTGAGGAACCAGCGGATCGGGTGGCCGTCGACGCGTGCGGTGCCGAGGTCCACCGTGCACCCCCGGCCGTGGCGCACCGCGTCGATCACCGGCGTCGCCCCCGGAATGCCCAGGTCCGTGGCGAAGTGGTTCAACGTGCCGGTGGGTAGCACCGCCAGCGGAATGCGGTGCCGGGCGGCGACCGCGGCGACCGTCGCGACCGTGCCGTCACCACCGGCCACCCCGAGGGCACGCACCGAGTTCGCAGTCGCCAGCCGGTCGATCTCGGTGGCGAGATCACCGGTCGAGGCGGGGTAGACGACCTTCGCTGCGGGCCAGTGCTGGGTGATCCACTTCTCCGGAACCAGCGTGCCGTCCCCGGCCTCCGGGTTGACCAGCACCGCGAGCCCCGCCCCGTCGGGCAGCGCCGGGAGCTGCGCCGGGCTGGCGTAGGCGGCCTGCTCGGCCGGGCGCACCGGCCACCACCGCCGGGTCGCCCAGGCCATCCCGGCGCCCAACGCGGCGCCGCACACCACATCGCTGGGCCAGTGCACGCCCGTGTGCACCCGCGAATAAGCGACCGCGGCGGCGATCGGCGCGATGATCGCACCGGTGACCGGAGATTCCATGGTTACGGCAGTGGCGAACGCTGCGGCCGACGCGGCGTGCCCGGACGGGAACGACGACGACATCGGAGGCTCGGTCAACCTGCGGTGCGAGGCGACGAGTTCGGCGGGCGGTCGGCGGCGCGGCAGCAACGGTTTGCCCAGCAAATTCGTGACCGCGCTGGCGCAGGCGATGGCCGCGATTCCCCGGATGGCTGCACGACGGGTGCTGCCGCTGCGCAAGCCCAGGACCGCCGCAGCGGTCAGCCACAACATGCTGTGGTTGGCCGCGTTGCCGAGCACCCTCAGTGCCACGTCGGCGGTCGTTCGCGGCATTCGCGCGCTGCGCATGGCCAGGTCGCGGTCGGTCTTGCCGACGCCGCTGATGACGCGGTGCAACCGGTCCAGCACGTGGAACACGCTACCGGTGCCCGAACGGCGGACCGCCGAGGACCGGTGTTTGCGCCTAGTGTGGAGGCATGCAGCGGCGGATCTTCGGCATCGAAACCGAGTTCGGGGTCACCTGCACGTTCCACGGGCAGCGTCGACTGTCCCCGGACGAGGTGGCCAGGTACCTGTTCCGGCGGGTCGTGTCGTGGGGAAGGTCGTCGAACGTCTTCCTGCGCAACGGGGCCCGGCTCTACCTCGACGTGGGCTCGCACCCCGAGTACGCCACGGCCGAATGCGACGACCTCGTCCAGCTCGTCACCCACGACAAAGCAGGCGAGCGGATCCTGGAGGACCTGCTCATCGACGCTGAACGCCGACTGTCCGACGAGGGCATCGGTGGCGACATCTTCCTGTTCAAGAACAACACCGACTCGGCGGGCAACTCCTACGGCTGCCACGAGAACTACTTGGTCGGCCGGTCCGGGGAGTTCTCCCGGATCGCGGACGTCCTGCTGCCGTTCCTGGTGACCCGCCAGCTCATCTGCGGTGCCGGGAAGGTGTTGCAGACGCCGCGCGGCGCGGTGTACTGCCTGTCGCAGCGCGCCGAGCACATCTGGGAAGGCGTCTCCAGCGCGACGACGCGGTCGCGGCCGATCATCAACACCCGCGACGAACCGCACGCCGACGCCGAGCGGTACCGCCGACTGCACGTCATCGTCGGCGACTCCAACATGTCCGAGGTCACCACGCTGCTCAAAGTCGGCTCGGCGAACCTGGTGCTGGAGATGGTCGAGCAGGGCGTGCAGTTCCGGGACTTCAGCCTGGACAACCCGATCCGCGCCATCCGGGAGATCAGCCACGACCTCACCGGGCGGCGCACGGTCCGGTTGGCCGGTGGCCGGGAGGCGTCCGCGCTGGACATCCAGCGGGAGTACTACGGCAGGGCGGTCGACCACGTGGCGCGGCGCGGTTCGGACCCGATGACCGAACGCATCCTGGAGCTGTGGGGCCGGACGCTGGAGGCGATCGAGCAGCAGGAGTACTCGCTGATCGACCGGGAGATCGACTGGGCGATCAAGCACCGGCTGCTGGAGCGCTACCGCAACAAGCACGGCCTGGAGCTGTCCAGCCCGCGCATCGCCCAGCTCGACCTCGCCTACCACGACATCCGCCGGGGTCGCGGGCTGTTCGACATGCTGCAGCGCAAGGACCTGGTGGACCGGGCCACCGAGGACGGCGAGATCGAGGCGGCCAAGGACACCCCGCCGCAGAGCACCCGGGCCAAGCTGCGCGGTGACTTCATCGCCGCCGCGCAGGCCGCGGGCCGGGACTTCACGGTCGACTGGGTGCACCTCAAGCTCAACGACCAGGCCCAGCGCACGGTGCTGTGCAAGGACCCGTTCCGAGCGGTGGACGAGCGGGTGGAGCGCCTGATCAGCTCCCTCTGACCGCAAATCACTCGATCGAGTGAAAAGTGAGGGGCACCTGTGACCAACTTACTGGGTCACAGGTGCCCCTCGCCTCGAACGAATCAGCGGTTCGGGTGTTGGCCGGTGGGGCGGATGGTCAGTTCGTTGACGTCGACCGTGGGGGGTTGGTTGACGGCGTAGAGGACTGCGTTGGCGATGTCTTCCGGGTGGAGTTTGGGGACATCCAGGGTGGCTGCGGTCATTTCGGTTTCGACCATGCCCGGTTGGATCAGGGTCACTCGGACGCCGGTGCCGACGCACTCCGCGCGGATGTTCTGCGCCATGCCGGTCACCGCCCACTTGGTCGCCGAGTAGAGGTTTCCGGGGCGGATGCCGCGCCCGGCGTTCGAGCCGGTCAGCAGCAGGTGGCCCTTGGTGCGGGTCAGCGCCGGTAGCACCGCTCGGGCGGTGATGGCGGCGCCGTAGACATTGGTCAGGACCATGTCGCGCCACTTCTCGGGTTCCGCGCCGCTGGTGCCGAGGAACGACGACGGCACGCTCATCGCGGCGTTGGCGAAGGCCACGTCCAGGCGTCCGAAGTGGTCTTCGACCTGCTGGACGATGGCGGTGAGGTCGGGCCAGCTGGTGATGTCGCAGGGCAGGGCGAGCGCCTTCGCGGCGCCTATTTCGTCGACCAGAGCGGTCAGGGCATCGGCGGAACGGGCCAGCAGGGCCAGGCGGTAACCGGCCGCGGCGGCGACCCGCGCGGTGGCCGCGCCGATGCCGCGCGATGCGCCGGTGATCAACATGACGGGATCGGACATGCCGCCAGCCTAGGAAGGCGCGGGCGGCACATGAACATTCTTCATCTCCGCGATATCTTCAGTGCCGATCAAAATACATGCCGCGACAAGGGCATTCGGCTGGATCGGCCGGGAAATCCGGCTCGCTTCGGTGTGTCGGAGCGCGAAGCGCCGGAGCCGAGTCCGATCCTCGCGGGATTCGAACACCAGGTTTCGGTCGGATTTGGCCGCGCTCGGCGCGCCACAGTGGTCTCACCCCGCACCACTAGGGATGATGGGTCCCGACCCAAACACATGATCGAATACTGCGGAGCTAGAGTTTCGAAGTGGCCACTGTGCGTGCTGAACGCTTGGTGAACCTGGTGCTGTGCCTGCTGTCGACGCGCCAGTACCTCACCGCGGAGCGGATCCGGGCGATCGTGCCGGGCTATGCCGACGCGCCCACCAGCGAGGCGTTCTTCCGAACCTTCGAACGCGACAAGGCCGAGCTGCGCGATCTGGGGATCCCGCTGGAGACCGGGCGGAACTCGGCGTTCGACGCGGCCGACGGATACCGCATCGCCCGCCGCGACTACGAACTCGGCGACATCGACCTGGAACCCGACGAAGCCGCCGCGGTCGCCTTGGCGGTGCGGCTGTGGGATTCGCCGGAGTTCACCGCGGCTGCCCGCGGGGCGCTGCTGAAGCTGCGTGCCGCGGGGGTGGACGTCGACGAACGCTCCTCGGCTGCCGTCGAACCCAAGGTGCGCACCAGCGAGCCCGCGTTCGCGCCGCTGCTGGCAGCGGTGCAGTCCGGTCGCGTGGTGGAGTTCGACTACCGGCGCCCGAGCAGCCCGGAAGTGCATCGCCGCACCGTCGAACCGTGGGGCGTGGTGTCCTGGCGGGGCCGGTGGTACGTGGTCGGGCACGACCGCGACCGGCAGGCGCCCCGCTGCTTCCGGCTGTCCCGGATCCTGGGGCAGGTTCGGACGGTGGGAGCCGCCGGGCAGGTGCAGCGACCGCCGGACACCGACCTGCTGCGGTTCGTGGCGGGCGAGCAGCGCGAGCCCCCGCCCCGCACGCCCGCCAGGGTGTGGGTGGCGGCCGGTCGGGCGCAGGGCCTGCGGCGCAAGGCGACCGTCGTGGACACCATGCAGCTGGGCGGCGATCCGGGCGACGTGCTGGAACTGGAGCTGATCTACCCGGAGTCGGCGGCGAGCTGGATCGCCGGGTACGGGCCGGACGTCGTGGTGCTGGAGCCGGACACGCTGCGCAAGACGGTGCACGAGCTCCACCTGGACGTCGTCGACCGGGGGGCCTCATGACGAGCGCTACCGAACGGCTGCCCAGGTTGCTGGCGCTGGTGCCGTACCTGCTGAGCCGTCCCGGGATCCCGATCGCCGACGCGGCGGCGGATTTCGGGGTCGGCGAGCAGCAGCTGCGCAAGGACCTCGAACTGCTGTGGATGTGCGGGCTGCCGGGCTACGGACCCGGTGACCTGATCGACCTGTCCTTCGAGAGCGATTCGATCACCGTCACCTACGACGCGGGCATGCGCCGACCGCTGCGGCTGACCGCGTCCGAGGCGACCGCGCTGCTGGTGGCCCTGCGGGCGCTGGCCGACACGCCGGGGATCGCCGACACCGACGCGGTGCAGCGCACGCTGGCGAAGGTGGAGGACGCGGTCGGGCAGGCCCGCCCGGCGGGCGTGGTCGTCGGCTTGGAAGGCCGGGAAGGCGGGGTGCCATCCGGGGTGCGCTCGGCGGTGCAGGACGCGACGACCCGCCGCAAGGCGCTGCGGATGCGGTACTACACCCCGTCCCGCGACGAGATCAGCGAGCGGATCGTGGATCCGATGCGGTTGCTGCTCATCGACGGGCGCAGCTACCTGGAGGCGTGGTGCCGCAGCGCGTCCGGGGTGCGGCTGTTCCGGCTGGACCGCATCGACGACGTCGCGGTGCTGGACGAGGCCGCGCAACCGCCTTCGGAAGCCGAACCCACCGATGTCTCGGCCGGGCTGTTCCAGCCGACGCCCGACCAGTCCGTCGCGGAGCTGGAGCTGGCACCGGACGTGCGCTGGGTTGCCGAGTACTACCAGGTGGACGAGCTGGTCGAGTTGCCGCAGGGACGGGCCAGGGTGCGGATGCGGTATTCGGACCAGTCCTGGATGACCCGGCTGCTGCTGGGGCTGGGCGGCCAGGTTCGGGTGATCAGCCCGCCGGAGCTGGCCTGTGACGTGCGTCAACGAGCAGAAGACGCATTGGCACGGGCGCGTCACCTGCCGTCCACCTGAGCGGGATACGGTGATCGACGTGCCGTACGTGTGGAGTCTTGTGCTGCTGGCCGTGGGCTTGGTCCTGCTCGCGCTGCTGCTGTTGCGACTGTTCCGGGAACTCCGCCGGTTCAAAGCCGTGCAGCGACAGGTCGCCCACGACCTCGGCGACCGCAGCGGCCTGGTGAAGGCGCGGGTGGCCGGTTTGAAGGTGGCGTTCTCCGAACGTCGCCACCGGTGACGCGCAACGGCCCTATTTGTCGACCCCTGCCGCGCGTACCATTGCGCCTGCAGGAACATCACGAAAGGTTGTGCACGGATGGGTTTGCCAGGTGGCTGGGAGCTAATTCTCATCGTCTTGGTCTTGGTGCTGCTCTTCGGTGCCACCAAGCTTCCGCAGATGGCCCGCTCGCTCGGCCAGTCCGCACGCGTGTTCAAGGCCGAGGCGCGCGGCATGAAGGCCGACGAGGAAGCGGCGAAGAAGGCGCACTCCGAGAAGGAGCAGAAGCCGGAGCTGACTGCTGGCGAGCCGAGCCCGCCCCCGGTCACGTCGCCGGTCGAGGACAAGCAGCGCAACGAGTCCAAGAACTGACTGAGGACGGGACAACACGGTGGGTGCCAGCGCACTGCGTCGCCTGAACCCGTTCCGCAAGGGCCGTCGCCGGTGGGGACGCAGGCACAACCCAGACGGCACGATGACGCTCGTCGACCACCTCTACGAGTTGCGGTACCGGTTGGGCGTGGCGATCACGGCGGTGGTCATCGGCGGCATCTTCGGGTTCATTTGGTTCACCTACGCTCCCTTCGGGCTGCCCACCCTCAGCGACCTCCTGCTGGGGCCGTACTGCCAGTTGCCCGTTGAACAGCGGCTGAGCCCGAACGGCCGTTGCCAGCTGTTGCAGACCGAGCCGTTCGAGATCTTCATGCTGACGCTGAAGGTCGGTCTGTCGGTTGGCGCGGTGCTGTTCAGCCCGGTGTGGCTGTACCAGCTGTGGGCGTTCATCACGCCGGGGCTGTACGACAAGGAACGCAAGTTCGCCCGGACGTTCGTGTTCTTCGCGACCATCCTGTTCATCGCGGGCGCCGTGCTGGCGTACTTCGTGCTGCCGGAGGCGTTGACCTTCATGTCCGGGTTCGGCGGGGATGCCTTCTTCTCCGCGTTCACCGGTGGCAAGTACATCAACTTCATGCTGCTCCTGCTGCTGATCTTCGGCGTCAGCTTCGAGCTGCCGTTGGTCCTGGTGATGCTCAACCTGGCCGGGATCGTCAGCTACGCCAAGCTGAAGAGCTGGTGGCGGGGCCTGGTGTTCGCGCTGTTCGTGTTCGCCGCGGTCGCCACGCCGGGGCAGGACCCGTTCTCGATGCTGGCGCTGGCCGCGGCGCTGTCGGTGCTGTTCGGCATCGCGTTGGCCATTTGCCGGGCCAACGACAAGCGCAAGGCCAAGAAGCTCGCGGACCAGGGTCTGGACGGTCTGGGGCTGGACGAGGCGTCGAAGATCGACTACCGGGCCTCCGAACTGGACCCGACGCCTTCGCCGAGTCCGAAGCAGCACGACGACGTCACCTGATCCGCTGGCCAATCCGGGGTCGGGTGGACGAGGATGCTGCGTCGTGCGCTGTGTCCTGGTGATCAATCCCGCGGCCGGTGGTGGGCTCTCCGCGAAGTTCGCTGGCGAACTCGTCGGCCAGCTCCGTGCTGCCTGCGACGTGCGAACGGTGGTCGCCACGGATTCCGGCGGCACCTCCGACGCGGCGAAGCGCGCGGTGGCCGACGGAGCTGACGTGCTCGCGGTGGTCGGCGGTGACGGGGCCGCGCATCTGGCGGTGCAGGCGTGCGCGGAGTCGGAGACGGCGCTGGCCCTGATCCCAGCGGGGACCGGTAACGACCTCGCCCGCGGGCTCGGTGTTCCGCTAGACCCGATCGCCGCGTCGCGCGCCGTGGCGCGGGCGCTGCGCACGGACCAGCGCCGCCGCATCGATCTCGGCAAGGTCGCCGGTGCGGGGTGGTTCGCGACGGTCCTGTGCGCCGGGTTCGATTCGCGGGTCAACGCGCGGGCGAACCGGATGTGGTGGCCGCGCGGGAAGCGCAGGTACGACCTGGCGGTGGTGCGCGAGCTGGTGGGGTTGCGCGCGATGCCGTTGCGGGTGGAGACCGAGTCGGGCACCACCGAGCTGGACGCCACGCTGGTCGCGGTCGGCAACACGGCCTGCTACGGCGGCGGCATTCCGATCTGCCCGGACGCGGACGCGGGCGACGGTTTCTTCGACCTGACCGTGGTCGGCGAGGTGTCCCGGCGCGATCTGGCGCGGATGCTGCCGACGCTGCGGGCCGGTAGGCACGTCGAGCACCCAGCGGTTTGCACGCTGCGGGCGCAGCGGGTGCGGTTGGGCGGCGAGAACGGCTGGCTGGCCTACGCGGACGGCGAGCCGCAAGCCAGGCTCCCGCTGAGCATGCGGTGTGTGCCCGCGGCGCTTGCCGTCGTGGGGGGGGGGGGGGGGGGGGGGGGGGGGGGGGGGGGGGGGGGGGGGGGGGGGGGGGGGGGGGGGGGGGGGCGGGGGG
>NZ_JALBWV010000159.1 GCF_022678645.1 Saccharopolyspora soli | reverse complement strand
GGAATCTGGCTCTGGCCCATTTTCGGTGGTGGCGGTCCGTTTCGGTCGGTCACGGTGCGTGTGCCATGGTGAGGCCGGTGCGACGTTGATCAACTTCTGAAGCTGATGTTCTCTGGGTTGTCTTCCTTGGTCATCGAGGGAGCCGAGGATGCGGCTGAGGTGATCGTGGTCCGGGCGTCGACCCGGTCCCGGCCGGTGGTCTGCCCGGGATGCGGCGTGGAGACCGGGCGAGTGCATGGCTATGTCGACCGGCAACTCGCCGACGTGCCGATGGACGGGCGACGGGTCGTGGTCCGGGTGCGGGCACGGCGGATGCGCTGCTCGACGCTGGAATGCTCACGGCAGACCTTCCGCGAGACACTGACCGTGGCCGAGCGGTATCAGCGCCGCACCGCCCGGCTGGCGACACAAATCGGCCGTGTTGTGCGAGAGTTGGCCGGGCGCGCCGGAACTCGAGTCCTGGCCGGTGTCGGTGTCGCGTTATCGCGACAAACCGCGCTGCGGACACTGCTGCGGCTGCCGCTGCCGATCCGGCCGGTGCCGACCGTGATCGGGGTGGACGATTTCGCCCTGCGTAAGCGACAGAACTACGCCACCGTGATCATCGACGCGGTCACCGGCGACCGCGTCGACGTCCTCACCGACCGAACGGCCGCCACACTCGAAGCCTGGTTACGCGAGCATCCCGGCGTGCGGGTGATCTGCCGAGACGGCTCCGGCGCCTACGCTGAAGCGATCCGCCGCGCGCTACCGACCGCCGTGCAGGTCGCGGATCGGTGGCACCTGTGGCACAACCTCGCCGAAGCCGTACTCAAGGAGGTCGCCGCCCACAGCGCGTGCTGGGGCAAGACAGGCCCGCCACCGCGCGAAGGCAAACGCGCCGCCACAACCCGCGAACGCTGGCGGCAGGTCCATGATCTGCTCGAGCGCGGCGTAGGACTACTCGAAGTCGCCCGCCGGCTGAACCTGGCGCTGAACACGGTCAAGCGCTACGCCCGCATCGACCAGCCCGAACGCCTGGTACGAGCACCGCAATATCGACCCACCCTCGTCGATCCATTCCGCGACTACCTCCGCCGGCGCCGTGAGAAAGACCCGGCCGTGCCCGTGCTGCAGCTGCTCAACGAGATCACCGAGCGCGGCTACACCGGAAGCCAGAACCTGCTATATCGCTACATCACCCAGGGACGCGTCGAAGCCGACCGGCCAGCAATCTCTCCCAAGCGCCTCTCCCGCTACCTCCTGACGCACCCGGACAAGCTCCAAGCCCACCAGCGAGAACGCATCGACGCCGCGACCGGCACCTGCCCCGAAATGACCGCGCTGGCCGCCCTCATCGGCGACTTCGCCGCCCTGCTCACGCCCGACCCCGACAACCACGAGCGCCTGACCAGCTGGATCGACCAGGCCCGGGCCGAGAATCTACCCCACCTACACGCCTTCACCCGCGGCCTCGAACTCGACCGCCACGCCCTGAACGCCGCCCTCACCCTCCCGTTCCACAATGGACGAACAGAGGGAGCGAACACCAAAACCAAGCTGATCAAACGACAAATGTACGGACGCGCAGGCTACCCCCTCCTCCGCCACCGCATCCTCCTC
>NZ_JALBWV010000158.1 GCF_022678645.1 Saccharopolyspora soli | reverse complement strand
GTCAGCCGAAGATGATGTTGAGGGCGATGATGAGGATGAGGGCGATACCGGCGAGCAGGCCGGGGCGGCGGTACCAACCGGCGTCTTCGCCGGTGGTGGCGGCTTGCAGGCTGGTGCGGGGGGTCAGGGAGTAGACCAGGCCGACCAGCTCGGCTTCGGCTTTGGGCCGGGTGGCCAGCGACACCAGCACGCTGACCACGATATCGACCACGAACGCCACCCCCGCACCCACGAAACTGGCGCCCTGTCCGGGCAAATCCAGCACCCCGGTCTCCGACATCGCGAACACCACCACCGCCGAGACCGTGCCCAACACCAACCCGGCCCACCCGGCGTGCGCGGTCATCCGCTTCCAGAACATGCCCAGGATGAACGTCGCGAACAACGGCGCGTTGAAAAACGAGAACAACTGCTGCAGGTAGTCCATCAGGTTCGAATACCCCGCCGCGATGAACGCCGTGCCCACCGCCGCCACCGTCGCCCCCACCGTCACCCACCGGCCCATGGCCAGGTAGTAGTGATCCGGCTTGTCCCGCACCACATACGACTGCCAAATGTCATAGGTGAACACCGTGTTGAACGACGACAAATTCGCCGCCATCCCCGCCATGAACGACGCCAACAACCCCGCCAACGCGATCCCCAGGATCCCGTTGGGCAGCAAATCCCGCATCAACAACAAGATCGCGTCGTTGTAGTCCACCGACCCCGCACCGGTCTGCTTGTAGGCCGCCAACTCCGGGATCAGCACCGCCGCGATCATCCCCGGAATGATCACGATGAACGGGATGAACATCTTCGGGAACGCCCCGATGATCGGCGTGCGCTGCGCCGCCGACATCGACTTCGACGCCATCGCCCGCTGCACCTCGACGAAGTTCGTCGTCCAGTACCCGAACGACAACACGAACCCCAACCCGAACACCAACCCCACCACCGACAACACCGGATTGGCGAACCCGGTCAACTCCTCACCCGGCCACGCCGACAACTGCTCCGCCCCACCCGGCCCCGCAGTCACCCTCGCCACCAACCCCGACACCCCGCCGACCTTGACCAACCCGATGATCGTCAACGGCAACAACGCCGCCACGATCACGAAGAACTGCAACACCTCGTTGTAAATCGCCGCCGACAACCCACCCAACGCCGTATACGACAACACGATCGCCGCCGCCAACAACACCGACAACCACAACGGCCACCCCAACAACGCATTCACAATACTGGCCAACAGATACAGATTCACACCCGCGATCAAAATCTGCGCCACCGCGAAACTGATCCCATTGACCAAATGCGCCGCCTTCCCAAAACGGCGCAACATGAACTCCGGAACACTCCGCACCCTCGACCCGTAATAAAACGGCATCATCACCACACCCAAAAACAGCATGGCAGGCACCGCACCGATCCAAAAATAATGCATCGTCGGCATACCATACTCAGCCCCATTGGCCGACATGCCGATAATCTCAATCGCACCCAAATTCGCCGAAATAAACGCCAAACCCGTCACCCACGCAGGCAACGCCCGCCCAGACAGGAAAAAATCCAAACTCGTCGACACCGCACGCCGCGCCACATACCCAATACCCAACACAAACACGAAATACAACGCCAACAACCCATAATCCACAGCATTGGCATCGAGAAGCTGACCCTGGGC
>NZ_JALBWV010000157.1 GCF_022678645.1 Saccharopolyspora soli | reverse complement strand
GGCTCTGGCGCAGTCTCCGTGAATGTCAGTTCGTTTGGAGGAGCACGCGTTTTCGGAGGAGGTCGAGGTTCGCTCGGCCGAACATCTGCCGTTTGAGCATTTTGATGCGGTTGACGTGGCCTTCGACGGGGCCCGAGCTGTAGGGAAGGGTCAGGCCGTTACGGACGGCGTCGATGTCGCGGCGGAGGTTTCGGGCGAACGAGGCGATGGCGGTCAGCGAGTCCGTCTCGACGGTGCTGATCCACGAGTCGAGCTGGTGTCCTTCGCGCCGGGTCATCATCAGGGCGAAGGCTTCGACGTGGCGGGTCAGGCGGTTGAGGTCATCACTGCGTTTCTGGATCGTGTCCAGTCTGGTCATGTCCTGTTCGGCGAGGTTGGCCGGGTCGGACATGATCCAGCGGGTGATGTCGCGAACCGACGGCGGCCGTGGCGCGGGCACGGCGATTTGGCGGGTATTCGTTCGGAATCGCCGTAGGTAGCGCTGCACCTGCTGTTCGGTACCGGAGTAACCCAGAGCAGTGATTTCTCTGGTCAGCTGGGTGGCGTTGCGGATACCGTCGTTCCAGCGGCGGTGCAGGTGTTCGTGATATCCGTCCAGGATGGACGATCGTTGCTGGTTTTTCGCGATCAGGGGATCGGCCGTCGCGGCGTTGGCGAATTTCCGCACGGTCGCGGGATGCAGGCCCAGTTCGCGGCCGATAGCGGCCTTGCTCAGACCCTCCGCAAGGAGTCGGTGGACCTCGGCATGATGCCGGCGGGTGCGCGTCACGACCTTGAGTTCACGCTGGTTCACCGTCGGCGGTGGTTGACTCGATCGCTGAGTATCGGCTTGCGCGGCCAACGCTGCGGCCAGGTCACCGCGGGCCGCTGAAACGTCTTTTTCGACGGCCTGGCCGAGGTTTTGCCATAAGTGGAACCGGTCGGCGACCTGCAATGCCTCCGGCGCGGCCTGCTGGGCTCCTTCGGCGTAGCCGCCTGCTCGGTCCCGGCAGATGATCCCGGGACATGGCCGCTCGCGTAGCCATGCGGCCAGAGCATCGCCGTCCCTGCCCTCGATGAGGTCGATCGGTCGTTGCGTCTGGAGATCGACCATGACGGTGCCGTAGCGGTGCCCGCGGCGCACGGCGAAGTCGTCCACCCCGAGCACAGCGATCGGGCCTGCCGGTGGGTCCGGTAATCGCCGGATCAGCCGCAGCAGCGTGTCCCTGCTGGCCGGCAGCCCCAGTTGTCGTGCCAGTCGTGTTCCGGCGCGACCGGCAAGTTCGAGCCCAATCGCGATCAGCATGGTCGTCAGCCGGCTCGTTCGCCGTGCCCACTTCACCGTCAACCCTGCCACCTGTTCCGCGAAAGTCTTTGCCGCACAACCAGGATTGGGGCAGAAGAAGCGTCGCACCGTCAGCAGTAGAACGACCACACGACCGGCGATGGAGGCATCGGCCAACCGCCGCTGATAGCGGGAATGCACACGCGCTGACTCGGTGCCGCAACCCGGACACGCAGCCACAGAGGCAGCAACCCCGGCCTCAACCACCACCGCCCGACCGTCGCCGCGAACCGCGCTGACCACCACACCACCCAAGTGCGGCAAGAAACTCAGAACAAGATCATCAAGGCACTGGCGTCACCTACCACCAGCGAACAAGACCTCGACGACCGCCCCAGACGTCATCACGGAGACTGCGCCAGAGCC
>NZ_JALBWV010000156.1 GCF_022678645.1 Saccharopolyspora soli | reverse complement strand
CCCAACACCGAAAACGCCGCCGTCCCACCTCCGCCCCGGCCAGGAGCACCGAAACGGAAACGATCGACATGAACTGGCGGCATCGCGCGAGCTGTCGCGACGAGGACCCAGAGCTGTTCTTCCCCACCGGCACCACCAAATCTGCGCTTGAACAGCTCAGCACGGCCAAATCCGTCTGCCACCGCTGCCCAGTCACCAGCGAATGCCTGGCTTGGGCGCTAGACACCGGCCAGCGCAACGGGGTGTGGGGCGGACTCAGCGAAGAAGAGCGACACCGGCTTCGGCAACACACGTCGACACTTTCAACCACTGACCTAACACTCCCCTGCCGGAACTACCTCCCACTTGACCTCACTCTCCGCACTGCACAGCCCTAGCAGTCGTCGGCACCATCCTCGGTGACGACTGCTACCCGAGAGGGGGAAATATGAGGAGGAGACGTCAGATAGGCAACCAAAGAACGGCACCGGGCGGGCGCGCTCAGTCCGCGCATGCGGTGCCAAGCGTGCCCTCTTTGTCAGGCTGAGGGCCTGTGAGCTGGTCGGTGACGGACCACAATCGTTGCGCTGCGTCGTCGTCACTGGCCATGGCCCCCGGCTCCGCGAGCAGCCCTCGTTCGTAGTACCGGCCACTCGTGTTCGCGAGCGACGGGTCGAGCGCCACCCGTAGCAGGCCGGTGACGGCGTCGTCGGGAGAGATGAGCGCGCGCGGCGAATCAGGGGCAATAGTTGCGCACGGCCGGGTAGTCGAACAACGCCCGCACCATCGGTGTGTCGACCGCTCCGGGGTGGGCAACGTTGACGTCCACGCCTGATCCCTCGAGTTGGCGGGCAAACTCACGGGTGTAGAGGATGTTCGTCAGCTTCGACCAGTTGTAGGCGAGAGTGGGCCGCAACTTCCCCTTGGCCATCATCAGGTCGTCGGAGTCGAGGCCACCTTTCGCGCGCGGCGCAGACGAGGAGGTCGAGCCGGTCCCAGCGGTCCAGCACTGTCGCCGCTGCCTCCCGCACGGATGCGAGGTTCGCGAGGTCCAAGTCCGCGAGGTCGACCGTCCGCTGCTCGTGGCCTTCCTGATCTCATCTCGAACCCGGCTGCCCTTCGCCTGGTTGCGTGCGGCGATGTCGGTCCCCGATGGAGTCGGCGTTCTCCGCCGAGACACCGGTGGCGATCGTGACCGCCGGGCGTGGATTCCGCGTGGCGCGAGTTCGATGTGCAATGCGAGCGCCCAGTTCCGCAAGCCCGCCATCGCGAGACCGACGTTGCCCAGGAACAGAGCGGGAACCGTGGACGAAACTCCGGTGGTCAGCAGAACCGTGCCGCGCCCGTGTTCGGTCATGCCCGGTAGCACGTGGTGCACGGTTGCGATCGCGTCGAGCGTGCTCAGTTCGAACTGCGCTGTCGCAGCTTCCGGGCCGGTCTCCGGCGGGGAGGCGATACGAGCCAGCTCGGGCGTCGTAACGTTGCACCCAGTCGGCGTCAATCCGGCTGGCCAGCCTGTCCGGGGCAGCCGCGGCCAGCGCTTCCAGCGCCGCTGGCAGGGTCTCGGTAGGCCCCACTCCTTCAGGGATGACCAGCGCAAATTAATTAGGCAACGGAGTCCTACAGGTCACGTGCTTTTGGTCGCTAAGCGATACGCAGTGTTTGCATGTGTACGCCTATGACTCGGGGAAACGTGGCGGAAGCGTGTGCCTGGTGGGGTGTCGGGACCTCCTCAGGAGTCGGGAGACGGGGGAGCGATCTCGCTTATCAAAGGGGCGCTGACCAAGTCAATTGCAGCTAGCCGGAATCCCGGAATTGCAGCCTGCGGTAGGCGCAACTGCTGGCTAGCAGCGAAGCGGCACGCGCACTCAGCGTGCCACGCTACCTCACGTGGCTCTTGCCCATCCCGATCAGAAGGGCATCCACAATGACCAAGCACCACATCACGACCACCGACGCCGGTATCTCGGCCGCGAATGACGAGCACCCAATGACCACCGGATCAGACAGACCGATCCTGTTCCGGGACCACTACCCGATCCAGAAGGCGGCCCAATTTGACCGGAGGCTGTCCCTGGTGAGGCGTCGGGGGCCTCACCGGGGCTTGGGGGGCGGGCGGGCGACCGCCAGGGGTCGCCCGCCCCACATAACGAAGCGACTGGAAGGTTTGAACACACGCACGAGCGTGGTCAGG
>NZ_JALBWV010000155.1 GCF_022678645.1 Saccharopolyspora soli | reverse complement strand
TGGACCAGCCTGCCAATCTGGCAGGCTGGCAGCCTGCCAATCTGGCAACCAGCACTACCAGCGGAAACGACGAAAACTGCAGTTCACGCGGCCTGCCAGATTGGCAGGCCCAAAGCAATCCCCCTCCGGAACAATCCCCAACCAACCAGCGCGGCGAGGCTTCTGGGATTGGTTGGGCGACTTCGTCGAAGAATGAAGGACCAGGAAAGTCAGCAGGAACTCAGTTCCTTACCCAGCTCGCGTTCCCTGACGGGACCGGGTTCGGGAGGCGTGCGGTGCAGGCTCTGGCTGACCATGTCGACCTGTTGCTGATCTCGGGCTGGACCGAAGACGACATCGCTGCTCGGATCACCGATGCCACCGGCGCGGGCAAGATCGGCAGCTGGCCGGGGTTCGCCCGCAGCAAGCTGGAATCGCTGCGCCCTCTGCCCGCTGCGAAACCTGCCACCACCGCCGTGTCGCCGTGGTGCGGCGAATGCGGTGACCCGCGCGATCCGCACCGTGAGCGCAAGTGCCGCAACAACGTGCGGATGCGTATCCGCGCCGACGGGTCGCCTTGCCCCTGCGCAACCACCAACGCCGCGTCATGAAAACGCCCGGACCAGGGCCTTCACCCCCGGTCCGGGCAAGGACAACCGACTACCAGCAGAAAGGAACACCGGATGTCCACCGGCATTGTCGCATCCGACGACCAGGACGACCCGAACTCGCCACACCCGCAGCTTGACAGGGCCAACCGCGACGTCATCGCGGCCGAGCAGTCCGTGCTTGGGGCGATGCTGCTCAGCCAGGACGCCCGGATCGAGGTCCCCCGCCTGTTAGCACGGAACGACTTCTACCTACCGAAGCACCAGAACATTTGGGACGCGATCGAAGCCCTCGGTGAGCGCGGCGAGCCTGCCGACGCCATTACCACCAGCGCCGAGCTCGAACGCCGCGGCGTGCTGCCGCAGTGCGGCGGTGCCCCGTACCTGCACACGCTGATCGAAACCGTGCCGACGGCGATGAACGCGATGTTCTACGCCGAAGAGGTTAAATGGATCTCTCTGCGGCGCCTGATCGCCAGCGAAGGGCACCGCATCATCCGAGTCGCTGACGCGCCGGGCGATGACCGCGAGGTGTTCGTAGAACGGGTCTCGGAGTCCTTTGAACGATGTCTGCGCGCCGCTGACGGTCCCGCCGCTGACGAGCTGCAGCCGGTCGGCGCCGACGACGAGCTGTTGGCCGAGTTCGTCGAGAATCTGGGCAAGCGCCCCGAGTCGGCGTTCACAACAGGGATCGTCGACCTCGACCGCGCGATGATCGCCAAGGAAGGCGCATTGATCTTGCTTGCTGCGGACACCGGGGTTGGAAAATCCCTGCTCGGCGCCCAGTTCGCCCGCCACTACGCCCGCGACCGGGGCGAGCGGGTGTTGTTTCACTCGCTGGAGATGTCCCGATCAGAGATGGTCGAGCGGGACATGTCGGCCGTCTCTGGAGTACCCCTGGCCGAGATCACCGGCGTACACGACCTCTCCCCCACCGACTACGACCTGATCACGGAGGAGTTCGTCCCGGCCTACCGTGAGTGGGGCCACCGGCTGCACTACGTCGAAGGCCGCGTGGGCGTCGCCGAAGTGGCCCGCAACGGCATGCGCCTGGACCACCAGTACCGCAAGGACGGCGGCGTCGGGCTCATCGTGTTCGATTACCTGCAGATCGGGAAGCGCCCCGGCGGGGTGTCCATCGAACGCGACGACCTCGCGCTCGCCGCGATGACCAGTGGCCTGAAGGATCTTGCGATGCACTTGCAATGCGTGGTGGTCGCGATCAGCCAGTTCTCGAAAGAAGGCCAGAAGGCCGAGACGCCGCAGGCGTACCACCTCAAAGGCTCCAGCGCGCTGGCTCAGGACGCCGACGTGGTGGCGCTCATGGTCGACGCGGGCAAGGACGACGACGCCCGCGCCGGAGAGGTCGACGTGTACCTGCCGAAGGTCCGCAAGGGCGTGTCCGGGCGTACGGTCACCATCTCCGAGCAGCGCCACAAGGCGCACTTTCGGGCGCTGGGGGACAACGATCGCGCCGCGATGTAGGGTCTCAAATCTGATGTCCAATTCTCAGTTCTGATGGCCACTGTCTGGCCAACTGGCCATCATCGAGCCGGGGCGGGTATCAGTCGTCGGCGAGGATGGCGTACAGATCCGAGTCGCGCCAACCATCGCGAATGTACGCGGTGCCA
>NZ_JALBWV010000154.1 GCF_022678645.1 Saccharopolyspora soli | reverse complement strand
GGGGGCCCGCTCTTTTTTTTAAAACCCCCCCCCCCCCCCCCCCCCCCACCCCCCCACCCCCCCCCCCCCCCCCCCCCCCCCCCCCCCCGGGGGGGGGGGGGGGCCCCCCCCAACCCCCCAAACGGCGCCTTGCTTACATCCTGGTTACTTCCGGGCAATGGGCTAGACATTCGGGACACGCGGGCAGATCCTCGGGACTGCTGTGCCCTAGTCGGCCCGCACAGCGCAACGCAGGAATGGAGTCCGGGGACGGTGGCTACGACAACGGCGCCGAGCGGTGGGGTGGCTCGGAAACGCAGGATGAGTCCAAAGGAAATCGTCATCTGGGCGCTGGTGGCGATCGTCGGCGCGGTGGCCTGGGGCGTCATCGCGCTCGTCCGGGGCGAGGAGATCTCCGCGGCCTGGCTGGTGTTCGCGGCGCTCGCTTCGTACGCCATCGCGTACCGCTTCTACGCGCGGTTCATCACCTACCGGGTGCTCAAGGTCGACGACACCCGCGCGACGCCGGCGGAACGGCTGAACAACGCCATCGACTTCCAACCGACCGACCGGCGGGTGCTCTTCGGCCACCACTTCGCGGCGATCGCCGGAGCCGGTCCGCTGGTCGGTCCGGTGCTGGCCGCGCAGATGGGTTACCTGCCGGGCACCATCTGGATCATCGTCGGCGTCATCTTCGCCGGTGCCGTGCAGGACATGGTGGTGCTGTTCTTCTCCACCCGCCGCAACGGCCGCAGCCTCGGGCAGATGGCCCGCGAGGAGATCGGTCCGATCGGCGGGGTCGCGGCGCTGATCGCGGTGCTGGCCATCATGATCATCCTGCTGGCGGTCTTGGCGCTGGTGGTGGTCGGCGCCCTGAAGGGCTCGCCGTGGGGCACCTTCTCCATCGGCATGACCATCCCGATCGCCCTGTTCATGGGCTTCTACCTGCGCTACCTGCGACCGGGCAAGATCGTCGAGACCTCGGTGATCGGCGTGGCGCTGCTGCTGCTGGCCATCGTCGCCGGTAGCTGGGTCGCCGACTCCGGGCTGGCCGAGGCGTTCACGCTCACCGGCAACGAGCTGACCCTGGCGCTGGTCGTCTACGGGTTCATCGCCTCGGTGCTGCCGGTGTGGATGCTGCTGGCGCCGCGCGACTACCTCAGCACCTTCATGAAGGTCGGGGTGATCGCCCTGCTGGCGGTGTCGATTCTGATCGCGATGCCGACGATGCGGACCGAGGCGTTCACCGACTTCGCGTTCAACGCGCAGGGCCCGGTGTTCACCGGTGCCCTGTTCCCGTTCGTGTTCATCACGATCGCTTGCGGCGCGCTGTCCGGCTTCCACTCGCTGGTCTCCTCGGGCACCACGCCGAAGATGCTGGAGAAGGAGTCGCAGGTCCGGGTCATCGGCTACGGCGGGATGCTCACCGAGTCGTTCGTGGCGATCATGGCGTTGGCCGCGGCGTGCATCATCGAGCCGGGCCTCTACTTCGCGATGAACATGCCCGCCAACGCGCTCGGCGACACCCTGCAGTCGGCCTCGCAAGCGGTGGCCGGTATCGGCTTCCAGATCACCCCGGATCAGCTGGCCGCCGCAGCGGCCGCGGTGGACGAGGAGACGCTGGTCGGTCGAAGCGGTGGCGCCCCGACGTTGGCCGTCGGCCTGTCCGAGGTGTTCTCTCAGGTCATCGGCGGGGACGCGCTGAAGGCTTTCTGGTACCACTTCGCGGTGATGTTCGAGGCGCTGTTCATCCTGACCACTGTGGACGCCGGAACCCGGGTGGGTCGGTTCATGCTGCAGGACACCCTGGGCAACGTCTGGAAGCGCTTCGGCGACGTCAGCTGGAAGCCGGGCAACTGGATCTCCAGCGCGGTGATCGTCGGCGCTTGGGGCTACTTCCTGTGGGCCGGGGTGAACGACCCGCTGGGCG
The DNA here is from genome assembly GCF_022678645.1 of Saccharopolyspora soli. Classification (GTDB taxonomy): domain Bacteria; phylum Actinomycetota; class Actinomycetes; order Mycobacteriales; family Pseudonocardiaceae; genus Saccharopolyspora; species Saccharopolyspora soli. The sequence goes on along the minus strand of NZ_JALBWV010000154.1, from coordinate 941 downwards.
GCATCAACCAACTGTTCCCGCTGTTCGGCATCGCCAACCAGCTGTTGGCGGCGGTGGCGCTGGCGGTGGCCACCACGCTCCTGATCAAGTCCGGCCGGGCGAAGTACGCGTGGGTGACGCTGGTTCCGCTGGCCTGGGACGCGGCGGTGACGCTGACCGCCAGCTGGCAGAAGATCTTCTCCGCCGATCCCACGATCGGCTTCTTCGCGCAGCGCGCGGCCTACCAGGCGGCGCTGGACGCCGGGCAGACCAGCAAGGGCTCGGCGCACACCGTCGAACAGATGCAGAAGGTCGTGGTGAACTCCACTGTGGACGGTGTGTTGAGCGTCCTGTTCGCGCTGCTGATCCTGATCGTGCTGATCGACGCGATCCGGGTCTGGATCAAGGCGCTGCGCGCGACCGCACCGCTGCCGGACACCGAGGCCCCGTACGTGGAGTCGAAGCTGTGGGCACCGTCCGGGCTGATCCCGACCGCCGAGGAGCGGAAGGTCCAGAAGGAGTTGGCGGCGGCTGGCAAGGCCGAGGTGAGCACGTGACGACCGCACCGATCATGGCCAGGTTGCGCGGCACGGCCCGTACAGCCTGGCAGATCGTGCGCGGCGTGGTCGGCGAAAACGCCTACGAGCGCTACCTGAGCCACCAGCGCAGCCACCATCCCGACGAGGAACCGCTGTCGGAACGGGACTTCTGGCGCCGCCACGTGGACCGCCAGGACGCCACTCCGGGTTCCCGCTGCTGCTGAGGGTCGGGGGGGGGGGGGGGGGGGGGGGGGGGGGCGGGGGGGGGGGGCCCCCCCCCCCCCCCCCCCCCCCCCCCCCCCCCGGGGGGGGGGCCCCCCCCCCCCCCCCCCGGGGGGGGTGCCCCCCCCGGGGGGCGCCCCCCCCCACCCCCCCCCACGACCGCTGACCTGCCGGAACTAGCCGCCCGCTGCGGCGAGCACC
>NZ_JALBWV010000153.1 GCF_022678645.1 Saccharopolyspora soli | reverse complement strand
GATCCGGCCTGTCCTGCTGGTGAACTCTTCGATCCATTTACTTGTCTAAACAGTATCGTAACTATACCGTCGTTGGTGCACCAACACGAGGAGGTGGCGGCCGATGCCGACGGACGACGCGACAGGGGCCCTGTCGGGCCTGAAAGTTGTCGACCTGTCGCGGGTGCTGGCGGGTCCTTACTGCACGCAGATGCTCGCGGACCATGGCGCGACGGTGATCAAGATCGAGCCGCCCGAGGGCGACATGACTCGCGAGTGGGGTCCGCCCTTCCGGGACGGGATCAGCGCGTACTACTCGGGGCTGAACCGGAACAAGGCCCACGTGTCGGTCGACCTGCGGATCGCGGCCGGGCGCGACGTGCTGCTGCGCCTGCTCGACGACGCGGATGTCCTGGTCGAGAACTTCAAGGCCGGCACGATGGCGCGCTGGGACCTCGGCTACGACGAGGTGCTCGCCGAGTGCTTTCCGCGGTTGGTTTACTGCCGGATCAGCGGCTTCGGTGTCGACGGGCCGATGGGCGGCCTGCCGGGCTACGACGCCGTCGTGCAGGCATACGCGGGTCTCATGGACCTCAACGGCGAGCCCGGCCGTGGCCCGGTCAAGCTCCCGGTCCCGGTCGTGGATCTCACCACCGGAATGCTTGCGCACGGCGGCATCCTCACTGCGCTGTACGAGCGGGAGCGCTCCGGCCGCGGCCAACTGGTAGACCTGTCGCTGCTGGACAGCGCGGTGAGCCTGCTGCACCCGCGTGGCACCAACTACCTGTTCGACGGCAAGCAGCCGGAGCGCCTGGGCACATCGCACTCCAACGTCGCCCCGTACGAGACCTTCGAAACGCCGCAGGGGCAGCTGTTCGTCGGCGGCGGCAACGACCGCCAGTTCCGCGCGTTGGTCACCTGGCTCGGCGTCCCGGAGCTCGCCGACGACCCGCGGTTCGCCCGCAATGCCGACCGGGTGACTCACCGGGCCGAGCTGGTCGCCCTGTTACGGGAGAGGATGGCGGCCCGTGACCTGACCGACGTCGCGCCGGACATGCTCCGCCACGGTGTGCCGGCGAGCATGGTCCGCTCGATCCCCGAGGTCTTCGACGACCCGCAGGTCAAGTACCGGGAGCTGCTCGTCGAGCGAGACGGCTACCGCGGTGTCGGGATCCCGGTGAAGCTGGACCGCACACCCGGTGCGGTCCACCGGATCCCCGGCCCGACAGGCCGGGACACCGTCGGGGTTCTGCGCGAGCACGGGTACACCGCGGCGCAGATAGACCGGCTCGTCGAGGACGGGGCGGTGATTGCGTCGTGAACGACCCGGACGCCGCTGCGGAGGCGTTCGCCGCTCCGGCGCGGTCCATCCGGCCCGCCACACGCTCACCACTCGCAACGTCGCGGAGAATCATGAGCTCACCGTCCTCACGCACAGAACTCTCGACCGCCGAGCCCGGCTCGCACGTGACACCAGCTCGCGCCCGCCGGGTCGCGATCGCGGGCGCGATCGGCACCTTCGTCGAGTACTACGACTTCACCGCCTACGGCTTGATGGCGGTCACTCTGTCCGCCGTGTTCTTCCCGACCCAGGACCAGACTGCAGCTCTGCTGTCCACATTGGCCGTGTTCGCGGCCGCGTTCGTCCTGCGTCCGCTGGGCGGGATCGTCATGGGACACCTCGGCGACCGGTACGGCCGCAAGCCGGTGCTCGCCTGGGCCGTCATCGGGATGGCCGTGTCGAGCTCCTTGATCGGTCTGCTGCCCGGCTACGCGACCGCGGGTGTCGCCGCCACCGTCGCTCTGGTGCTACTGCGGGCCTTGCAGGGCCTGTCCGCCGGCGGCGAGATCGGTGGCGCGGCCACCTATGTAGCCGAGTGGTCGCCGGACGGCCGCCGCGGCCTCCTGTGCAGCTCGACGCAGCTGGGCAACCTGCTCGGAGTGCTCTTCGGCTCGGTCCTGATAGCGGTGCTGAATGTCACGATGACCAGCGACGCCATGCAGGCATGGGGCTGGCGGATCCCGTTCCTGATCTCTCTGCCGCTGGGTCTGATCGGCCTCTACGTCCGCCGTCGGCTCGACGAGACGCCGGAGTTCGAGCGACTGCGCCAGCAGAGCGCGGTCCCGGTAAAGCAGCGGTCGCCGGTGCTCACCGCGATCCTGCACAACTGGCGCGGCGTCGCCCGGGTCGGCGGTTTCTCGGTCGGCTCGTTCGCGGCCTACTACGTCGTCTACGTCTACGGCTCGACCTTCCTGGAGCAGGAGGCCGGGTTGAGCGCCACCGCGGCCAGTTGGTGCAGCACCGGCACCCTCGCTCTCGCCGCCGCCACGGTCATGCTGTGGGGTGGGCTGTCCGACCGGGTCGGACGCAAGCCGGTGCTGCTCGGCGCGTTCCTCGCGATGGCCCTGTTCGCCTACCCGTCGTTCGCGCTGATGTCCTCTGGCAGCACGGTCCTCGGTTTCGCTGGTCTCGCCTTGCTCGGTCTCTGCGAGGCCGCCGTGATGGGCACGATCTTGTCGACCTACACCGAGCTGTTCGGCACCCGGAGCCGTTTCACCGGGTTTTCACTCGGATACAACCTCGGTTCCATCCTCACCGGTGGCACCGCGCCCTACATCGCCACATGGCTGATCGGCACCACCGGCGACGCCCGGGCACCCGGGATCTTCCTGGTGGTCGCGGCGCTGGTCTCGGTCGGCACCGCCCTGACGCTGCGCGAGACCGCGCAGCGGCCACTCACGAAGGACTGATCCACGAGTCCGGGTTCCGTTCTCGCCCCGCACGTCGACGGCCAGTGGGTGGACTCCGGTCTGCCCACCCGGTCGTTCCTCGACCCCGGCCACCGGCGAGTCGCCCGGCGACCTACTTTGGGCCGACGCGGCGTTGCTCGACCCGGCCGCCGTGGGGCTGGGGCCGGTCGATCTGAGCAAGGACTCTCCCAACCGGAAGAAGAACACCTCGCAGTCGGCCGTCGACTGGCTGG
>NZ_JALBWV010000152.1 GCF_022678645.1 Saccharopolyspora soli | reverse complement strand
CCCCCCCCCCCCCCCCCCCCCCCCCCCCCCCCCCCCCCGCCCCCCCCCGGGGGGGGGGCGCCCCCCCCCCCGGGGGGGGCCCCGCCCCCCCCCCCCCCACGACCACGTACCTCACATCACGCGCTCGCGGACCCATGCGCCTGCTGGCTTGAGCTGGCCGGTGCCTGGGTATGGGCCGTTCTCGCAGGTGCCTTCCTTGAACACCGCTCCGGAACGGGCGTCGTCGGAGTAGTTCCAGTTCGTCCAGCTGATGTTCTTCGCGGCCATCAGATCGATGTACTGCTCGGCCATGCCGAAGTCGTCGCCGCCGTCGCCGGTGGCCTCCTGGGTGCCGAACTCGGTGACGAACATCGGCAGCTGGTCAGCCGCGCGGGACAACGCGTCCAGGTACTCGGTGCCGTGCGAGGCCGCGTAGAAGTGGAAGGTGTACAGGATGTTCTCGGCGTTCACCGGGTTGTCGACCACTTCCCGCTCGTCGGCACCGTCGGAAACGCCCAGCGACGACCAGGCGCGGGTGCCGACCAGGACCACCGAGTCCGGGTCCGCCGCGCGGATCACCGGGATGAGTTCCTCGGCGTAGCTCTTGATCCGGGCCCAGTCGACGCCGCTGGGTTCGTTGGCGATCTCGTAGAGGACGTTCGTCTTGTCCTTGTGCCGCTTGGCCATTTCAGTGAAGAAGGTCTTCGCCCGGTCCAGGTTGTAGTACGGATCACCTGGATCGAGCATGTGCCAGTCGATGATGGCGTACAGGCCGCGTTCGCTGGCCTCCTCGACGTACTGGTCCACCATTTCGGTGAACCGCGCCGGGTCCTCCTCGTAGCCGCCTTCCTGGATGTACATGGAGATCCGCAGCACATCGGCCTGCCAGTCCTGGGCCAGCGCGTCCAACGATTGGTCGTTGACGCACTGGCTGTACCACTGCAGGCCATGCGTGCTCATGCCCCGCAGTTGCACCGGAACACCGCTACCGTTGCACAGCGTCTTGCCGCAGACCGACAGGATCCCGTTCGCGGCAACGGGGGTCTGTTCGGCGTTCTGGGCCTGGGCCGCGGTGCTGGTCAGGAGCAGGGTCGCGGCGATCGTCACGACGCGGACGGAGTTCTGCCACCTCATCGGTTCTCCTCGGTCGAAGAGCGGAGCCGTGGGGAGCGGCTCCCGATTCTGGCGGCGGAAATCGGAAACTAAGAACTCGCGCGGATTGGGCATGTCGAGGGGGTCGTCAGGCAAGCGGCGTCAGCCGCTTCCTCCCACCCTCGCAGCTCGCGCCGCCGCGGGTTCTCAGAGGCTTTCTCGCGAGGACAGCCACGACGTGGTGTTCGGCATACATGATGTCGGGGATCCCGGAGACGAGAAAGCCTCTGAGGTTCCGCCACCCGCACCGCCACGCAAGCCAATCCGCGCACCCTCTAAGTTTCCAAATTCGCGTCACGATAGCGAGACCGGTGGAAGACCGTCAACACTCGTCGAACAGCTGCCGTTCAGCGCAGAACGCTCGGACCTGCTGCATGGCCGACCTCCCGATGTTGCCCCCGCGCACTTTCGCACGCCGACTCCGCAACCGTCCAATACTGAATTCGCAGATCAGTGAGACCGGATCGAACATAATCTCCGGTCGTTTCGACGACCGGTGGTGCTGTGCTACGAACGAAATAGCGGCGCGGTGGCCGCGACTGGAACTCGAAGGAGCAAGCGATGCGCGAAGCGGTGATCTGCGAACCGCTGCGGACCCCGATCGGCCGGTTCGGCGGGGTGTTCAAGGCGGTGCCCGCGGTCGATCTGGCGGTACCGGTGATCAAGGAACTGCTGGCGCGCACCGGGCTGGTTGGCGAGGCGGTCGACGAGGTCATCCTCGGGCATTGCTACCCGACCTCGGACGCCCCGGCGATCGGCCGGGTGGCCGCGCTGGACGCGGGCCTGCCCATCGAGGTCGGCGGCACCCAGGTGGACCGCCGCTGCGGCTCGGGTCTGCAGGCCGTCCTGGACGCCGCGATGCAGGTGCAGACCGGCGTCAGCGACGTCGTGCTGGCCGGTGGCGTGGAGAGCATGAGCAACGCGCCGTTCTACACCACCGAGGCGCGGTGGGGCATCCGCGGCAGCGGGCTGGAACTGCACGACTCGCTCGCCCGCGGCCGGGTGACGGCGGGTGGCAAGAACTTCCCGGTACCGGGCGGCATGCTGGAGACCGCCGAAAACCTGCGCCGCGAATACGGAATCTCGCGCACCGAACAGGACGAGCTGGCGGTGCGCTCCCAGCAACGCGCTGCTGCCGCGCAGCAAGCCGGGCGGTTCGCCGACGAGATCGTGCCGGTGACGGTGCGCTCCCGCAAAGGCGACACCGTGGTCGACGTGGACGAGCACCCGCGCCCGGACACCACGATGGAGGCGCTGAGCGCTCTGAAGCCGGTGCTGGGCAAGTCGGATCCGGAAGCGACGGTCACCGCTGGCAACGCGAGCGGGCAGAACGACGCGGCCGCCGTGTGCGTGGTGACCACGCCGGAGCGCGCGGCGGAGCTCGGGCTGCGACCGCTGGTGCGGCTGGTGTCCTGGGCGCGCGCCGGGGTGGACCCGCGCACGATGGGCATCGGCCCGGTGCCAGCGACCGCGAAAGCCTTGCAGCGAGCCGGGATCGGCATGGCGGACCTGGATCTCATCGAGCTCAACGAGGCGTTCGCGGCGCAGGTGCTGGCCTGCACCCGCGAGTGGGAGTTCAAGCCCGCCGACTTCGACCGCCTCAACGTCAACGGATCCGGCATCTCGCTGGGACACCCGCTCGGCGCGACCGGCGGGCGGATCCTGGCAACGCTGTCCCGCGAAATGCACCGCCGAGAAGCCCGCTACGGCCTGGAAACCATGTGCATCGGAGGCGGCCAGGGCCTCGCCGCCGTCTTCGAACGCATCTGACCTTCACCAGATCAAGTGACGTGCCCCGGCTCGGGTGATGAGTGAAGGGCACCCTTTACCCAGGGTGGATTCCAGGGGTGGTTGCAACACGAGTGATCAATTGGCTTCGGTCAGGA
>NZ_JALBWV010000151.1 GCF_022678645.1 Saccharopolyspora soli | reverse complement strand
CCCCCCCCCCCCCCCCCCCCCCCGCCGCCCGGGCCGGGCCCCCCCCCCCGCCCGGGCGGCGGGGGGGGGCCCCCCCCCCCCCCCCCCCCCCCCCCCCCCCCCCCCCCCCCGGGGGGGGGCCCCCCCCCCCCCCCCCCCCCCCGCTGGCCCCCCCCCCCCCACGACTTGCGTTCAGCGTCGTGGCAGCAGCAACAACGCGTCGCCGATGGCGCGCTCGCCAGTCGCGTCGGAGGGGTTGGTCACCAGCTGACCGTCGACGACCATTCCGGCCGAGCCTCCGCCGTCGAGCGCCATCGCGTCGACGGCGCCCATCGAGCGGATGAATTCGGCGGCCTCTTGCAGGCCCCATCCATCGCTGAAACCGGGCTGACGGCCGTCGGTGGTGGCCAGGATGATCCGGCCCCGCGCGTCCACGCCGATGATGCTGCGCGGGTTGCGCTTGAGACCCCAGGTGTAGGCGATGGATCGATCGCCGTCGCGGATGATCCCGTCCTCCTGCAGGTTCATCTGGACCTGTCCGTCCCGGACCAGTTGCGGACCACCGTTGACGACATCGTCGTTCGGTCCGAAGTGGACTGGGGCGCCCCGTTCGTCGCGGATCTGCTGGTCGACTAGCAGTGGTTCGCCCGGCCGCGCGTTGGCGGTCAGCCAGTTGGCCGCTTCGCCCACGCCCTGGACCACGGTGCCACCGGGCGGAACCGGTCCACCGGCCGGTCGGACCTCGACGACTCGGCCGGTGGCATCGCGAACGGCCTCGACACCATCGCCAGCCGGTGTCGATGCGCCGAGCTCATCGGTGAACAGCACGAGCTCGTCCGGATCGGTGCAGGTCACGTCGTGCTGCGGACGTTCGGTCGGGCTGTCGCCGCCCAAGCCGCCGCAGTTGCGGATCCTGCCGGGAATCCGGTTGATCCCGTCGACGACCAGTTGCTGCCCACGCGCCGACGCGACGATTTCCGTGGACAGCTTGGCGATCCGCGGGCGCATGCCATTTCCGTCCAGGACCAGCGCGACGCGACCGTTCGTCGCCGCGCTCTGCAACTGGCCGTCGTAGACGCCGATGCCAGCGGGCGCTCCGGGAAGGCCGTCCTTGTCCTCCACCACGAAGAACCCCGCGTTGATGCCGAGCGTCGCGTCCCGCTGCGCGGACATGTCGGTGAGCTTTTCCCGCCCCGCCACGAAGTTCCCGTAGCTGGCGGTCAGTTCGCCGTCGAACCGCGCGGGGTCGATGATCGCGACGCTGGTCCGGGCGATGCCGGTGCCCGGCATGGCATCCGCACCCGTCCACTCGGTGATGGCGTCGAAACCAGCCGCATCCACCTGTCGCTCCAGCTCCGCAGCCTGGTCCCGGCCGCCGAATCCGCCTGCCCGCACCCGCCACCCGACGGGACCTGGAGCGACATCGACGCCGGAGGGCCAATCGACGCGCTCGACCCTGGGCTCGAAACCGCTGGCGCGAAGCCTTTCCGCCGCTGCTCGGGCGTCCGGCTCGGCGCCGAGCTGCTGCGGGCCGTTGGGGGCGGCGAACTGCACGGTCACCGTCCAGAAATCGGCACCAGGCCTGCCTTGCACTTCCCCCTGGTACAGCGTGACACCGGGCGACACCTCGGTGCGCTGCCAATCCCGGACCGGGTCCGGCACGACGTCGCTCGCGGTGGCGGTCCCCGCACAGGTCCCCATCAGGGTTACCGCGAGCAGGCTTGCGGCCGCGGCTTTACCGGGTCTGGTCATCATTTCTCCATTCGTTCCTGGCCCGAAGCAGCTCAACACCCGGTCCGGACACACGTGTGTCGAGAGCTGAACCACCAAATGAACGGCGCAGGAAACGCGCGAAGAACATGATCCCGTGGACAACACGCGGATGGTCCCGCCGGATCCATGCCTCTCACCAGGCAGGACGGCCGCTCGTTTCGGCACGGCCGATGTGGAACTACGACGTGGTCGCGGCCATCGTCGCGAAGGCAGGGCCCGTGCCGGAACAGCAGCGGCACAGCGGGAATCGGCCGGAGCGCACCGGCTACGCGGTCGGCCTCGCCGGGAGCGCGGTGCTCCGGGGTCTCCCACTCCGGGTCGGCCAGCACGTCCTGGAAGCGGACCACTGGCTGCCCGAACGGCAACGAGGTCTCCCGTTCCTTGGCCATCCGGGCAGCTCCTGGATCTATTGTGCGGTGTTGGCCTCGATGTTCGTTGTGAGCTCCGGAAGGCGGTTGGATGCGTCGACCGCCCGGTCGACGACGTTGCGTGCCTGATCGCCGAGACCCTCGACCGCAGCGCTGAACAGACCCATGTCGATCAGCTGGAGTTGCTTGAGGTGCGCGGCGTTCTCCGAGGTGACGGACCCGCCGAATGCTTGGAGGGCGAAGCTGGTCGCCGATCCGGAGCGCAGCACCTCGATCAGCGGCTGGAGCGGCAGGTCCAGTTTGGTCGCCACTTCCAGCACCTCGGCGATGTTCCGCTGGTTCAGCATCATCAGCGCGTTGTTGAACAGCTTGCCGAACTGGCCGGTACCAACCGGGCCCATGTGGATCACGATCTTCGAGAACGCCTTGAAGATCGGGGTGACTTTCTCGACCGCAGCGGCCGGGCCTCCGACGATGGTCGTCAGCTGGCGCGCCACGGCGACCGCGTGCCCGCCGCTCACCGGCGCGTCGAGCACGGCGATGTCGTACGGCGCTGCGAGCTCCGTGAGCTTCTGGGCTTCTGAGGGCAGGCCGGTCCCGTGGTTGATGAGGATCGTGCCCGGACGCATGTTCTCCAGCAGGCCGCCGTCCATGGCGACCTGCACGTTGTCCGAGTCTTGCGGGAGGCACAACGCCACCACGTCGCTCCCGGCCGCCAGCTCGGCGACCGAGTTCGCCGCGGTGAAGGGTGTGCCGTCGAGCGCATCGAGCGAGGCCGGGCGGCGGGCCCACACGAGCAGCGGGTATCCGGAGTCGCCGATGGCTTGTGCGATGGGGGCGCCTTGATCACCGAGACCGACGAAGCCGACCGTGGGCTGGGCTTGGTCTCCGGGTGTTGCGGGCATGGTTCTTCCTCCGTGGTGGGGCGGGTGGCACCTCGCCTGGTGACGTGTGGCCGGGTGGTTAGGGGTGGGTGGTGGCGATGGTGTCGAGTTCGGTGATGGCGTTGGTGGGGAGGGTGAGGGTGG
>NZ_JALBWV010000150.1 GCF_022678645.1 Saccharopolyspora soli | reverse complement strand
GATGTTCCGAATGGCTTGTATTGCATCGGATGCGATCTCAGGCCGTTGTGCGAGTCGGTTCGCCTGCATGTCCAGAAACGGCCTTTGAGCTGGGCCGACAACCTGATCTTCTCGGGATGACCTTATCGGATCACTCCTCAAGGACGGAGCGGTATCCCGGCGTCGTGAGCGTTTGATCAGCCCGGATGCAGCCGGGGTCGCATTGGATGCGATGATCTCGCATCAGATGCGATCTACGGAGCGTGGTGTTGAGTGACCGATGGTGGGCGGATTCCGGGTGTCGCGCGGCTATATCTGGCCGATGGGGTGCCGTTGTTGCACCCGGAGGAGCAGGTGTTCGCCGCGATGCTCGACGGGTGGCGCAACCAGCAGCTGGCGCGGAACCTGGCGCTGTCCACAATCGACGGACGTGAGAAGGCGGTGCGGGCCTTCGCTCGGCATGCGGATGCGTTCCCGTGGCACTGGACTCCTCAGCTGCTTGACGAGTGGTTCAGCGATCTGCGGGCGGTGCGGCACCTGAAGCACTCGACCGTGCGCGCTTACCAGGAAGCGATTCGTATGTTCTGCCACTACGTCACCGATCCGGCCTACCAGTGGGCGGTGGAATGCGAGCAGCGCTTCGGCACGCATCCGGTGCAGGTCGTGCACGAGTGGAACACCGCCGTGCACGTTCAGGCCACCGAGTCCGACCCAGCGAAGCGGGCGTTCACCCTCGATGAGCTGGAGCGGTTCTTCGACTATGCCGACGAGCAGGTCTCGCGTGTGCGGGTTGCCGGGCGCAAGGGTTGGCTGCCCGCGTTCCGCGACGCGACGCTGTTCAAGGTCTCCTACTCATTTGGGTTGCGCCGCAACGAAGTTCGGATGCTCGATCTGGCCGACCTCGGCCGCAACCCGCATGCTCCTGAGTTCGGTGACTTCGGGGTGCTCTACGTCCGGCACGGCAAGGCGAAGAAGGGTTCACCGCCGAAACGCCGCAGCGTGCTGACCGTCTGGGACTGGACACCTGAGATTCTGGATCAGTGGATCACGCACGTGCGGCCCGCTTTCAGCCGTGCCGACAGCCCGGCGTTGTGGCCCTCAGAGAGGTCGGAACGGATCGCGTTGAGCCAGCTCGACGCGCGGTTCGCACTCTACCGGGACGCGCTGAACCTCGATCCCGGCCTCGATTTCCATTCGTTCCGGCGTTCCTACGTCACGCACCTCATCGAGGCCGGCTGGGACCCGTTCTTTGTCCAGCAGCAGGTCGGACATGAGCATGCCTCTACGACCTCGATCTACACGTGCGTGTCGTCGGATTTCCGCACCCGAACCCTGCGTCGCGCACTGGATGACACGCTCGGCGCGGCACTCGATCCCACCCGGAGGGCACGATGAAACGCCAGGTCAGCTACCAGTGGCGGCTGCGGGAACTGATGGCCGCCCACGGCATGTTCTCCACCACCGAACTCGTTCCCCTCCTGCGTGAGCGAGGCATCGACTTGTCGGTGTCCCAGGTTCACCGGCTGGCGACCGGCACGCCGGAACGGCTGTCGCTGGCCGTGCTCGCCGCGCTCTGCGACATCTTTGAGTGCACCTCAGCCGAGTTGATCGCGACCAAGGCTGAGAACACCACCGGCCGCAAGACCGCCACCGACGACGCCGTGGTCGACCCGGCCGCGGTCAAGCCCAAGCGGGTTCGCCTGCGCCCGCAGGGATGAGCCCGGCATACTCGACGCGGGAGCAGTTCGAGCGCTGGCACATCCGTGACTGCGTCCGGTGCGGGCGCCGGGCGGCCAAGGCCGCGAACTGGGAAGGCCCGATCTGCCGCACCTGCTTCGACCACGCCGTCCACACCTGGGGCGATTGCCCGGACTGCGGCATGCACCGGCTCCTTCCGGGCCGCCGAAGTTCGGGCGATGAGGTCGCGATCTGCCGCGACTGCGCGGCCATCACCCGCGACTTCTTCTGCGACCGCTGCGGGTTCGAAGGCTGCCTGCTCGCCGGACGTTTCTGCGAACGCTGCACCCTCGCCGACAAGCTCAATCGGACCCTCGACGACGGCACCGGCAAGACCCGTCCAGAGCTCGTTCCGCTGAGGGACGGCATTCTGGGCTCCCAGAACTTGAAGCGGCAACTGGCCTGGTTCGGTCAATCTCGCGTCCCCGAAGTGCTGGCTGCCCTGGCACGCGGGGACCTTCCTCTGACGCACAAGGCCCTGGCTGCATTACCGGACTGGCGCACCGCCTCATCCGTTCGTGAACTGCTGATGCACCACGGGGTTCTGCCTCGCATGGACAGGCAGCTCATGCTTTTCGAGCGCTGGCTCGCCCAACGCCTGGCCGACCTCGAACCCCCTGAGCACGCCCAGCTCGTCCACCGCTTCGCCACCTGGAACGAGCTGCGACGGTTGCGGCGGAAGGCAGAAAACGAGCCTCTTCGCCCCACTACCACGAACGAAGCTCGCCAGCGCGTCAACCGAGCCGCCGACTTCCTGACCTGGCTCGCCGACCACAACACCGGCCTTCAACACTGCACCCAAGCCGACCTCGACGCCTGGCACTCCAAGCACTACGCGACCCGTCGACCTGCGCAAGCGTTCCTGCGCTGGGCCATGCGTTCCGGGCATATGCCCAAGCTGACCTGGACATGGAAGCCCACGACCAACCCCGCACCGATAGCCCAGCACCAGCGACTCGCGCTTATCCGCCGCCTCGTCACAGACCAGACGATCCCGCTGCGGGAACGCATCGCTGGACTGCTCGTGCTCCTCTACGCCCAGCCCCTCAGCCGCGTTGTCCAGATGACCATCCACGACGTGATCACCAGCGACAACGAGGTTCTTCTCCGCATCGGCGACCCACTCACACCTGCACCCGGCCCGCTGGCCGACCTACTCCACGAGTTACTCGCCGATCGCGCCGCTGCCTCCGGGCCGAACAGCGACTCGGACTGGCTGTTTCCCGGCCGCCGGGCAGGCCAGCCGCTACAGCACCGCAGCCTCGGCGAAGCCCTGCACCGACATGGCATCCCGGTCCAGTCCGGACGCACCTCAGCCCTTCGCCAACTCGTGCTGCAAGCCCCCGCACCCGTCGTCGCCCGGATGCTCGGCTTCCACGACAAGCACACCACCCGCGTCCTGATCGAGGCCGGAGGCAGCTGGAACCGCTACGCCCCTGGCGACCACGATCGGTGACAGCACCCCCTGCTCCCACCTCGAATACAGGTCGCTTGATTACGAGAGCTCACCAGACTCAA
>NZ_JALBWV010000014.1 GCF_022678645.1 Saccharopolyspora soli | reverse complement strand
CCCCCCCCCCCCCCCCCCCCCCCCCCCCCCCCCCCCCCCCCCCCCCCCCCCCCCCCCCCCCCCCCCCCCCCCCCCACGACCAGGTTGTTGGGTTCAGCTTGGCCGTGGGACGTCCACGCAGACCGTGCGGCCCGGCGCGGGCTCCGAGTAGGCCAGTGGCATCGGAGTGCCCGGCGCGCAGGCGCTCTCGGTCGCTTCGCCGTTGATCATCCGCGTTACGACGGCCCCTGCTGCCGCGCAGTCCGCCCGCACCGGCCCGGTGGCACCCGCTCCGACGAGCAGTCCGTCGAAGCACTCGCCCTCTTCGGCGTTCAGCATCAGGCAAAGCGCGAACTCGTCCCGACCGGTTTGCTGGTAGCGGTCGTACCGGTCCGTCGGACACGCGGCGGTCGGGCTGGGCAGCTCGGCGGCGACCTCGTAGACCGCGTCGGGGTCAGCGCAGTCGAGCGTGCCCACCTCGACGTCGGCTGGCGATCGGTTGATGAACTCGATGCAGTCGCCGACCGCGACGTCGGCCAATGTGTTCACAGTGGACCCCGAGCTCCCGGACTCCTCGGGATCTCTTGCGGATGCGCTGGTTTCCGCGGAGCCGGTGGTTGCCGACTTGGCGTCCCCTTCGATCTCGACCGTGCACGACAGCAGGCTGCCGAACACGGCCACGACGACAACGATCTTGACGACCCGGTGCATGTCGCGCACCCTAACCAGACTTTCCGGGACCGCTCCCGAGCTGAACGCGACGAGTGATGTCGGAGGCTTTCCAGGGTTTCGAGGATGACCTGGATCCGATCGGCGTCGATGCGCCGCAGACGTTCGGCCAGGTTGGGTCGCACGTGCGCGGCGACGGCAGCGGTGGTGCGCGCCCCGTCCTCGGTCAGTGCGACGCGTGACCGCCGCGAGTCGTCAGGGTCGATTCGCCGCTCCACGAGGCCCGCCTTCGCGACTTCCGCACCTACTACTACGAAACGGCGCTCTCCGGCTTCGAAACCAACCTCGCGGCGCTGGAGAACTTCGTGCCAGCCGAACAAATCCTGTTCGGCACCGACTTCCCCGCCGTGACTCCGGGAGTAGCGGCCTGGTACACGAAGAACGTCGACGCCTACTTCGAAGACCGCCCAGAAATGCACGCGCAGGTCATGCACACCAACGCGCACGCGCTGCTGCCCCGGCTCTCCGCTCGGTAGGCCCGCGAACATCGATGCCCAGCCCTAATTCCACATAGGACGCGTCCCGATGAGCAGGGCCGCCGAACGTCAGGCTGTGTTCGCCTGGTCGGTTTCGGCGGACTGGCTTGGCTCTTCCGAGTGGGCTCGGCTGTTGGGCGCTACCGCTGAGTTGAGGACGGCGGTGTTGGGCACTCTGATCACGCCGTCGTCGCCTTCCAGCGTCAGGTAGACGAGGCCCATCTCGGTCACGTACCCCTCAAGCGGCCCACCGAGGGAGCCCGAATGAACCGTCAGGTGATCACCAACGGTGAACGGCCTGGAGATCACGAGCATCAGGCCCGCGAACACGTTGCCGAGCGACTGCTGCGAGGCGATACCGATGATGACACCGGTCACGGCGCCGCCGAGCAGGAGTTGGTCGACCCGAACGCCCAGTTCGTCGAGCGCCAAGATCGCGACGGTGGCGTAGCCGACGATGGAGATGGCGAGGCGGATCGCCCCAGCGTGGCTCGCGCTCAGCCGGATCCGGGTGCGGCGGCCGACTTCCCTGGCGATGTTGTGCACGGCGATCATGCCCAGCGCGGCGAACAGCACGGCGCCGCCAACAGCGGCGGCCTTCTGCAACGGCTGGCCGTCGCGGAACAGGGCCGCGGGATTCACCGGGGTGGCCGCCACGAGCATCACGAGCGCGAGTGCGGACGTGATGACCGCGCGTTTCGCGCTGGGTGTGAACCGGCGTGGGTTCAACGCGGTCTTGAGGTTCCATCGCCGACGACCACGGACCGCACCGTTGTCCTTCGAGGTGTCCATGGGATCGGATTCTGGCGTGCGCCACTCACGCGATCAGGTGGTGGGGGGTCTGCTTTGCGCGAATTCGGGTTTGGCAGGCGGTTCCGATGCTCACAGCGCTGGTGCTGTGTGCCGCAGCTGCTTCCACCCGAGGATCGCGAGGACTCCCACTGCGGCGCAGGCGATCCAGAAAGGTGTGAGCAGGCCGAAGGTGCTCGCCAGCAGGCCGCCGAGGAGGGCTCCGAGTGCTGCTCCGCCGAGGTCGGCGAGGCGGTAGGTGCCGGTGACCCTGCCCAGCAGATGCGCAGACGTGACGCGCTGGCGCACCGTGGCCGCCGCCGATCCCCACACCACGCCGTGGACGCCGAACAGCACCATCGTCGCGCCAGCGATCCAGGGATTGGTGGTCAGCGCCAGCACCGCGTAGGTCAGAGCCTCCACGATCAGAGGTCAGCGCGAACAGCAACCACGGCAGTTGCTGGGCGGCGAAACCACCGGCGACTGCCGTGGGATCGCTGCTGATCGACGCGACCAGTAGTGGGCCAGCCGCCAGCAGGGCACCGTCGCCGGTGTTGGTGACCGCCGATGCCCACCACAACCGGACGAAGTCGGAGCCCAGCGGCGTTGCGGCGCGCAGCAGGCGCGCACGAAGAGAGGGGAACAGGGGAATTGATGCGGGTGGTGGCGGGCGAGGTCTTCGTCTTCGACGACGACCACAAGATCACCGAACGGCGCGCCTACCTGGTCCAGCTCAAGGAGAACGACTACAGGTGAGGCACGCCGGACCCGGCCGACGAACTGGGACGTCGGCCGGGAAATCGGCTGGTCGCCTATGCCCGCGGACGTTCCAAGCGCGTGCCCGGCACGCAGCGGTAGGCGGACTCGTCGTTCGCGTCGCCCCACCCGGTCCACCGGGCCACGAACGGGTACATGCAGATCGGGCGGGTCTGCGTGACCTGCCCGTCGTCGACCCGAGAGGCCTCCAGCGTCCGTGGTGCCTTGCCGCCTTCCACCCACTTGACCAGCGCGCCCAACGGATCAGCTGGCGCGGGACCAGCACCACCTCCGCAGTGACCGACACCCGGTGCCAGGAACAGCCGCAGGAACTGTTGGGTCCGACCCGAGCCGAGCCGGTCCTGCACCCGCTCGTAGTAGTCGACCGTGCCCTGGAAGGGCACGCCGAAGTCGGCCTTCCCGTGCCACAGCAGCATTTTCCCGCCAGCCTCCTGGAAGGCCGACAGGTCCGGGGCGTCGGCGCCGAGCACGTCGGAGTACATCTGGTCCGCCTGGTCGAAGAACGCCTCGAACGAGCGGTAGGTCAGGCTGGTCCAGTCGAAGGACCGATCCTGGGCGAGGAAGAGGCTGAACCACCACAGGTCGTATTCGAACGGTTTGCCCACGAGCCGACCATCCACCTCGACGGTGTCGTTCAGGCCCGCGAACGGCGCACCGGGCGCTAGTCCGTACCAGAGGAAACCACCGTCGGCGCGCCTGGGGCCTTCGCCGATCTTGCGCATGACGTCCACGTCAGCCGCGGTGATCGGGCCGCACGGCGTCTCCCGGCCGATGAGCGCGGCGGGGTCGAAATCGCAGGCGAGCGGCTCGCCGATGACACCGTCGCGCACCCCGTCACCCACGGTGTCGCACGCGTCGACCATCGCCGTGACCGCTGCCTCGAACTTGCAGGGCGCGACCGGGTTCTGCTGCTCCAGCATCACGATCTGCCCCCACAGCTGGCCGGTCTGCATCTCCGGGAAGTTGATCACTGGCGCGCCCGCGAGGATCCCGTCGTACTCGTCGGGATGGCGCTGCGCCTCCATCACCCCCTGCCGACCTCCCGTCGAGCAGCCGTTGAAGTACGAGTAGGCCGGGTGCCGTCCGTAGTACGCGGCGACGACCGCTTTGCCCGCGGTCGTCATGTCCTGGATGCCCTCGTGCCCGAAGTCCTCGATGCCCGGCCAGTTGAGGCGGCCGTGCTGGTCCAACGCGAACTCCGCGGAATTGCCCACGTGGCCGGTGTCGGTTGCCGCGGCCGCATACCCGGCTCGCAGCGGATCGATCAACCGCGCGGGGTCGCCGCCGAGGAAACCGCCGCCCCCGACGCCCTGGAACCTCCCGTTCCAAGTCCGAGTCGGGAGGTAGACCCACACCGTGACCGCGCCCTGATCGACCGGATCGGCGACAGTCAACGTGACTCGGCAGGAGGGCGGTGTGGTCGCATCCCCCGGATCCTCCACCGCCGAGTCGACCGTGGTGCGCGGCAGGGACAACCCCATCAAGCTGCCGCAGGACTTGGTTGGTGGGTAGGACGCCTCGCGTTCGGCGGCACTGCCACCCGAGGCCGAGACGACGACCAGGCTGGCGGCCAACGCCGCGACGAACGCCACCGCACTGCGCCTGGGAAACCGGAAACGTCGATGTGACCGCATTCGACCGTGTCCACCTCTCTGCAGACCACCACCGGTGTCGAACGGCACCAGGCACACATCCGGCGGAGACCTCGATCCGGACGCGCAGGTCCAGCGCACCGCGCCACACCGCCTGGCGACGACCGTCGCACATGTCGCGCTCGCGATCACAGCTGCTTGCGTCACAGGTTGGCTACGACAAATGTCGCTGCCCCAGCCGACTTGGACATCCGCCCCGACGTGCCGGCATTGCTGGCGCGCGAGCTCGTGGTGTCGGAGGTCAGCCCCTGAGATCACGGTCCGGCCCATCGGCTCAGCCTCCAGGCTGACGGAACTACGACTCCGGGATACCCCAAGACGAACTGCTGAGCTGATGTGCGCTGACCCGCACCACCGCAAGACTGATCAACGTCGAAAGGCGAACTTCCACTTCTACCGCAAAGGAATGCTCCGATGAACTTCCCGTTCGCAGCCACCGTCGTCGCCCCGGGCACCGAGTCCGCCTGGGGGCTGGGGGTCATCGCCGTGACCGGTCTTGCCGTCCTGGCCTACGTCGTCTTCTTCGTCGGCGCACTGATCAGCATCCTGGGCAGCAGCCAGAGCTTCGGAATGAAGGTGGTCTGGATCATCTTCGCCTTCTGCGCGCCGTTCCTCGGCCCGCTCCTGTGGTTCCTCGTCGGGCGAAAGCAGGACGTGCGGACCCCGGCCTGACGCCTTCACCCCGACCCTCGGTGCCTACCTCGCCCATATCCAGACCCGATCCGCCATACACTCCACTGTGGACACGATCAGATCGGAACTGGTTTAATCCGTGCGGAATGTTCGCCGCTTCCGCCTCGGATTGATCCAATTGACTGGAAACCACTGGAGTTCTTTGAAGATCGACCCGCACGACTGCGGACCCGAGACACCGTGCCAGTCGAATCAAGCGCCGACGTGGCCGGACTCGATCACCTCGATCCCGACCGGATCTCGTTCGTCATCGTGCCCGGCACCACGGTGGGGGGCGCCTTCGAAATCACCGCAGCGCTGCGTCGCCGCTTCCCACGGCTGCGTGGGCAGCATCCCGACGAGTTCTCGGAAACCACGCTGCTCGATCGACTTCGCTGCTCGCTGCGGGGAAAACCTCATCTGATTTCGCCGAGCAGCGAGCTGATGTCGACAGTGCTGGTCGTGTCGACAACGAACAAGGGGCCGCCGAGTCGGAGCGGGCCCGGGAATGTCTTGCGAATGCGGTCGACTCGCGCCCGGAAGCGCGCACAAGCGACTTCGACGTCGCAATCGCAGTAGACCTCGATGAGCCTCGCGTTGAGCTGGCGCAGCCGATCAGGTGCCGAGTCGTGGTGCCACCAGTTGTCCAGCACAGCACGGTTCGCACTCGCCGCCACAGCGAGCAAGATCTCGTCGGCAGATCGACTCAATCGATGCCGCCAAGCATGATCACCCACACCAAGGGAATCGAACAAGGCCTCAAGGATGACGTCCTTGCTGATCACCGGCATCGCGAGCCCATCTCCCAGAGCAGTCGACAACGTGCTCTTCCCGCTGCCCGGCAGGCCGGACACGATGATGAAGCTCCTCGAACTGGCGCATCCGGCTGGTTGGCGGGTCACTGGCTCGCCTCCTCCTGTTGCGGTGCAGTCTCTTTCATGTCGTGCGTCTTTCCCGCGCGTCGGTGTCTAGTTATGCTAGACGCGTGGTCATTGATGAGCGGTTGCTGCGCCGGGCGCGTGACGCCGGTGCCCGTTGGGCAGCTTCGCGGGAACTCGCCGAACTCGCCAAGAGCGACTACCACCAGGCCGTCCGGCGGCTGCATCTGACCGGCGCTTCCATGCGGGAGATCGCCGAGGCCCTGGAGATCAGCCACCAACGCGTGCATCAGATCGTCGAAGCCTCCGGCGGCACCGCGGGCTGGAAACCTCGCCAGGAAAGCAGCGCCGACATGGCATGCACCTTCTGCGAGGCCCCCAAGAGCGCGGTCGGCAAGCTCATCGCTGGCCCCGGCGTGTTCATCTGCGACAGCTGCGTCGCCCTAGCCCGCCAGGCCGTCCACGGGGCCGACGAGGTCGCCGCGCCACGCACACCACTCGCCCCGCAGTCCCAGGCCAGCGCACTAACCTGTTCGTTCTGCGACAAGCCCGGCAGCCAGGTCCGTCGGCTCGTCGCCGGTCCCGATGCGCGCATTTGCGACGGTTGCGTGCAGTTCTGCGATGAAGTCCTCGCCGCCCAACCCGGCTGAATTCGGATATTCCCAACAAATAAGGCAGGTTTCGAAGCCGCTCGCGGCGCGGATTTCGGGCTTCACCGCTCGGCGGCGACGGCTGGGCCCTAGGCTCACGCGCGTGTTCGACCGCCTGGAGCCTGCGAGTGAGGGTTCCATCCGGTCCCGACGGTCGCCCCGGAGGAACCAGAATGACAGATGAGGCAAAGTACGAATTCGATCCCAGGAGCTTCTTCGCATCGTCCGACGTCGATTCCAACGGGGTGCTCGACCGCAATGAGATCACGGCGTTGCTGCTGAAGTACCTCAACGAGCTTTCCCAGCACGGTGGGGCCGAGGACCTGGTGCGGGAAGTCGCTGACAAGATCGAGCAGACCGTCGAAACCCTCATGCAGCAGCTCGACAAGGACGGCGACGGTTACGTCACCTACAACGAGTTCCTCGATCGGGCCGCCCAGTCAGGGCTGTTGAAAACCCGCCCGGAGCCAGCACCCGATCAGAGCTAGCACAACGACGAACAGCACCCCGGCGCCAAGCTAGGCCGGGGCGTGGGCCCAGCCCACTGCGGTCTTCTCACCGTGCTGGTTCTCCACCCACACCTCGCTTTCCAGATGACGCCGTCCCTCGTGGTCAACGGAACCCAGGACGGCGCCCTGGGCCGTCACCTCGTCTTCTACGTAGAAGGGGTGGACGAACTTCACCGACAGGTGGCCGTCGGTGATCCAGGCAGCACCGTGGAAGGCGGTCAGCATCTGGGCGAGGTAACCGACCTGCTGCATGGCCTGCGCGACGGTGCGATCCATCCCGGAACGCCGCGCACCAGCCAAATCGGTGTGGATGTTGGAGAATCCGCGCCCGCCCCAGGAGAACACGTACATCTGCTCCTGGGAGATCTGCTTGGTCACCGGGACGATGGGAGTGCGCTCGGCGAGGTCGAACGACGCCTTCGACGCGGGCTCGACGTCCAGCTGCTCGCCCGTGACGACCCGCGATGGCCGCGAAGCCGTGGCGCGGCCCACCACATCCGCCGCCCGCACCCGCATGATCTCGGTGCCGCGGTGCCGGATGAGCAGGCGGCCGTCGTCACCCCGCGCCTCCGCTTCCATCACGACGTAGCCCTTCCCGCGGCGCGTGAAGGTCGCCACGTACTGACCGCTCAGCGTCACCTTCTCGCCGATTCGGATGAGCGAGTGAAAGGAGAGGTCCTCATGGGTGTGCAACCCCTGGGCGGTGTTCCCGTCGTAGACCGAGTAGAAGAGGAAGAGGAGCTCGTTCGACAGCACGGCCGGGTGGGCGGCTGGCCGCCCGTGCTCGTCGACCAGCCAGCTGGCGTCGTCCTGGGCGAAGGCGTAGTTCTTCACCATCCGCTCGTCGACCACAACTTCGAAGGGGCCGAATCGTTCCGGAATCTCGATGTTCTCGAAGACGGCTTCCTTCGTCCCCGTCCACCACTTCGCGGTCTGCACTACCGGCCTCCTCATCGATGGTTGTCGGTGCCCGAACGCCGTCACGGATCACGGCACCAGATGCGATGATTGACTAGATATCTAGACATTTAGTCTGCGGCAGGCCCCGCCGGGTGTCAAACCTGATACGACCTGGTCACTCCCGGCGTGCCGAGTCGTGCCAAGCGGGATTTGCCAAGCGCAGTCCCAGATCCGCGGCTCCGCACAGGCGGGGGGCCCACCCCTCAAGCGTCGAGGCGCACGACGAACGGGAACTCCGGCCGTGTCCAGCTGCAGGCGTATTCGACGGTGCGACCGGCTTCGTCGTGGGTGGTGCGGTGGGCTTCGATGAGCGGGGCATTGACCCTGACATCGAGCCAACGCGCCAGTTCCTTGGTGGCGGGCGAGGCGGTGATCTCCTGGTCAGCCCAGCTCACAGCTACGCCGCAGCGTTCGGCGAGGGTGCGGTACAACGAGCCGTCGATGAGGTTGCTCCGCACTAGTCCGGGCGCGACCGCGCAAGGGATCCAGGAATCCTGCACGGCCGCCGGGGTGTCGTCGACGGTGCGCAGGCGGACCAGCTGCACGGCTTCATCGGAGGCGCCGAGGCCCAGGACCTTCGCGATGTCGCTTGGTGGTTTGAGCACTTCGCGGCGGAGCTCGATGGTGGTGACGGCGTCGACATTGCCAGCGACGTCGTCGCGGAACGGCCCGAGCCGGTTTAGCCGCCGGGACCGGACGCGCTGCGGGGCGACGAAGGTCCCGGAACCTCGACGGCGCACCACGAGCCGGTCCCGTTCCAGCGCGTCGAGGGCCTGGCGGACCGTCATGCGGCTGACGCTGTACTGCTCGGCGAGTTCTTTCTCGCTGGGCAGGCGGGTTTCGGACGATAGCGCGCCGGTGGTGATCTGCTCGACCAGATCAGCTCTGATGACCTCGTACATCGGGCGCGTGGCCACGGCGGGATGCTCCTAGGAATCGTGTCGGATGACCGGCACGGTCGGCCAGTGCCAGGGTACCTCCCGGCTGGCCGATCCGGACCGAGGTTGCCGCAGGCCCGGTCAAGCGCCGCCCGCAGTGGGTGCGTGGGCGAGAACCGCCCCGCTGGCCGGGGTGGTGGCGCGGGCCCAGCCGACCGTTGTGAGCTCGCCGTCGGCCCGACGCACCCAGACCTCGACATCGATGGCGATCCGGTCGTCGGCGAGCGGTGTGACGGTCTTGACGGCACCACCGACCTCAAGTGGTTCGAAGACCTCGACGGGGTTGACGAACTTGACCCGCAACCAGCCGCTGGTGAAGAAGTCCGCCCCGAAGAACCGGGTGAGCATGCCAGTCACCAAACCGCACTGCTGCTGGCCCTGGACGATGGGGATGCGCAATCCGCCCGCGCGTGCCACGGCGAGATCGTTGTGGGTGTTGCGAACGTACTCGCCCGACCGGGAGAAGACCGATGCCTGTTCCTGGGTGATGGTCACGCGCACGACGGGCAGCGGCGCCCCGGACCGCAGCGAGGGGGTGCCGATGATGGCGGTGGGCGCGGTCTGGTCGTAGCTCCCGTCGACCCGTCCAGAACCGCCTGCCGCGGAGGTCTGGCCGCGACCCGCGACGTCGCCGGGTTGGGTGCGCAGGATCTCCACCCCGCGGTGGCGCAGGATGCTGCGCCCGCCGGGGCCGGTGGCCTGGGCTTCCATGACGACGTAGTCCAAGCCGCGCCGGGTGTAGGACTCGACGTAGGCGCCGGAGAGGGTGACCTCGTCATCGAGGCGCGCCGGGCTGTCGAACCAGAGCTGCTCCTCGGTGTGCAGGCCGACGGTCTGGCTGGCGGCGTAGACCGTGGTGAACAACTGGACGAGGTCGTTGGACAGCAGACCGGCGTGGGCGATCCGGCCGTCGAAGGGACTCCCGCCGAAGTGCCACGGGTAGTAGTCGTCCTGGGTGAACGCGTATCGCTTGATCTTGTGGTCGTCGATGAGAACCGTTGCCGGGCCGAGCTTTTCGGGGATTTCGAGGTTTTCGAAGATCGGCTCTTTCAGCCCGGCCTCGTGGTCGACTCCCCGGGCCACGAGCCTCGGGTCGGTCAGGTCGCGCCAGGTCATGTGGTTCCTCTCCTTCGCTTTCGAAGCTTGTCTCGGACCGGGTGCGCTCAGCGGTCAGATCACGCCGTCGGCCCGCATGCTTTCGAGCCGCTCGGCGGTGAAGCCGAGGAGTCTGCTGTAGACGTCCGCATTGTCCTCGCCGGGCAGCGGCGGAGCCTTGCGGACGGAGCCGGGGGTTGCCCCGAGCTTGATGGCCATCCCCGGCAGGGTGAGGGTGCCGAGCTCCGGGTGCTCGACGTCGATCATCATCTCGCGGGCGCGGACCTGCGCGGAGTCGCTGGCCTGGGCGACGGTGGCGACCGGCGCGTACGGAACACCCGCTGCGGCTAGTTCCCCGCCGACCTGCTCGACGGTGCTCAGCCGGGTCCAGCCCCGAACGATGTCGTCGAGCGCCTCGACGTTGGCGAGCCGGTCGTGCTGGCCGGCGAAGCGCGGGTCGGACGCGAGCTCCGGCCGCCCCATCGCCTTGGCGAGGCGGGGGAACAGCGCGTCGGTGCCCGCGTGCAGGTAGACGTGGCCGTCCGCAGTCGGAAAAGTGTTGGCTGGCACGGTGATGTGGTCGCGGTTGCCACTTCGCCCGGTCTGCTGGCCGAGCATTCGCCAAGCCGAGGGCAGGGTGCCCATGCAGGCGAACAGCGCGTCCAGGCAGGCGATGTCGACGTGCTGACCTTGGCCGGTCCGGGCGCGGGCGGCGAGCGCCAGCATCGTGCCCATCACGCCGTGGAAGGCGGCGATGTGGTCGGCCACGAACGCGCCCGCCATGGTCGGCTCACCGTCGGCCTGCCCGGTCATGCTCATCAGCCCGGACGCGGCCTGGGCGATCGCGTCGAACAGCGCCCGATCCCGGTTCGGCCCGGTCTGCCCGAACCCGGAGATCGAGACCAGGACGGTGCGGGAATTGATCTCGTGGATGCGCTCCCAGCCCAGTCCCATCGCATCGAGCGTGCCCGGACGGAAGTTCTCGACGACGACATCGCTTCGGCGCACGAGGTCCGCGAGGACCTCCAGCGACTCGGCGTGCCGGGTGTTGAGCGTGATCCCGTACTTGTTGCGGTTGTAGTTGAGGGTGTAGAGGCTGTGGCCCTGGTAGTGGGGAACGTGGCGGCGCGAGTCCTCGCCGCCGGGGCGTTCGACCTTGATCACTTCGGCGCCCATGTCGCCGAGGATCTGGCAGCACAGCGGGCCCGCGATGAACCGGGACAGGTCGAGGACCCGGATCCCGCCGAGCGGCGAGATGTCGGACTGGTCGGGGGTTGTCGGCATGGCGGTGCTACCTCCGTCGAGGTCTCGGCAGTTCGCGGGCAGGAGATCGCGCCAGGAACCGGGCGACGTCCTGCGCCGATGACGTGTCCACTGTGGTCGGGTAACCCGCCCCAGCGGGCGGTGGCGTCCGTCACGAACGTTCCCGGCTGATCGGCAGGGCGTGCTGATCGCTGGTCCCGCCAGCCGTCTCGATGTCGAGCCGGTTGGTCTCCGGAGCCCGCCACGCGCAGATCAGGCCGATGAGCATGAACCCGGCCGTGACCGCCGCGACCGGCCAGGGGCGGCCGTCGGTGGCGACGAGCAGCGCGGTGGAGGCGGCTGGCCAGAACCCGATCAGGACGCTGGGCAGCTGCGCGGCCAGCGAGACGCCGGTGTAGCGGACTTTGGTCCCGAACAGCTCGGAGAAGAACGCTGGCTCCACCCCGTACATCGGGCCGACCGACACGGTGTACATCCCGACGTAGATCAAGAACATCAGCGGGACGGAGTTGAGGTCCAGGACCGCGAAGAACGGGAAGATGAGGACGAGTCCGGCCACCGCGCCGAACATGAACACCGCCCGGCGCCCGAAGCGATCGGAGCAGGCACCGGCGATGTAGTAGCCGAAGACCGCGAGGATCGCCGCGACGGTGCCAGCGAGCAGCACCTCGGTCTTCGGCAGCTCCGTGTAGGTCGTGGCGTAGGTCAAACCGATCGTCAGGATGATGTATCCGGCGAAGACCTCTCCGACCCGCATGCCCATGGCCAGCAGCAGCGGCCTTCGGAACCGCCGCAGCACCTCGGCGAGCGGCAACTTCTCCTTGGCGTCCTGCTCGGCTTCGACGGATTGCTGCGCGGCCTGGAAAGCAGGCGTCTCGGTCAGCTTGAGCCGAATGATCATGCCAGCGGCGATCAGGACGGCGCTGAGCAGGAAGGGGACGCGCCAACCCCAGGACATCAGCTGCTCCTCGGGCAGGGTCGACACCCATGCGAAGATCCCGGTGCTCAGCACCAGCCCGACGGCGTTGCCGACCTGCGGGAAAGACCCGTACGCGCCGCGCTTCCCGGCTGGCGCGAACTCGACGGCCACCAGCGAGGCACCGCCCCACTCACCGCCGACCCCAAGGCCCTGCACCAGTCGGCACAGCACCAGCAGGATCGGCGCCCAGAGCCCGATCGTCTCGGTGGTCGGCAGCAGGCCGATGATGAAGGTCGCCGTCCCCATCATCAGCAGCGTCGTGACCAGGGCGGCCTTGCGGCCGATCTTGTCACCCAGGTGCCCGAAGACGATGCCGCCGACCGGACGTGCGAAGAATCCGACGCCGAACACGGCGAACGCGGACAGTGTCCCGATCACCGGGCTGTTGCCCGGGAAGAACAACTTGCCGAACACCAGCGCGGAGGCTGTCCCGAAGATGAAGTAGTCGTACCACTCGACGGCAGTCCCGACGAGACTGGCGACCGCCGCGCGACGGGCGAGCGTGCGGCGTCCCACCTCGGTCGCCGCGGTCACGCCGTCGCTGGTCGCTTCGGGCGTTCCCCCGCCGGTCGGGGAAGCGGGTGCAGGGTCAATGGACATTGCCGACTCCGTTGTCATGTCGGTTCAGACGGTCACATCTGAAGGGTTGGACGTCCACCGGGCAGGTCCTGGGGAGTTCGCTGGTGCTGTCGTGCAACACGCGGTGGGCTTGGCGGCCCGGACATCAGCAGCGAACCAAAAAAGACTAGACAACTAGTCTTTGATGCGTACAGTAAAGCCATGCCGCGCGAACGGCGTCAAGGGGCAACTTCGACGAGGTGGTCCGGCGCCGCTCCGCGGGAACAGGTCAGCGACAGGCGGTGTTCCGCTGTTCGGCAAGAGGCCGGGAGGTGCTGGCACGTGGGGCGGACGGCGTGGGATGTCGACCGTTGACACCCTCGCCGATGACTGCGTACGGTCATAAATCTAGTCAACTAGACTTTTATCTCGACTGCCAGCCCGGACCGTCGGCGTTCCTGCGCCGCTGCGCCTGACCAGCACGATCACGGCCTCGCGTCGCCTCGGTGGACGCCTGGCCTGCTCACCGTGAACCGAGAGGGATAGTGGAATGTCGGAGAAGATCACCGGCGGTCAGCTGGTCGTGAAGGTGCTCGAATCGCTCGGCGTCACCCACGTGTTCGGCGTCGTGGGTGGACAGACCCTCGCCATCACCGACGCGATCATCGACACCCCGTCGATCGAGTTCGTGCACACCCGGCACGAGGGGGCGGCCGCGGCCATGGCCGACGCGTACGGCCGACTGACCCGCCGTCCCGCCGTCGCGATCGCGACAACCGGGCCGGGCGCGACCAACCTGCTCACCGGCGTCGGCGGCGCGTTCCGCGACTCCAGCCCGGCGATCATCATCACCTGCAACAACCACGGCGAGAACATCCACAAGGACGACGCGCAGAACGCCGACCACGTCCAGATCTTCGCGCCCTTCACGAAATACGCGCGGCTGGTCGCGCACGGCTCCGCGATCAAGCAGGCCGTGGAAGAGGCGTACATCAACGCGATGACCGGCAACCCCGGCCCGGTCCACCTCGACTTCGCGCGCGACACGATCGAGCAGGTCGTCGACAACCCACCCGCGCTCCCCCGGATGCACCCCTCGCGATCCTGGGTCGGCCACCGGCCCGTTCCCGCCCCGAAGCAGATCAGCGCCGCAGCGCAGCGGCTGCTCGCCGCGGACAAGCCCGTCATCTGGTTGGGCAACGGCGGCAACCGCGCCCGAGCAGCCGATGCGGTGCTCGACCTGGCCGACGCCCTGAACATCCCGGTGATCACCACCTTCAACGGCATGGGCGCGGTCCCCACCACCCACCCGCTGGTCTTCGGTGCGCTCTCCCGGATGGGCACCAACCTCACCACGCGCGTGATCGGCGAGTCCGACCTGGTGCTCGCCCTGGGCAACAGCCTCAACGCGGTGTCCACCGGCCGGTGGCGCCTGCGCCTGCCCGAGGTCATCCAGGTCGACATCGACCCCGCGATGATCGGGCGCTACTACGCCGATGTCACCACCGGCGTGGTCGGCGACCTCGCGGCGTTCAGCAACGACCTCGTCGCCGCCACCGCCGATCGAGCCACCGAGGCCAAGTCGAAGCGGAGCGGATGGATCCAGTCGTTGCAGCAGGCCGAACGGGAGTGGTGGGACCTCTCCGCCTCCCTGGAGCCGGAGAACGAGGGCACCATCTCACCCGCGGTGGTCGTCCGCGCGCTGCGCGATGTCACGCCGACCGACACGGTGCTCATCCCGGACGCGGGCAATCCGGGCGTGTGGTCGTTCCTGTGGGAGATGGAGAAGCCCTACCGGTACATCAAGCCGGTCGGGTTCGGGAACATGGGCTTCGCCCTGCCCGCCTCCATCGCCTCGGTTTCCGCCGAGCCGGACCGACCGGTCCTGGCCCTGATCGGCGACGGCTCGCTGGGCATGAGCCTCGGCGAGCTGGAGACGCTGGCCCGCAGGGGCGGCCCGGTCGTGATCGTCGTGCTCAACGACTCCAGCTACGGCAACATCCGCCAGGAGCAGGTCCTGCACTTCAACGGCCGCACCATCGGCGTCGACTTCCACGACGTCGACTTCGCCCAGGTCGCCAGGGGCATGGGCCTGGCCGCCGAACGGGTCACCGACGTCAACGACCTCGTCGCAACGGTCAAGGACGCCTTCGCCAGCTCCCAGCCGTTCGTCATCGACGTGGTCCTCGACCGCGCCGCCAACGCCTGGACCTATCCGGCGTTCGTGCCGTTCGAGGCCGCCGCGCCGACACCGCGGCAGGACGCCGACTGACTCTCCGGCCGCCGGACCACGCGACCGGTCCGGTCGCGTGGTTGGCTGCGGCACCGGCCGGTCAGCTCATCCAGACCGGGAACACCGGTCGGCCAGGGAAGGAAAACTGATGTCCGGATCGCCCAGCCCGCTCGACGGGGTGAAGGTGCTCGATCTCTCGCGGTTCATCGCCGGGCCGAGCTGCGCGCAGGTGCTCGCCGACTTCGGTGCGGAAGTCGTGAAGATCGAGCGGCCCGACGGGGAGGACGCCCGCCACCACGAGCCGTACTACCAGGGCGAGAGCGTCTACACGATGCTCTACAACCGCAACAAGTACGGCGCCACGCTCGACACCCGACACCCGCGAGCGCTGGCGATCCTGGAAGACCTGATCCGCTGGGCCGATGTGGTCGTGGAGAACTACCGGCCCGGCACGATCGAGAAGATGGGCATCGGCTACGCGCGGATGGTCGAGCTCAAGCCCGACATCATCCTGGTCTCGATCTCCGGGTTCGGGCAGACCGGCCCGCTGTCGAAGCGGGCGCTGTTCGACGCGATCGCGCAGGCCGCGTCCGGGCTGATGGCGATCACCGGCGAGCCGGACGGCAAACCGACCCTGACCGGTACCTACATCGCCGACTACGTCACCGGCTACCAGGCCGCGATCGGCACGTTCGCCGCGCTCATGCACAAACAGCGAACCGGCGAAGGGCAACGGGTCGACGTGGCCTCCCTGGACGCCATGTTCGCCACCCTCGGCACCCGCCTGATCGCGCACCTGATGCTCGGCATGGACATGCCGCGCAGCGGATCCCGCGACCTGCTGACCGCCCCGGTCAACGTCTACCAGGCTCGCGACGGCGACATCTACATCCAGGCGGGCACCAACGGGCTGTTCCCGAAGCTGTGCCGCGGCATCGGTCGCGAGGACCTCCTGGAGGTCCCCGAGCACCGCACCGTGCCGGGCCGGATGGCCAACCAGGCGGCCCTCGAACAGGCCGTGGCCGACTGGGCCGCCACCCGCACCTGCGAGGAGATCGCCGCGGTGCTCGATGCCGCCGGGATCCCGTTCTCCAAGGTCGAGACGATCGCCGACATCGCCGCCTCTGACCAGATCGCGGCCCGCGAGATGATCGTGCAATCCGAGCACCCCGACCTCGGCGCGATCCGCCTGCCCGGCAACCCGGTGAAGATGGACAAGACCCCACCCACCGTCCGCAAGGCACCACCACTGGTCGGCGAGGACAACGAGCACGTCTACCGCAACATCCTCGGCCGCACCGACGTCGAGCTGAAGGCGCTCGCCGACGACGGCGTCATTTGACCCCGAACACCGCCGCGCGGTAGCACGACGATGCCGGTGCGGGTCGTGGACCAGCCGATTTCGCGCGAAATCGCCCACCAACCCGCAGCGGTCGAGTCCCACAGCCACTTCGAAGAGAGGCTCCAAGAATGCGCAGGGTCCGATGACCACAGCCGCCAGCGGCAGCAGCGCCGCCACCGCCGCGTGCGGCGGCACTGTCGTCGCGGTCGATGTCGGCACCTCCGCGGTTCGCGCCGCGCTGGTCACCGCACGGGGCGAGGTCGCGGTCAGCTCGCGCGTCGAGCGGGCCTCGGTCGGCGGCGAATACTTCGACGCCGAGACGCTGCTCGAAGAGGTCCGCTCCGCGATCGCCGCGCTGGCCGACACCGACCGCGCCCCCGGCCCACGGCCCGCGCCTGCGGCGATCGGGATCTCGGCGCACATCGGCACTGTCGCTGTCGACGCCAACATCCGCCCGGTCGAGGCCAGCGGCGGTTGGTCGGACCAGCGGGGCATCCCCGAACTGCACGCGATCGACGAGCGGTTGCAGACCAGCCTGCTGCACGCCGCGCGACGGCCCGCCCTCACCGGAGGTGCCCTCGCCTACGCGCTCGCGCTGGCCAGCTCCCCCGATCTGGCCAGGCGGGTCCGCCACCTGCTCTCGCCGAAGGACTTCCTGATCGCCCGGCTCAGCGGGGAAGTCGTCACCGACACCGTCGACGCCGCCTACACGCTCATCTCCGACGTCACCGCCCGCGCGTGGCACACCGCCGTGGCCGAGGCACTCGGCCTCGACACGGCCTGGCTTCCCAGACAGGCCGCGCCGTCGGAGATCGTCGGCAGGCTGAGCCGGGCAGCGGCCGAGTCCTGCCGACTCCCGGCCGGTACGCCCGTGGTCGCCGGTGGCCCGGACGGTTCGGTCGGGATCGGCTTGCTGCTGGGCTCGAACGCCGCCGCCATCGCCGATGTCGCTGGCACGACCGACGTCGTCGGCCGCCTGATCGACCACCCCGATCAGGCGCCGGCCCAGGCCATGGTCAACCCCGCGCTGGTCGCCGAGCGCTGGATAGCTGGCGGCGCGAGCGGCATGACCGGTGGCGCTGTCGCCCAGTGGCGGTCGCTGGTCGGCGCGGTCGACGACAGCGAACTCACCAGGATCCCGCCCGGCGCCGATGGACTGCTGGTCCTGCCCACCATGACCGGCAGCAGGTTTCCCCGCTGGCGGCCCGCGGACCGCGGCGGAGTCATCGGGCAGCGCCCCGAGCATTCCGCGGCACATCTGCTGCGCGCCGCTCAGGAAGGTGCCGCGTACACCGTCCGGGAGGGCATCGACCTGCTCGATTCCCCGGCCCTGGGCGCGGCCCGGCTGCCGATCGTTCTCGCTGGCGGCACGGCCCGTTCGCGGACGACCGCCCAGTTGCGCGCCGACGTGCTGCACCGCACCACCCTGGTGTGCGCCGAACCCGAGGTCACCCTGCTCGGCGCCGCCGCGTTGGCGCTGGTCGGCTCCGGACTGGCCCACGACCTCGACGACGCCCGCGCTCGGATCGCCTGCGAGTTCCAACAGCTCGATCCCGCCCACGAACGGGCCCTGCACTACGACGCGCTGTACGCCGCTTGGCGTGCCGCCCGCGAGGCCGCCGACCGCGCCGACACCGCAGGCACTCACATCCCCTGAGCTGGCCGCGTCGTGCGCAGGCGCGACTGGACGGCATCTCAGGAGCGGCGGTAGCGGGCTCTGAGGTGGAAGCGTTCGCCTTGCGGGCCGAGGATGCTCAGGTATTCCACCGGTCGGGAGTCGGCGTTGCCGAACCAGTGCGGGAGATGGGTGTCGAATTCGGCGACCTCACCGGCGGTGAGGACGAGGTCCTGATCGCCGAGCACCAGGCGCAATCGTCCATTGAGGACGTACAGCCAGTGGTAGCCCTCGTGCGATCGGGTTTCTGGTTCCAATTCGTCCGAACTGGCCGGGAGGATCTGCTTGAACGCCTGCAGCCCGCCGGGTTTGCGGGTCAGCGGGATGACGGTCATGCCGTTGCGGACGATCGGCCGCGGATACACCCGTGGGTCACCGCTGGCCGGTGCGCCAACGAGTTCGTCGAGCGGCACCTGGTAGGCGCGCGCCAGGGGCAGCAGCAGTTCCAGGCCCGGCTTGCGGTGTCCGGACTCCAACCGGGACAGGGTGCTGACCGGAATACCGGTGGTCTCCGACAGCGCGGTCAGGGTGGCTCCGCTGCGGCGGCGCAACTCGCGCAATCGCGGGCCGACCGCGTCGAGCACGGCGTCGAATTCGTCGCTCATGCTGCCATTTTGCAGTTTCCGCAAAGATCTTTGTCAACCGGTTGCCGGTGCGGGCAGGTTGGTGTCGGAGGTGGTCGGCGCGGCCCCCTCACCCGAATCGGAAGCCCGCAGCTGCGAACACATCGCGGGCGACCGGTGCCACGGCATTTGATCCACACCAGGAGCGAAGATGACGAACCAACAGACCTGGGACGAGCTCTACCTCAGCCGTGACCAGCTATTCAGCGGCGCACCCAACGGGGTGCTCGTCACCGAAGTCACCGACCTACCGCCAGGGCAAGCGCTGGACGTGGGATGCGGCGAAGGCGCCGACGCGCTCTGGCTGGCCCGGCTCGGCTGGCTGGTCACCGCGGCCGACATCTCCCGGGTCGCCCTGCAACGCGCCGCAGCCGCGGACACCACCGGCCGCGTGGCGTGGACGCGCTCCGACCTGACCGCCACGCCACCACCCGCCGGTGCGTTCGACCTGGTGTCCGCCCAGTACTTCCCGCTCCAACACCAGCCCGACCACACCGCGCTGCGCGGCCTGCTGGCGGCCGTCGCGCCCGGCGGCACCCTCCTCATCGCCAGTCACGACCCGGCCGACCTACCGCCAGACCGCGACCACGGCTTCGACCCGAACGACTACTACCTGCCCGCCGACATCGCCCGGTTCCTCGACGACAACTGGACCGTCCAGGTTCACGAAACCCGCCCGCGAACCGCTCCGGCGCCTGCGGGCACGCACCACGCACACGACATCGTCCTGAGGGCACAACGCCTGCGTTGAGCGGCGAGCCGCAGCGGTTCCGCGACGCGCGGCCACCGGGCCGCGCCCGTTGCTCCGGTGGTAGCGGGCGCGGCGTGGTTTCGGTCAGGCCGGTTGCATTGCTTGGGGCTTCATCTGGCGGCACATGTCCGCGCAGCGAGTCATCATGTCCGCCAGCTCGGTCATCTCCTTCGTGCCCATCCGGTTGCACATCTCGGCCGTCATCTCGCACATGTCCGCGCACATCCCGCACATTCGGACGCACATCTGCACCATGTCCGGACCGGCCTTCGCCATGCTCGAACAGCGCATCATCATGTCCGCGCACATCCGACACATGTCCGCGCAGGACATCATCATCATGCTCATCTGCATGGCCTGCTCACCGCGCGTCTCCATGCAACGCGACAACATCTGCTCGCACATGTCGTGGCACTTGTTGCACATCTCGATGCACTGCTGCATTTCGGTGCTCATCTGACGTGTCATTTGTGAACCTCCAACGATCTTCTCCGACCAGACTGGTCGCGCCGGACGCCGGATTGCGCCCCGAGGGGTCCTGCGTACCCCTGACCAGCCGAGATCGCATGTCGTGGTCTGCGGCGGACCGCCGCCCAGCCAGGCATGCGCACCTCCGCGCGCCGATCCCCGTTGCAACGCCCCAGCCGTCCGACCCAACGCATTGCAATCGCCTCAGTCATTGCAACGTTCTGCGATTTTCCTTGTAAATGTGGCATATTTGTGCACCATTACCGTTGACTTGACCGGAAACGCAACATAGTTTCCAACTGTCGAAAACCTCGACGCGCAACCGCACCTCGGAGGATCGCGCCATGGCGAGCGCACTCCCGGCCTTCACGCCGGTGGAAGAGAGCCTGTACCTGACTCTGGCTGGCCGGGCACTGGACAGCCGCGCACCGAACCCCGTCCTCGGCGACACCGCCTCCGCCGAGATCGTCCGGCAGATCGGGTACGACCTCGCCGACTTCCCAATGCCATCGAGCAAGTCCTTCGACATCGCATTGCGGACCAAGATGCTCGACGACGTGGTGCGCGGGGTCGTCGCCCGGCACCCCGACGCCGTGGTGCTGGACCTGGGCGCGGGGCTGGACCCCAGGAGCTCCCGCATCGACGCGCCGCACACCACGGACTGGTACGCCATCGACTTCACCGAGGTCATAAAGGTGCGGCGGGAGACCATGCCGACGCGCCCGAACGAACACGGCATCGCCGCGGACCTGACCGATCCGCACTGGCTGGACGAGGTGCCAGGGGACCGGCCAGCGGTGATCGTCGCCGACGGACTGGTCGCGTTCCTCGCCGACGCCGACTTCTCAGCCCTGCTGAACCGGCTGACCAGCCATTTCCCCAGCGGAGAGGTGGCGTTCAACACCTACCCCAAGTTCGCCGTCTGGGCCATCAAGCACTTCCGCGGCACCCGCTCCATCGCCGACTTGGTGCGCAACAGCGGCTTCGACGACCCGCGCGACCCCGAGCGCTGGGACCCCGACCTCGAGTTGGTCGAGGAGATCTTCGCGACGCGGATGCCCGAAGTCGCCCAAACGCCGCTGCTGACAAGGGTGCTCAGCCGGTTGGCCAGCCGCAGCGCGGCGGTATCCCGGAAAGGCACCGCAGTGCTCCGCTACCGATTCTGACCCTCCTACCGGAAACCGCCGTTGTGACTTCACAGCGGTTCTATGCATCCTGATGTTCCATCGGCGATGGGC
Source organism: Saccharopolyspora soli (assembly GCF_022678645.1). GTDB lineage: Bacteria > Actinomycetota > Actinomycetes > Mycobacteriales > Pseudonocardiaceae > Saccharopolyspora > Saccharopolyspora soli. The sequence goes on along the minus strand of NZ_JALBWV010000014.1, from coordinate 136,674 downwards.
GTGCCGGTGGTGGATGCGGTCGGTTTCGGAAGGGTGGCGTGCGGGTTGGGCCTGAGTTTGGCGGGGTTCGCTTCGCCGTGGTGGTTGTTGCTGCTGGCCGTGCTGGGCGCGTTGGTGGTGGGCTACCTGCTGGCGCAGCGCAGCCGACGGCGCAGGGTGCTGCGATTCGCCAACCTGGCGATGCTGGACCGGGTCATGCCCCGTCGGCGGGGATGGCTGCGGCACGCGCCGGTGGCGCTGTTGGGGGTGGCGATGGTGTTGCTCGTGTCGTTATCCATGCAGGCCACGGACATCGAGCCGAACCGGTTGGTGGCCGCCCAGGATGCCGCGAAACGGTTCGTCCAGCAGATGACGCCGGGCATCAACCTCGGTCTGGTCGCCTTCTCCGGTACCGCGACGACGCTCGTCATGCCCACCACCGATCGCACCGCGATGATCCAGGCCGTCGACGCGCTGAAGCTGTCCGAGGCCACCGCCACGGGTGACGGCCTGCACGCCGCGATGAACGCGATCGATTCCTTCGGCAAGATGCTCAGCGGCCCGACCGGCCCAGCCCCGGCCCGCATCGTGTTGATGAGCGACGGCAAGCAAACCATCCCGCAGGACGGCGAGAACTCACCCAACGGGTCCTTTACCCGCGCCAGGGAAGCCAAGGACGCCAACATCCCGATCTCCACCATCGCGTTCGGCACCCAACACGGCACCGTCGAGATCGATGGCAAGCAGGAACCGGTCCCGGCGGACATCCCCGCGATGCAGGAGATCGCCAAGCTCTCCGGCGGTGAGTACTACGAAGCGGCCAGCGCACCGGAACTCCGCAGGGTCTACGACACCCTCAGCGAGCAGATCGGCTACGAGACCAAGCACACCGACGCCAGCAAACCCTGGCTGATCCTGGGCACCCTGACCGCGCTCATCGCCGCCGGGTGGTCCCTGCTCATCGGTCAGCGCCTCCCCTGACCACGCGAGCAACCGAACAGTCCACAGTGGTCCGCTGCAAGACCGCGATGCGATAAGGGTTCGTTGGGGTCGCGTCCGCGAGCTTGTGCCCGAGAGGCTGTTCCGGTTGCATGAACATCGTGGCTAGGAACGGGCTTCGTGTCGCGCGTGGTGTGCCGGACCGGCACACGGCGTTGCGCGGCCTCGTCCTGCGCTATCGGGGCCTCCGACATGCTCATCGCCCCTGAGCTGATCCACTTCTCCTGCACTTCTCGCGCCCCCTAGCGCATCGAGGATCAGCGTGCGGCCGACCGGTTGTGGAAGCTCAGCGCGCGGCTCACCGGGCTGTCCTGATCCGCCCGAGCACCGCTGCACCGTCGCATCTGGAAAGGATCCGGTCGTGTCGAAGCGAGCACGCAAGAAAGCCGCCCGGCGCAAGAAGAAGGCCAACCACGGAAAGCGCCCCAGCTGAGCGGGGCGGTTCGCGGCTCCGGCAGCCTCTGACCTGCCGGAGCCGCTTTTTTTTGCGCTGCGGCACAACGTCCTCGCTCGAAATGATCACTCGATCGAGTGGAGTTCGTGGTGCTGACCTGCCCGGCCCAGAAGGGCCATCGGGTTGCCGAGCCTCGGAATTCCACGTCTGAGCGCCACCTGCGCGGCGTGCCGCCCAACAGTCGCACGGGTGGCCGCCGCGACGTCGCCACGGTGTCATGAACCGCGGCCGTCGACCTGCGCTGTCCGCATTCGCGTCGACCGGACACGTCGCTGGCGCAACTGAAACCCCGGCCGCGGAGAGCTTGAGGAGGTGCTGGCACGTGGTTGACGTTGTCCTGGTACTCGTCGCACTCGCCTTTTTCGGTCTCAGCCTGCTGTACGTGCGCGGCTGCGAGCGGATCATCCGCGGCGACGAAATCGGTGCGGCCACGGCCGAGCCCGTTGGAGAGGCCGAGACGTCGTGGCAGTCGTAGACAACGTCGTCGGGCTGGTGATCGCGGTCGGCCTGGCGGTCTACCTCGTGGTGGCGTTGCTGTTCCCGGAGAGGTTCTGATGTCGGTTGCTGGCTGGCTGCAGTTCGCCGTCCTGATCGCGGTCCTGCTGGTCACCGCTCCCCCGCTCGGCTGGTACATGGCCAAGGTCTACAGCGACGAGGGCAAGGCGCCGGGCGACCGGGTGTTCCGGCCCGTCGAGCGCGTCATCTACCGGCTGTGCAGGGTGCAGCCCGAAGGCGAACAGCGCTGGACGGTCTACGCGGTGTCAGTGCTGGCGTTCAGCTTGGTGTCGTTCCTGGTGCTGTACGCGATCCAACGCCTGCAGGCGGTGTTGCCGCTCAACCCGACGGGCGTGCCAGCGGTCACCGACCACGTCGCGTTCAACACCGCGATCAGCTTCATGACCAACACGAACTGGCAGTCCTACAGCGGTGAGGGCACGATGAGCCACCTCACCCAGATGACCGGGCTGACGGTGCAGAACTTCGTGTCCGCTTCGGTCGGCATGGCCGTGATGGCCGCGTTCATCCGCGGGTTGGTGCGCAGGCGGGCCACCACGCTCGGCAATTTCTGGGTGGATCTGACCCGCACCGTCGTGCGGATCATGCTCCCGTTGTCGATCGTGGTTGCACTGGTGCTGGTGAGCCAGGGCGTGATCCAGAACTTCAGCGGGTTCACCCCGGTCAGCACGCTCGAAGGTGCGGCGCAGCAGATCCCCGGCGGACCGGTCGCCAGCCAGATCGCGATCAAGCAGCTGGGCACCAACGGCGGCGGGTTCTTCAACGTCAACTCCGCGCACCCCTTCGAGAACCCGACGACGTTCGCCAACTTCGTCGAGAACTGGTGCATCCTGATCATCCCGTTCGCGCTCGCCTTCACCTTCGGGCGCCTGATCGGCGACCGGCGGCAGGGCCGCGCGGTGTTCACGATCATGGCGGTGCTCTGGTTCGGCATGTCCCTGCTGGCCATGGGCCTGGAGGAGAACGGCAACCCCCGACTGGACGCGCTGGGCGTGACCCAGCAGACCACCGCGGAGCAGTCCGGCGGCTACCTGGAGGGCAAGGAGGTGCGTTTCGGCGCCGCTGCGTCCGGGCTGTGGGCAGCGTCGACGACCGGCACCTCCAACGGCTCGGTCAACTCGATGCACGACAGCTACACCCCGCTCGGCGGGATGATCCCGCTGAGCCACATGATGCTCGGCGAAGTCAGCCCCGGCGGCACCGGCGTCGGCCTCAACGGGCTGCTGGTCATGGTGATCCTGTCGGTGTTCGTCGCCGGGCTCATGGTCGGCCGGACACCGGAATACCTCGGCAAGAAGATCCAGGCGACCGAGATGAAACTGGTCGTCCTGCACGTCCTCGCCATGCCGCTGGCATTGCTGTCCTTCGCCGCCGCGTCGGTGCTGATCAGCAGCGCGGTCGCCGCGCAGAAGAACCCCGGCGCGCACGGACTGTCCGAAATCCTCTACGCCTTCACCTCCGGCTCGAACAACAACGGCTCGGCGTTCGCCGGGCTGACCGCGTCAACTCCCTGGTACGACACGACAATCGGGCTGTCGATGCTGGTCGGGCGGTTCTTCCTGATCATCCCGGTGCTGGCCATCGCGGGCTCCCTGATCCGCAAGCAGATCGCACCGGCAAGCGCCGCGACGTTCCCGACGCACACGCCGCTGTTCGCCGTGCTGGTCCTCGGAATCGTGATCATCGTCGCGGGCCTGACCTTCGTGCCTGCCCTCGCGCTAGGCCCAATCGTCGAACAACTGTCCCTTTAGGAGAACGACGACAGCATGGAAAGCAGCGCTGCCCGCAGGACGCCGGACGAGGGCGCAACACTTCTGCCGACCAAGCGGTCGCTGTTCGACCCCGTGATCGTGCGCCCCGCGCTGGTGGACAGCCTGCGCAAGCTCAACCCACGGGTGCAGGCCCGCAACCCGGTCATGTTCGTCGTCCTGGTCGGCAGCGTGTTGACGACGATCCTCTTCGTCCGCGATCTCGGCCGTGCTACCGCCTCGGAGAACGTGTTCAACGTGCTGGTCACGGCCTTCCTGTGGTTCACCGTGCTGTTCGCGAACTTCGCCGAGGCGATGGCCGAGGGGCGTGGCAAGGCTCAGGCCGCCAGCCTGCGCAAGGTCCAGGCCACCACGATGGCCCGGCGTCGGCGGAGTTCGGGTGAGGTCGAGGAAGTTCGGTCGGCGGAGCTGACCACCGGCGACGTCGTCCTCATCTCGGCCGACGAGATCATCCCGTCGGACGGCGAGGTCATCGAGGGCATCGCGTCGGTGGACGAGTCGGCGATCACCGGCGAGTCCGCGCCGGTGATCCGCGAGGCCGGTGGGGATCGCTCGGCCGTGACCGGTGGGACGCGGGTGCTGTCCGACCAGATCACCGTGCGGATCACGGCCAAGCCCGGCGAGACGTTCCTGGACCGGATGATCTCGCTGGTGGAGGGCGCGGCCCGGCAGAAGACCCCCAACGAGATCGCGCTGAACATCCTGCTCGCCGGGTTGACGCTGATCTTCCTGCTCGCGGTAGTGACGTTGCAGCCGTTCGCGATCTACTCCGGTGCGCAGCAGAAGTTGATCGTGCTGGTCGCGCTGCTGGTCTGCCTCATCCCGACCACGATCGGGGCGCTGCTGTCCGCGATCGGCATCGCGGGCATGGACCGGCTGGTGCAGCACAACGTGCTCGCCACGTCCGGGCGCGCGGTGGAAGCGGCCGGGGACGTGGACACGTTGCTGCTGGACAAGACCGGCACGATCACCCTCGGCAACCGGGAGGCGACCGAGTTCGTACCGGCGAGCGGGTTGACCGTCGAGGAGATCGCGGACGCGGCGCAGCTGGCCAGCCTGGCCGACGAGACCCCGGAAGGCCGCTCGATCGTCGTGCTGGCGAAGCGGGAGCACGGCCTGCGCGCTCGCGACGAGGGCTTCGTGCCGCACGCCCGCTTCGTGCCGTTCAGCGCGGAAACCCGGATGTCCGGTGTGGACATCTCCGACAGCGACATCGTCCGCCGGGTCCGCAAGGGCGCGGCGTCCGCGGTGATGAAGTGGGTGCGCGACAACGGCGGCCACCCCACCGAGGACGTCGGATCCACAGTGGACGGGATCAGCTCCAGTGGCGGCACGCCGCTGGTGGTGGCCGAGCACGTCACTGGCCAACCGGCCCGAGCGCTCGGGGTCATCCACCTCAAGGACATCGTCAAGGCGGGCATGCGGGAGCGCTTCGACGAGATGCGCCGGATGAGCATCCGCACGGTGATGATCACCGGGGACAACCCGCAGACCGCCGGGGCGATCGCCGCGGAGGCCGGGGTGGACGACTTCCTGGCCGAAGCCAAGCCGGAGGACAAGTTGACGCTGATCCGCACCGAGCAGCGCGGCGGGCGGCTGGTCGCGATGACCGGCGACGGCACCAACGACGCGCCCGCGCTCGCCCAGGCCGACGTCGGGGTCGCGATGAACACCGGCACCCAGGCGGCGCGCGAAGCCGGGAACATGGTCGACCTCGACTCCGACCCGACCAAGCTGATCGAGATCGTCGAGATCGGCAAGCAGCTGCTGATCACCCGCGGCGCGCTGACCACCTTCTCCATCGCCAACGACGTGGCGAAGTACTTCGCGATCATCCCGGCGATGTTCTCCGGCGTCTTCCCGGTGCTGGACCGGCTCAACATCATGGCGCTGAACTCGCCGAACTCGGCGATCCTGGCCGCGGTCGTCTTCAACGCGCTGATCATCGTCGCGCTCATCCCGCTCTCGCTGCGCGGGGTGAAGTTCCGGGCGGCGAGCGCGCTGGGGATGCTGCGCCGCAACCTGCTGGTCTACGCGCTCGGCGGGCTCGTCGTGCCGTTCCTCGGGATCAAGCTCATCGACCTGCTCCTCGCGGCCCTGGGAGTGTCCTGATGCGACGCCAACTGCTGCCCGCACTGTTCATGGTGCTGGTGTTCACTGTCCTCACCGGCGGCGTGTACCCGCTCGTGGTGACCGGCATCGCGCAACTGTTCTTCCCCGACGGGGCGAACGGGTCCGTGGTGGAACGGGACGGCCGGGCCGTCGGTTCGAAGTTGATCGGCCAGCCCTTCACCCAGCCCCAGTACTTCCACCCGCGCCACTCCGACGCGGGTGACGGCTACGACGCCACGGCGAGCTCGGGCTCGAACCTCGGCCCCACCAACGGCGAACTGCTCTACGGCGCTCCGGACGATCCGGCCACCGCCGACGACGAGTCGTACGAGGGCATCCAGCAGCGGGTCGCCGCCTACCGCGCCGAGAACCGCCTGGCCCCGAACACGCCGGTCCCGGTGGACGCCGTCACCGGCTCCGGCTCGGGCCTGGACCCGCACATCTCGGTGGCCAACGCCCGCCTCCAGGCTCCTCGGGTCGCCCAGGCCCGCGGGCTCGCCCTCGACCAGGTCCAGCGCCTGGTCGACGAGCACACCGACGGGCGGGACCTGGGCTTCCTGGGCGAACCGGCGGTGCACGTCCTCAACCTCAACCTCGCCCTGGACGCCCTGCCGCGATAGGCCACGCGCGCCGATGGGCATGCACCGATCGGCGTAGCACACTGGACGGGTGACTGGCACCACCTCAACACGGCGCGGTGAGCTGCGCATTTACCTCGGCTCGGCGCCCGGCGTCGGCAAGACGTACGCCATGCTCGGGGAGGCCCACCGCCGGTTGTCCCGAGGGACCGATGTGGTGGTCGGGTTCGTGGAGACCCATGGTCGGGCGAAGATCGCCGAGCAGTTGGAAGGGCTGGAGGTCGTTCCGCGCCGCCGGATGCAGCACCGGGGTGTCGAGTTCACCGAGATGGACGTCGACGCGATCCTGGCGCGCAACCCCGAGGTCGCGCTGGTCGACGAGCTCGCCCACACCAACGTGCCCGGCAGCCGCAACGCCAAGCGCTGGCAGGACATCGAGGAGCTGCTCGAAGCGGGGATCACGGTGCTGTCGACGGTCAACATCCAGCACCTGGAAAGCCTCAACGACGCGGTCGAGCGGATCACCGAGGTCCGCCAGCGGGAGACCGTGCCGGACGAGGTGGTGCGCAAGGCCGAGCAGATCGAACTCGTCGACATCACACCGGAGGCGCTGCGGCGGCGGATGGCGCACGGCAACATCTACCCGGCGACCAAGATCGACGCCGCGCTGGGCAACTACTTCCGCACCGGCAACCTCACCGCGCTGCGGGAGCTCGCGCTGCTGTGGGTGGCCGACCAGGTCGACGTCGCCCTGCAGCGCTACCGCGCGGACAAGCACATCACCAAGACCTGGGAAGCCCGCGAGCGGGTGGTGGTGGCCGTCACGGGCGGCCCGGAGAGCGAAACGCTGATCCGCCGAGCCCGGCGCATCGCCGCTCGGGCCGGTGCCGAACTGCTGGTCGTGCACGTCCTGCGCAGCGATGGGCTCGCAGGCACCTCACCGACCAACCTCGCCCGCGCCCGTCGGCTGGCCGAAGACGTCGGCGCCACCTTCCACACGGTCGTCGGCGACGACGTGTCCGAAGCGCTGCTGGAGTTCGCGCGGGGCGTGGATGCGACGCAGCTGATCGTCGGCACGTCCCGGCGTCCCCGATTCGCACGGGTGTTCGAGGAAGGTATCGGGGCCACCACCGTGCAGAAGTCCGGCCACATCGACGTGCACATGGTCACCCACGACGAAGCCAGCCTGGGCCTGCGCTTCCCGCGCGCGCCCCGCAACCCGCTCCCGCTGCCCCGGCAGGTCTGGGGCTGGGCGCTGGCCGTGCTGCTGCCGGTGATCGTCACCGCGGCCGCTTACTGGTGGGAGAGCCAGCTCTCGCTGTCCACCGACGTCGGCGGCTACATCCTGGCCACCGTGCTGGTGGCGCTGGTCGGTGGCACCGCGCCCGCCGTCGTCGCGGCCGTGCTGGCTGGCGGGTTGATGAACTTCTTCTTCACCGAGCCGCGCTACTCGCTGGCTGTCGCCGACCCGGAGAACGTGGTCACGGTCGGGGTCATGCTCGTCGTCGGCGTCATGGTCGCGATCGTGGTCGACCGCGCGGCCCGGCTGACCAGCCAGGCCGCCCGAGCGCGCACCGAAGCGGCCTTGCTGGCCTCGTACGCCCGCACGGTGCTCACCGACCCGAATCCGCTGCAACGGCTGCTCGAAAAGATCGTGGAGAACTTCGGCCAATCCTCGGCGGCGCTGCTGGAGAAGACCGACGGCCGGTGGCAGATCGCCGCCTGCACCGGGCCGAATCCGTGCGCCAAGCCAGCGGAGTCCGATGTCGACGTCGAAGTCAGTCCGGAAGTGCACCTCGCGCTGCGCGGGCGCGACGGCTCCGGTCCGCTGCCCGCCGCCGACCAAACCGTGCTGGAAGCCGCCGCGGGCCAAGCTCTCATCGCGCTGCGACAGCAGCGGATGGCCGACGAGGCGGCGGAAACACAGCGCCGGGCGGACGCGAACCAGCTGCGCACCGCGCTGCTGTCGGCGATCGGCCACGACCTGCGGACACCGCTGTCGTCGATGAAGGCGTCGGTGAGCACGTTGCTCTCGCCGGACGTCGAACTCGACGACACCGACACCCGCGAACTGCTGATCGGCATGGACGAATCCCTCGACCGGCTCACCGCCTTGGTGCACAACCTCCTCGACTCCTCCCGCCTGGCCACCGGAGCCGTGGTGCCGCTGCTGCATCCGATCACCTACGACGAGGTCGTCGCGCGCGCCCTCGCCGCGCTGGACGGCAGGCGCTTCGTCACCGTCGACGTCAACGAACAGCTGCCCGCGGTGCTCGCCGACGCGGGACTGCTGGAGCGGGTCGTGGCGAACGTGCTCAACAACGCGTTGACCTACGGTCGCGTGCACGACGAAAACCCCGATGTGCTGGTGCATGCCAGCGAACACGCGGCGCGCGTGGAACTCCGGATCGCCGACCACGGCCCCGGCCTGCCCAAGTACACCGCGGAAGCGCTGTTCGCCCCGTTCCAACGCCTGGACGACCGAAACCACAAGGGCATCGGCCTGGGGCTGCACGTCGCGAAGGGATTCGTCGAGGCGATGAACGGTGAGATCCGCGCCGAAGACACGCCGGGTGGCGGGCTGACCATCGTGGTGTCCCTACCCGTTGCCGCCGCACCCCACCCGAGTGCCACGGACCGCTGACCCGCGCGTCGGTCGAGTTGGACGCGGTGACAAGCTCGTCGTGTCGCCCCGAGGAAGGTGAGCCGGATGGCACTTGGTACCGAAGACCTGAGCGCTCGTCTGGAGCAGTACCGCGCCGATTACAAGCGACTGCTCGACGAGGGACTTTCGCTCGACCTCACCAGGGGAAAACCGTCCGCCGCGCAGCTCGACCTGGCCAATCCGCTGCTGGGGCTGCCCGGCGAGGACGGGTTCCGCACGGCGGATGGCACCGACGCGCGCAACTACGGCGGGCTGCAGGGACTGCCGGAACTGCGGGCCATCTGGGGGCCGCTGCTCGGTGTTCCGGCCGACCAGCTGATCACCGGCGGCAACTCCAGCCTCGCGGTCATGCACGACTGCGTGGTCAACGCGCTGCTGAACGGCACCACCGACGGCCCCCGCTGGGTGGACGCGCCATCGGTCGCGTTCCTGTGCCCGGTGCCCGGCTACGACCGGCATTTCGGGATCTGCGAACGGTTCGGCATCGAGATGATCCCGGTGCCGCTCAACGACGACGGCCCGGATCTGGCGACCGTGCGGGAACTCGCCGCTGGTGACGCCCGGATCAAGGGCATGTGGTGCGTGCCGAAGTACAGCAACCCCACCGGGATCAGCTATTCCGACGAAGTGGTGCGCGGGCTGGCTTCGATGCCGACGGCGGCGCCCGATTTCCGGCTGTTCTGGGACAACGCCTACGGTTTGCACCACCACGGCGAGACGCGGGCGGAGATCGCGGACGTGCTGGCGCTGGCCACCGAGGCGGGCAGCCCCGACCGGCCACTGCTGTTCGCCTCCACCTCGAAGATCACGCTCGCGGGCAGTGGAGTGTCGTTCTTCGGCGGATCACCCGCGAACGTCGAGTGGCTGCTCGCCCACTTGCAGAAGCGCACGATCGGTCCGGACAAGGTCAACGAACTCCGGCACGCCCGGTTCCTGCCCGACGCGGATGCGGTGCGGGCGCACATGGACGAGCACGCGGCGATCCTGCGGCCGAAGTTCGACGCGGTGCACGAGATCCTCACCGAGCGGCTGGGCGATTCCGGTGTCGGGTCCTGGACTCGACCGGACGGCGGGTACTTCATCAGTCTCGACGTGCTCGACGGGTGCGCCTCCCGCGTGGTGGCGCTGGCGAAGGACGCCGGGGTCGCGTTGACGCCCGCTGGCGCCACGCACCCGTACGGCAACGACCCGGCCGATCGCACGATCCGGATCTCGCCGAGCTTCCCGCCGATCGACGAGCTCACCGCCGCCACCCGCGCGCTGGCCACCTGCGTTCTCCTCGCGGCGGCGGAAAAGCTCACGGCTCGCTAGGTGCGGCTCGGCGGTGCTCCGCTACCGCCCGGTCGACGTCCTGCGCCAGCAGGTAGTGGTTGATCGCGATAGCGGCGACCGATCCCGCGCTGGCCGCACCGATCAGCTGGGCGGCCTCGGCCACCACGTTGCCCGCCGCCCAGGCCCCCGGCACGCTGGTGCGGCCCGCGGGATCGACGACCACCCAACCGTTCTCGCCGACCTCGCAGCCCAGGCCGGTGAGCAATTCGTCCCGCGGCACGAAGCGCGGCCCGACGAACACCGCCGACCTCGCCACCTCCTGGCCGTCTGCGAGTGCCACGCGCAGCTCCCCGTCCCGTCCCGCCAGCCGGACGACCTCCCCGGCAACGATCCGGATGCCTCGGGCGACCAGCCGTTCACGCTCCTCGGCGTCCAGGACGATCCGGTTCGGGAAGAACACCACGTCGGCGGACCACTGCCGCACGAGCGACGCCTGGTGCAGCGTGAACGGCCGATTGTCCCCGCCCAGCACGCCGATCGGCGCGTCGCGCACTTCGTACCCGTGGCAGTACGGGCAGTGCAGCACGTCGGCGCCCCATCGCTCGCGCAGGCCGGGGATTTCCGGCAAGTCGTCGTGCAGACCGGTGGCCACCAGCACCGCGCGGGTGGCCAGTTCCGGTCCGCCGTAGCGCCGCACGAGGAAGCCGTGCTCGTCAACCCGCTCGATGCCCTGCGCTCGATCCTTGATCACCTCGCCGCCGTACCCGAGCACCTCGTCCCAGCCCGCCGCCAACAGATCCGCGGGGTGCATGCCGTCGCGGGACAGGAATCCGTGCAGATGCGCCGAGGGAGCGTTTCGCGGTTCACCAGCGTCGATCACCACCACCCGGCGGCGGGACCGGGCCAGCATCATCGCCGCGCTCAGCCCTGCCGCGCCGCCTCCGACCACGACCACGTCGTACTCCACCGCAATCTCCTCCACATTCGTGGCTGCGCCGGGCAGGCCAACGACGTCCGTTGTCGTGCCGGGAATGAACGCGGTCGCGCAACTGGCGGACCGGCAGCGATCCACGCTGCCCCACCTCGGAACCGCAGGTTACGATAAAAAGGTAGCAGGTAGTTCGCTGGTTAACAAAAGAGGTGACCATGCTTCCCCTCCAGGCACGCACCCAGGAGCTCTGGGGTAAGCACAACCCAGGTCTCGACACGTCGCCGATGGAGGTGGTGGCGCTGGTCAAGCGCATCACCGGACTGCTCGATCGAGCGGTCGAGGAGATCTACGACGGTGCTGCGTTGACCACGGCCGAGGTGGAACTGCTCGTCCCGCTCCGGCACGCGGACGCCCCGGTGACCGCCGGTCGCCTCGCCACCCGGCTCGGCATGTCCCGAGCCGGAGTCAGCAAAACGTTGGCAAAGTTGGAAAAACGAGGTCTGATCACCCGCGAGGTCAACCCGGCGGACCGACGAGCTGCGCTGATCAGCATGACCCCCACCGGCGAGAACATCATCGATGACCTGTTCCCGCGCGAGCTCGAAGCCCACGGGAAACTCCTGAGGGATCTCGGAAGGAACCGGAAGAACGTGATCGACGCCCTGACCCGTCTCGCCGAAACCATGGAGTCCCAACTCAACACCCAAAACCCCCAATGACCGCGGAGCGGCTGGAATGAGGAAACCGTCCCCGCCGTGGCCAGAGTCGGCGGCGTCTCGGTGGCCGTGCGGGCTCCGAGACCGCTGCCAGCAGACATCACGCTCGCCGGGGTGCTCTACGAAAACCACCACAGCCGCCGGTTTCCGAAAGGCCCACCAAGCGGTGGGCGGATCAACGAGGTCTGGCTGGTGTCGTGGGAATGTCGGCTGTTCGGCCGCCGTTGGCGGGTGGTCGAGGGCACCGCCGTTCTCAGCAGCGTCTTGCGCGCACCGAAATCCTTGCGGTCTGAGCCGCCTCCAGAAGATGGCGGCCCGTGGCGGTGCACCAACGGAGTGCTGGTCAGTCTTGAGGTGCCGCCGAAGATTTCGTGAGGCTGGATCAGCTCGCGGTCGGGGGGAGGACCTTCTGCACTTCCGGGTCGACTTTCAGGCCGAGGTCCGGCAGTCCCAACCAATCCAGCTGGACCGATGCGTCCTGCGCGCGCTGCGACAGCTTCAGCCGCAAGGTGTACACGCACAGCAAGAACGCCTGCAGGGAATCAACACCGAAGGTCGCCTCCACGGTCTCGTCACCCAGCCCCAGAATCTGCCGGGGGCAGTACCAATCCCCACCGGGCAACGGGTCTGGTAGCGGCTTGCCGATCTTCACCACAACCGGCGCGCGTCTTCCGTCTTCGGCGACGGCATCCAGCTGCCGCTCGGCTACCGTCTCGCCGAGTTCGTAGCTTGTCCTCATACGCGCCCTCAACTCATCGACATCCCAACGCGAAACCACGTGTGGCAATTGTGCACATTCGACTTTCAGTTCTTGGTCTCGCGGGTTCGGGTTGCGGCGATGGCCTCTTTTTCGGCCGCCCGCTCCAGCGATCCGAGGAGTCCGCCGCCTTCTTCGCCGACGAACGGGACTCCTGGGTAGCGCAGTCGGGCGAAGGTCTCGGGTAGGCGGACGCGCAGTCGCCTGGCCGCGACATCGCCTAGCGCGAAGGCCACCACCGCAGCGTTGACCAGCGCCAGGACCGGCGCGGCCAGCGGAGCCCACGGCGGCAGGATGTTCGGGGCGACCATGAGGATGATCGCGACGGTCGCAGCGGGCGCGCTGAGCACTGCCGCGGCGTACAGCCCCAACTGGCCGACCAACTGGTTCTCCCCCGCATCGCTGGGATTCACCCTTCGGTGCGGATCGACGCCCGGCGTCACCGCGATCACCGACAGCAGCGCCGAAAGTCCGCTGCCGACGCCGAGCAGCACGATGATGAGCGTCGCCACCGGCACGGCGAACTCGAAACTGCCGCTGATCGCCATCAACGCCGCCGCGAGCACGACCGCGGGCAGACCGTAGGCGACGACGACGCCGACCTGTCGGCCGCGCACATCGGCCCGGATCACGTCCTGGCCATCGGTGACCACGAGCTGCCACAGCGCCGTGCCGTCCTGGCCGTAGAGGTTCGCGGCGCTGATCGCGGAGATCAACGCGACCGCCACGCCACCGAGCCAGCTGAGCTGCGGCAGTCCCCCGATCGTCGAGTAAACGGCGAGGAAGATCCCGAACCACAGCGATGCGCGTAGTTCGAGGCTGCGCCACGGGTCCCGCAGCCAGGTGCGCAGTTCCTTGCCGACGACCGCGCCGAAGGCGCTTTCCGGTAGCAGACCGCGGCGTTCGAAGACCCGGCTGCCAATGGGCCGTCGCCTGCGCGCGATGGTTCGATTGCCGACGAACGGTCTCAGCAGCGCCGTCGCGACCAGCACCGACAGAAGCGCGGCGCAGGCCAGCAGCGCGAGCCAGGCGGCAGACGCGCCGAAATCGCCGTTCGCCGCCGCATCCACCGCCCGGATCGGCCAGCCAGCCGGTGTCCAGCCGAGCACCGCACCAGCCGGGGCGGAACCGAAGCCGTCGCGCAGGAATCCCGGCATCGAGGAGAGCACTGGCCAGATGATCAGCCAACCGGCGAACAGGCTCGACAGCAGCAGCCCGTATTGGATGGCGGCGATCTCCACGCCCAGCCGGGTGCGCATCGCCGCCCCGAGCAGCGCGTAGGCGATCCGCGACAGCGAGATGACCAGAACCAAGTAGAGCGCGGTCACGACGACCGCCACCACCACGGCCAGCAACGCGGCGGCCAGGAGCGCGTGGCCGATGATCGCGGTCAGCGCGAGAGCGGTCACCACACCACCGACACCGACGAAAACTGAAGCCAGCAGACCTAATCCGAGCCGACGCGGCGGCAGCGGCAGCAGGCTGAAGTACTCCGGTCGCAACACGCTCGCCCCGGAGGTGAGGATCGGCCCGACCAGCCATCCCACCAGCCAGATCAGCAGTACGAAGGTGATGACGTCCGAACGCGCTCCGGCCGAGGAGATCGCGACGGCCGCCCAGGTCGCCGCCGCCGCGAGGACGCCCAGCGCTCCGCCGAGGCGGCGCTTCCACGGCAGCGTGTGCCGTTGCACGGCGAACCGCAGCCGGATCAGTTCCCCAACCACGTCAGCTCCTGCTCCCGTTGCGCAGGCTCGCCGACCAAGCGCACGAAGACGTCTTCGAGGGTGGTGCCAGCCCGCACCTCGTCCAGCGGCCCGGCCACCAACACCTGGCCCGAGGCGATGATCGCGACGCGGTCGCAGAGGTTTTCCACGGTGGCCATCACGTGCGAGGAGATGACGACCGAGCCGCCAGCGTCGACGAACCGCCGCAGGATCCGGCGCAGCACTCGGGCCGAAATCGGGTCCACCGCCTCGAACGGCTCGTCCAGCACCAGCACTCGTGGCGAGTGCAGCAGCGCGGTCGCGAGGCCGATCTTCTTCCGCATCCCCGTCGAGTACTCGATGACCAGCCGTCCCTCGCGTTCGGCACCGTCGAGTTCGAGGACCTCCATCAACTCCAGCGCCCGTTCCCGGACCTCGGCCCTGGGCATTCGCCGCAGCGCGCCCCAGTGCCGCAGCAACTCCGCGCCGGTCAGCCGCTCCGGCAGCGCTAGGCCGTCGGGCAGCACACCGAGCATCGCCTTCGCACGCATCGGATCCCGCCACACGTCGACACCGTGCACCAGGGCGGTTCCGGAGTCGGGGCGCAGCAACCCGACCGCCATCGCCAGCGAGGTGCTCTTGCCCGCACCGTTCGGGCCGACCAGTCCGGTCAGCGAGCCCGGCGGCACGTCGAGGCTGACCTGATCAGCGGCGATGTTGCCGGAGAACCTCTTGGTCAGCGCCGCCAATTGGAAGGCCACCTGCTGGCTGGCCGCGGTTGCCGAGCTCATGTCTGCGATCCGTTCTGCAGTGGTCGATGCTGCTTGGTCGGCTGGCTGGCGACCGCGTTGACGAGGAAATCAGCGACTTACCCGACGACCAGTTCGCCGTCGGGATCATCGAAAAGCACCAGAACATTACCACCTAAAAAGACAAACAAGACAAACAAGACAAATAAGACAAACAACGAACAACCGAATACCGCCTTCGACCGACCCCGCGCGGGCACCACAGGGGGCGATGGGAACGAGGTGAGGGGCACCTTTTCCCAACTTAAAAGGCACGCGGATTGGAGCTCGCCTCGGAGTCGTGAGTGGTAACGGTCGCCAGAGCGACCACAACCACTCACGACCCCAAGCGGCTCGCACCGCACCCGCTCGTGGGTGAACACGCCGGTTCCGACCCAACGAACCACTCGCAAGACTCAGCACCACGCACACCAATTCACGCAAAAGGTGCCCCTCACCTCTCACCTGAATGGGGTCGTGAGTGCGTAGCCGGGTTGGAGCCCGCTTTCGCACTCACGACCGGGTGCTCAGCTCCGAGCTCGGGACAGGTGGGTGGTCAGGACGACCTGGTCGCCTCGCATGTAACCGGTGCCCACGTCCACCGCCACACCGTCGACCAGCCGCAGAGTTCGGCGCAGCAGCAACAGGGGCCAGCCCGTCGGGACCTCCAGGAGTTCGGCCACCACCGGGTCGGCGGCCACCGCCTCGGTCTGCACCTCCGACGAACCCAGCTCAAGCCCCAACGATTCGATGATCTGGTAGGCGTTCTCCGCTGGTGGCGGGTCGCGGTCCAGCAGCGGCTTGGCGAGGTGGTGCGGCAGATAGGTGGTCCACAGCGCCGTCGGGGTGTCCCGCACCAGTGTCACGCGCTCCAGCAGCAGCACCGGGTCACCGGCTCGCACGCCTAGCGACGCGGCCACCTGCTCGGCGGCCGGAACCGTCTCCAAGGTGATGGTCCGCCGTCGCACCGCGGTGTCCTCGCCAGCGTCCTCGCCCAACGCGCGCAGCATGTCGAAGCGGTGAATCGCCTTGCGCGAGATGACGAACGTGCCAGCGCCGGGAACCCTGTCCAACAGCCCTTCGCCGACGAGCATGGCCAAGGCCTCGCGAACCACGTTGCGCGACACCGACAGCGACGACGCCAACGCCTCTTCCGACGGCAGCGGACCGGGAATCCACCGGCCGGAACTCACATCCTCGCGCAGCAAATCCCGCGCTCGTCGGGCGATGTGGCGCCGCCGGGGCCGCGAGGCGCTGATCTCCATACCAGGAGCATACGAGCAGAATTGGTGGAGTTGTTCGCTTACCTGGTCACATATTTGCTGGTCACAGGGCCGACACGGGCGAGTTTCGTGGCGTAGCGCCAGCGTTACGGCGGCGAGAAGCCAGCGCAAATAGCCGAACTTAGCGTTCGCTGCCAACCCCGGAAAACGCTGGGCAACGACAGGGAGCGCGCAGATGAAAATCTGGGACGAATACCTCACCGAACGTGATCGCCAGGTCTTCGCGGCGTCCGGCTACGGCACCTACCTGGGCATGGGCGAACGTCCCGCGGTGCTGGTCGTCGACGTCAACTACGCCTTCGTAGGGCACGAGCCGCAGCCGATCCTGGAGTCGATCAAGAACTGGCACAACAGCTGCGGCGAGGAGGGCTGGCAGGGCGTTGCGGCGATCGCGGAACTGCTCGCGGGCGCTCGCGAGAAGAACGTGCCGATCTTCTACAGCACCGGGGTCGACCGCCGCCCGGACGGCTTCGGCCGGGGCTTGTGGCGCAACAGCCGCAACAGCGAGGACTCCCACGTTCCCGACGTCGACGGCAACACCATCGTCGCCGAGATCGCCCCGCAACCGCAGGACGTGCTGATCGCCAAGACCAAGCCCAGCGCGTTCTTCGGCACCGCGCTGATGAGCTACCTCACCGAACTGGCCGTCGACTCGCTGCTGGTGGTCGGCACCACCACCAGCGGCTGCGTGCGGGCCAGCGTCATCGACGCGTTCTCCAACAACCTGCGGGTCAGCATCGTCGAGGAAGGCACCTTCGACCGCGGCGAAGCCTCGCACGCGATCAATCTCTTCGACATGAACGCCAAGTACGCGGACGTGATCAACCTGGAAACCGGCCTGGCCTACCTCGCCGGGCTGCCCTCGGACCTCTTCGCCGGTCGGATCGCGCCCGCCACGCCCGCGAAGGACGCCGAACTGGTCGCCGCACCATGACCGCGCTGACCGAAACTCCCACGCGCGCAACCACTTCCCGAGGCGCCGACCTGCGGATCGACGGCGTCAGCAAGGTCTACCAGCGGCAGGTCGCGCGCAAGCGCGTCGAGGAGGTCCCGGCGCTGGCGCCGATCGACCTGCACGTGCCCGCTGGCGGCTTCGTCTCGGTGGTCGGCCCCTCGGGGTGCGGCAAGAGCACCCTGTTCTCCATCATCGCCGGGTTGGAGCGGCCCAGCGGTGGCTCGGTGCTCATCGGCGGGCAGGACACCACGGGCAAGACCGGCCTGGTCGGGTTCATGCTGCAGAAGGACATGCTGCTGCCCTGGCGCACCGTGCTGGACAACGTGGTGCTCGCCGCGGAGGTCTGCGGAGTTCCCAGGAAGCAGGCCGCGGAGTTGGCCCGCCCGCTGCTGGGGCACTACGGGTTGGGCGAGTTCGTCGACTCCTATCCCGCGCAGCTCTCCGGTGGCATGCGGCAGCGCGCCGCGCTGCTGCGCACCCTGCTGTTCCACCGGGACGTGATGCTGCTCGACGAGCCGTTCGCCGCGCTGGACGCGCAGACCAGGGAGCAGATGCAGAACTGGTTGCTGGACATCCAGGCCGACTTCGGCAAGACGATCGTGTTCGTCACGCACGACATCGACGAGGCCGTCTACCTGTCCGACACCATCTACGTGCTCTCCGGTCGGCCCGGCCGGGTGATCGACACCGTGCCGGTCGATCTGCCCAAGCCCCGGCAGCACCATCCGGACCTCTCCAGCACGCCGGAGTTCACCGCGATCCGGGCGCGGGTGCGCGCGCTGCTGCGGGAAGCCAAGCGAGCAGAGGAACCGCGATGACCGCCAGCACACCTTCCCAGGTGCTGTCCACTCTGGACGAACTGCTCGGCTCCAGGGACAAGGTTCGACCGCGCAAGGAACGCCGTGCCGCGCCACCCAACCGGGCGGTGGTGATCCTGCTGCGCGTGGTGGTGATCGCGGCCGCCGTCGGCGGCTGGGAGTGGTGCGCGCGGTTGGGCGTGGTCGATCCGTTCTTCTGGTCCATGCCGAGCGAGATCTGGGCCAAGGCCGTGCAGCAGTTCTCGTCGGCCACGCTGATCAGCGACACCGCCTACACCTTCGGCAGCGCCATCGCCGGATTCGCGCTCGGCACCGTGCTCGGCGTGGCCATCGGCCTGTCCTTCTGGTGGTCGCGGACCTACGCCAAGGTCGCCGAGCCGTTCGTGGTGGCGCTGGAGGCGATTCCGAAACTCGCGTTGGCGCCGATCGTGGTGCTGGTGCTAGGCATCGGGATCTCTTCGAAGATCGCGATGGCCACCGCGCTGGTGGTCGCGGTGCAGGCGCTCAACGCCGCCGCCGGGGTGCGCGCCATCGACCCCGACCTGACCAGGATGCTCAACAGCCTCGGGGCGAGCAGGTGGAAGGTGTTCCGCAGCGTCGTGGTGCCCGGCACGATGCCGTGGATCATCTCCGGGCTGCGGGTCACCATCGGGCTCGCGCTCGCTGGCGCGATCGTCGGCGAGTACATCGGCTCCGAGCGCGGGCTCGGGCGACTGGTCGTCTACGCGGGCACGGTGTACGACATCTCGCTGATCTGGGTCGGCGTGGTCATCCTCGCACTGCTCTCGCTGGTGTTGTACCTGGTCGTCGGACTCGTGGAGCGCCGACTGCGCGCCCAACTACTGCACGGAGGCAATTGACATGCGGCCTATGTGGTACGGCTCGCGCCGCGCGGTACTGCGGCTCGCGGCGGCCAGCGCCGCCGCGGCGTTGGTGCTGACCGGCTGCGGTGCGGCTTCGGGCGGCGACTCCGGTGAGCTGGTCATCGCCGAGCCCGCGCACAGCCTGGGCTACCTGCCCCTGTACGTCGGCATCGACCGGGGCATCTTCGCCAAGCACGGCCTCAACGTGCGCGCGCTGACCTTGCAGGGCGGCGCCGCGCACACCAACGCCGTGCTCAGCAGGCAGGCTTGGGGCTTCATCGGCGGTCCCGAGCACAACGGCTTCGTGCAGGCGCAGAACCCGTCGCAGAGCGCGGCGATCAAGGCAGTGGTCAACGTGGTCAACCGGGGCAACGTGTACTTCACCGCGGCTGCCGGGCAACCCGCGCCGCCGATGACCGACGTGCGGTCGGTCGCGAGCTACCTGCGCGGCAAGCGCGTGGTGACCGGTGCCTACGGCGGTACCCCGAACTCGATCCTGCGCTACGTGCTGGCCGAGGGCGGGTTGCAGGCATCCGATGTGAAGCTCATCGAGGCGGTGGACGCCGCCGCACCGATGAGCATCGTGGCGCAGGGCCAAGCCGACGTCGCGGTGGTCGCCGATCCGGTGTTGGCGCAGGGCGTGCGGCAGGGTGTTTGGCAGGAACCGTTCTTCAGCCCGCCGAATGGGCTCGGCCCTTACGCCTATTCGACCGTCAACGTCCGGATGGACACCGCGACCGGCGACGGCGCGGAGACCACCCGGAAGTTCGTGCAGGGCATGCTGGAGGCGCTCGCGGTGGTCCGCGACGATCGGCAGGCCGCGACCGAGGTCGCCAAGAAGCAGTTCAGCAACCTGCCGCCGGAGGTCGTCGAGGCCACCCTGGAACGGGCCTACGCCGACCAGTTGTGGGAGTACTCCGGCGACATCACCGAACCGGCCGTGGCCACGGCGTTGAACGTGGTGCGCCGCGCGGGTGTGCTCAAGGACGGCGACAAGCCGGTGACCTACGCGGATGTCGTCGACCCGGAGTTCGTCCGGGCCGCCGCCCCGAAGTAGTCCTCGGCCGATGAGCACAACGCAACAACGGCTGCTGCCGGTCGGGCTTCGGCGGGAGCAGTTGGTCATCTGCTGCGGGCTCGTCGCGGCTACCCAGATGACCTGGGGCTCGGTCGTCCCGGTGCTGCCGGTGTACGCGGCGTCCTTCGGTGCCGGACCGGCGATGCTCGGCCTGGTGGTCGGGATCTTCGGGGTCGGTCGGCTGCTGGCGAACCTGCCAGCGGGGCTGCTGTTGGCCCGAGTGCCAGCGCGGCACCTGCTGCTGATCTCGGTTGCTGGTGTGGTGGTCGTGACCGTCGCGACCGGCTTCGTCACCTCGCTGGCGCAGCTGGTCGCAGCGCGCGTGGTCAACGGGGTGCTCGGCGCGGTGGCGATCACCAGCGGACAGACCTTGTTGGCGCAGCGCACGCCGAAGTGGCGGCGTGGTCGCGACATGGCGACGTTGCAGGCGATGCAGCTGGTCGGCGGGGCGGGCGGGCCCGCACTCGGCGGTCTGGCGATGGCGCTCGGCGGTCCGACGCTGGTATTCGGCCTCGCGGGCGGGGCCGCCGCGATTTTCGTCTGCTGGGCGCTGATCCGACCCGACGACGGGCCGACGGCGCAGGATGGCGCCACGCCGCCGGATTTCGACGACGCGCCGCCACCCCGGTCGTTGGCCAGCAACGCGTTGCTGGCGGTGAACATCGTGGGTTTCGCGGTCTTCTTCGCCCGGTTCGGCGGCCAGCAGTCGCTGGTTCCGCTGATCGCCTACGAGCGGATCGGTGTTTCGCCGCAATTGTTCGGGCTGGGGTTGGGCGTGGTGACCGGCTTGTCGCTGTTGCTGCTGCCGCTGACCGTGCAACTGGCCGAGCGGTTCGGCCGACGGCCGGTGCTCGCGGCGTCGCTGCTGGCCAGCGGCGCTGCCACCGGGTTGTACCTGGCGGTCGACGAACCGATGGGCTTGCTCGGCGTGCTGCTGGTGGTCGGCGCCCTGACCGCGATCAGCGGGCCGCTGCCAGCGGCGATGCTGGCCGACCACGCGCCGCCGAACCGCATCGGCGTGGCCACCGGCATCTTCCGCACCTGCGGCGATCTGGCGACGGTGCTGGGTCCGGTGTTGCTCGGCTGGCTCTACGAGCGGTTCGGGATGTCGATCCCGATCATCGTGCTGGCGGTGTCCGGAGTAGGTGCGGCACTCGCGTTCGCCGCGCTGACCAGGAACCGCGCTACCGGCCGCCCAGCGCGGTGCTGACTTCGCGGGCCGCGGCGAGCAGCGTCGGGGCGAACTCCTCCATCCGCGGCACGGTCCAGCGGTCGTGCGGTCCGCTGACCGTCAGACCCGCGATCACCCCGCGAGAAGTCAGCACCGGCGCGGAGATCCCGGCGATGCCCACGCCCTTGTCGCCGATGCTCGCGTGGTAACCGCGGCGGCGGATCAGCTCCAGCTCGCGCGGCAGGCGGCTCATGTCCCGTCCGGCTGAGGCACCGTCGGCAAGCACCGAGGCGACCTGTTCCGACGGCAGGAACGCGGTGATGACCTTGCCGGTGACGCCCACGTAGAGCGGGTTGGCCTCGCCGATGTGCGCGACGCGGCGCACCGGCTGCGAGCTGTCCGCGCCATCGACGCACACCCGTTGCAGGCCGACCCGCAGTTGCAGCGTCACCGTCTCGCCGCTGGCATCCCGCAGCCGTTGCAGGTGGCTGTGCGCCGTGGCCCGCAGCGGCGAGTTGTCCAGCACGCGGGTGGCCAACAGCAGCAGCGCGGGACCGGGTTCGTACCGGCGGGTGTCCGGGTCGCGCGTCACCAATCCCCGGCCGCACAGCACCGCGAGCAGCCGAGACGCCGTGCTCTTGTCCAAACCCGCCGCAGTGGCCAACTCCATCAAGCCGGTCGGCGCGGGCCGGGCCGCGATCTCGTCGAGCAGGTCCAACGCCCGATCAGCACTCGTCGCCATCCTCTCACTCTACAAGAATGTGTTGTTCATATTGAGAGTCATGGCTTAGCGTTTGCCGAGCCACCGCCTGGCTCCCACCAATGGCGACACCGAGCCGATGACCTGGGTCCGTCCGTGTGAACGCCATGCGTCTCTCAACGGAGAGGAGATGCGAGCAGCCTTGATCTGTCCAATTCCCCCGCATAGCCCGGACTTCTCGGTTGCCCGGACGAATCTCGGACGTCCATTTAGGAATCTTCGTGCGGACCACCGCGCGTTCTTCCGTCCACAGGAGCCGTGATGCCGGTCGCCGTACGCGGAAAACGCCCCATCGCCGAACGGATCGCGGCAGGCGTGCTGCTCGCACTGTCGGTGCTGCTGCTGACCGTTTCGCTCGGTTATGGATTCTTCGACGGGAACCGGCCGGGACCGGGCATGTATCCGGCGATCATCTCCGGTGGGCTGCTGCTCGTCTCGCTGACCTGGCTGATCACCGGAGCGGAAAGCCAAGCCCAGCAAGAGAATGCGACGCCCGCGGACGACCCCGAAGATGCGGACGCACCGATCGACGAGCAGCCGCCCATCGACTCCGCCGGGTTCCGGCGCATCGCGTTCGTCGTCGCCTGGACCCTGGTCCCGCTGCTGCTGTTGGAAACGGTCGGCTACCTGATCTCGTTGACGGTCTACGTCGCCGGGCTGCTGATCTTCATCGCCCGCAGTCGGATCTGGATCGCGTTGCCCGCGACCGCGGTCGGCGTGCTCGGCACCGCCTACGGCGCGAACGCGCTCGGCATCGTGCTGCCGGACCCGCTGAACATCATCCAGTTGCTGGGGCTGTGAGGCCGATGGACATCATCAGCGATCTGGCGTTGGGTTTCTCCCACGTCCTGACCCCGCAGAACCTCAGCTACGCGGTGCTCGGCTGCGCACTGGGCATGATCACCGGCGTGCTGCCGGGTTTCGGCCCGTCCGCGGCCACCACGCTGCTGCTGCCGCTGGCCTTCGTCGTCGGTCCCACCGCCTCGATCGTGATGATCTCGGCCATCTACTACGGCTCCATGTACGGCGGCACGATCACTTCCGTGCTGCTGCGGGTGCCCGGCGAGGTCGCCTCCGTGGCGACCTGCCTGGACGGCTACGAGATGACCAGACGCGGCCAGGCGGGCAAAGCGCTGTCGATCGCCGCGATCGGGTCGTTCATCGGCGGCATGGTCGCGCTGGTCGGCATGGTCTTCGCCAGCCAGCTCGCCGACCTGGCGCTGGCGCTGGGCCCGCCCGAACTCTTCGCGCTCAGCCTGCTGGCGCTCGGCCTGGTCATCGGGCTGGCGGGCAGGTCGGTGGTCAAGGGCCTGGTGTCGGCGCTGCTGGGGCTGTTCGTGGGCGCCATCGGGCTCGACCTGGTCACCGGTGCGCCGCGCTTCACGATGGGCATCATCGAACTGCGCGACGGGGTGGAGTTCGTCGCGGTGATCATGGGCCTGTTCGGACTCGCCGAAATCCTCGAACACATCGGCAGCCGCACCACGGTCGACTTCTCCGGCAAGATCGGCTCGGTTCGGCTGAGCTGGCAGGACTTCCGGGACAGCCTCGGCGCCATCGCCCGTGGCACCGGGATCGGGTTCTTCTTCGGCCTGGTGCCGGGCTCCCCCGCGGCCGCCTGCTCGTTCGCGTCCTACGCCGTCGAGAAGCGAGTGTCGAAAACTCCGCACCGCTTCGGCAGGGGCGCCATCCAGGGCGTCGCCGGTCCGGAGACCGCCAACAACGCGCTGGCCATCTCGAACTTCATCCCGCTGCTGACGCTGGGCATCCCGTCGTCCGCGACGATGGCGATCCTGCTCGGCGCCTTCACCATCAACGGCCTGCAGCCCGGACCGCTGCTGTTCGCCCAGCAACCCGAGGTCGCCTGGGGTTTCATCGCCAGCTTGGCGGTGTCCAACGTCATCCTGCTGATCATGGCGCTGCCGATGGTCCGGATGTGGGTGGCGGTGCTGCGGGTCCCGCCGATGGTGCTCTACGCGCTCACCCTCGGCTTCATGACCGTCGGCGCCTACACCATCAACAACCGCGTCTTCGACATCGCGGTGATGTGGATCGCGGGACTGGTCGGACTCGTGCTGCGCCGCTTGGACGTCCCGCTGGCGCCAGCGGCGCTGACGTTGGTGCTCGGTCCGATGCTGGAGGAGAACTTCCGCCGGGCCCTTTCCATCCACCAGGGCAGTTTCGCCGGATTCTTCACCAGCCCGGTCGCCGTGACGGCCTACCTGTTGATCGTGCTGACCATCGTGGTCAAGGCGGTCAAGACCGCCCGAGGTCTGGCGCGTCGGCGCACCGCCGACGTCGTCGGACACCGGGAGCAGTCCCCCGAAGAACTGGAGACGCGATGAAGCGAACCCCGTTGGCCGCCGCGCTGAGCGCAGCACTGCTGTGCCTGAGCGCCTGCGGCACGCTCAGCAACTCCGACCAGGGCGGTTACCCGAAGCAGGGCGACACCGTTCAGCTGCTGCTCGGGCTGTCCGCGGGCGGCACGACCGACACCTGGGCGCGGATCCTCGCCGACGAGCTGTCGCAGAAATCCGGCGCCAAGTTCCAGGTGGTGAACAAGCCCGGCTCCGGCGGACAGCTCGCCATCAACGAGCTGCTGGCCAAGAAGGACACCAACGTGATCGCGAACGTCAACCTGCCCACCGCGCTGAAGTACCTCTACCCGAACGCGCAGGCGAACTACTCGCGGCAGGACTTCTCGTTGGTCGGCTGCACCGGATACACCCCGAACGTCATCGCGGTGCACGCCGATTCGCCGTACCGAACGCTTTCCGACCTGCTCAACGACATCCACGCCCGGCCAGGCAAGGTCAACGCCGCCGCGGACGGCGCGCTCAGCGACGACACCGTGGCGTACGCGAACTTCGCGCGCGCGGCTTCGGCGAACTTCAACACCGTTGTGGTGGACGGCGCGTCGGAGAAGGTGACCGCGTTGCTCGGCAAGCAGGTGGACTTCTTCAGCGGCGGCCTAACCGGACTCCAGGCGCAGTACAAGGCGGGGCAGTTCCGGATCCTGGCTGCGCTGGCCGACCAGCGCAGCCCGTACCTCCCGGACGTGCCCACCGCCAAGGAGCAGGGTGTCGACCTGCTCTCCGACTCGTACTTCTGCGTCACGATGGCCGCTGACGCTCCGGAGCAGGCGCGGGCGAGCCTGGAGAACGCGATGCGCGAGGTCAGCGCCGACCCGAAGTACCAGGAGGCGAACGCGAAGGTCGGCATGCAGGTGAAATTCCTGGACGGCCAACAGCTTTCGGCGCTGTGGGCCCAGCAGGAGAACAACCTCCGCGAAGTCATCAAGACGATCGGCTGAGCACCGACGGTCGTGAGTGCGCAACCCGGCTGGAGCCCGGTTGGGCACTAACGACCCGCAACCACCCGCTCATCGAAGGGGAGAAGATGACCAAGCCGAGCGCTGACCAGCGCGGCTTCTTGGACGAGCCACCGGAATTCCACGAAAAGCTGCTCGACTACGGCGAACGTCCGTACTGGTCGCCGGATGGCCGCCGGATCGCGTTCATCGACAAGAACTTCGGCGATGTCTGCGAACTGGACCTGGCCTCGCGCCAAGTTCGCAACCTCACCAAGGACAACGGCGCGCACCACAGCTTCCTGCGGGTGCTGTTCCTGCCCAACGGCGACTACCTGCTCATCGGGCCGAGGCACTTCGAGGACCGGGAGCGCAGCCGGTTCGGCTCCTCGGAGCTGTGGTTCATGGACCGCGACGCCGCCGAGCCACCTAGGCCGCTGGGCCCCACGATCTTCGAGGGCTGCGGGGTTTCCACGCGGACGCCGACCGTGACGTACTCGGTGTACGGCCGGATCGACCCGAGCACCGGCGCGCCGGAGGACTTCGAGATCCGCGTCGCGGACCTCGACTACTCCGGCGACCAGCCGGAACTGGTGGACCGCAAGGTCGTTTACACGACCCGCAACGGACGTTGCCCAGAGCCGCAGGACTTCCGGCACAACGACACCGAGGTCATCTTCGCCGAATACGTCAACCGCTTCCCCCGGCGCAACACGCTGGACTGGAAGACGGTGGTGAAGGGCGTCGAGGTGGACACCGGCGTGGTCCGGACGTACATCGACGAGCACCTCACGCACAACGAGCCGGAAGGCATCTTCCCCGACGGCGAGCACATCTGCCTGGAGTCCTCCTGCGACTTCGAGAACTACTGGCCGCCGATCGACCTGTGGAAGCTCAAGCTCGACGGCAGCGGTCGGCGGGTGCGGATGACCAGGGCGATCGATCACCCGCCGTGGCGGTGCAGCAACTCCAACGTCAGCCCGGACGGCCGCTGGCTGGCGTTCATGGTCAACACCCGAGGCGACATGTCCGGCTTCGGCCGCGGCCTGGGCCTGCTCGACCTGGAGAAGTGGGGCCGGAGCGAAGCGGCCGAGCAATGGGAAGCACCAGCGGCCTACCGCAGCATCCCGATCAGCAGCTAGGCCCAACAACGAGCCCCGACCAGGCCACCAACCCCGCACGAGGACCGCCGATTTCGCGCGAAATCGGCGGTCCTTTCGTCCCTCCACGGCACCTTCGGTCCTGGGCGACGTCGCTCCTACGACTCCGTGCCAATCGACTCGGGATGCCACCGCTTCGCCCGGTAGATGCGGATCTTCTGCCGGATCTGCTCCTGGTGCGCACGCAGCCCGGCGATCTGCTCCTCGATCTTCCGGTCGTGCGCTTCGAGCAGTGCGAGGCGTTCGGCCACGGTCTCGTCACTGCCTCGGGCCAGTTCGCTGAAGCGGCGCATCTGCGCGATCGGCATGCCGGACTCGCGCAGGCAGCGCAGCATCAGCAACCACAGCACGTCGTACTCGGTGAAACGGCGCTGTCCGCCCGCGGTCCGGTCGATCTCGTGCAGCAGGCCGATCCGCTCGTAGTACCGGAGGGTGTCCAGGCTGAAACCCGTCCGTTCGGCGACCTCACCGGGCGAGTAGAAGTCCATGCCGTCGAGCATCGCACCTGGAGCGTGCTCCAGGTCAAGGCCGGAGTTGACCTGGAGCACACTCCAGGCCGCATGGTGACCGGCATCGACTACTTCGACGGGAGTCACCATGACGACGCAGCAATACCGCCTGCTCGGGCGCACGGGTTTGCGGGTCTCGCCGATCGCGCTCGGCGCGTTGACGTTCGGCGGGGAAGGCTGGCACGCCGACGAGGACACCGCCCGCTCTATCTTCCGCCACTACGTGGCAGCGGGCGGCAACTTCGTCGACACCTCGATCAACTACGCCGGTGGCCGCAGCGAGGAACTGCTGGGCACATTCATGAAGGAGACCGGGCTGCGGGACCGCCTCGTGGTAGCGACCAAGTTCGCCGTCGCGACCCGACCCGGTGACCCGAACTCCGGGGGCAACGGCCGCAAGAACATCGTGGCCTCGCTCGACACGTCGCTGCGGCGCTTGCGGACCGACTACGTAGATCTGTACTGGCTGCACATGTGGGACGCGATGACACCGGTCGAAGAGGTCATGTCGACGCTCGACGCGCTGATCCGCAACGGCAAGGTCCGCGCCATCGGGCTGAGCAACGTCCCTGCCTGGTACGCCGCCAAAGCCCAGATGATCGCCCGCTCCTGCCATTGGGAACCGGTCGCCGCGCTGCAAATGGAGTACTCCCTCGCCGAACGTGCCATCGAACGCGAGCACGTCCCCGCCGCTCGCGACCTCGGCATCGGCATCGTCCCGTGGTCCCCGCTGGCGAACGGCCTGCTGGCCGGGAAGTACACCCAGGGGAGGCAGGGCGAGGTTCAAGGCGAGGGGCGCCTGAGCCGGATGATGGCCGACGGCACCCTCGACGCCCTGAACGCCACCGGCAACCCGGCGGTGTCCAAGCTGCTCACCGAGCGGAACTTCGCCATCGTGGCGGTACTCCGCGAATGCGCGCGTGAACTCGGCCGCACCCCGGCGCAGGTGGCGCTCAACTGGATCGCCCGGCGCCCCGGCGTCGTCTCAACGCTGATCAGCGTGACACGCTCGGCGCAACTCGAAGACAACCTGCGGGCCCTCGACTTCGAGATCCCGGAGGAGTTGGCGGAGCGCCTGCAGGAGGTCAGCCGTCCGGAGCCGGTCTACCCGTACTACTTCTCCGGCCCGACGATGGGATCGTTGATCAGCGCCGGGACCGCCACCACCGCCGGTTGAGCCGACGAGACCCGCGGTCCGCGGCAGGCGATCCCGCCAGGCTTGAGATTCCCATTGCCACGCCCAGGTCCGCCGCTAGGGCAGCGAGGTCGTCCATTCGGCGATCGTGGTGACCTCGGCCTGGCGTGGGAAGACCTTCTCCACCAGCACCCCGTGCACCTCGGGGTCGCCGTCCAGGCAGCCGTCGGAGAGCACCATCAGCCCGTAGTCCAGGTCGGCGGCCTGGCGCAGGGTTGACAGCACCACCCCGCTGGTGGCGATACCGGTCAGCACCAGGGTGTCGATCTCGCCGGACCGCAGCACCACGTCGAGGTCGCTGCCGGAGAAGGCGGAGACGCGTCGTTTGGTCACCAGCACTTCGCCAGCCGCAGGCGCGACGGCCGGGTGGATCTCGGTGGCGGCATCCTCGGTGCTGAAGGCGGCCCCGGATCCCGCGATGGCGGAGAACCCCCGGTTGCGTTGGCTGACTTCCGGGTAGCCGGGTCGGAACGCCACCTGCACGTAGATCACCGGGACGTCCGCCGCGCGGGCCGCGGCGATCGCCGTCCCGAGCCGGGGCAGGTATTCGGCGTCGTCGGCGTATCGCTCGACGATGCCGCGCTGCACGTCCATGACCAGCAAGGCTGCCTTGGGCACGATCTGTTTCCCTCCGGATTCGGCTGGCCACCGGCTCGACCGACCAGCCATCGACCAAACAGCCGCACGATACCGCCCGACCGGCGGTGCTGCCGCGTTCCGGACATCGGGATCCACTGTGGACAAATGGGCGGATCGAGCACCGTCCCGACTTTCTGCACAGCAGACATTCCACCGTTTCACGACGCGGACCCTTGCCTAGCGACAGGCGAAAACTGTACGTTGTGGAGACAAAATTTCTGTAATAAAGAAAATACTGGACGAGCGCGAGGGAGCGGAATGCCGCACATCCAGTCCGATGTCACCAAGTGCCAGGGCTACGCCAACTGCGTCGCGCTGGACAGCGAGCACTTCGACCTCGACGACGACGGCCTGGTGGTGGTCCTGCGCGAGGCGGTCGAAGACGACGAACGCGAAACCGTCAACGCCGCCGTGCGCAGTTGTCCGGTCAACGCGATCTGGGTCAGCGAAGGATGATCCGCCGCGTCGTGGTGGTCGGCGCCTCCGTCGCCGGGGCCGCCGCAGTGCGCGGGCTGCGTTCCAGGGGCTTCGACGGCGAGATCACGGTCATCTCCGCCGACCCCCACCTACCGCACGACAAGCCGCCGCTTTCCAAGCAGCTGCTGGCCGGGGAATTCGACGCCGAGCAGATTTCGCTGCTGGACGCTGAAACCCTCGCCGGAGTCGATCTGCGCCGCGGCATCGCCGCGACCGGTCTGGACGTCGATCGACGCGAAGTTCGGCTCAACGACGGCGAAAAGGTCGGCTACGAGGCGCTGATCATCGCCACCGGGGCACGGGCTCGCACCCTGCCTGGTGAACCGATCCCCGGCGTGCACGTGTTGCGCAGCCTCGCCGACGCGACGGCGCTGCGCGCCGACCTGCTGCGCGGCGGCCCGCTGGCGGTCGTCGGCGGCGGCTTCGTCGGCGGCGAGGTCGCCGCCACCGCACGCGGCCTCGACGTCCCGAGCACCATCATCGAGGCACTGCCCACCCCGTTCTTCCGAGCTGTCGGACCGGTCGTCGGCGAACTGCTCGCTGAGCTGCACGAAGAGCACGAGGTCGGGCTGCTCACCGGGGTGCGGGTGGCGGGGTTCGAACGCGGCCGCGGCAGCGTGCGCGCGGTCGTGCTGGAAGGCGGCGCCAAAGTGGCGGCCAACGTCGTCGTGGTCGGTGTCGGCGTCACGCCCAACACCGAATGGCTGGCCGGTTCCCCGGTGTTGGTGGACGACGGCGTGGTGTGCGACGAGCACGGCGCAGTGCGCGGCGCGGAGCACGTCTACGCCGTTGGCGACGTCGCGCGGTGGACCAATCCCGAAGACGGCTCGTGCCGCCGGGTCGAGCACTGGACCACCGCCAACGAGCACGGCGACCTGGTCGCGCACAACCTGCTCGCCGAGCCCGATGCGCGTCGCGCGCACACCGACGTGCCGTACTTCTGGTCCGATCAGCACGGCGTGAAGATCCAGCTGGTCGGCCGGGTCGACCCCGAAGACCACGTCGAGCTGCGCCGCGCCGGAAATCGCACCATCGCGCTGTATTCCGCGGCTGGCCGCCTCACCGCCGCCGTGACGTTCGGCTGGCCGCGCGCCCTGGCCACCTGCCGCCGCCTGCTGCGCCGAGGCGCGGACCTGGATGCCGCACTGGCGGCCCTCGAACCTGCCGAAGCAATCGAACGACAACGCGAGAGGGTGAATTGATGGGCAAGGACCGCTCCTACCCCGGCGTGCGGGAGATGGTGAACACCCGCGACGGGATGATCAGCCGCGACATCTTCATGAGCGAGCGGATTCACCAAGCGGAGCTGGAGAACCTGTTCCCACGCGCGTGGCTGTTCGTCGGGCACGCCACCCAGGTGCCCGAGCCGGGCGACTTCTTCTCGTCCTGGATGGGCGCCGACCCGGTGCTGCTGACCCGGGACGACAAGGGCGAGGTGCACGTGCTGCTGAACTCGTGCCGCCATCGGGGCATGCGGGTCTGCCGGTACGACGCGGGCAACTCGATGCAGTTCACCTGCCCGTACCACGCCTGGTCGTACTCGATGGACGGGTCGCTGGTCGCGGTGCCCGGTGACCTGCACGGCGTGCCGCACAACCGCGCCGCCTACGGTGGCCGGTTGGAGAAGGAGAAGTGGGGCCTGGTGCGCGCCCCCAAGATCGAGGACTACAAGGGCCTGGTGTTCGCCAGCTGGGACGCGCAGGCACCGGAATTCGACGACTACGTCGGCGATTTCCGGTTCTGGCTGGACAACCTCGCCGACGCCTTCGACGGCGCGGAGGCCGGGACCGAGGTCTTCCACGGCGTGCAGAAGTGGCGCATCAAGTCGAATTGGAAGTTCGTCTCGGAGAACTTCCTCGGCGACACCTACCACGGCGAGTCAACGCACGCCTCCGTCGAAGCGGTCGGCATCGGTCCCGGCGGCAGGGGAAAGCGTCGGCACGGCGAGCAGCAGAACCAGGGCGGCTTCTCCAGGGGCCGGATGAAGACCTCCTTCCGGCTCGGGCACGGCGCCTCCGACAACCTCGACTACGAGCTGCCCTACCCGGACTTCGCCGAAGCGGAACTGACCGAATACTTCGCCGACGCCTGGCAGACCCGCGCGGCGAAACTGCGCGCCGAGGGCCGCCCGCTGGGCGGCCGGGGTCCGGCCACGATGTTCCCGAACATGTCCTTCTCGGCCGGTTTTCCCCGCACCATCCTGGTCTCCCACCCGCGCGGACCGTGGGAGACCGAGGTGTGGCGTTGGTACCTGGTGGACAAGAGCGCCCCGGAGCACGTCCGGGACTGGCTGCGGCACTACTACATGCGCTACTCGGGTCCGGGCGGCATGACCGAGCAGGACGACATGGAGAACTGGGACTACGCCACCGAGGCCAGTCGGGGCGTGGTGGCCCGCCGCTACCCGTACAACTACCAGCAGGGACTCGGCGACGAGCAATCCAGCGAGCTGCACGGCGCGGTGCACTCGCACCACGCGATCGCCGGTGAGGTGAACGCTCGCGCGTTCTACCGGCGGTGGGCCGAATTCACCGACGGGCTGCCCTGGTCCGAGCTCACCGAACTCGCCGAGCAGGACGAGCGCGCCAAGCCGGTTGCGAAGGAGGCGTGACGATGACCGACGAACGACAGCAGCGGTTGCTGCTGACCGCCGAAGTCGCGGATTTCCTCTACGCGGAGGCAGATCTGCTCGACCAGCGGCGCTACCACGAGTGGCTGGACCTGCTGGCCGAGGACTTCCAGTACTCGATGCCGATCCGGATGAACGTCTCCTTCGACCAGCCGGACGAGCAGGAGCAGACCCGAGCGGGCGCGGACATCTGCTGGTTCGACGAGAGCAAGGACACCGTGCGGCTGCGAGTCGATCAGCTGATGACGGGCAAGCATTGGGCGGAGGAACCGGTGTCCCGAGTCTCCCACCTGGTCACCAACGTCCGGCTCACCGAGGTGGCGCTGCCCGAGGTGGCGGTGAGCTCCCGATTCCTGGTGTACCGCAACAGAGTCGCGGACGAGACGGACTTCCTGGTGGGCCGCCGCCGGGACCGACTCCGCCAAGTCGGCGACACCTGGCAGGTCTACCGCCGAGAACTCCTCCTGGACCAATCCGTACTCCTGGCCAAAAACCTCTCCACCTTCGTGTGATGAAAGCTGGGTGAAGGGCACCTCTTACCAAGTAAGTTGGTAAAAGGTGCCCTTCACTCTTCACTCGAGCGGTGGGTTGGTCTGAGGCGGTAGTATTCTGCTGTGCAGAAAGAACCACCGGCCTACCCCATCTCCTCGGTCGACAACGCGCTGCGGTTGCTGCTGATGTTCCGCGACCGGCAGCGGCTTCGGCTGTCCGACGTGAGCGCCTCGCTGGACGTCGCGCACTCCACCGCGCACCGCCTGCTGGCGATGCTGGCCTACCACGACTTCGTGCGCCAGGAACCCAACCTGCGGACCTACATCGCCGGTCCCGCGCTAGTGGACATCGGCTTCGCCGCGGTGCGCAACATGGACATCCGCACGCATGCCCGTCCCATCCTGGAGGCGCTGGCCGACGAGGTGGAGGAGACCGTCCACCTAGCGCAGATGGAGGGCAACAAGGTCCGCTACCTCGACGCCGCCGAATGCAGCCGCGTGCTCCGGGTGGCCGCCCGCACCGGGCAACTGCTGCCCGCCAACTGCACCGCCACCGGCAAGGCGCTGCTGGCCGAACTCAGCACGGAACAGCTCGACGAGCTGTTCCCGCCCGGCAAGCGCCTGCCCACCTCGACCAGGCACTCCGAGTCCAGCCGCAAGGCCCTCGACGCGGAGCTCGCCCGAGTGCGGGAGCAGGGTTACGCCACCAACACCCGGGAAAGCGACGAGGACATCGTGTCGGTGGCGACGGTGGTGCGAAACCCCCGGGGCACCGCGATCGCGGCGATCAACGCGTCCTCGCCCGCGACCCGGCTGCCGAAGAAGAAGCAGCTCCAAGTGGTGCGGCAGTTGCAGTCCGGCGCCCGACAGCTGGAGGAAATCCTCGCCGGAGTTGTCAGCGGCTGAGCGGTGTGCGGATTGGCGCAGAGCTCATACGTAAATCGGGGATCCCGGAGTCGAGAAAGCCTCTGAGGTTCCGCCACCCGCACCGCCACGCTAACCGACCCGAGCACTCTCAATACATTCAGCCGCCGAACGCTTCGCGCAGTAGGGCCACGTACTCCGGGGAGCTGTGCATCACTTCGTCGACGAGCCGGTCGATGTCCTCGCCGCTGGCGAAGTCGACCGGGCGCTTCTGCGTCTTGGCGTCCGCGATGTAGCGCGGGTCGGTCACCACTTCTCGGAAGGCCGTCCGCAGCGCCTCAAGCACCGCCGGGTCCATGCCCGGCGGTCCGGCCAGCGAGCGTCCGCTGGCGATCAGCCGCACGTGGTCCTCGATGATGTTCCGGTTCGCGTCGTTGGCCAGCGAACTCAGCGTCGGCACGCCGGGCAGTTCCGGAACCGGCTGGTCACCGATGATCAGCAGCGGCTTCGCATCGCCGCTGTTGACCGCTGGCAGCTGGCTGGACAGCGAGCGGCTGTGGCACGTCGCGTATCCGGACATCACCGCGAGCCAAGCCTCGCCGCTGCCGACGAATCCGGTCACGACCTTGGAGTCCAGCTTCAGCGCCGCATTGACCACCACCGCGTCGATGTACTCGTTGGAGCCCGGTCCGGTGGCCACCGCCCGGATCTGCTCGTGGGCGTTGTAGAGGTCCTGCAACGTGTCGTACGGGCTGCTGGCGGCGGCCATCGTCAGGTCCGGCTCGCCGCTGATCCGGCCGATGTAGGAGAAGTCCTGCGCCCGGTAGCGGACCCCCTGCGCGCCAGCGAGCGCGCTGCCCAGGTGGCCGACGGTGTTCAGCAGGGTGATCTTGGTGCCGTCCGGTTTGGACTTCCACACGTCGTTGGTGGCCAGCAGTCCGCCAGCACCGGGCTTGTTGATCACCACCACTTCGGCGTGCAGCTTCTTGCCGAGTTCCGGAGCCAGCTGGCGGGCGTAGAGGTCATAACCGCCACCGGGCTCGAACGGCACGATCAGCTCGATGGTCTGCCCGGCCAGCGGGCCTTGGGCGGTGTCGGCGTCGGCCCGGTCGAACACCGAGCAGCCCGCGAGCAACGTGACCGCGGCGAATGCGGCGAGGGTCCGGCGGATCACTGTCCCGCCTCTCCGCGATTCACAGTGGTGGTCGCGTCCAGCACGAATCTCTCGTTTCGCGGTTTCTTGTGGCTGGCTTGCTTCACGGTCCCCTGAGGCGCGGTTGAGGAGAACTGGGGTTGATACAGGACTACTCACGACTGCTCCCAGACTGCGGCGGGGATCGGAATGGTCAGCACGAACTCGAAGGCCAGGTAGATCGCGGCCAGCACCACGGCCGCGTAGACCAGGCTGAACAGCCACGACCGGCGTGCCGCGAAACGCAGGTAGCAGAACGAGAAGAGCGGCGCGGCGATGAGCAGTCCCACCACGTAGAGCGCGACGAAGAAGGCCGCGGCCCAGGCCAGTGCCGCCGTCCACGCCCGTCGACCAGCGGTGGCGAAGACGTAGTCGACGTCCCCGTCGGCCGCGGCCTCCCGCTGTTGCTCCGCCGGTTCCGCGCGGCGGCGGCGCAACAGCAGCGTCGCCAGGTGCGCCAGGCTCAGCAGCAGCGCGGCGCCGCTGACGATGGTCGGGAACAGCGCGGTGCGGAACGGCCAAGCCGTGGTGGCCAGCAGCGCGGCGCCGAACAGCAGCACCAGCACGGCCGTGATGACCAGATCGGTCTTCCTCGTATCGCTGCGGAGTGCGGAAGTTGGCTGTGCCTGGGTCATTTGCTGGCCACCTTGCTCAGTTCACGCCGCCGGTTGCGGCGTTCGCGCCACCACGGCAGGCCGAGCGCGAGGACGATGAGGACCGCGATGCCGAGGAAGATCGGCCGGGTCAACCAACTCCAGCCGAAAAGCGAGTAGGACAGGAAGAAGTAGCGCTCCGCGATGTCGCCGAGCACGATGCCCAGCAGCAGCGGAACCCTCGGCCAGTTGAAGTGGATGCAGGCCACGCCGAGAGCGCCGAAGGCCAGCATCACCAGCACGTCGCCGAAGCTGTTGGTGGAGCTGTACGCGCCGAGGCAGAGGAACAGCAGCAGGAACGGCACCAAAGTCTGGCCGGGGATGTGCACCAGCTTGGTCAGCGGTCGCAGCACCGCGAAGGCCAGCGCGGTGGAGATCAGCGTGGCCGCCACGGTGATCCACACCATCGAGAAGGTCACGTCGAGGTCGTTGGTGAGCATCTCGAAGCCGGGGTCGAGCCCGACGATCAGGAAGGCGCTGAGCAACACCGCGCTGCCCGCCGAGCCGGGGATGCCGAAGGCGATGGTGGGGATCAGCGAGCCGGAGTCCTTGGCGTTGTTGGTGGCGCTGGCGGCGATCACGCCCTCGATGGAGCCGTTGCCGAATTCCTCGGGGTGCTTGGAAGTCTGCTTGGCGTGGCCGTAGGCGATGAACTGCGCCACCGAGCCGCCCAGCCCCGGTACCAGGCCGACGCCGGTGCCGATCGCGCTGGAGCGCAGCACCAGGCTCCAGTGCCGCAGCGCCTCGCGCGCGCCCGTTCCGGCGCGGTGGACGTCGCTCGGCGCGGTGTGCTGCGCAACGCTGGTCTTGGACAGCATCAGCTGCAGCACCTCGGCGCCGCCGAAGAGCCCGACCACCACCGGGATGATGTCGATGCCGTCCCACAGGTAGATCTCGCCGAAGGTGTAGCGCGGCACGCCGTCGACCGGGTCCATGCCCACCAGCGCGACCAGCAGGCCGAGGCAGGCCATGATCAGGCCCTTGTACAGGTCGCGACCGGCGAGGATCACCACGAAGGTCAGGGCCAGCAGCGCGAGGCCGAAGAACTCCGGCGGACCGAGTTGTAGCACCAGGGGCCGGACGATCGGCACCGACAGGGCCAGCACCACGGCGCCGAAGATGGCACCGACCGCGGAGCTGGCCAGCGCCGCCCCCAACGCCCGTCCGGCCTGGCCACGCCGGGTCAGCGGGTAGCCGTCGAGCACCACGGCCGCGGATGTCGCCTCGCCGGGGACCCCGAAGAGGATCGAGGTCAGGTCGCCGGTCGTCGCGGTGACCACGTACATCCCCAGCAGCAGCGCGAAGGCCGGGATCGGGTCCATGTTGAAGGTGAACGGCAACATCAGCGCCAACGTCACGGCGCCGCCGAGTCCGGGCAGGATGCCGACCAGGAAGCCGATCGCGATGCCGAGCAGCATCATCGCGATCGTCTGCAACTGCACCACTTGGTCGAGGCTGGCTAGGAGCGCGTCTGTCACAGTTCCTCCGCCGGGAGCGGTCTCGCGGGCCGCGCCGCTTCGGCCGGGGAAGCAGAGTTCGTCCACTTTGACGACCGGGGCACGTGGTGGGACTCGGGAAGTCCTGCGCCGAGCCTTCTTGCCGCCACCAAGAAGTTTTTTCTGCTCTGTGGCGGGATCAAGGTAACCGAGGCCACCAGGAGCGTCAAGATTGCTCGCCGTGCATCGCCTCGCTACTGTGCACGAACAAGAAGTATTTTCTTGAATAGGGAAAGCTCAGGAGGGCCTGCGGTTGCGGCGAATAGGAGTGATCGGACTCGGCGCGATGGGTACGGCGTTGACGAAAAGCCTGCTCGCAGCGGGTTATTCGGTCAGCTGCTGGGACCGCCGGGTGGCCGCGGCGGCCCCGTTGGCCGAGCTCGGCGCGCGGGTCACCGGTAGCGCCCGCGAACTGGCCGCCGAGG
The DNA here is from genome assembly GCF_022678645.1 of Saccharopolyspora soli. Lineage (GTDB taxonomy): Bacteria > Actinomycetota > Actinomycetes > Mycobacteriales > Pseudonocardiaceae > Saccharopolyspora > Saccharopolyspora soli. The sequence continues at coordinate 99,467 of NZ_JALBWV010000014.1, read as the reverse complement.
TCGAGCTGGTGTTGACCTTCCTGCCCGGCCCGGCGCAGGTCCGCGAAGTCGCGTTGGACCCGGTCAACGGCGTGCTGGCCGGTCTTGAGCGAGGGGCGGCGATGTTGGACATGTCGACCTGCGAACCGGACCTGGCCACCGAACTCGACGCGGAGTTTCGCGCCGTTGGCCGGAAATTCGCCGATTGCCCGGTGAGTCGGCAGGCGCCGAGGATGACTGTTCTAGTCGGCGGCCCGCGAGGATCGCTCGGCGCTGCGGAACCGGTGCTCACCGCCGCCGCCGAGCACATCGTCTACTGTGGACGAATCGGGTCCGGCTACGCCACCAAGCTGCTCAACCAGCAGATCAAGTACACCTGGTACCTGGCCTCCGCCGAAGCCCTCGCGACCGCCCGGAAGCTGGGCCTGGACCCGGCGGTGGTGGTCGACGCGGTGCGCAGGAGCAGCGGCGGCGACGCCGGATTCGCCAACGCCGCCGAGTACTTCCTCGGCGATGACGAGGCGATGCGCACGCACGCACCGGCCAGCACGATCGAAAAGGACATGCTGCTCGCCGAGGCGATGACCGCCCGAGCCGGAACCCGCAGCCGAATGCTCGCCCCGGTGGTCGACTTCTTCCGCGCGGTGGCGCAAACCCCCTGGCGGAGCAGGCCATTCCCGGAGAGCTGCGCGCTGCTGGAGACCATGCGCGAAGACCACCGATGAGGCACATCCGCGTCTCACGACAAGTCCGCACGTAGTTCGGAGGCCCGAACCATGACCGAAAGCAGTCCTGGCAGCGAAGACGCCCAGACCGTCGCACTGGCCTGCCGGGTGCTCGCGCACCAGGGGCTCGCCGAAGACGTGCTGGGCCACGTCAGCCTGCGCACCGGGCCGACCACGATGCTGGTCCGCAGCCGAGGCCCGGAAGAGGAAGGGCTGCTGTTCAGCACCACCAAGGACGTTCGGGAAGTCGATCTCGACGCGACCGGTGAGCTCGGTGACGGCTATCGACCACCCAACGAACTGCCCATCCACGCCGAGGTGATGCGGGCCCGCCCCGACGTGCGGGCCGTGGTGCACGTGCACCCGCCAGCGGTGGTGGCCGCGGACTTGGCCGGGCTGCCGCTGCGGCCGATCATCGGCGCCTACAACATCCCGGCGCTGCGGATGGCCGAGGCCGGTATCCCGGTGTTCCCGCGCGGCGCGCTGATCACCCGACGTGAGCTGGGTGTTGAACTCGCCCAAGCGATGGGCGACGCGCCGGTCTGCCTGCTGCGGGCGCACGGCCTGGTCACCGTCGGCGACACCGTGGCGCAGGCCGTGGTGCGCGCGCTGAACATCGACGCGCTGGCCCGCCTCACGCTGCGGCTGGGTACCACGCTGCACGACGTGCCCGACCTGCCGCCGGAAGATCTGGCGGAACTGCCCGACCTCGGCAGCGGCTTCAACGACGGCCAGATCTGGCGCCACCAGCTCGCGCGGCTGCGGCACGCCGGGCTCTGCTCGTGACCCCAGACCGGCACCGGCTGGACGTGCTGGCCAGCGGTGGCGGGGCCGCGATCTTCTCGTGTTCGCTGGGCATCGCCAGTCTGGCGCTACCGCTGTTGGCGATCGACGCCGGTTACGGCCCGACAGCGCTCGGGGTGCTCACCGCGTCGTCCGCGGTGTCGCAGTTAGCGATCCGACTGGTGATGAGCGCGATGTTGCGCAAGCTGCCGGACCGCATCTTCGTCGCCCTCTCGGGCGCCTGCCTCGCCGTCTCGTGCGGACTGGGCGCGCTGTCCAGCGGGGTCGTCGCACTGCTTGCCGCCCAACTGCTGCAGGGCGTGGCACGCGGATTCTTCTGGACCGGCACGCAAACGCACGCGGTCCGGATGTCGGCTCCCGCGGTCAAGGCGTTGGCCCAGCTGAACGTGCTCGGCGGCGTCGGACTGCTCGTCGGCCCGGCGCTGGCCGGGGCGCTGGCCGAGCACTCCGCGCAACTCGCGTTGGCTGTCGGTGCCGTTCTGGGCGTACTCACAGTGCTGATCGCGCTGCTGCTGGTACCGCTGCCGCCGTTCGCACCCAAGGCCGAAGACCACCGCCGAGGCGCGCTTTGGCGCCAGCCCGGCGTGGCCAGCGCCTGCTGGGCAGGGGCCACCGCAGGGGCGTGGCGCGGACTGCTCGGCTCTTACGTGCCACTTGCGCTGGAGCGCGCCGACCAGTCCGCGACGACGATCGGCGTGCTGGTCTCGGTGGCCACGGGCGCTTCGCTGGCTGGCAGCGGCCTGGTCGGGCGGGTGCGCGGGCGCGGCGTGGGCTGGTCGCTGGCGCTGGGAATCCTCAGCACCGGCATCGGAACTGGCGTGGTCGGCTTGCTGGCCGCGAACCTGCCAGCAGTCGCGGTGGCCCTGGCCGTATCCGGGCTCGGAGCTGGGGTGCTGCAAACGGTGGGACCAGCGGTTGCCACCGAGGCGGTGAGCCCGGACCAGCGCGGCGAAGCCGTCGCCGCCACCGGCACGTTCCGCGCGGCGGCGCTGTTCCTCGCGCCGTTCGCGGTCTCCGGCCTGGTCGCGGTAGCTCCGGTGGCGCTGGCGCTGGGTCTGGCAGGAGCGTTGATGTCCGCTCCGGTCGTATTGACCCGAACCAGCTGAACACCAGACACCGGTCCAAAATGGACGGACCCGGATTGACGCCGAGCCAGGAGATCGCGGCCGCGCAACGAAAGCAAGACCGTCCTGGTGGACACCGGGATCGGCAACGACCGGCACCGCCCCCAGATTCCCCTCTCAGCCTTGCCTGGCAGGCCGGATGGTCATGTCGCCGATTTCGACGTCATCGGGCTGCTCGATGGCGAACGCGATGGCGCGCGCCACGGCGTCGGGGCTGATGCCGAGTGCCGCCATGGCAAGCTGGGCTTGCTCTCGCTGCTCGGCGTCGTCGATGTAGTCGACGAGTTCGGTGTGTACGAATCCCGGCGAGATGGAGGTCGTGCGCAGAACGCCGTCGGTGGACTCCTGGCGTAGCGCTTCGAGCAGCGTGCGTACGGCGTTCTTGGTACCCGCGTAGACAGCTTGAGTCGGGACGATCTTGAGGCCCGACGTCGACACAGTGGTGACGAGGTGCCCATGGCCCTGCTTGCGGAACACCGGCAGCGCAGCGGCGATGCCGTGCAGGACACCTCGCAGGTTGACGTCGATCATCACGTCCCAGTCGTCGACGTCGACGTCTGCCATGGGGGCGATCCGGGCGACTCCGGCATTACCCACCAGGACATCGAGGCGTCCGAACCGGTTCACGGCCAGGGTCACCAGTTGCTCAAGATCGGCGCGTTTGGTGACGTCGACTTCCAGCATCTCCGCGCGGCCACCCTCGGTCCGGATTCGCGCTACGAGCGAGTCGAGCCGGTCAGTGCGCCGGGCGCCCAACACGACAGCCGCACCACGGGTCGCTAGCTCCAGGGCGGTTGCCGCGCCGATACCGCTACTGGCTCCGGTGATGGCGACGACCTTGCTGTCCAGCCTGCTCATCGAGACGTCCCCTGCTCTAAACTGACAACTGTCCGGTTACAGCCCACTGTACCGGACAGTTGTCCGGGAAGGGAGGTCGCGCCGTGGCGAGTCGTGAGCGCCGGTCAGACGCAGTCGCCAACAGTGACCGCATTGTCGAGGCTGCGCGAGCCGAACTGAGCAAGTCCAACGGTGCGGCCGCTGAACTGAAGCTCCACAGGGTCGCCAAGTCGGCGGGCGTGGGACAGGGCACCCTTTATCGGCACTTCCCGACCCGCGAGCACCTGCTGGCGGAGGTGTATCGGCACGAGTTGACCCAGCTTGTCGACGCCGTGGCACCACTGCTGGCAGCGCATCCCCCACTTCGGGCACTGACCTGCTGGCTACAGCGGCTGGTCGAGTATGCGCGGGTCAAACGCGGTGTCATGGCGGCGATCGAGGCATCGGCGTGGCACGACCTCTACTCAGACCAGCACCACCGACTCGATGAAGCGCTCGGGATGTTGCTCGATCGGGGAAAAGCCGCCGGTCAAGTGCGCGACGAGGTTGATGCCGCTGACATCATCCTTCTCTTGGGCGCGTTGTCGCGGATACCCGAATCGGAGTGGGACACGCGGGCGCACACGATAGTGCTGGTCATTGTCGACGGTCTCCGCCCTCGTTGAGAGCACGACACATACCTAGCCGTCGTCGTCCTACGACGCGTCTTCTCGCGGGAACTCGTGCGGGTAGCGGGTCCGGAAGGGTTCGCTGGCGGCTGGGCCCGCGGTGAAGATGAAGTTCTCGTCGTCGAGCCTGCGGCCGGTGGCCCGGTCGACGACGACCGGTTCGACCTCGACGCCCGTGGTCGCATCGACCAGGATCATGCTGCGCTCGGTCGGTTCCAGCCGCGAGTTCCCCCACGCCGCCAACGCGATCAGCACCGGGCGCAGCGACCGGCCGAGGTCGGTCAGGACGTACTCGTACCGGACCGGATTGGTCTGGTAGGGCTGGCGCGCCAGCAGTCCGTTCGCCACCAGGGCCTTCAGCCGTGCGGTCAGCATGCTGGAGGAGATCCCGATGTTCCGCTGGAACTGGTCGAAGCGGGTGTAGCCGTCGAAGACGTCGTGCAGGATCAGCAAAGTCCACCACTCGCCGACGTAGCCCAGCGCTGTCGACAATGGACATTCACGATCTTCCAGGCGAATCTTGCTCACCACTGTTTGACCACCCCACCTATAGGTGCTAAGTTCGAAGTCACTAACTTCTATTTTAGCATCCGCGACGCCGCTGCTAGCGCCTAGGACTGCCCAGCACTGTGATCGCGCGCCCCAGCATGGAGAAATCCGATGACGAACGACCTGCCCGCAGCCGTCAACACCTACCTCGCCACGTCGAAGAGCGACCTGAGCCCGCTGCTCGGCGAACTCTTCACCGATGACGCCGTAGTGCACGACGACGGTCGGACCTACCACGGCCTCGCGGCGATCCGCGCCTGGACCGACAGCATCGCAGCCGGGTTCAACTTCACCCGAACCGTCACCGACACCACGCTCATCGGCAATGCGGCGATCGTGCTCACCGAGGTGGCGGGCGACTTCCCCGGCAGCCCGGTCGACCTGCACCACCACTTCTCCCTGGCCGAGGACAAGATCAGCGCGCTGACGATCTGCACCTGACCGCGTGCGCCGCCTGGCACGGCGCAAGAACCCATGAGGAGTCATCAGCAAATGTCGCTCCACCTAGGCACATTCGGCGCCTGGCTGAATCCGCTGCACGACGACGATGCACGCACGAAGTACGCCGTGGAGGCCGAAGCACTCGGCTACGGCGCCGCCTGGCTGGGATTCGGCACCCAGCACATCGAAGATCTCGCGCTGGTCGAACGGATTCTGGAGGCGACGTCGACGATCACGGTCGCGACAGCCATCGTGAACATGTGGATCAACGACGCCACCGCTATCGCCAAGTCCTACCGGCGAATCCGCGCGGCGCACGGTGACCGCCTGCTGCTCGGCATCGGCATCGGCCATCCCGAATCCGTCCGGACCTACCGCAAGCCCTACGACAAGATGGTCGACTACCTCGACGAGCTCGACGACGGCGGGGTGCCGGGCGACCGCCGGATCCTGGCGGCGCTCGGGCCACGGGCGCTGGAACTGGCCGCCGCTCGGACCGCGGGCTCCCACCCGTACCTGGTCGTCGCGGACCACACCCGCACCGCGCGGGAAATCCTCGGCCAGAACAGGATTCTCGCTCCTGAACAGAAAGTCGTGCTGGATTCCGATGCGGACGCAGCCCGCGCCATCGGCCGACCGTTCATCCAGCATCCCTACCTCGGGTTGACCAACTACGTCAGCAACCTGCGGCGGCACGGCTACACCGAGCAGGACGTGGCCGACGGCGGCAGCGACCGCCTGATCGACGCCCTCAGCCTGCACGGCACCCCGGAGGCCATCGCCGCCGGACTCACCGCGCACCTCGACGCCGGAGCCGACCACGTCGGCATCCAGGTGCTCACCGCGGGCACCGACAGCCCGATGCCGGGCTTTCGCGAACTCGCCGAAGTCCTTTTCGGGCGCGCGAATTCGACCTGATGCCCGACAATCGGGGCATGACGATGCGGATCGGATCGATCGTGATGGGCGCGTCGGACGTGCGCCGTGCGATGGCGTTCTGGAGCCGGGCGTTGGGCTACCTGCCGCGCGAGGAGCCGGAGGACACGTGGGTGGTGCTCACCCCGGCGTCCGGGGACGGGCCGAACATCTCGCTCGGACTGTCCGAGACACCGGTGCAGCACCGGCCTCGGGTGCACCTGGACCTGTACACCAGCGATCAAGCTGGCGAGGTCGATCGGTTGCTCGGCCTCGGCGCGTCCCGAGTGGACTGGCAGGATTACCCACCAGACGCGGATTTCGTGGTGCTGGCGGACACCGAAGGCAACCGATTCTGCGTGATCGACCGCAGCTGACCGCCCAACGGGTGTCGATGCGCAGGTTCTTCGACGACCGCCCGGCGACGCGAGGGTCTGGCGCCAGGGTCAGGAATTCACCTGGAGAACGACCTTGCCCCGTCCTGGACCGCTCTCGGCGAGCCGATGTGCCGCGACGACGTCCGCCAGGTCGAAGACCCGGGCCACCTCCACCTCGAGCTTGCCGGTCGCGATCAGGTCGGCGAGCCCGGCCAAGCCGACCTGATCGGGCTCCACCAGGAAACTGGCCGCCCGCCGCCCGGTCTGCGCCGCCAAGTCGAGCACGTCCTGGTGCGCGCCGCTGGGCACCGAAACGAGGATGCCACCGGGCCGCAGCACCGAAAGCGACCGCTGCCCGTACGCCCCGGGAAAGTCGATGACCGCGTCCAGATCGGACACGACCTCGTCGAAGGCCGTGCGCCGGTAGTCGATGACCTCATCGACACCCAGCCCGTGCAGGAAGCTCGCCTGGTCCGCCCGTGCCGTTCCGATCACCACCCCGCCGCGCGCCTTGGCCACCTGGACGGCCAGATGTCCGACGCCGCCTGCCGCGCCGTGGATCAGGATGCGTTGGCCGGGCTCCAGCCGGATCGTGTCAACCACCAGTTGCCACGCGGTCAGACCGGCCAGCGGCAACGCTCCCGCCTCGGTGTGGGAAAGCCGCTCGGGCTTGGCGGCGAACTCGCGGGCCGGTGCCGTGACGAACTCGGCGTAGGCACCCGCCTGACGCGGGAACCACGGCATGCCGAACACCTCATCGCCCACCGAGAAGCGGGTGACGCCGAAGCCGACTTCGGAGACCACGCCGGAAACGTCCCAACCGAGGCGCAGCGGCGGGTCACCCAGCACGGCCGCAACCCCCTCCCCCACCCGCGTCTTGAAGTCGACCGGGTTCACGCCTGCCGCGTGCACCCGCACCTGGATCTCGGTCGGAATCGGTTCCGGTGCGTCGACCTCCTCCACCTTGAGGACCTCTGGCGGGCCGAACTCGTGCTGGACCACTGCGCGCACTGCCCTCACCTCCGCCAACGAGTCGACGTCAAGCCAACGTCAGGCAGTCAGCTACCCCAGCGCAAGGGCCTATCGACCCCCTCCGCGTGGCGGAGCCCGCGGGTCAGAGGTCCAGCACCAGCCTGGCACCTCGGCAGCGGGAGACGCAGATCATCATCGTGTCGCCCGCCGCCTGCTCCTCGTCGGTGAGCAGGGAGTCCCGGTGGTCCGGCTCGCCCGCCAGCACCGCCGTCTCGCACGTGCCGCAGATGCCTTCGGTGCACGACGAGAGGACGTCGAGCCCCGCGTTCTCAAGCGCTTCGAGGATCGTCAGGTCCGGAGTGACCACGGCGCTGATCCCCGAGCGGTCGCAGACGACCTCGAATTCGGTGTTCTCGCCGGAAGAAGCAGCCGCGGTGAAGCGCTCGACATGCAGCGCTCCCGGCTCCGGGCAGCGCTGTTGGACCGCGTCGATCAGGCCGGTCGGCCCGCAGCAGTAGACGAGCGACTTCGGATGCCTGTCGAGCACGCTGTCCAGGTCGAGCAGGCCGACCTCGTCCTGCGGGTGGATGCGCACCCGGTCCGCGTACTCGGCCAGCGGTTCGAGGAAGGCCATCGACCGGCGGGTGCGACCGCCGTAGTGCAGCACCCAGTCGGCGCCGGATGCCGCCACTGCTCGGATCATGGGCAGCAGCGGTGTGATCCCGATGCCACCGGCGATGAAGACGTACCGCTGGGCTGGCAGCAGTGGGAAGTTGTTGCGCGGCCCGCGCACCCGCAGTGCCATCCCGACCGCCAACTCCTCGGCGATCCACCTGGAACCGCCGCGCCCGTCGGGTTCCCGGAGCACGGCTATCCGCCACCGCTGCCGGTCCGCCGGGTCGCCGCACAGCGAGTACTGGCGGGTCAGGCCGCCGGGCAGCAGGACGTCGACGTGGGCTCCGGGCGCCCAGTCGGGCAGCTCGCCGCCGGTCGGGAGCTCGAAGCCGACTCCGACGACGCCCGTCGCTTCGTCACGACGGTCCACGACGACCAGATCGGCTTCGAAGTCCGAAGCTGTGCGGCTCGGCACGGTGGACGGGAGCATGCACGGACCTCCCTCGGTCAGGATCCAGATCACGCTCAGGTCTGAACGTAAGCCCGTCCGAGGACCGGGGGATCGGATCGATGTCGCAACCAGAACGCCCCTCGCGACCACCACGACTACGTCATGTGTCGCGGTGCCTACCGCTGCTCGGAGTCCGCGCCCAACGGACATCCGAGGAGTCCACTTGGGATTGCTTTCCACTCGAAGCCCCAAGCCACCGAAAGGTATCGCGCCAAAAACGCCGCAGATGATCAACGCGCGAGAAGTCGAACGACAGGCATTCGCGCCCACCCTCTGCCACGGCCATGCCGGTCTGCTCGCCTGCCACCGGCCGCGCCGACCTCGCCACCACCTTGGCCGAACGTCGGCAGCTGGCCCGCGCCGCGGTCTGCAAGGATGCTGGCGCCGCCTCCTGGACCGGCTCGCCAGCACCGAGCAGCACCGATCCGACGCGGCGTCAGCTTTTCGCGCGGCGGCGCCAGGCCCGGAGTTTCCGCACGAAACTGCGGCCCAGGTAGAAGAGGATCAGGGTGACACCCGCCCACGGCAGCGCCAGCAGGAAGATCCGCAGGATGGCGACCAACGTCGCGGCGACATCCCCGGCCTGCGCCGCGCTGCCCACACCCTCGCCCTGGTGCAGCAGCGCCTGCCACATCGAAGGCAGGACGTACGGCGCGAGGACGAGGAATCCGATGAGCCAGTACGCCAGGAAGGGGATCACCAACACGACCCAGACCGCGATCACCCGCCGTGCCCAGGGCTTGAGCTCGCGAACGCGAGGGTGCAGCGGGCGGCCTGGGATCATGCTGCGCAGCATGGGCCCCATCCGGTCAAACAGGTCGGGAACCCCGACCAGATCGCTGAGGATGTAGTAGCCGTCCAGTCGAATCGAAGGCAGGAACTGCCAGACTGTGGTGATCTGCCACGCCAGCAGCGCGACCAGCAACCAGGGGAGCCCGGTCTGCGCGTAGAGCACGATCATGACCAGGATGGCCAGCGCGTTGAAGTAGATGCCGCCGAGATCGGTGCGCAGCCTGCCACCACGGCTGAGCCGGTAGGACTCGGTGACGGTGCTGTACATCGCGGGCCACACCAGGTAGATGCCCAGGCCCATCACCCCAGGACGGGCGCCGCCGTAACGGCAGGCGGCGACGTGGCCGAACTCGTGGAACATCCCGGCGAGCGCCAGCACACCGATGACCAGCAGAAGCTGCTCGGGCTGGTTGATCAGCGCCTGCGCGCCGGAGAGGACCTGGCCCATGCCGATGCGCATGACCAACCAGATGTCTGCGGCGGCGAAGCACGCCAATGCGATGACCATCACCAACGGCCAGTACAGCGGCTGGAAGAACCCGGCGATCGCCCAGACGACGCGTTCCGGCACCAACGCGACGCGGAACTTCAGCGCCAACAACCGATCGCGGCCCTTTGGGAAGGCTGGCGCGGGCTGGTCGGCCGCCGGGTCGGCCGCCACCAAACCCGCCCGGCGCAACCTGTTCTCGACGAGGAAGGACACCTGCCCGGCGGTGATGTCGCGGCCCCACTCGTCGCTGAGGCGCGCTGCGAGCTGCTGGTAGGTGCGCTGTCCGTCGAGGCCAGCGGCGACCAGGTACAGCAGGTGCGAGAGCTGCAGGATCTGACCATCGGCACGGCGGGCCAGGTAGGGCGGTTCGCGGTGCCCCGAACCCTGGTACTGGCCGATCAGCTCGCTGCCCGCGACGAGGGCGGGCACCGGGAGATCCGCGACTTCCTCGTCGGCCGAGGGCGTCTCGGCCTCCGGAGTGGCGACCATGACGACTCCCTGGAGTACTCGCATGAAACAGGCCCGGTCGGCGGGCCGGGCATTCCCCGTCAGAAGAACGCCGCCCCGCCGACCGGCAGTGCACTTTCAGCTCTTCGCCTTCGAAGCAGCGCCGCCGCGGGTTCGCGCTACCCGCGCAAGCGGATTCGAAGACGTGCCTTCGGCATTTATCGGTAGTAGGTCAGCACCATGCCACTGTCTCGGCGTGAACGCCTGTCACGTGAGATCAGTGGACGGTTCCGCCGCCGTCTCCACCGATACCGGCGCCACCGATGCCGTTGCCGCCTATCCCATCACCGCCATCGCCGCCGTTGCCGCCATCGCCACCATCACCACCGTCGCCGCCATTGCCGCCGTTGCCGCCACCCTGGCCGCCGCCCGAGCCGCCGCCGGTGCCGCCGCTGCCGCCGGTGATGTCCCCGGTGGTCACGTCGTGGTGGTCAGCCGGGTGGGGGTGGTCGTCCCAGTTCGGGGTGTCGTGCAGCACGACCACGTCGTCGCCGTTCCAGGGGAGCCACATCGTCGACATCACGGTTCGCGCTGGCAAGAACTCCACGCGCTGGTCAGCCAGCTCGGCAACGCTCAGCGACCGAGACCTTTTTGGCATCTGCTGCTCCTTAGCAAATTGAACCGAATTCACCGGGAAGACCCGGAACAACGCCGCCCCCCTGGTTCGCGCTCCCGCGACGTTTTCCTGGCACTCGGGGCAGAAGATAGGAGCGCGGGGAACCCACCGCACCTCGAATCACCCAGGGGTGTGCTCGGCATTCCGCCGTTTGTGGGGAATTCGAGAACGTGGTAACGGGACATGACATCAATTCCGGGGGTCGTTGCGGAAGCAATGTCCATTGTGTACTAGGAGGGCCGGATCGCCTGGCGAAAACCCAAGCGATCCCCACGAATCCTGCGCACGCGCCCGACACCAGCCCGAGGTCGCGGTGATCACATCGGGCTACCTCGGCCGCGCTCCGTCCACTCTCGTCAGTAATCGCGCCGAGTCGCCTCGACTCCTTCGGAGACGATGTGCCCTCCGGCACCACCAACTCCGCCAACGCCGCCCGTGTTCGCAGTGGCGTTGAGCCCCTGGTGGCCGCCGACACCGCGGGTGCTTCCGTCGCCGCCGTAGCCGCCGTCGCCACCATCGCCGCCGACGCCGTTGAAGGTGTCCACTGTGGCCGCGGCGCCGCTCATGGCGACGATCTTGCCGACGTTGGCGAACCCACCACTGCCACCGGTGCCGCCCGTGCCGCCGGTGCCTTCGTTAGCACGGCCGCCGTCCTGGCTGAGCATCGTGCTGTTGCCGCCGCCACTGCCGCCGTCGCCGCCGAGGCCGCCCTTGCCACCCTGCACGGTGATCATGTCGTTACCCGTCGTGATGATGGTGCCGGTCTCGCCGTTGCCCGCACCGCCGCGGCCGTTCTCGTACAAAACGCCCCCGCCGCCGTTGCCGCCATTACCGCCGTCGCCGCTGCGAGTGTTCGCTCCCCCGTCGGCGCCCCGGCCGCCGTTCCCGGCCGTGCCGTTGTCGCCTCCGGTGACGGTGATCTTGTTGTTGCCGTCACCCGCTGAGATCTGGCCGAGGTTGCCAACGCCGCCACTGCCCGCGTTGCCGCCGTCGCCGCCACGGGCGTCAGCTGGATCGGGACTGCCCGGACCGGCATTGCCTCCTCTGCCGCCGTTGCCTCCCCTGCCGCCGATGATGGTGATCGCGTCGTCTCCGGCACCGGTGTCGATCGTGCCGGTGCTCTCCACCCCGGCACTGCCGCTGCCGCCATGACCACCGGTACCGGCGCTACCGCCAGCCCGCGCACTGGCACTGGTCTTCCCGTCGCCGTTGATGCCGCTCCAGCCGTCGAGATGGCCGTTTCCACCAGCGCCGCCATTGCCACCGTTGCGACCGGTCACGATCACCGTGTCGTCCCCGGCACCGGTGTTGATGGCGCCCGCCACCGACCCGCTCAAGATGATCCGGTCGTTCCCGTCCGTGCCGTTGAGCGTTTGTCCGGCTGGGAGACCTCGACTGCAGACGATGTTGTCCCCGGAACCGTTGTCGGTGCGCGTGCAGGTATCCGGGGCGGCGGCGGCTGGCTGGACCGAGACGAGGCCGAAGGTGACGGCGAGCATGCCGACGCCGGACAGCGGCCACCAGCGATGGCGTCCGACCCCCGAAGCCTGGCTGCCGCCGGAGACGGCCTGGGAGTTCGCCGCGCCCAAACCTTCGGCGGGAGCAGCCCAGCAGGGACGATGACTCATCGAGAGAACTCCTTACTCAGAGTAATTTCACTAGGCTAAACAGCCGAGGATTTTAGGCCAGGAGAACCAGAACACGTGGTATTGATCGGCTTGTGTCGTGCTCCGCATCGCCGGGTTGATCCGCTCGGCAGGACTCGCCGCCGGTTCCGGAGCCACCGCGTCCCGCTTCGCCGGTCGGCGGCGACCCCGCCGACGAATTGGTTGAATAGGCGCGGGTTTGAAAATCAGCGGAAACGGATCAATGCCGTCCAGCCGGTTGGAAACAATGTTCGGCCAGGTCGCGCCGGTTATTCCGGAAACCGCGGAACAACGGCATCCACTGGCGACCAGTACGATCACAAAAGGCGCTGACCGGGTATCGCAAACACCGGTGCGATGTCGCATTGATGTCGATCCGCGGCGGCTACCAGCGGCAGTTGATTATCATCAACGGCTGCGGCGCGTAGTTGAACGCGCAAGCGCCTGCTGGAATATCACCAACTCGACGCTGAGCTGGGGTTTTGTTAGTGGTTCACGATGACGGTCGGCATGCTGACACTTTCGTGCTGCGCGCGTTTCCAAGTCGACCTAGGCTGCGTGCTGATGCCAACGAATCTGGGGCGTTGGAATGGGGATCTGGGGGCGTTTATGACCTTGCTTAGGCATCGATCTCCGCGTCGGTTCCGAGCCCAATCGGCGAAGGAGGACCAAGTGTTCGATTCGACTCAGCCGTTGAGCTCCACGGAGCTCGATGACCAGCGGGTGGAGTTCCTGCCCGCGCGAACTGTTCTGACGACATGGCCGCTCGCTGGCCCGATCTGGGGCGACTTCGAGATCAATGGTGGCGACGGCGGCGACGGCGGCGGCACCGGTGGCGGCACCGGTGGCGGTGACGGTGGTGACGGCGGCGACGGCGGCTCACGTGCCCCGGCCGGTCACGGTGGCCCCGGCGGCAACGGCTTCGGCGGCAACGGTTACGGCGGCGGCGGCATCGGCGGCAACGGCGGCGGCAACATCTGGTGACCTGCGCAGGTCTATGCGGCGGGTCCGTGACGACGGCACGGACCCGCCGCCCACGCCCAGCGGCGTTACCGGGTGCCTACAGCGAACCGTTGTCGAGGATCTGTTCGTAGCTGACTCCTGGTTTGAGGGTCCGGACGAACACCGCGCGTAGCACTACGACCTCCATTGGTGAGCAGTCCTAGCGAAGCTAGCCCGGAGCACCGACAGCCACGCGGTGCACGGAAATAACCGGGGTAGTTGTGCTGTTGCAACTGGCGCGAGGCGACGGCCTCGTCCTGTTTCGCGCGATGAAAGGCTGATGCTGCCGTGGCTGTTGCTCTCTCCATCCTCGATCTGGCACACATCGGCTCGGGGGAGACAGCGGCTGACAGCTTCGCCGCCAGCGTCGACCTGGCAAAGCACGCCGAGGAGTGGGGTTACCAGCGGATCTGGTACGCCGAGCACCACAACATGCCCACGATCGCGTCTTCGGCCACCAGCGTGCTGATCGGGCATGTGGCCGCGCACACCCGCAGCATCCGCCTCGGCGCGGGCGGGGTGATGCTGCCCAACCACGCGCCGCTGACCATCGCCGAGCAGTTCGGCACCCTCGAAACGCTGTATCCGGGACGGATCGACCTCGGTCTGGGGCGGGCGCCCGGCAGCGATCAGAAGACCATGCGCGCGCTGCGCCGCGATCCGACATCGGCCGACGCCTTCCCGCAGGACGTGTTGGAACTGCAGGGTTATCTGTCGGGCGAGACCCGGATCGCCGGGGTCAACGCGACGCCAGGCGAGGGCACCAACGTGCCGCTGTACATCCTCGGTTCGTCGATGTTCGGCGCCAAGCTCGCCGCGTTGCTCGGCCTGCCGTACGCCTTCGCCTCCCACTTCGCGCCGGACGCGCTCGAAGCGGCCACCGCGCTCTACCGGCGCGAGTTCCAGCCGTCCGCGCAGCTCGCCGAGCCGTACGTGATCGCCGGGGTCAACGTGATCGCGGCGGACACCGCCCAGTACGCCGAGGAGCAGTTCGAGGCCGCGAAGCGTTACCGGGTGACCCGGATGCTGGGTCAGGGCCGGGAGTTCACGCGGGAGGAAGCGGACGCGATCCTCGCCTCTCCAGCCGGACAGCAGGTTCTGCAGATGACCAGGTACACCGCGGTCGGCACCCCGGCCGAGGTGGACGACTACCTGGACCGCTTCGCCAAGCAGGCCCAGGCCGACGAACTGATCGTGGTGTCCGCGGCCACCGATCGCGCCGCCTGGCTGCGGTCGCTCGAACTCCTCGCCGAGGTCCGGGGTCTGAAGACGGCTTGACGCGCCGGGCCCGACTGCTCGGCCCCGGCGCGCGGGGTGTTGCCCACCACAGCGGCCCCTCGATCTCCGCGTTCGGGCAGCTAGACTGCTTGACCGATGGCCGGGAACGCCCAACAGGCGCATTGGCAGTCCGTCTACCAGCGCCATCCCCACATGTACGGCGAGATGCCGTCGGAACCGGCGCGCTACGCCGCTGAGCTCTTCCGCGGCCGAGGCGCCAGCATCGTGCTCGAACTCGGCGCGGGCCACGGGCGGGACTCCTTGCTCTTCGCCCGAGCCGGTTTCACCGTGCACGCCGTCGATTTCAGCCCCAGCGGACTGGAGCAACTGGCCCGCGCCGCCGAGCACGACGGCATCGCCGACCGGATCACGACCACGGTTCACGACGTGCGAAACCCGCTCCCGCTACCTGATGAGAGCGTTGACGCGGTCTTCGCGCACATGCTGCTTTGCATGTCCCTGTCCACAAGCGACATTCACGCGCTCGTCGGCGAGATCAGGCGAGTCCTGCGGCCCGGCGGCAGTCTCGTCTACACCGTACGGCACACCGGCGATGCCCACTACGGAGCGGGAATCGCCCGTGGTGACGACATCTACGAGCACGGCGGCTTCGCGGTGCACTTCTTCGACCGCGACCTCGTCGACCAGCTCGCCACCGGCTGGCACCTCGACGAGGTCCACCCCTTCGAAGAAGGCGAACTACCTCGCCGGTTGTGGCGCGTCACCCAAACTCTCCCCTGAATCGGCAAAATCCTCAGCTCACCGGTGCGGTCCAGAGCAACCTGGTGCCGCCCGCTGGGAGCGGCTCCGCAGTGCACCGGCCGCCGACCTGGGCAGCGCGTTCGGCGAGGTTGTGCAGTCCGCTGTGCGCGACCGCGTCCGGGATGCCGACGCCGTTGTCCGTCACCTCGATCGTCAGGTTGCCGTCCAGCGAGATCGTCACGGACAGCTCGGTGGCCTGCGCGTGCCGGACGGTGTTGCTCACCGCCTCCTCGACGACTGCCTCGGCGTTCTCGGCCAGCTTCGGCGCAAGCACGTCGAGCGGACCGGCCATCCGCACGGTGATGCGGATCGGGTTGTCCCCGACCAGGTCGGTGATGATGCGCTGCACTCGCGCCCGGAACCTGACCGCGTTCTCGGTGGTGGCCTGCAGGTCGAAGATGCTGGCCCGGAGGTCCTGGATCACCTCGTGCAGCTGGTCGATGTGCTCGGTCAGCCGACCGGCCAGCGCGGGCGCCTTCTCCCGGCGCTGGGTGCCCTGCATGGCCATGCCGATCGCGAACAACCGCTGGATGACGTGGTCGTGCAGGTCGCGGGCGATCCGGTCGCGGTCGGCCAGCACGTCGAGTTCCCGGCGGGCGGCCTGCGCTTCCGCGCGCTGCAACGCCAGCGCGGCCTGGTCGGCGAACGACGACACCACCTGGAGCTCGTTCTCGTCGAATTCCGCAGCGCCAGCGGCCCGGATGGCCAGGACGACCCCGGAGATGGTCTCGTCGGCCCGCATCGGCACGGCGAGGGCGGGCCCGAACTGCACGTCGACTCCTTCGGTGACGTCGAAGGGCAGCTTCGGGACGTTGCGCGGGACTCGTTCCCGGAACACCCGCCCAGCCGTGGAGGCGCTGATCGGGATCGTACGGCCCACCAGCTCGTCGACGCCCGCTCCTGCCGACACGGTGATGACCAGCTCGCTGACCTCGCCCGGATCGTCGCCCACCGGCACCGCGATCAGCGCGTAGTCGGCGGCGGTGAGTTCAGTGGCGCGCTCGGCGATCAACTGCAGCGCATCGATGGAATCGGTGCCCGCCAGCAGTTCCGCGGTGATCTCGCTGGTGGCGTCCAACCAGCGCTCCCGGCGGCGGACCTCCTCGAACAGGCGGGCGTTGTCCACCGCGATGCCCGCGGCCCCGGCCAACGCCTGCAGGACGACTTCGTCGTCTTCGGTGAACGCCCCGCCGCCGCGCTTCTCCGCCAGGTACAACCGTCCGAACGTCTCCTGCCTGGCCCGGATCGGCACCCCGAGGAAGCTGCGCATCGGCGGGTGGTGCGGTGGGAATCCCACCGACGCCGGATGCTCGGCGATGTCGTCCAGGCGCAGCGGCTTGTCCGCCTCGATGACCACGCCGAGCACGCCATGCCCGGTCGGCAGCCGCCCGATCTTCTCCTGCGTCTCGTCGTCAACGCCTTCGAACACGAACTGCGTGAGCGAGCCGTCCGCACCCAGCACTCCGATGGCGCCGAAGCGCGCGTCGACGAGGTCGGTGGCGGTGTGCACGATGCGCCGCAGTGCCGCGTCCAGTTCGAGTTCCGAGGAAATCCCGAGCACGGCCTCCAGCAGACCGTCCATCCGGTCCCGAAGACCGATGACCTCCTCGATGCGCACCTGGACCTGGGTCAGCAACTCCCTCAGCCGCAGCCGGGACAACCCCGCCACCGAGGACGTCGCACCCTCGCGTCGCTCTCGGTAGCCAGGTGGATCTGCCCTGCTCACGCCTTCCACTGTGACATGGCGCGGGGGTTCGCACCGAGGCCGAACTCCGCCGGGCGACATCGCCGGACTGGTGACGATCGACTCTGTCCGGTTCACCCGAGCTGCAGGCACGCTTGCGACAAGCAGCGGATCCCGCGTGATGTGCGCCACCGCAGTTCGAGGGCGCAGCCGAGATGACCGCCTTGAGGACTGCGATGCCGCGTGCCGGTCGGGCATCCGCAGCCGAGGCGGCGCTTCTGCCCCGGTGCGACCTCGGAGGGGGATCGATGAACGCTCCCAGCAGGGCGGTCGGGAGCCTGGCCGCCGACCAGGTTCAGGAAGTGCTGCTCGCGGCCGTCGCCGCACCTTCGCTGCACAACAGCCAGCCCTGGCGGTTCCACTGCACGCCGGAGGCCATCGAGCTGTACGCGGATCGGTGCCAGGCGATCCCGGTGGCCGATCCGGATGACCGGGAACTCGTGCTCGCCTGCGGCGCTGCCCTGCTGAACCTGCGGTTGGCCATCCGGATGACCGGGGTGCAGGCGGACGTGCGCATGCCAGCACGGCGCCGCGAGCCGGATCTGCTCGCGGTCGTCCGGCCCGCCGGACGCCGTCCGGCAACACCGACCGGCGTCGCGCTGGCGACGGCGATCCACCGGCGCCGCACCAACCGCCGACCGTTCCACCCGACACCCGTACCGCAGGCGGTGCAGAACCAGTTGCGGCAGGCAGCCGAAGCCGAACGGGCCTGGCTGGCGATCCCCGAGCAGCCGCAGCTGCCCAAGCTGCGATCCCTGCTCCACCAGGCGCACCAGGCGCAACTCGCCAATCCGGCGTTCGCGGCCGAATGGCGGCATTGGACCGGCCGCGACATCGACGCCACCGATGGCGTGCCCGTGCGCAGCAGCGGCCCGGCACCGGAGCCGCAGGACGAATGGGTGCTGCGCGACTTCAGCAGCGGCCGTGCGAACGCCCGGGTGCCCGGCAAGGACTTCGAACCCGAGCCGCTGATCTGCGTCCTCGGCTCGTTCCAGGACTCGCGGTCGGCGCAACTGCACGCCGGGATGGCGATGCAACGCGTGCTGCTGACCGCCACTGCGGCCGGGCTGTCGGCCTCGTTCCTCTCCCATGCGATCGAGGTCCCCGCGGCGCGCAAGGAGCTGCGCACCCTCATCGGCGGCGGGCTGTGGCCGCAAGCGGTGCTGCGGATCGGCTACGGATCGCCGGTACCCATGACTCCGCGGCGGTCCCTGGACGAGGTCGTCGACGGCGAACCGGCGCCCAACCGCCCTGGTTGACCCGCGCACCGGCTAGGCCGAGCTCGGGCGGTGGTGCAGCTGGGTGGCCAGGACCGCGGCCTGGGTTCGGCGCTGCAAGCCGAGCTTGGACAACAGGCGGGACACGTAGTTCTTGACCGTCTTCTCGGCCAGGTGCATCTGGTCGGCGATCTGCCGGTTGGTCATGCCCTTGCGGATGAGGTCCAGCAGGATGCGCTCCTGGTTGGTCAGGTCGGACAAGGTCGCCGAGGTGTCCAGCCTGGTGCGCAACTTGTCCACCAGCGCCGCGGTCGCCTGCTCGCCGAGCAACGACTCCCCCGACCCGACCTTGCGCACCGCCGCCGCGAGCTCCATCCCCTTGATGTTCTTGATCACGTAGCCCGCGGCCCCGGCCAGCATGGCGTCCAGGGTGGCCTGCTCGTCCGGGAACGAGGTCAGCATCAGGCAGTTCAACCCCGGCGTGCTGGAGAGCAGCTCGCGGCACAGCTCGATGCCGTTGCCATCCGGCAGCCGGACGTCCAGCACCGCCACGTCCGGCCGCAGGGCTGGAACGCGGGCCAACGCCTCGCGCACCGTGGATGCCTGCCCGATCACTTCGAGGTCGTGCTCCGCGTCGAGCAGGTCAGCCAGGCCGACCCGCACTACCTCGTGGTCGTCCACCAGGAATACCGTGATCACACCGTCGTGTAAGCCTTTCACGCGTCCAGGCTACGGTCGGTGCGCGGATGGTTCGAGTTGACAACCTACCGGCCGGGACCGGTGGACCTTCGACTACGCGTCGGTGCGGAAGGTGAAGCGGACCTTGCCGACCCAGATCTCGTCGCCGTCGGCGAGCTCGGCGGATTCCACCGGCAGCCGGTTGAGGTAGGTGCCGTTTAGCGAGCCGCCGTCCACCAGGACGTACTGGCCCGCCCGCCGACGCAGCTCGGCGTGCTCCCGCGAGACGGTGATGTCGTCGACGACGATGTCGCATTCGCGGCCGCGCCCGATGGTGGTGCGCGGGGTGCTGATCGCGAACCCGGTACCCGCGTCCGGTCCCCGGCTGATCACGAGCCGGGCGCGCCCGCACGGATCCCCCGGCCCGCGAGGCGCCGGGACCGGCTGCGCTGCCGGGACGGATTCCAACCAAGACCGAGTCGACTCGTCCAACTCCTCGATGCCGCTCGATGCGGGCGCGCCGATCCAGGTCTGATTCATCATCGTTCTCCTAGCGAAAACAGCTCGAAATGCCGCTGCGGACATTCCCTCGGGTGCGGCGGCCACTGCCAGCATGCCCAACACCGAACACGCTGTGACCGGGACCTTCGTCCCGTTTTTCGCAACCGTCCCAATCGAGCGTCAGGCCCGGATCCGATCCCGTGCGGGATGTGGATCCGGGCCCGACGCCGCCTGCGCTGTGGTCAGCTGCCGCTGCTGGACTGCTCCGAGTTGTTCGGTTGTGGCTGGTCAGGGGCCTGCTCGTCGCCGCCCTGGCCGGTGTCGGCCTGCTCCTGCTCCGGCTGCTGCTGGTCCTGGTCGACCAACTGCTGGTCCGGCTCAACCGCCTGCTCGTCCTGCTGCTCGTCCAGCTGCTGCTTGCCCTGCTGCTGGTCGTCGAGCGGCTTGGGCGCTGGCTGGGGCTTGGTGGTCGGCTCGGTCGGCTTCTTGACCGGCTTGCCGTTGCGGGCGTCGTCGGCGTCCTGCTGCCGCTGCTTCGCCTCCTGCTCAGCCTTCTTGGCGTCCTCGTCCTTCTTCTTGGCGTTCTCGTCGGCGAACGTCGCGACGTTCTTGTCGTTGTCGGCCTTCGCCTGCGCGAACTTGTGCTGGTTGAACCTGGTGTCGAAGTCCTGCTTGGCCTGGATCGTCCGCGGGTCGTTCGGGCCGAACAGCTTCAAGAAGTTCTGGAACACCTCCAACGCGTCGTCGCGCTCGCGCAACTTCTTGTTCGCGACCTCCTGGGACCGCTCAGCGGCCTTGGCCGCGTCCTTGGCGTCCTGGAGCGCCTTGTCGGCATCCAGGCGGGACTTCGCGGCGCGTTCCTGCGCCTCCTTGGCGAGGGCGTCCAGGAACGGGTCGGCCTTGCCCGGGTTCGGCCCGCCGGGGCGGTTGACCGGGCCACCGGTGTCGACGTCGACCAGGGAGTGCTCGTTGATCACGTGGCTGCTGGGCTGGATCATGGTGACCGAGCCGGGCTGGAAGCCCGCCCACCCGGCACCGGCGTAGCCGCCCTGCTGGTTCGCGTCGCTCTTGGTCAGCGGGTTGCCGTTGAAGCACTTGACCGTCGGCTGGCCGTGGCCGTCGATGAACACCGCGGTGCCCGCCTGCAACACCGCCGGGTAGGGCACGAACTTGCCAGCGTCGTAGCCGTGGCTGGTGACCGAGGTGTCCGAACGCAGCACGACCGGGGTCAGGCTCTTGACGAACGCCGGGATGTCGGCGGCCTTGATGCCCTCGACCTCCGCCCACGCCTGCGCCTTGGCGTCATCGGCCTGCAGGTTCGAGACCAGGCTCTGCGCGTCGCAGGCAGGCGTGTCGCCGTTGTCAGCGAACAGCCCCGAGGTGTCGCCCGAGTACTCACCCGCGCTGCCCGCTGGTGGTGTGACACCGGTCCGGTCCTGACCCACCGGAGCCGAGAACGGATTCGCCCCGGCCGTCGAGACCGCCTCCAGTTGAACCTCGTGCGACTGCGACTGCTGACTGCACGCGATACCACCGACCAGCCCGAGCGCGAGCGCACCCGCCATGCCTGCCGTGGTGACCTTGACGCGTGTGGACTTCCCGCGCTGCGCGGCGTTGTTCGCCATTTCGTTGCCTCCCCGATGCCGGTGATCCCCGGCGCTTTCCCAAGTTCGCCCTTCCGGGCCGGACGTGGAAAAGCCTGGCAGCCACGCGGAACAGCATCGATGGAGCAAACCCCCGAAACCCCAACCGCCAACCCCCGAATCCGAGGTAGGGCATGCCTCAGCTTGATCGCGGACCGGCTCAACGGACAACTCCGTGGCCCGGGTCGCCTCGGGGGGGCTGCCCCGGATCGGGTAGGGGGCGTGGCCCGATCCGGGGCAACGGCTATTTGACGGCTCCCATCGACAGTCCTCGGACGAGGTGGTTCTGGGCTATCCAGCCGATGATCATCACCGGCAACGAGGCCATCAGGGCCGCGGCGGACAGCTGCGCCCAGTAGAGACCTTCGCTGGTGATGAAGCCGACGAGGAACACCGGCACCGTGCCCGCCTGGGCCGCCGTGAGGTTCACCGCGTAGAAGAACTCCGTCCAGGAGAAGATCACGCAGATCAGCGCGGTCGCCGCGATTCCCGGCGCGACCACCGGCAGGATCACCCGGAACAGCAGCGTCGGCAGGTTCGCGCCGTCGACGCGTCCGGCCTCCACGATCTCCCTCGGGACTTCCAGGAAGAAGGAGCGCATCATCCAGATCGCCAGTGGCAGGTTCATCGCCGTGTAGAGGATGACCAGGGCCCAGACGTTGTCCAGCAGCTTGAGGTTCTGCGAGATCACGTACAGCGGGATGATCGCCGCGACGATCGGCAACATCTTGGTGGACAAGAAGAAACCGAGCGAATCGCGGGTGGCGGGCACCGGTGCGATCGACAGCGCGTACGACGCCGGGACCGCCAGCAGCAGGACCAGCAATGTGGACACGACCGTGACGAACGCCGAATTGCCCAGGTACGGCAGGAATCCGCGTTCCAGGATCCCGGCGAACTGGTCCAGCGTGGGGGTGAACAGCAGGCGCGGTGGGTCGGTGTAGGCGTCGGCCTCCTGCTTGAACGCGGTGAGGACCATCCACAGCAGGGGGAACACGAACAGGATCGCGACCACCCAGGTGAACGTGGTCAGCGCCCAGCGCCCGGCCGGGTTGTGGGTACGCATGGTCATTTCACCTCACCGCTGATGCCGAAGGTGCGGAACATCAGGCGCAGTGCGAAGGTCGCCACGATCAGGGTCAGGATCACGACGATGACGCCCATCGCCGAGGACTGGCCGATGTCGAAGCCTTCGAAGGCCCGTTGGTAGATGTAGTAGGGCAGGTTGGTGCTGGCCGTGCCCGGACCGCCCTGGGTCATCAGGAAGATCGCGTCGAAGCTGTTGACGATGTAGATGGCGCCCAGCAGGATCGCCAGCTGCAGGTAGCGGCTGAGCTGCGGCAGCGTGATCGAGATGAACGTGCGCCACCGGCCCGCGCCGTCCACCGCCGCGGCTTCGAGAACTTCCTTGGACTGCGCCTGCAGACCGGCGAGGATGAGCAGCATCATGAACGGCGTCCACTGCCAGACGATCTGCGCCATCACCGAGGCCAGCGGGAACTCGGACAACCAGTCGGTGTCGCCGCCGAAGACGAAGTTCAGCAGCCCGTAGGTCGGGTCGAACATCGTGGTCTTCCACAGCAGCGCACCGGCTGCCGGGAGGATCAGGAACGGCGTGATCAGCAGCGTGCGCACCACGCCGCGGCCGAGGAACTGCCGGTCCAGCAGGATGGCCAACCCCAGACCGAGCAGCATCGCCACCAGCACGCAGACCACGGTCAACACCACGGTGTTGATCAAGGCCACCCGGAACTGGCTGTCGGCGAAGACGTCGACGTAGTTGCGCAGCCCGACGAAGTGCCGGGAACCGGGGCGTACCAGGTTCCAGGACTGGAACGAGTAGAAAACGGTCAGCAGGAAGGGGATCTGGGTCACCAGGACGGTGAACAACAACGCGGGCAGCAGCGGCGCCCGTCGCAACCACGCGGCGGTGGACCAAGTGCTGACCGGCTTGCGCATCGGGACGACGCCGGGTTTCGCGGCGGTCTCTGTCATCTTGTCTCCCGGTAGGACTCGCCGACCGATTCGGCGTATTCCTGCGACTGCCGCAACGCTTCATCGACTGAGATCTGCCCGGCGATGGCCGCGGACAACTGCTGGCTGACCCGCGTGCCGAGGTCCTGGAACTCCGGGATGCCGACGAACTGGATCCCCGGATAGGGCACCGGGTTCACCATCGTGTTGCGCTGCTGCGCCTGATCGATTCCGTCCAAAGTGGGCTGTGCGTAGGCTTGAGCGGCCTGCTGGTACTCCGGGATCTGGTAGGTCGACAGGCGGCATCCCGGCGGAACCCGGTTCCAGCCGAAGGTGTTGCCGACCGTGCGCACGAACTGCTTGTCGGTCATCCACCGCATGAACCGCCAGGCGGCGTCCTTGTCCTCAGCCACCTTCGGCATGGCCAGCGACCAGGTGTAGAGCCAGCCGCTGGCGGCGGTGCGATCCACCGGCGCAGCCACGTAACCGGACTTGCCGACGACATTGCTGCTTTCCGGGTCCTCGTTGGTCCCGGCCATGACCGTGGCGTCGTACCACATCGCCGCCTGGCCCTGTGCGTACCGCGTGCCGCATTCGGAGAAGCCCGCGCTGGAGGCGCCGACCTCACCGTGCTGGCGCACCAGGTTGACGTAGAACTCCGCAGCGGCCCGGAATTCCGGCGAGGTCAGCTGCGCGTTCCAGTTCTCGTCGAACCAGCGGGCGCCGAAGGTGTTGGCGACCGTGGTGAACGGCGCCAGGCTCTCACCCCAACCCGGCTTGCCGCGCAAGCAGATGCCCGACACGCCCGCGGCCTTGTCGTCGAGCTTGGCGGCGAAGTCCGCGATCTGCTGCCAGGTCGGGTGTTCCGGCATGGTCAGCCCGGCCCGCTCGAACAAGTCCTTGCGGTAGGTCAGGAACGACGACTCGCCGTAGAACGGCACCGCGTACATCGACCCCTGGTACGACAGCGAATCCCGAATGCTGGGGATGAAGTCGTTCTGGTCGTAGTCCGGGCTGGCGTTGATGTAGGGCTGCAGGTTCTCCAACCAGCCGTTGGCCGCCCACTGCGGGGTTTCGTAGTTGCTGATCATCACCACGTCGAACTCGCCACCCTGGGTGGCGGTCGATGCGGTGATCTTGGCGCGCGCCTGGTTCTCCGGCAGCTGCACGAACTTCAGCCGGATGCCGGGGTTCTCGCGCTCGAACTGGTCCGACAGCGCGATGGCGTCCTCCATCTGCGGGTTGGACACGATCGCGATCACCAGCGTCCGCCCGCCCGAACCCAGCGACCCCGCTCCAGCGCAGCTGGTGAGCCCGAGCAGCGCGGCCACCGCGAGCAGCGCCAGCTTGCTCGGCCTGAGCCGGGATCGCTTCGCCTTGGTGGTCAGGTAGCGGAACCGCAGCGGGCGCCTCGGCTCCGGGATCCCCGACCCATGTACGTCCGACACCTCGTCGGAGCCGCCCTCGCGGGACGACCCCGGAGAACCCGCGGGTGGTCCATCTGCGTGCGTGGTGGAAAGCGGCTTCGCCGCTCGCCTGACGCCGAACCGCAGCCACGCCCAGTCCGCGCGACCTCTAAGCATCAACACCTCCTGGCAGGACCTGAACCTTCAGCCCGCTGCCGCTACGCATCAGCTCCAGGGCCGCGGGGAACTCCTCCAGCGGCAGCGTGTGGGTGAGCAGCGCCTCGGTGTCGATCGCTCCCGCCGCCACCAGATCGAGTGCGGCACCGAAGCTGTGCAGCACGGCCATCGAACCGACGATGGTGATTTCGTCGTTGTAGATCCGAAACGGGGACAGCGACACCCGCGCCTCGGCCGGGGCGACCCCGAACACCAGCAACCGGCCACCGCGGCGCAACGAGTCGAAGGCCGCCTCGATCGCGGGCGCCGCACCGGTGCAGTCGACGGCGGCATCGAATCGCTCGTCGAGCGCGGCGACGTCGGTCGCCACCGCCACCGCACCGAGTTGGGTCGCCCGGCCCAGCCGCGCTTCGTTGCGGTCGACCACCGTGACTCGGGCGCCACCACGTTGGAGCAACTGCTGCATCAGCAGCCCCATCGTGCCCGCGCCCACCACGAGGAACCGCTCCCCCGCCTCGACGCCGATCTGGCGGACGCCGTGCACCGCGCACGACACGGGTTCGACCAGTGCGCCCTGCTGCCAGGTCATCGAGTCGGGCATCCGGTGGCAGGTGGCCGCGGGCACTGCGACGTATTCGGCGAAGGCGCCGTCGACGGTGTCGCCGGTGGCGTTCCAGTTCGCGCAGAGGTTGCCGTGGCCGGAGCGGCAGGGCGTGCAGTATCCGCAGTACAGCGACGGGTCCACCGCGACCCGGTCACCGATCTTCCAGTCGCCCGGTACGTCCGCGCCGATCTCGACGACCTCACCGGCGAACTCGTGCCCCGGAACGATCGGGTAAGGCGTCGGCGGGAAGTGCCCGTCGGCGATGTGCAGGTCCGTGCCGCAGATCCCGCACGCACCGACCTTGACCACCAGCTGCCCGTGTTCCGGCTTCGGATCCGGCACGTCGCCAACCCTGATCGAGCCGGGCTGATCAATGATCGCGGCGCGCATGACACTCCATTTCGTACTGCTCATATGAGCGATTGTGCTCGCGGGTACCCCGCGATATGCCGAGCATTGAATTGCTTACCTGCCAGTTACGTCAACCTTTCAGCCAGATTTCACGCTAAGGTGCTCATATGAGCGCCAGAAGACGACGGCTCCCGACGGACACCATCACCGCCGCGTCCATCGCGCACCGGTACTTCGTCGAGGGCCGCGCGAAGCTGGAGATCGCGGCGGAGTTCGGCGTCAGCCGGTTCAAGGTGGCTCGAATCCTCGCCGCAGCGCAGGAAACCGGCCTGGTCACGATCGATTTCGACCTGCCGGTGCCGGTCGACCTCCCGCTGTCCGCCGAAATCCGGGCCGCCTACGGGCTCCGCCGGGTGCTGGTGCTCAATCGAGCGCAAACCAAGGCCGAGCGGACCGAACTGCGCCGCCGGATCGGGGCCCTGGCGGCGGCGCTGCTGGCCGAGATCGCCACGCCCGACGACGTGATCGGCCTGGCCTGGGCACGTTCGGTCAACGCCATGTCGGAAGCCGTCCGGACGCTCCCGAAGTGCCCGATCGTGCAACTGTGCGGCGTGCAGGCGGGCATGGACATGCGCGACCGCTCGGTGGAGACGGTCGGCCGGGTGGCGGCCGTCGGGGGTGGCGACGCCTACCCGATCTACGGCCCGCTGGTGCTCCCCGACCGCCGCACCAATGACATCCTGCGCAAGCAACCAGGCATCGCCGAAACGTTCGAGCAGTTCCAGCACCTGACCAAAGCGGTGGTCAGCATCGGAGCCTGGCTGCCCGGCGAGTCAACGGTCTACGACGCCCTGAGCCCAGCCGAGCGCGAGGCGATAGGCGAACGAGGGGCCGCGGCCGAGGTGGCGGCCCGCCTGTTCGACGCGGACGGCAACGCCCTGTCCACCGGCCTGGCCCACCACGTGCTGGCCATCCCCCACGACCAACTCCGCCGGGTTCCGGAGGTGATCGCCCTCGGCTACACGACACCGAAAGCGAAAGCGATAGACGCGGTCCTGCGCTCCGGCATCGTGACAACCCTGATCACCGACGCCGAATCCGCCGACCTGCTACTCGACCTCGCCAAGCAACGCCCGCCCCGGTAGCGACGCTATCCGCGTCGCCTCGTTCAGCTCGGTAGTTGGCGTTCGAGGTAGTCCCAGACCGCCGCCACGGCTTGGTCGTGGTAGATGTGCTCGCGCTTGGCCATCGATTCCGCTGGCGACGACCAGGTCGGCCAGCCACCGGCCGAGGCGGTGAGCAACTGCTGCGCGCAGGCGCGTTCGAGCAGCACTGCTGCGACCGTGGCGGTTTGCAGCGTCGCTCCGACGGCGACGATCCCGTGGTTGACGAGGAAGATCGCGCGGGCGTCCCCGAGTTCCAGTGCGACTGAGCGTCCGAGCTCTCTGGTGAGGATCAAGTCCGCGGTCTTGGTGAACCTGGGGACCTCCGGTGGCACGAAGTGGTTCGCGGCGTGGCTGACCGGGCGCAGCGCTTGGCCTGATGCCGCGAGCGCCACCGCGTGCGGCGGGTGGGTGTGCACCACCCCGCCGATGTCCGCGCGGGCGCCCATGATCTCGGTGTGGATGGGGAACTCGCTGTGCCGCAGCCCTTCCCCGACGAGCACGTTCCCGTCTTCGTCGACGAGGTGCACCCGGTCGGCGGTGACTTCGTCGAGCCCCCACTCGGCGGACTTGATCCAAGCCCCCCTGCCCTCGGGGTCTCGCGCGGCGGCATGTCCCCAGATGAGATCACCGTGCCCGGCCGCGGCCAGGATGCGGGACGAGGTCGCGACCAGTTCGCGGACTGAACTGCTCATGACTGGTCCGCCTCCAGTACCGCCTCTCCGCGATTCACAGTTGTGGTACCTCCAGCACGAATCTCGCGTTGCGTGGTTTCTGGTGGCTGGCTCGCGTCACGGTCCCCTGGGGTGCGGTTGAGGAGGACTGAGTTTGACACAGGGCTACTCATGCGTTGGTACTCCTCGGATCGTGCGGGCGACGTCCCGCACGATCGCGGGGCGTCACAGCAGGAGTGAGTTGATCTCCTCCGCTGCCTTCTTGAGCTGGGCGAGGATCTTCTTGCGGTTGCTCGCGGACATCCTGTTGACGGGCGCCGACGCGGTTACGGCCAGCCTCGTCGACTGGGTGGGTTTGAGGGCAACGGCGACCGAGGTGACGCCTTCTTCGCTCTCCTCGTCGCTGGTGGCGTAACCGCGGCGGCGAACCTCGTCGAGGACTTCCAACAGCCTGGTGCGGGTGCCGATGGAGTTGGACGTCAGCTTGGGGAGCCGCTCGTTCGGGTACAGCGCTTGGAGTTCCGCGTCGGACATGCCTGCGAGCATGGCCTTGCCGTTCGACGTGCAGTGCGCCGGGATGGAGCGGCCGAGTCGACCACCGACGCGGAGCGCGCGGCTGCTCTCGATGGAGTCGATGAAGTGCACGTCGCGCCCCTCCAACCGGCCGAGGTGCACGGTCTCGTCGAGTTCGGCGTTGAGCCGTTCCAACACCGGATGCGCGCGGGCCCGGACGTCGAGCCGCCGCAACACGCCCATGGCGATCCCGTCCAACGTCGGGCCCGGAATGTAGCTGCGGGTCTCGCTGTCCTGCCGGACGAAACCGCGGAACTGCAGCATCGCCAGCAACCGGTGCGCGGTGGAGGAGGCCACTCCCAGCAGCTGGCTGACCTCGGTCAGCCGCACGCTCGGCCGCTCTCCGAGCAGGAGCAGGACGCGAAGGGCATTGTCGACCGACTCGATCGGGTACTGCGGAGCGACCCCGTACTCGGGCGGGGCCGGATAGGCCTCGGTTCCATCCATGTGTCGAGCGTATGCGTTGCCCATCTACTGTCCGAATCGGCCGGTGCGATGGCGCTGCCCGTCGAGCCATCTCAATCCAGTCCGGCCAGTTCGTGGCGCCATGCGATCTCCTCGCGCAGCGGTGCTGGTTCGGTGCTGGTGTCGGTCATCGTCGGTCCCCGTATTCGTTTGCTGGGCGGATGATCCGCGGTCGTTGATCAACGGGCGATCGGTGCTCCCGGATGCGTGGTGGGCGCCACTGCGCTCCTGACGTCGTCGAGGTGCGCATCCCGGTGCAGGGCCCTTCGGCAGGCGACGAGCGCGCGCGGCCAGTTGATGGTCGCCGCTCCGGCGAGCCTGCCATCGGAGTCGGCGTACAGCACGGCAAAGCTCCGCGGGTCCGCGCCAGCGACGAAGTGCGCTGCGAGCCCGTTGCCGGTTCGACCTGCCAACTGGAACTTCCAGTCGTACTGGTCACTCCAGACGTATTCCACCGGCGCGTGCACACGCGGGTTGTTCGACTGCGTGATGTTGTGCGCCACGCATGCCGCCTGCTCCACAGCGTTCGTCCAGTGCTCGACGCGCACCAACCTGCCGTGTCCTGGGTGGAACCAACGCGCGACGTCGCCAACGCCGTGGACATGTGGTGCGTCGAGGGCCCGGCTGTACTGATCGCAAACCAGCCCGTCGTCGATCCGCAGACCGCTTGAGCGAAGCCACTCGACGTCGGGTATCGCACCGATGCCCACCACCACGGTGGTGGCTGCCAGTGCCGAGCCGTCGGTCAGCCGGACCACCAGAGAACCCCCGGACTCGTCGATGGCCCGCACGCCGACTCCGAACCGGGTGGCGACACCGCGTTCGCGGTGCAGCGCGGCGAACCTGGCTGCGACCGCGGGGTCCAACGCGCGGCTCATCGGCACCGGCTGCGGGTCGACGATCGACACGTCCTCGATGCCGATTTCCCGAGCGGTAGCGGCAACTTCCGCCCCGATGAAGCCAGCGCCGATCACCACCAGCGGGCCGCCTCGCCGAAGATCCGCGCGTAGTGCCTCGGCGTCGTCCAGGGTGCGCAACACGTGCAGGCCGGGCGGCCGCCCCCACGGGGACGGGCGCGCTCGTGCCCCGGTCGCGATCACCACGTCGTCGAACTCCAGGCGCCGACCGTCCGCCAGTTCGACGCGACTACCGTCGAGGTCCAGCCGGGTCGCGGCACATCCCAGCTCCAACCGGATACCGGCTTCGGCCGCTGCGCTCTCGGAGAGCAGCGTGATGCCAGCTCGATCGTTGGTGCCAGCCAACAGCGACTTGGACAACGGTGGCTTGTCGTACGGCAGAACGCGTTCCTGGCCGACGAGCACGACATCGCCGTCGTACCCGGCACCGCGCAGCGCCTGCGCGGTGCGCACCCCGCCGACCGAAGAACCCACGATCACGGTTCTCATCGATCTCCGATCGACAGCGCCGAAACCGGACACGTCCGCACCGCTGCTTCCAACCTGGCCCGCTCCTCCTCCGGGACCTCGTGCTTCAACAGCACGACTAGGCCGTCATCATCGATGTCGAACGCATCATCGGCGGCCACAACGCAATTGGCGTAGCCCTGGCACATCTCCAGGTTCGCCGTCAGCTTCAGCATGGTTACCTCCTCGTCGGCGTGACGCGGCACGCCGTCACGCCTTGACCCCGATTCCGCCGTCGGTGTGCACCACTTCTCCGGTGATCCCGCGCGATCGAGGCGCGGCCAGGAACACGTAGCTCCAGGCGTGGTCCTCGCCCGAGAGGGCTACTCGCAGTGGCACGCGTCCGGCCAGTTCGGCTTCGCGTCCCGGGCTGTCGTTGAGCCGTTCGTCGCCCAGTCCGAGGCTGCCGAGTCCGCGCAGGTCCGTGTTGAGCGTTCCGCCGGGGGCGACTCCGTTCACCCGGATCTCGGGGGCCAATTCGTGGGCCAATGCCGTGACGAGTCCGCGCACCGCGAACTTGGAGGACACGTAGAGCACCCCACCGCGACCCGGGTAGTAGGCCGATGTGGACTCGGTGAGGACGATCGAGCCGCGACTTTCCCGCAGAGCTGGCAACGCGGCCTTGACCGAGTGCAGGTGGCTCTTGACGTTCACGCTGAACATCTCGTCGAAGGCGCTGTCCACGGCGTCCGGTGCCACCTCTTCGATACCCCGGTAGAAGTCGAAGACGCCCACGCAGTTGACGAGCACGTCGAGCCCGCCGAACGCGTCCAGTGCGGCGGACACCGCTTCGTCGTTGGCATCCCGGGTAGTGGCGTCACCGACCACCACCGGCATTCCCGCGACGTCCGCGGTGAGCTGCCGCGCCTTGGCTTCGTCGATCTCCAGGGCGGCGACCTCTGCTCCTTCAGCGCGGAAGGCGTCGATCACCGCACGACCGATGCCCGAGCCCGCCCCGACCACGAGGGCCCGCTGACCGGCCAGCCATCCACTCATGTCTCCTCCTCCGGGGTGATCAGCGGTGCGTACGGGTTGCCGATCAGGGCCGAATACGTGTCCGGGTTCTGCCAGGTGAGCGCCTCCACCTCGTACGGGCACAGCGCCACCCACTGCCCCGACTTCGGCGACTCGATCAGCAGCCGCGCGCCGTTGCGCGTGTCCACCCGGCAGACCCGGACCTCGGCGAACTCGTTGCCCAGCACGATCGCTTCCCCGCGTTGCCGGGCGCGCAACTCGCGGTGCTCGGCCGCAGCGCGCGCCGCGGCCCGCGCGTCCTCATCTTCGCCTTCCCAACCGAGTTTCATAGGAATATCGCCAGGTTCTGGGTCCGCAGCACAGCGTCGTCCACCAGGATCGTTCGCCGGGCGAGCCGCCATTGCCCGACATCGGCGGTGCGGCGGAGCAGGTCCTCGCGCCCCGCGGAGATCACCGCCGGTTCGCGGACATCGCCACGGCTGCGGTAGAGCAGCACCGCGGAGTCCACCACGAGGTGGTCCGGATCATCGGTGGCGAAGGTCCGCACATTGGTCACGTAGTGCCGCAACCTGGACGGCGGGTCCTCCGTCCAGGCGTGCTCGGTCTGGAAGCGCGCCACGCGCCGGTTCAACGAGTACTTGTTCTCGTCGAAGTGCGCCATGCCGGGCGCGCAGTCGTAACCGGCGCCCCGCGCGGTGGTGACCCGCACCGGCATGAGGTAGTGGATGTCGTCGGTGAGCAGCTCCAGCCAACGCTCGTAGTCCTGGGCGTCGAGCACGTAGGCTTCGTCGACGAGCCACTGGTGTGCTTGCAGGTGTCGCTCGTCCGAGAACGGCAAGGTCTGGCCGACCCGCTGGATCCGCGAAGCGTGGGCACCGAGCCTGGAGTCCACAGCGGACTCGTCCGCTTCTCCGCGATTTACAGTGGTGGTTGCGTCCAGCCCAATCTCCTGTTGCGTGGTTTCTTGTGGCTGGTTTGCGTCGCGGTCCCCTGAGGTGCGGTTGAGGACTACTGGGGTTGACACAGGGCTGCTCATGCCGTCACCGCCTCGGTCTCGTTGGAAGTCGCGCCGACCGGTGCTTCGCCCACCCTCACGGATGCCACCGGGGCACTTGGCCGCGCCAGGTAGTCGGACCAACGGTTCAGCATGTGGCGCTGGTTGTATTCGCCGTAGCCGACGTGGGCTTCGCCTGGACCGGCGAACTGCTCCTTCGTCAGCGCCGGTGTTGTTGCCGCACCGTCTTCCAGCAGACCCATGCGGCTGTTCAGCAGCAGTCGGCGGGCCATCGCGCCACCAGCGGTGTGCGTCAGCGAAACCCAGTTCTCGACGTCGTCCTGCTCGAACATCCCGGTGCTGCCGAAGCACATCAGGTACGCCTTGTAGGACAGCGCCTTGAACTCCTCAGGTGCCTCGGCATCGACCGCGAACCAGGACAGCACTTCCGTCTCGCCAGCGGAGATCGGCTGCCAGGTGCGGATCGAGATGAACGGCAACACGTCCTCGGAATCCTCGACCCGCGGCCAGTTGTGCACCAGGCTCATGTTGGGAAACAGCGATGCGGCGGAAACCATGAAGCCGTCCCGCCCCACGACGTCGAGTTGGTCCGCTGTCCAGGACCGCTTCATCCCTTCGATCACCGATTCGGGATAGCCGACGTAGCGCAGCCGCTCTTCGAGGGTGCCCGGCGGCAGCTTGTAGGTCGTGCCGCCGCCGTTGCCAGCCCAGTAGGTGTTGCCGTCCTTGCGCTTCTCCGCCTTCGGCTCGCGGAACAGGCCGATCTCCACAACGCTCGTATGCGTCTGCGGGGTGTGGTACATGTCCCCGGCGAAGTTCTCCGCGCCGATCTTCCAGTTGGCCTTGATGCGCCAACGTTGCGGCCCGGACAGTTCGATCCCGCTGGGCGACTGCTTGGTGTAGTAGTCGAGGTAGAACGCGAAGTCCCCGAGGTAGTCCACCAGTGGCGGCGCATCCGGGTCGAGGCTGATGAAGATCAACCCGTTGTAGGTGTCCAGCGACGGCGCCGGAAGCAGCGTCTGGCCCTTCCGCCGGAATCCGGCCTCGCCGCCGTAGGCGTCCTTGTGGAACGGCAGCCCGACGAGCCGCCCGTCGTTGCGGTAGGACCAACCGTGGTACGGGCAGCGGAAGTGGGATGCGTTGCCCATCTCCGCCCGGCAGACCTGCATCCCGCGGTGCAGGCACATGTTGAACAGCGCCCGGACTTCCCCGTCCTCACCCCGCGAGATGATGAACGAGTCGTCCAGCACTTGGCGCACCACGTAGTCGCCGGGCTGCGGAACTTCCGAGACGTGTCCCACGAAGATCCACGCACGGTTGAACAACCGCTCGCGTTCGAGCCGGAAGACTTCTTCGTCGTTGTAGATGTGCGCCGGGATCATCCCGCGTCGCACCGCCTCCGGATCGAAGGGCAGTTCCGCCATCAGTGACTCCCACCTGACGTGTTGAGCTGGCCAGGACCGTTCAACGGCAACCAACCATTCTCTGCTTTGCAGAGTTATGTTCTTCTATACAGAGTGAACCGTGGTGCTGGGACCTGTCAACCCGGTACCGAATCCTGTTGCTCGCGGCTTCCAGCGATGGGCACGCATGACTGCGAGGCGTCGCTCGCACGACGCCTCGCAGCGGTTCCTCGACTCGGTTCTGCGCGACCGGCTCAGTCGAGCAAGACCGTGACGGCCTTGGTCTCGGTGTAGGACAGGAGCTCGTCGATCGACTCCTCGCGGCCGACCCCGGACGCCTTCACCCCGCCGAACGGCAGCCCCCAGAAGTGCCGGGAGCTCCCGTTGACCCAGACATAACCCGCTTGCAGTCGAGCCGCCATCCGGTGCGCGCGGTTGACGTCGCTCGTCCAAACACCAGCGGTGAGCCCGTATTCGCTCCGGTTGGTGATCTCGACCGCGTCGTCCTCGTCTCGAAAGGTCAGCACGGACAGCACCGGACCGAAGATCTCTTCGACCGCTGCGGGGTTGTCGGCTGCCAGCTCCCCCAGGACGGTCGGTTCGACGTACCAGCCGTCCGCACCGACACCGTCCGGCCGACCACCACCGACCAGCACTCGGGCCCCGGCGGCGGTCGCCCGCCCGATCGCGCTCAGGGCTTTCTCGTACTGCCTGCGGTCGATCAGCGGCCCCATTTCGGTCCCATCGGCCAGCGGGTGCCCGACCCGGATCGCCCGCACCTGTTCGACCACCCTGCCGAGAACCTCTTCGGCGATCGACTCGTGCAACAGGAGACGACTGGTCGAGCCGCACGACTGCCCAGCGGTCGCGGTGAAGTTCATCCCGAACACCGCGCTGTCAGCTGCCCGAACCAGGTCCGCGTCGGGCATCACGATCAACGCGTTCTTGCCTCCGAGCTCCAGGCTGACGTGCTTCACCCCGCTTTCCGCGGCCTGGCGCTGCACCAGACGACCGGTTTCCGGGGCTCCGATGAAGCCGATGCGGCGAATCAGCGGATGCCGCACCACGGCCTGACCGGTGACCGCCCCACGACCGGTCACCACCGCACACAGATCAGGGCCGAACACCTCAGCGGCGATCTCAGCCATGCGCAGCGCGGACAGCGGCGTCTGGTCCGCAGCTTTGACCACGACAGCATTGCCAGCCACCAGCGGGGCGGCCGCCTTGCTCGCCGCGAAGAACAGCGGGTGGTTGAACGGCACGATTCGCGCCACCACGCCGTAAGGCTGCTGCACGCTGTAATGCAGGTTGCGCGACAAGGGATACGTCGCACCGCCGATGCCCAACGCATGGTCGGCCATGATCTCCAGGACGGTCGCGGCGGCCTCCACATCGGCGGTCATCACGGGCAGCGGGAAACCCGCGTCGACGGCATCGAGCGTGGCCAGTTCGACGGCGTTGCCGCGCAGGAGTGCGGCGAACTCGCGGACCTTCCCAGCGCGCTCGCGAGGCGGCAGCAGCGCCCACGATCGTTGGGCATCGCCTGCGGCGCGGACGATTCGGTCGACTTCCTCGGGTGAGCAGTCCGGGACCTCTGCGAGCTGAGCACCGGTAGTCGGGTCCTCCACCTCGTACCGGGCGCGCGTCCGCATCGGCCGCCCGTCGAGCAGCACCTGCCACGACCGGTCCACGACGGCAGTTTCCGGATCTCTCATTGTGGGTCGTCCTCTCTGGATTCCAGCCGATTCCGGCGTCCGAGCGCTGGCTTGGTGCCTGTCTCTTGTTCTTGTTTTGAAGCGGCGCAGCCGCTTAGCCCACCTACGGCACTTGCACCGCCGCGGGTTCTCAGACGTCGTCTCGGGAGGACAGCCACGACGTGGTGTATGGCATACATGATGTCGGGATCCCGGACCGAGACGGCGTCTGAGGTTCCGCCACCCGCACCGCCACGCAACCGAATTCGCGCACTCTCCTAAACAACGCTCGGCAAGATGAAGATCAGCCAGGTGAGCGCGGGCGCGCTGACGGCCATCCCGATGCCCCAGGCGAACATCACGCGGAACAGCGATTTGCGCTCGTCTTCCGGCGCATTGGCCAGGGTCAGCGCACCCACCGAGGAGAACGGGGTCGAATCGACGACGGTGGCCGAGATCGCCAGGGCGATGACCATCGCGGTCACGCCGACCTTCCCCTGGACGAGAAACGGCACCGCGAGCGGCAAAAGCACGCCGAGCAGCCCGGCGCTGGAAGCGAAGGCCGAGGTAAAGGCCGCCACGATGCAGAGCAGGAATGCGGTCAGCAGCGGCGCGCCGAGCCCGGCGATGGCTCCCCCGACGAGATCGACCGTGCCGTAGCGCTGCAATGCCGCGACGAACGTGACCACACCGCAGATCAGCAGTACGACCGACCAGACGATGCGCCGGTCGGCCCCGGCGAAGCGGCTGGGGAAGCAGGCGTGCAGCAAAGCGGCGGCCGCCAGGGCGAGGATGCCGATCTCGATTTCGAAGACCAACGCCCCGACCGCAACCGCGAGGATGACGACGAGCGTCGTCGCCTGATCGAATCGCAACTTCGCGCGCTCGCGAACGGCCGGGCTGGAAATGGTGGCGGGCGCGGCGCCGGGGCCGTTGCCAACCGCCACGGCAACGGCTTCCGCATGGCGCCGCCGGAGCAGCGCACGGCCGCCGAAGAGCAGGTAGATCACGACGGCGAGGCCGAGGTTGTAGGCGGCGTTGCCGAGGAAGAGCGCTGCCGCCGAGGTTTCGAGTCCGTTCGCGGCCGCTGCCTGTCGCAGGATGATCGCCAATCCATTGAGCGGCGAGAAGTTCCCCGCGCACGATCCGTGCATGACCATCAGCGCCGACATCCGCCGATCGACCCCGTACCTCTCGCCGAGCCTGAGGCACAGCGGAGCGAGCATGGCCACCCCGGCTGGCCCCAACGCTCCTGCGGTGGTCGGCACCGCGGA
This sequence comes from Saccharopolyspora soli, assembly GCF_022678645.1. Taxonomy (GTDB): domain Bacteria; phylum Actinomycetota; class Actinomycetes; order Mycobacteriales; family Pseudonocardiaceae; genus Saccharopolyspora; species Saccharopolyspora soli. The sequence goes on along the minus strand of NZ_JALBWV010000014.1, from coordinate 62,902 downwards.
GAACACGAAGATGAGCCAGGGCACCAGCGCCGGTCGGTCACCGAGCAAGCCAACGGCCCGATCGACGATCCATTCGATCGTTCCGTTGGCCGCGGCGAGGCCGAAGAGGTAGGTGACGCCGACGAGGAGTACGAACAGGTCCGGCGGAAAGCCGGACAGCAGTTCGTCGAAGCTCTCGCCAGCGACGAGAGTTCCGACTAGGAAGGTCGCGGTGAGCGCCAGCACACCGATGTTGACCGGGCGCAGCGTTCCGATGATGAAGACGAGTAATAGGGCCACGACTCCGATGGCGTGGATGGACACGAGCTCTCCCTGGGCCGACGGGACAGTGACAAACGGGAGAGGGCTCCCGCCCGGTTGGCCACTTCTGTTGTGCAGAGGTACCTTCTGCCAATTCGCCGTGTCCGTCAAGACTCGACATCAACAGGGTTGACGACCGAACATCCCCGATAGACACTTCTGCACCACAGATAACTTCTCCTCTGTACAGAGTCGCAACCGAAGAGGTGAGCGCGATGGTCCCGGTCCGCACCGGAGCAGACCTGGTGGTCGAATGCTTGGCCGTCGAAGGGGTACGGCTGGTCGCGGGTGTCCCGGGCACAACTGTCATGGACCTCATCGACAGCTTCGCGCGCCAGGACACCATCCGCTTCGTGTCCACCCGGCACGAGCAGGTGGCCGGTTTCCTCGCCGACGGCATATCGCGGTCCGGAACCGGGCTCGGGACTTGCCTGGCCTCTCGCGGGCCCGGCGCCGCCAATCTCGCCATCGCCGTGCAGAACGCCTACGACGAGTCCGTGCCGCTGCTCGTGCTGATCGGTCAGGTCCCGTCAGATGTGGTTGAGCGACGGGCGTTCGAGGAGATGGACGTCCTGGCGACGTTTCGACCGATGACAAAGTGGACGCTGGAGATCCACGACGTTCGGCGCGTACCGGAACTCCTGCAACGCGCCATCCGGACCACGACATCGGGCCGACCTGGGCCGGTGGTCGTGTCACTGCCGCTCGACGTACTGCAATCACCCGCCCCGGAGGAGACGGTGCCCGCGCCGCGGCGACGAATCCATCCGCCAGCAGCCGCGCCAGCAGCCGTCGACGAGGCCGCGGAACTGCTCGCGGGTGCCCACCGCCCCGCAATGCTGCTCGGCGGCGGGGCTTCGGGCGATCCCCGCACCTACCTCCAACTCGCCGAGAGCACCGCGACACCACTGCTGACCACGTGGTTGCGGCAGAGCATCGTCTCGCACGACCACCGCGCATTCCTCGGTGCGCTCGGCTACGGCGCCCACGACATCTCAGAGCAGGTGGTCCGAGAAGCAGACGTGCTGCTCGCGTTCGGTTGCCGGTTCTCCGAATTCACCACCAAGCGCTGGACGCTGATCTCACCCGCCACGAAGCTCGTGCACGTTGACATCGACCCGGACGAACTCGGCCGCATCTACCCACCGGACGTCGGCATCGTCGCCGACGCACAACTCGCCGCCCGAGCACTGGTGGACGCCACTGCGCACGCGCCCAGCGCCAGCAGGGTGGAGCGGCTGAGCAAGCTCAGGAGCACCTACGACCAGGAAGCCACCCTCGACGATGAGGCCACCGCGCCGACCTCGGGGGTCTCCAGCAAGAACGTCGTGCGCGCGCTGCAGGAGCTCGCCGACCGCAGCGGAATCCTGCTGGTCCAGGACGCCCCCAGCTTCGGGCCGTGGAGCCACCGCTACCTGCGCTTGCCGCGGCATCGCAGCTTCTTCGGATCCGCTGGCGGTGCGATGGCCTGGGGACTGCCCGCTGGCATGGGGATAGCGCTGGCCAGCCCGGACCAGCGCGTGATCACCGTCAGCGGGGACGGCAGCTTCTGGATGGTGGCCCAGGACTTCGAAACCTGCGTTCGCGAGCGCATCCCGCTGGTGAACGTCGTGATGAACAACTTCTCGTACGGCAACACCCGGGACCGCCAGCGGTTCGCCCACGACGGCCGCTTCCTCGGCGTCTTCTACGGCAACCCGGATTTCGCCGACTTCGCCCGCTCACTCGGCGGCTTCGGCATCCGCGTCGAGGCTGACGACGATCTGCGACCAGCACTGGCAGCGGCCCTGGACCAGGACCGCCCGGTCATCATCGACGTCGTGCAGGACCGCATGGCCGGTCTGCCACCGGGGCTCGCGCCACCCGCCGCACGCTGAACCCCCGACCGCGGGCCGAGCAGGTCCCAACCCCAGGAGCCCCGTCATGGACGCGCCTCTGTTCACCCTCGCCTGCCAGGCTTACGACCGCATGCTGCCGTTGCGCGACGGCACCGTCCGCCTCGGCGGCGCGCGGATCAACTTCCTCGACCTGCCGGTGGAGGAGACGTTCTTGCGAATGCTGAAGTTCCACGAATTCGACATCGCGGAGATGTCGCTTTCCAGCTACGTGCTGACGCTCAGCAGGGGCGCACCTTTCACAGCCGTGCCGGTCTTCCCGTCGCGCGCCTTCCGGCACAGCGGAATCTACGTGCGAACGGACTCGCGGATCACGGAACCAGCGGAACTCGGCGGCCGAGTGGTCGGCGTTCCGGAATACCAGATCACCGCCGCGGTGTGGATCCGCGGCATCCTCGCCGAACACCACGGCCTGGCGGTCAACTCGGTCCGCTACCGCACCGGAGGGCTCGACGAACCAGGCCGAACCGAGAAGCTGGCGCTGCACCTGCCGCCCGACGTGGAGGCGACCGAGATCGGGGCGGGTCAGACCCTCTCCCAGATGCTGCTGGACGGCGAGGTGGATGCCATCTACAGCGCGCGCAACCCGCGCCGACTCCACAGCGGCATCCGACGGCTGTTCGCCGACCCGGTGGAGGTCGAACGCGCCTACCACTCCCGAACCGGCATCTTCCCGATCATGCACGTGCTCGTCATCCGCCGAGAAGTGCACGAACAACACCGGTGGCTCGCCCGCGAGCTGGCCAAGGCATGCGAGACGGCGAAAGCACTGGGAATGGCGGGGATCGAGGAGACCGCCGCACTGCCGTACGCCCTCCCCTGGCTCTGGGCAGAAGTCGACCGCACCCGAGAAGCACTGGGCGCCGACTGGTGGCCCTACGGACTGGAACCGAACCGAACTACCCTGGAAGCGTTCCTGCGCTACTCGCACGAACAAGGTCTCGCCGACAAACGCTATGCCCCGGAAGAACTCTTCGCCCCCGAGTCCCTCGAATCCGTCATCATCTGACCCACATCGACTCCACCCGTCGCAACGAAGGTGGCCACGACGCCTTCCGCACCCGCTCCAACCTCCCGAGCGAGACAATGCGGATTGGGACGGACCGACTCCTTCGACGATCCCGCGTGCCGAGTCGGTCGTCATGCGGGGTAGCTGCTACTTCGTGGTCTTGTTGAGGGTGCCGCTGACGTAGCGCATGTCGCCCATGCGCATGTCGTCGTCCTTCAGAGGCGGAAGGTCGTTGGCGGCGAACAGGTCTCGGATGCTGATTCCGTTCAGCGCCCAGCCACGGTCGGTCAGGTAGGGAGCCGCTTCGTTGCGCTCACCGAAATATCGCAGCCTCGCCATGTCGGGATCGAAACTGTGCGCACGCCAGCGTTCGGAGATGCGGTGCAGGCGTTCCTTCGTCTTGTCCTCGTCGCCCGGTTGCGGGTTGGGCTTGCTTTCGGTGGCCACCCGGCTTCCCGGCGCGCTGAGTTCGGTGATGGTGTCCAGCAGGCGGTCCTGTGCCTCGGGCGGCAGGTAGCCCAGCAGACCTTCGGCGCTCCACGCGGTCGGCCCGGCCGGGTCGAATCCGGCGGTGCGCAGTGCGGTGGGCCAATCGTCGCGCAGATCGACCGCGGCCACTCTCCGGTCGGCGGTGGGCGCAGCGCCCAACTCGGCCAGTGTGCGGGTCTTGAATTCGACGACCTGCGGCTGGTCGACCTCATACACCACGGTTCCGGTCGGCCAGGGCAGTCGGTACGCGCGAGAATCCAGCCCCGAGGCCAGGATCACGACCTGCGTGATGCCCGCGTTCGTCGCATCGAGGAAGAACTCGTCGTAGAACTTGGTACGTACCTTGGCCACGTCGATCCATACCTGCTCGACCAAGTCGTTGGGGGGCACTTCGCCGGTCGCCAGCCGGGTGAGCAGGTCGACGCCGACCGCTCGGACGAGCGGTTCGGCGAACGGGTCGTCGATGAGCGAACGATCCGCGCGGGTAGCTATCGCCCGGGCCGCCGCGGCCATGGTGGCGGTCGCGCCGACGCTGGATGCCAGGTCCCAGGTGTCTCCGTCGTACCTGGTGGAAGTCACGTTCTGCCCTGTCTTTCTTTGGACTTGGGTCGTGTTTGAGAAGTGGCGTACCACTTTTCAAGGTTTGGGTGGGTTTGTCGGGTTGGTTGTGGGGGTTCGTAGCCAGAGGTTGATCGATCTATCCCGCCGAGACTATGCCGAGCTCGTGGTGCCGTGACGCAAAAGCGGCGACAGCAGTGGGTTCGCCACGCCACATCTCACCTTGAGTCAGTACCCCTTCACAACCGGTGGCCCAGCCTGGTTTCCCACTCGGCGATCGCGCGGCCGAGGATCGGGTCGACCGGCTTGGTCCTGGCCGAGGCGCGCCAGCATCTCGACGCGCCACTGGTGGATCTGCTCCATGCCCTGGTCGAGCTTCTGGGCAAGGTCTCGGCCGGACAGGTGGATGTACCGCAGCGCGCTCTCGATCTGGCTGCACCCGGCGAACTTCGCGGTCTGGTGAAAGAGGAAACGGGAAACCCTCCTATTTCCTACCGCTGGGTTCCACATCTCCGCCACAATCCGTCGATGAGTCGCGAACAGCGGTTCGAAACAGCGTCCAGATTTCCCTCCACCCGTCGAGGGCGGCGATGAATGCGGCAGCGAGCACCAGGACCAACGCGTACCGGACCGTCCCGGTGAGCTCAAGATCGATGAGGATGCTCGCGGCCCACACCTGCGCCCCGGTGAACCCGAATGTGAGCGCAGCGCGGCCGAGCAACAATTCGCGGGCCCGATTGCGCTGTTCGGGTATCGATTCGCGGATGGGCTCGTCCTTGATCATTTCTTCTCCTATGGTCGGCCAGTGGTCCGGCGGTTCGCCAGCTGGACCGGCACGTTTCACCTTGTGCGAAATGCGGTCGATGCGAACACCCGTTTCCCCGCGCCAACTGAACCGGGCAACGGGAAACCCGGAGGTCGATGTGAACGAGCAGCCCACACTGTTCGGCGCAGAGCTTCGAAGACTGCGCATCACCGCGGGCCTCTCCCTCACCCGGTTGGCCGCGCTGCTGCATTACAGCAAGGGACACCTCAGCAAAATCGAAACCGGGAGCAAACAACCGACACCGGAATTCGCGCGGCGCTGCGATGCCCTCCTGGAAACCGGCGGAAAGCTGGCGGTTCTGGTTCCCGCGCAGTCCTCGGATGCACCTCTGCCCGAAACGCACGGCGACGGTGAGGTGTGGTTGATGAATCTCGCATCCGACGGGAAAAGTTGGTTCCAGCCGATGGATCGACGACAGGCGCTGGCGGCGGGAGCAGCCTCGGTGCTGGCTTTCGGAATGGGCGGCGGTCACACCGCCGCTTCGCAAGCCGACGTGGTCTCGACGTTCCGCACGATGTTCGACCAGTTCCGCCGACTGGGGCAGACTGCCAGTCCTTCCGTGGTGCTGCCCGCACTCACAGCGCAGACGCACACGCTGCGCGAGCTCGCCGCCCAGTCCCGGCCCCGGTTGCGCGGCGAAATCCTGGCGTTGAACTCGCGGTACGCCGAATTCGCCGGATGGATGGCCCAGGAATCGGGAGACGACCGCGCCGCGCTGTGGTGGACCGACCGCGCGGTGGAAATGGCCGAAGCGGGCGACGATCGAACGCTCGCCGCGTATTCACTGGTCCGACGCGCACTGGTGGCCATGTACCTGGACGACGCGCAGCAGACCATCGAACTGGCCCGCCAAGCCCAGCACACCAAAACCTCGGTCCGGGTCCGCGGGTTGGCCGCACAGCGCGAAGCTCAGGGTCACGCGCTCGCCGGAGACTACGACTCCTGCATGCGGAGCTTGGATTGGGCGCGGGAACTGCTCAGCGTCGTCAGACCCGACGGTGGGCCGGTGCTCGGCACGGCGAACCTGCCAGACCCCGTCGCGATGGTCACCGGTTGGTGCCTGCACGACCTCGGCCGCCCTCGGGAGGCGGCCGCCATCCTGGACCGGGAAATCCGACGGGTGCCACCGCGAGCGTTGCGTTCCCAAGCGCGCTACGGGGTGCGCAGAGCGCTCGCGCACGCTGCGGCAGGCGATGTCGACCACGCCTGCGCCCTCATTGAGCAGGTGCTCGGAGCAGTGGACAGCGTCAGCTCGGCCACCATCACCACGGACCTGCGGCGATTGGCCCGCACACTCGGTCGGTTCCACACCGCTTCCTCGGTGCGCAAGCTGCAACCGCGGCTGATCGCCTCGCTGCACAACAAAATCGCCTGAGAAATCCGCATCCTGCCCGAAAGTGAGGTAGTGCCGTGCCCGAAATCTTCATCAACTACCGGACCGGGGACTGCGAGCAAACCGCGGTGACCATCGAACACGACCTTTCCCGAAGGTTCGGCAGGCAACGGGTCTTCCGCGCGAGCAAGTCGATCCGGCCCGGCGACAACTACCGCGACGGGCTGTCTGCGGCGTCCACCGGTACTCGCGTGCTCCTCGCCCTGATCGGCCCGAACTGGCTCAACGCGAGGGACCACAACGGGAACCTGGCGCTGACAAACGAGAACGACTGGACCCGCAAGGAGATCCTGAACGCCATGCGAACCGGAGCGCGGATCATCCCGATCCTCTGTGGACGGAAGATGCCGCGCCTGTCGGCAGCGAGCCTGCCAGCGGACTTGGCGCCACTGGCGGACCTCCAATCCCTGACCTACGACACCGGCAATGCGGAGGCCGACCTGAACCGGATAGCGGCCGAACTCGCAGACCTGGTACCGGGACTGGTCGACCGCACGGCGAAGCCGATCTCGGATCGCGGAACCGTGGTGAACTCCAACACCGGCACAGTCGGCGGCAACCTGAACCAGGTCGGCGAACTGCACGGACCGCTCAACATGACGACCTTTCACGGCTCGACCGGACCGGTGAGCACCGGGCCGGGCGACCAGCAGGTCTTCTACGGCGATGGCAACAACTACGTCGCAGGCCGGAATTCCGGCGGAATCCACCAGAACTTCGAGGCGAAGCGCGAACGGGACGAGAAGAGATGACCGAATTCCACAGCGAGTTCCACGACGCCCAGGACGGCCCGATCCACACGGGTTCCGGGGATCTGAACGTCAATCCGGTCTACCTGAGCATCTACGAGAGCGTCCGACGCCAAGCCCGCGGGCCACGGCTGACGCTGAAGGACGACCTGCGTTGGCTCAAGCAGCGATTCGTGGCACCGCCGAACATGGGTGCCGCGAGGGCGCGGTTGCTGGAGACCCGGACTGTTCTGCTGACCGGGCCACCGGGCAGTGGTCGCAACACCGCCGCGAAGATGCTGCTCGACGAGATCACCGATGAGAACACTCCGTTCAGCGTCCTCGACGACGAAGCAACAACGCACGACGAAAGGTTGACGGAATCGAAGGTCCACTTCGGACATCGCTTCGTGCTGGACCTCACGGACAGCGGCGAGGACGTGTTCCGCGCTCGGCACCGGGAACTGCCCGTGTTCCGCACCTCCCTCCAGAAGCAGGACGCGTACTTGGCGATTGTCGTGCCAGACCCCTACAGGCACTTGATAGGTGCGGATCTGCGGCAACTCGTCGTTCGGATCGACCGACCACGCGGCGATCTCGTACTACGACGGCACCTGGAAGCAGTGGAGATCTTCCCCTCCTATCCAGAACTGGCCGCAGACGAGCTCGCCAAGCACTTGGCCGCGCCGATGTCGGATATCGCGAATCTGGTCGATTGGGTGACCCGGGCCCGTGACAAGGCGCCGGACGGTGATGTGCCCACCTGGCTGGGCGAAGCCATCGCCGCGCACACCGACCGCAGCGGGGAAGTGACTGCGCAGCTGAAGAACCATTCCACTGGAAGGCGGCGGACAGTGCTGCTCGCCGCGGCGATGTGCCGAGGCGCATCCAGCGATGCGGTTTTCTTCGCTTCTCACCTCCTGGTCAAGATGTCGGGCTTGGACCAGGGTGAGGGGCCGAGGCTGGGCCAGGACGGTTACCGCATCCAACTCGACGACCTCGACATCGATGTCACGCCGAACAACCGCATCGAGTTCAGCAGGATCGCCTACGACCGAGCACTGCTGGAGCACTTCTGGGACAACTACCCGGACCTCCGGGAAACGTTCTGCCGGTGGGTGGACCGGATCATCCGCCAGGAGCAGTTCACCACAGCGGACCGGCAGAACGTGGTGGACCGCTTCGCTTCACAAGCTTTGCGCACGAGTTCGCCGGGGCACGTGGAATGGCTGATCGGACGATGGGTTTCCCCCACCCAGCGGGGGCCGAACCTGCGGGATTACGGCGTGCGGGCACTGGTGGCCGGTCTCAAGGACGTGCGGCACGGTCGCTCCTTCCGACAGCTGGTGTACAGGTGGTCGCGCCATGACGACCTCCCCGGCGAAATGGGACAGATCGTCGTGGACGTGAGCACGGAGGTGATCGCCCCGAACTTCCCAGACCAGGCAGTAGTTCGCCTGCAACACCGAGCCCGCCGCGAGGACGGCACGGGCAACCCGACAGCACGGCAAGCGCTCGTGTCGCTCACGCAGCAGGATCCAATCCTGCTGCGCCTGCTGTTGGACAGACTCGCAACGGACCTCCTCAGAACAGCGCAATGGCCCGCGGACTTCCTGCTGTTCCTGGACATCGCCGACCCGTGGCGGTTGTCGGACGCGAGCACGCGCTCGCAGCCACTCGCCGCTGACCAGACGGTGCGGTCCCAACTGGTGACCTGCTGGCGCGCGGCGATGCTCGCCCGCCCCGACCTCATACTCTCCCGGCTGCACCACTGGTTGGCAGCAGCCGGTCAGACCGCGTCGTACGACTTGCTGCTCCGAATCCTGGCCGAAGCCGCGCGCCCGTCGATCGACCTGCTAGCCGCTCTGCACGTCACAGCACGCGACTGGAGCCACACCGAGCACGGACGGCCCGAAGTCGCGATGCGGATGTCCCAGCTGATCGACATGGCGCAGGGCCTTCAGCCCGCGGACTACGTCTTCCCCCACGCATCCGAGGAGGCCGTTCGATGAGCAAGGAAAACCGGATCCTGTATGGCGGTCTGGCGCTCGCCCTCGCGGTCCCGCTCGTCCTCGGTTTGGTCCTGGACTGGCCCGCCTGGGTCACGGTGCCGCTGTTCGCGGCGGTGCTCTTCGGCATCTACCAGAAGCTCATGCACGGCACGAGAACCCCCAGCGACCACGTCGGCGTCGTCCTGGACAAGATCGGCCTGTACGCGGACAACCCGGTTCGCGACCTGACCGCCCACCGGTTCGCCAAGCTGATCGAAGCGGCGGGAAACCAGCGGGTCGCCGACGAAGTCCGCCAGAAGTTCGATGCACCGCGCTCGTTGCGCTAGCACCCGAATCACTGGGGGTGGCCGGGAGGTGCTTGAAGACCTGAGCACCTCCCGGCCCGGTGCCACGTTGCCGTCAGGTGCGCCGATCGTTCTGGACGAACTGTTAGAAGGTCATCTTGGACAGTTGGTCGGCGACTTGGGTGGCGACGTCTCTCAGGCGTTGTTCAAGGATCTCGCGCGACGCCGTCTTGTCGATGAGTCTCATCTCCACGTCGATGTTGCGGATCATGACGGCGAGCACCGCCGTGTCGTTCGACCTGTACAGCAGCAGTGCAGCCCGGTCGGAGCCCGGAATCTCGGTTCGCGGCCACCGCCCGTACCACCGGTCGAAGGAGTCGGCATTCATCTGCGCGGGAGTCGCGGTGATCTGCCTGCGGTCCCACTCGGGAGTGCGGAACCAGCGGTGGAACCGGATCTGGAGCTCGGGAGTGTCGGTGCCGTCCGAAGGAGGTTCGACGTCGTCCGGCCCCCAGCGGCAGAAGAGCGTCTCGCTCCCGTTGTTTTGAGGGTCGTCCTCGTGCCGCCTGGTGTGCGTGATGTCGGCGTAGCTCATCGTCGACAGCGTCGACTGCGGCACCAGGACGCACAGGTCCTGCATCGGGCCGAATTCCGGGGGCGCGACCTGGCTGGGCCTGCCGTCCGACGACTCGGGTGGTAGTGGGCTGCACCCGGCGAGCAGCGAGGCGACGATGACGACCAGCGCCCATCTTGGGCCTCTTGCGCGGGTCACGGGCGGAATCCAGCGAGCAGCAGGTGGCAACCTAGCACGGTATCCACGTCGTCCATTGTGGATTGTCCCCGCCTGAACATCACGCCCACACGCGCCTCCTCGTCGAAGGGTCAGTGTATCGACGTTGGGGAGCTTGTCCTCCGCACAAGCTTCCGCGCACTGGTGAGATTGTTATAGGGCAAGGACGCATGCCCCAACGGAGCACCTCTGGTCAGTGGCGGGGTGCGTGGACGCGGCAACATGTGCTGGAAGGGCTGAACTCCCGGTCTCGGTAGTCTAGGCTTCGGACCGAATCGCACGCCTGGATGGGTCAGCTTGGGCGGGGTACGGCTGGAACCTCGGTGATCGATCGGTGTCTCAGGTGAGGCGCGGTGTGAGCAGATCTTGAAGGGGTGACAGCCTGGATGTCCGAGCCGGGCGCAGGTCCACCTGCGGTGCCTCCGACCACCACCGCCGCCGGTCCGCAGGAGTTGTGGACCGTGCCGCCACCCCGTCGTCCGCTGAAACCCACTGATCCGGCCACGATCGGTCGTTACCAGCTGGAAGCGGTTCTCGGCGAGGGCGGGATGGGCCGCGTCTACTTGGGGCACACGCCAGCCGGAAGCTCGGTAGCGATCAAGGTGGTGCACCGCGAATACGCCGCGGACTGGTCTTTTCGTCGACGTTTCGAGCAGGAAGTGGCCGCGGCCAAGCTCGTCCACGGGCTCTACACCGTTCCTGTTGTCGACGCCGATGTCCAGGCGGACGAGCCGTGGTTGGCCACCGCATACATTCCCGGACCCTCGCTGCAGTACGCGGTCGCCGAATACGGCCCCCTGCCCGTCGACGCGACGCTGGCACTGCTCGCCAGGGTGGCAGAGGCGTTGGAATCCATCCACGCCGCCGGGGTGATCCACCGCGACCTCAAACCCTCCAACGTGATCCTCACCGCCGAGGGACCCAAGGTCATCGACTTCGGCATCGCCCGCGCTGCCGAAGCCAGCTCCGTCACCGGCACCGACGTCCGGCCCGGCACCCCGGCCTACATGGCACCGGAGTACATCCTGGGGCAGACACTCACCCCAGCAGTCGACGTCTTCGCGCTGGGTGTCGTGGCGAACTTCGCCGCCACCGGCGAGTTGGCCTTCGGCGGCGGCTCCGGACACGCGGTTGTCCACCGGATTCTGGAACAAGACCCCAACCTGGACGGGTGCCCTGAGCCCGTCCGCGGTATCGCCGCGGCGTGCTTGACCAAGGACCCCCAGCAGCGTCCCGCGCCTTCCGAGGTCATCGACCTGTGCCGTCAACCCGCGACCATTTCGGACGTGCCCGGTGCTGGCTCACGACCGGCGACCCCAACACAGCGCGACACGGCAGACGAGACCACCGCTCCTGCCGCCGCAACGCCCCCAGGCACCCGGCAGTACACCCAGCTCCCGCACACCCGGCAGTACACCCACACGCCACACCTTCAGACCACCGCCCGGCCCTGGCGCCTCGGGCGCCTGCTGCTGATCATCGGAGCGGCCGCCGCAGCGTCCATCGGAATTCTGCTCGGCATTTTCGCCCTCCTCACCACCGGTCCGTCGTTCTACCTCGCCGACACCCTCTACGCCAGTACGCCCGGTGAGAGTTCGACCGAGGCGATTTCCAGCGTGGCGTTCAGCCCGGACGGCGAGATTCTCGCCAGCGCCAGGGGAGGCAACCTGGAACTGTGGGACGTGCCCGGCCGCGAACAGCGCGTCACCCTCACCAACGAAGACAGCAGAACAGCCAATCACGTGGCCTTCAGCCCGGACGGCCAGACTCTCGCCGCCGCGAGGGTGGACGGCAAGGTGGAACTGTGGGACGTGCCCGGCCGCGAGCAACGCGCCACCCTCACCGGTCACACCGAGGCGCTCAACGACCTAGCGTTCAGCCCCGACGGCCGCACCGTAGCCTCCGCCGGAGCGGACAGCAGGGTGCGGCTGTGGGACGTGGCCAGCAGTCAAGAACTTGCCATGCTCACCGGCCACACCGAAGCGGTGAATGGTGTGGCGTTCAGCCCCGACGGCCAGCTTCTCGCCACTGCCAGCGAAGATGGCACGGTGCGACTGTGGGACGTGGCCACCCGCGAACAACGCGCCACCCTCACCGGCAAATTCCGCGTCCCAGTAGTTCGTGTCGCCTTCAGCCCCGACGGCAAACTCCTCGCCGCCGCCGACCAGTACGGCAAGGTGGCCCTGTGGGATGTGGCCACCCGCGAACAACGCACCACCCTCGCCGACGACACCGCCGAACGCCACGGAGATGTCAATGGTATGGCCTTCAGCCCCGACAGCGAGCTCCTCGTCACCGTCGGCGACGACGGCAAGGTGGAGCTGTGGAATGTGACCAACGGCCTGAAGGACACCAGCGAAACCAGCCCCGAACCCAGCGGCCAGAATACGGATTATTCCTATGATTATTCGGTGAACGACGTGGCCTTTAGCCCGGACGGCCAGCTGTTCGCCACCGCTGGCTACGGCGGCACCGTGAGCCTGTGGCAAGTCCGAAAGTAGGGCTCGCCGAACCGGCCATCGGATTGATATCGACGTTCGACCCACCCAGTGCCCGCCCGGCTCGAAGTACCGGACGGGCACTGGCCACGACCGTCCACTTTGGTCAGATCTGCTGGTCTGCCCCGTAGGGTTGGGTTATTGCTTCCAGGTAGTGGCCCGACGGGTCGCAGAAGTAGACGCCTCTGCCTCCGTGGTTCGTGTTGAACTCACCGGGACGCTCTCCTCGGGGGTCCGCCCAGTGGTCGAGGCCCTCGGCCCGAATTCGCGCGTAGATGCCGTCGAAATCGCCTTCCGTTACGAGGAATGCGTAGTGCTGCGGCGGGAACTCGATGCCCGGCTCCGCGAACTGGAGCGTCACTCCGCCGTCGAGGTGGACCGTCAGGAAGAAGCCGCCTGGGTCCGCCGGTGGGAGGTCAAACATCTTCGTGAAGAACGATGCTGATTCTTGCTTGTCGCGCGCTGCGACGATCGTGTGATTGAACAGAACGGTCATGACGACCCTTCGAACCCACGCCTCCATGCCTGGCGCTGTCCGCCACCGACACGCGACGCTGCTCGGATCAAACCACAACCACTCCCACCACGCCAACCAACCCTGAGCGAAAGGCACCTTCTACCAACTTTCTCGGTAAAAGGTGCCCTTCACTCGTGGCTCGCGCGTGGTTGCGCCGGGATGTGCGGACGTTGACCTCGACATTGATCGTCGTTACAGTTCCGCTGATCGAACGCCAGCCGCGGGTGCGGACCGCAGCCCAGCTTTCGGTTGCCGGGCACATCGGGGTGTCCAGCGGAGGGGAGCGTCCATGACCGCCCTTGATCCTTCGACCCAGCCGGAGTCCGGTACGCATGTCGTTGGACGGCGGCGATTTCTCGGTTACGTGCTGGCCGCTCCCACGCTGGTGGCCGCCGCCGAGTTCGCCGTGCAGCCGGGTGCCGAGGCGGCGGTGCCGTCACCTGGTGTGGCGGAGCTGATGGATCTCAACGACTTGTTGACCGCAGCGGCGCAGCCGACCGCCAACCTGATCACCGTCGCGGTGCACACCGACGGCACCGTGTCGTTCGAGTTGCCGCGTGCCGAGGTCGGGCAGGGCATCACCACCTCGACAGCCATGCTCATCGCCGAGGAAATGGACCTGCCGCTGGAGAAGGTCCGCGTCACGTTGGCCGATGCTCGACCGGAGCTGATGTTCAACCAGCTCACCGGCGGATCGAACACGACCATCTCGACCTACACCCCCATCCGGGTTGCCGCCGCGATCGCCAAGGGCCGGTTGCTCCAGGCTGCGGCCATCCAGCTCGATTCCGCCGTCACCGATCTGACCGCGCGGGCGGGTGTGATCACTTCCGTCCTAGGTGGACAGATCGATTACGGTTCCCTGGCGGAGAAAGCCGCGAGCGCACGGACCGAGCAGGTGTCCGTGGACCTCAAGCCGCGCTCGGACTTCAAGATCATCGGCACCCCGCGCAACCGGATCGACGCGCTGGCAGCCGTGACCGGGCGCAAGACGTTCGCGATGGACCTCGATGTGCCGGACGCGCTGCCCACCATGGTGTGCCGTGCACCGACCATCAACGGCACCGTCGAATCCGTCGCGAACCTCGCCGAAGTCCGGCAGATGCCAGGCGTCACCGATGTCGCCGTCATCTCCACCGGAGTAGCGGTTCGGGCCCAGACCTTCGGCCAGTGCATCGACGGGGTCCGGGCGCTGCGGGTCACCTGGAATGCGGGCACCGCTGCTGGCAAGTCCGACGAATCCGTTTTGCAGGAACTCAAATCGGCCGAACTGCCGCTCGCGCCGCCGGTCGGCAAAACCGTCGAAGGCGAGTTCACCTTCTACTTCCGGGGCAACAGCGCGCTGGAGCCGAACTGCGCCATCGCCGACGTCCGAGCCGACCGGGCCGAGATCTGGGGCTCGCTGAAATCGCCGATCGTGGCCCAGGAGACGATCGCGACGAAACTCGGCCTGCCGCCGAACGCGGTCGCGGTGCACGTCGTCGAAGGCGGCGGTTCGTTCGGCCGCAAGCTCTTCTCCGACGCCGCGCTGGAGGCCGCCGAGATCTCGCAACAGCTCGGCAAACCCGTGAAGCTGATGTGGCACCGCGCCGACGACTGCCGCCAAGGGCGCACCCATCCGATGAGCACGTCGCGGATCCGAGTCGGCTACGCGGCCGATACCGTGCTCAGCTACGACCAGCGGCACACGAGCGTGTCCACCGACTTCGGGCACGGCGTCGGCGAGGTCCTCACCGCTATGGCGGCACAGCTGCCGGTGGGTGATCTCGGGTTCTCCGAGACGATCTTCCAACTCACCCAGTCGATGCCCTACGACTTCGGCGCCGCCGCGCAGCTGCTCAACGAGGTCGACAAGGGCTTCAACACCAGCAGCATGCGCAACATCTACTCCCCCGACGTCACCTGCGCTCGGGAGCTGATCGTCGACCGGCTGGCGGCCGTCATGGGCCAGGACCCGTACCAGTTCCGCCGCGCCTTCCTCCAGGACGACCGGTCGCGCGCGGTGCTGGACAAGGTCGCCGAGGTCGGCGGATGGGGCCGCACGATGCCCGCGAACATGGCGCAGGGCATCGCTTTCCACGCCGAGTACCACGGCGTGACCGCCGCACTCGTCGAGATCGACTGCCGACCGGAGACCGTCAACCGACCGATCCGGGACGCGGTCAGCGGGCCGCGCGTCACCAAAGCCGTCTTCGCCGTGGACGTCGGGCTGGCGGTCAATCCGCGTGGGGTGGAAGCGCAGATGATGGGCGGCATCATGGACGGCATCGCCCAGGTGCTCACCTCCAGCCTGCACTTGGCGGAAGGGCACTTCCTCGAAGCCAGCTGGGACAACTACTTCTACACCCGGCAGTGGAACACGCCGCTGGACGTGCGGGTGATCGTCATGCCGCCGACCACCGGCGAACCCGGTGGCGCCGGAGAACTCGGCGTCGCCGCGTCGATGTCCGCCGTCGCGTGCGCGTACGGGCGCGCGACCGGCAGCATGCCGACCAGCTTCCCGATCAACCACGGCACGCTCTCCTTCGAACCGAAACCGACCGTGCCGCCGATCCCGGAATCGCCAACCGACGGCCTGGACCACGCCTACTGAGGAGAACCCCGTGTCCGAGCACACCTTTCGACTCAACGGCAAGCAGGTCACCGTGGACGTCGCCGACGACGTGCGGCTGCTGTGGGTGCTGCGCGACCTGCTCGGTGTCACCGGGCCGAAGTACGGCTGCGGGATCAACGTCTGCAAAGCCTGCACCAGCCACCACAACGGCAGGGCCTTCAACCCTTGTTCGGTGCAGGTCAAGGACATCGAGTCCACCGACGAGATCACCACCATCGAAGGGCTGCCCGCCACCGTCGGTGAGGACCTGCACCCGATGCAGCGGGCCTGGCTGGACCACGACGTGGCGCAGTGCGGCTACTGCCAGCCGGGTCAGATCATGGCGGCTGTCGCGAAGGTCCGGCAGGCCGCCGAGCAAGGCCGCGAGATCACCGACGCCGACATCGACGAGATCCGCAACATCTGCCGCTGCGGCACTTACTTCCGCATTCGCGAAGCGATCAAGGACGGTGCGCGGAACATGTGACCGCTACGCCTCGCGGAGGACCTTCTTCAGGATCTTACCGCTGGGCCCCTTGGGCAGTTCGTCGAGGACGCGGATCTCACGCGGGCACTTGTACGGGGCGAGTCGTTCCCGCGTGAACGCGATCAGCTCCGCCGCGTCGGGTCGGATGTCGGGCTGAAATGCAACTACCGCAACGATTTCTTCGCCGAGGCGAGCATCCGGCTTGCCGATCACGGCTGCCTCGCGGACGGCCGGGTGCGCGTAGAGCACTTCCTCGACTTCGCGGGGATAGACGTTGAAGCCACCTCGGATGATCAGATCCTTCTTGCGATCCACCACGAAGAAGAATCCATCCTCATCGCGGTAACCCAGATCACCGGTGCGGAACCAGCCACCGCGCAGCGCGGCCTCGGTCGTCTCCGGCCGCTTGTAGTAGCCCTTCATGACATTGTGGCCGCGGATCACGATCTCGCCGATGTGCTCGGGACCGGGCGGGAGTTCGTTGTCGTCCTCGTCGAAGATCTTCAGCTCAATACCCCACAGCGGCTTTCCGATCGACCCGATCTTGCGTTCCGCAGCGCTGACGTTGAACGTCGCGACCGCAGCCGTCTCGGAAAGACCGTAGCCTTCCAGCACGACGATGTTGGGCACCTGCTGCTCGAAACCCCGCAGGACCTCTTCGGGCATCGCCGCGCCGCCGGAAATCCCCGCGCGCAGCGACGACAGGTCGCGCTCAGCGAGGTTCGCACCGAGCAGTGCGAAGTACATCGTTGGTACGCCGGAGAAGACCGTGCAACGGTGCCGCTCGATCGCGTCCAGGACGGGACCGGCTTCGAACCTGGGGATCAGCACCAGCGAACCGCCGAACCTGATCGTCGAGTTGAGCACTGTGGACAGTCCGAACACGTGGAACAGCGGCAACACGCCGACACCGACGTCGTCCTTGTTGAAACCGAACCGCTCGGCGCCGACCGTGCACGCCATGAACAGCTCGAAGTGTGTCAGCTCCGCGCCTTTCGGCTTGCCCGTGGTTCCACTGGTGTAGAGCACCACTGCGGTATCCTCCGCGTCCACGGCGGTGATCTCACCGGTGTTCTCGGCCGCGCACAGTTCGTCGAAGGACCTCATACCCTCGGGCCGGGCAACGCTGCCGGGCAGGTTCACCACATAGGTCGGCACATCGACTTCGGCCGTCGCCTTCGCCGCTTCATCCGCGAACGACTCGAACGTCACCAGCAGCACGGCGTCGCTGTCGGTGAGGTGGTACGCCAACTCCCCGGCGCGCAGCAGCGGGTTGACCGGCACCATCACCAGGCCAGCCTTGAGGATGCCGAAGTAGGCGAACAGGAACTGCGGCACGTTCGGCAACTGCACGACGACCTTGTCCCCGCGGCGCAACCCGAGGTCCTGCAGCCCGGCCGCGACCCGACCGCTGATCTCATCGACCAGCCGGTAGTCGAAAGTGTGCTCGCCGAAGTGCATCAGCGGTCTTCCGGGGTGCGCGATTGTCGACTCCCGCAGCACCGTTGCCAGGTTGAAGCCCATGTCGCCTCCGTCATCGGGCGTCCGGGACCGACCAGTTGGTATGGAACCCTACGGAACAGTGGCGCGGCAAACAAGAGAGCATTACGGGCTCGGGTCAGCACGATGAACACTTTCGGCGGTCGCTCCGCACCCGGTTCTTCGGCCACGATGGGGTGATTTCGGATCGCCCATCCAGTCGGGTTCACTGTGGACAGTTGCAGTCGATATCTACCGAAGACCGCGAAAGTGCTGGTAGTCAACAGATCGGGCGATCGTCGGCCGGATTCGGAACTGGGTTAGATTCCAGCGGTCGTTGGTCGCTGATCGAGGTGGTGGGTGATGGGCGCGCACAAGCCCAGCCGTCGTGCGTTCCTGGTGGGCGCCGCAGCAGGCATGGCCGGACTGGGACTGCCGACGGCAGCATCGGCAGCTGGACGGGCCAGCGGTCCGACGGTCGCCGTGCTCGGTGCCGGGATCGCCGGGTTGACCGCCGCCCACGAACTCGCCGAGCGCGGATTCTCGGTCACCGTCTACGAGCGCCGCGCGCTCGGCGGCAAGGCCCGCAGCATCCCGGTGCCCGGTACCGGTCAGGCTGGTCGGCGGGACCTGCCGGGCGAGCACGGATTCCGGATCTTCTTCGGCTTCTACCGCGACCTCCCGGACACCCTGCGGCGCATCCCGTTCCCCGGCAATGCCAACGGAGTGCACGACAACCTGGTCGACGCCAGCGAAATGCTGCTCGCCCACCCCGGCGGACGCGCGGATCTGCACGTTCCGTGGACGTTGGGCGGAGCGGCCGCGGGCTTGCTGGGGCAGCTCTCGCCGAACGTCCTGCTGGACCAGCTGCGGGCGCTCGTCGAGTCCACCTTCCACCTGCCGCCCAACGAGGCGTTGGTCTTCGCCCAGCGGATGCTGGTCTACCTGACCAGCTGCGAACAGCGGCGGCTCGGGCAGTGGGAGCACACGGCGTGGCCCGACTTCCTCCGCGCGGCCGGAAAATCCCACGACTACCAGCGCATCCTCGTCTCCGGGCCGACCCGGGTGCTCAGCTCGACCAAGACCGCGGATGCCAGCGCGCACACGGTGGGCGTGGTATTCGAGTCCCTGCTGTTCAACGTCCTCGGACGCGGCAACGACGGTGCGCCGGATCGGGTGCTGGGCGCCCCCACCAACGAAGCCCTCATCGACCCGTGGGAACGTCACCTGCGCGATCTCGGGGTGGATTTCCGCATCGGGTGGTCGGTCGACGACCTGGTGCTCGACGACGGTCGGATCTCGGCAGCGCAGGTCCGCGACCCGCGCGGTCGTAGCCAGCGGGTCGGCGCGGACTTCTTCGTGTGCGCGCTGCCGGTCGAGCACGCCAGGAAGGTGTGGAACGAAAACCTGCGCGCCGCTGACCCGCAGCTGCGCGCGGCCGCGACGCTGGACACGGAGTGGATGGTGGGTCTGCAGTTCTACCTGGACCGCCGCACGCCGATCGCGCACGGCCACGCGTTCTACGTCGACTCGCCGTGGGCGCTGACCTCGATCAGCCAGGCCGATTTCTGGCCCGGCCGCGACATTCCCGCCGACTACGGCGACGGCCGCGTCGCGGAATGCCTGTCAGTGATCATCTCGGATTGGGACACGCCGGGAATCTTGTTCGGCAAACCGGCGAAAGAACTGACAGCGGAGCAGATCGCCCAGGAAGCGTGGGCGCAGCTCAAGCAGCATCTCAACGACTCCGGCCAGACCGTGCTCGACGACGGCTCGCTGAGGTCCTGGTTCCTGGACCCCGGCGTGACCGGGCTCGGCGGCCCCCAGCCGCGCAACGCCGACGAACTGGTGGTGCATCCGGTCGGGTCCTGGCAACGGCGCCCCACCGCGCGAACGGCCATCCCGAACTTCTTCCTGGCTGGTGACTACGTCGCGGTGCCGATCAACGCGGCCTCCATGGAAGGCGCGAACACGGCGGGACGCATGGCGGCGAACGCGCTGCTGGACGCGGCCGGATCCGACGCGCCCCGGGCAGTTGTCCACGACCTGTACCGAGCGCCCGAGTTCGAACTCCTCAAAACGGAGGACGAGCTCCAATACCGGCTCGGCCTGCCCAACCTCTTCGACGTGGACCCGGCCGCTGCTGGGTCGGGGGGGGGGGGGGGGGGGGGGACCCCCCCGGGGGGGCCCCACCCCCCGGGCGGGCCCCCCCCCCCCCCCGGGGGGGGGGGGGGGGTTTTTTGCGGGGGGGGGGGCGGGGGGGCGGGGGGGGGGGGGGCCCCCCCCCCCCCCCCCCCCCCCCCCCCCCCCCCCCCCCGACCCGGTGCGTGCCCGCCGTTCCCCCGGTGGTGGCGGTGGGATTGGAGGGGCGCTGCGGGCAGGTCGGGTCAGCGTTCGGCCAGGTTCTCCAGGGCTTCGAGGATGTCTCCGGAGCGTTTGAGGTCGACTAGGAGGCTTCGTTCGACTTCGGTGACCTTCGGGGCGATCCGGCGGTGCGTCGTTTGGCCTCGGCGGCTCAGGTAGACCAGGATCTTGCGGCGGTCCGCCGGGTCCACCTCGCGGTACAGCAGCGCGGTTGTGACCAGCCGGTCCACCAGGCGGGTCAGCGTCGGTCCGGTCGTCATGGTGCGCTCCGCGAGGTCGGCCATCGCCAGACTTCCCTCCGCAGCCAGGGTTTCCACCACCAGCCACTGTTCGAAGGTCAGTCCCTCCGGCTTGAGCACCTGCTCGACGCTCGCGGTCACCGCGCGGGCCGCCCGAGCCAGCGTGCGGGTCAGCGCCGGACCTGCGGCGACGTTGCCTGCTGCCATGCTCTTCGATCCTCACGCTTGCGCAACCCTGCCCGAATCGTAAATCCTGGTCCGCTAAGCGGAGCAGCCGCTTCGTGGCCAACGCAACACAACCGGGTCCGTTTCAAAAATTTTCCGATTGGAAGCAATCGGGCGTTCTTGGTGTTTCGGAGACCGCATGGCATTCGGCTCAGCGGTCCGCGAACGCGCCGCGCGGTGGCGCGTGGCCATGGTGATTCCGCTGCGGGGACCGGCCGGGCTGTTCGGCCCGTCCTGCGAAGCGATCACCGAACTCGCGGTGCACGAGATCAACGAGCGCGGCGGCGTCCTCGGGCGCGAGGTGACCGTGCAGGTCGTCGACGGCGGCGCGCCGCCGCACGAGGTCGCCGACGAGGTCCGGCGGCTAGTCGCCGACGGCTCGATCGACGCGGTCAGCGGCTGGCACATCTCCTCGGTGCGGCACGCGATCGCCCCGGTGGTCGCCGACCGCGTGCCGTACGTCTACACCTCGCTGTACGAAGGCGGCGAGCGGCGCCCCGGCATCTTCTGCTCCGGCGAGACACCGCGTTTCCAGATCGCCCCAGCCCTGCGATGGCTGCGCGACCACGTCGGTGTCCGACGCTGGTTCGTGGTCGGTGACGACTACGTGTGGCCGCACGGTTCGACCGCGGCCGTCCGCGACTTCGCCCGTGAACTGGACCTGCGGATCGTCGGCGAGACGTTCGTCGGACTGGGCTCCGGCGACATGCGGCGGGTGACCCGGCAGGTGGCAGCGGCGCCGTGCGACGGGGTGCTGATGCTGCTCGTCGGCCAGGACGCGGTGCGGTTCAACCGCGCCTTCGCCGCGCAGGGCTTGCACGACCGGCTGGTGCGCTTCAGCCCGCTGATGGAAGAAAGCATGCTCCTCGCCAGCGGCGCGGAAGCCACGCGGAACCTGTTCGTCGCGGCGGGGTATTTCCGATCGCTGGCCACCGCGGACGCGATGGACCTGCTCGGCTCGTACGTCCGGCTGCACGGGCCGAGCGCACCGCCGCTGAACAATGCGGCTGAGTCCTGCTACGAGGGCCTGCGCACGTTGGCGAAACTCGCCCGCCGGGCGGGTACGCCGGGACTGGCGGAGTTCAACGCCGCGATCGACGGCACCGCGTACCGAGGACCACGCGGCACCGTCGAATTCCACGGCCACCAAGCGACCCAACACGTCCACCTGGCCGTGGCCGACGGCTACGACTTCGACGTCATCACCCGGCTTTGACCGGTGGGCCGGTTTGGGTGGGAGACCTGACGGCTGACCGCACGGCCGCGACGCCTCGTGGACGCCGGACCACGGGTTGACGTCCTCGGCACCCGCACTTATTTTCATTCGAAATAATTCCATCAGGAATCATCTGGTCACCCAGCGGGACCAGGTCGATCGAGGAGGCAAACCAATGCGACACGGGGACATCTCCGCCAGTCCGGATACCGTCGGCGTCGCGGTGGTCAACTACAAGATGCCGCGCCTGCACACCAAGGCCGAAGTCCTCGCCAACGCGCGGCAGATCGCCGACATGGTGGTCGGCATGAAGACCGGTCTGCCCGGCATGGACCTGGTCGTGTTCCCGGAGTACTCGACGCAGGGCATCATGTACGACCCGGACGAGATGTTCGCTACCGCGGCGACGATTCCCGGCGAGGAAACCGAGATCTTCGCCGCCGCCTGTCGACAGGCCCGGACCTGGGGCGTGTTCTCCATCACCGGCGAACGACACGAGGACCACCCGAACAAGCCGCCGTACAACACGCTGGTGCTGATCAACGACCAGGGCGAGATCGTGCAGAAGTACCGCAAGATCCTGCCGTGGTGCCCGATCGAGGGCTGGTACCCGGGCGATACCACCTACGTCACCGACGGCCCCAAGGGCATGAAGATCTCCCTGATCATCTGCGATGACGGCAACTACCCGGAGATCTGGCGGGACTGCACGATGAAGGGCGCCGAGCTCGTGGTGCGCTGCCAGGGCTACATGTACCCGGCGAAGGACCAGCAGGTGCTGATGGCCAAGGCGATGGCCTGGGCGAACAACTGCTACGTCGCGGTCGCCAACGCCGCTGGTTTCGACGGCGTCTACTCGTACTTCGGCCACTCCTCGATCATCGGCTTCGACGGCCGCACGCTCGGCGAGACCGGCGAGGAGGAGTACGGCATCCAGTACGCGCAGCTGTCGCTGTCGGCGATCCGCGACGCGCGCCGCCACGACCAGTCCCAGAACCACCTCTTCAAGCTGCTGCATCGCGGATATTCCGGCGTGCACGCCGCGGGGGACGGCGACAAGGGCGTTGCGGACTGCCCGTTCGACTTCTACCGGATGTGGGTGACCGATCCCGAGCGCGCGCGGAAGAACGTCGAGGAGATCACCCGCGACACCATCGGCGTCGCGGACTGCCAGGTCGGCTCACTGCCGGTCGACGAGACCTGAACGCTGCCCGGTCGGCGCGTAAAGCCGCAGGAAAGCCCGCACTCCGCTGGTGATGATCTCGTCCGCTTCTTCGGCGGGCATCGGGATCGAACCGTAGAAGGTCCGCTGGAGCACCGAGGTCACGGTGAGCAGGTTCAGGTGCTGCGCGGCCTGCTCGGCGTCATCGATGGCGAGCAGGCCGCGATCAGCCAGGCCACGGAGGTAAGGAGCGAGCCGCAGGTGCGCCGACTGCGGGCCCGCCGCCAGCCATTTCTCCAGCACCGGCGGTGGAATCCGGGTCACCTCCGCCTCCAGCGCGCGGACCAGCGCGAA
Source organism: Saccharopolyspora soli (assembly GCF_022678645.1). Lineage (GTDB taxonomy): Bacteria > Actinomycetota > Actinomycetes > Mycobacteriales > Pseudonocardiaceae > Saccharopolyspora > Saccharopolyspora soli. The sequence goes on along the minus strand of NZ_JALBWV010000014.1, from coordinate 39,484 downwards.
GTGGTCGGGGAACTGGGTGACGGTGGCGACCCGGTCCCGGCTGAAGGCGACCAGGTCCTCCTCCAGGTCCACGATCTTGCGCAGGTGCAGCTCCATCTGTCGCGCGATGGCGTCGGTGACCTCCTGCGCGCCGTCCAGCGCCACCGACAGGAACAACTGCTCCTTGTCGGTGAAGTGGTTGTAGATGGTGCGCTTGGACACCTGCGCTTCGGCGGCGATCGCGTCCACGCTGGCGCGGGTGTACCCGTCGCGCCCGAACACCTTGCGCGCGGCGCGTTCGATGGCTCGGCGCTTCTCCGGCCGACCGGTCGGTGACACCAAAGCCTCCTTCCCAGGCCCGCACTGCTTGGAGGATGCGCGGAGTGGTTTGCGTAGCGGTCTCGCGCGAACTTCTAGTCACCCGCCTTGGGGCCGACGTGGAGGTCGGTGAAGTAGCTGTCGTGCGCGATGAAGAACTCCTCGCGCGCCGCTTCTCCCATCGCCGCGATGCGCCCGACACCCTCGAAGTACTCCTCGCGCGGCGCGCCGGGGGCGAACAGCATCAGGAACGACGTCGGCGCGCCGGACTCGTTGTAGAACGAGTGCAGCCCGCCCGCCGGGACGTGCAGGAAGTCACCCTTGGTCGCGTCGCGCCACCGCATTCCGTCGTACACCCGCAGCGATCCGTCGGTGACGAAGAACGACTCGGACATCGACCGGTGGAAGTGGGTTCCCGTCCCGGCTCCCGGTGCCAGGTCCACCACGTGGTAGAGCCCGAACTCGCCGTCGGTGGCGATGTCGTGCTCCCGCCCGGTGGGCTGCCCGGTGGCCAGGTAGTAGGTCTTGGTGCCGGACGGGTTCACCAGCTCGGGGGCGGCGTCGGCCGCCCGGAAGGACGCGCTGATCTCGCCAGTCTCGCCGTGGTACCGGTCGGGCGGATAGGACATGACAGCCTCCTTGGCCCTCGGTGGTTCGCGACCCGAAAACTACACCGATCAGTGCAACAACTCAACTACACCGTGCAGTGCATAACCGGGCACGACCGGACCGCGGCGACATCGCCGAGCACGTTTCCCACCCGTGACGCAGTTTCACGAGAAATTCATCTCCCCAGGACTTCGCGATTTCTCGCGAAATTTCGGCCGTCCCGGACGGCGGAGCACCACTGGTGTTGCGCACGGTGAGCGCGGGAGTCCACTTCGGACCGATCACGGAGTGTTGGTGATCGCTTCCCTGGGGATCGGCCGGTCCTGCTTGAGGGCGGTGAACAGTTCCGCCGCCTTCGCCTCGTCCCACAGCAGGGCCTCGCCCACACCGGGCACGTCGGTGCCACCGCTGGTCGGCACCGTGGCCGTGACCAATCCCTCCCCCACGCTGCTCGCCTGGAGGCCGAGCCTCCCGAGGTCGTCGAGGTGGTCTTGGTCGGAAACCGTTACGGCGGCGGCGAATCGCCACGTCATGGGCACCGAGCGCAGCGGGTTGAACAGCACCTCCCGGCTGGCCGCCTTGTGCACGAGTGCGGTCAGGAACTCCCGCTGGTGTTCCGCGCGTTCGAGATCACCGCGCTCGAAGGCGCGGGTGCGCACGAAGCCGAGCGCCTGCGCGCCGGTCAACTGCTGGCAGCCGGGCGGCAGGGTGAGGTTGATCTTCGGGTCGTGGATCGCCTGCGGCAGGCACATCCGCACGCCGCCGACCGCGTCGACCACCCCGGCGAAACCGCCGAGTCCGATCTCCAGGTAGTGGTCGATGTGCAAGCCGGTCGCCTCCTCGACCGTGCGGGACAGCAGCGTCGGACCGCCGAAGGAGTAGGACGCGTTGAGCTTGTTGCGGCCATAGCCGTAGATCGGCACCAGCGAGTCGCGCGGCATGCTGACCAGCGTCGGAGCGCCCGGACCGGCCGGGATGTGCAGCAGCATCACGGTATCCGTGCGCGCTCCGGCCGCGTCCGCGGCGTCGCCGGTGACCAATTCCTGTTCCTGCTGCGCGGAAAGCCCTGCTCGGCTGTCCGAGCCGACCAGCAGCCAGTTCGTGCCGCGGGCCGCCTCGACCCGACCGCCGTAGTCGGTGAACGCGGGCACTCTGCCCAACGCGAAGTCCAGGTACAGCGCCGTACCCACGACCAGCACGAGCACAGTGGCGAGGAGCAGCGCCAGCAGCCGGGTGGTACGCCGCCAGAAAGTTCTCACTGGCTGTGTTCACTCCCTGCGATCAGGTGACTCGCACGCACCCCCGACACCAGCGCGCCTTGGACCGAAGTGACCGTAACGTTATCGTACTGTGCCTCGACCCCAACTGTTCGAGTGACCGACGACAACCGGAGTAGTGATGTCTAGTCGAGACCGCCAGCGACCCCGTAGCGGCTCGAAAGAAGTCCACGCCAGACACCGACGCCGCGCCGGCTCCGGACTGGTCGTCCACACCGGACGCGGCGGACGAACCGGGCGGCGCGGGGCGGTCGCCCTCAGCGTCACTCCTGATCGGCGGCTTCGGCGGATGCGCTACCCCGCGGATCCGATCTTCGTCGACCGCAGCGGGCGTCGCCGCCGCGTTTTCCGGCGGTTCGCCCTGGCCGCCAGCATCGTGCTCGCCTGCCTCGGGCTGTTCCTCGCCGCCGCGATGCTCAACTCCCGCGCCCCGGCCCCACCGCTGCCCGCCACCCCGAATGCGAGCCCGAATCCCTGACCAGGCAGGAACGCTTTGCCACGCCGCTCTCCGATTCCCCGAACTCCCCGAGCGCACTGGTTGCTGCTCGGCTTGGTGCTGCTCGCGCTGTGCAGCCTGCTCTCGCTGGACGCGCTGCTGCGCGCGGACGTGCCCAGCACGCCGAGCGGGACCAGGCAGTTCGTCCCGCAGTCCGCGTTCTCCGGCGGATCGGTGATCGATCCGCGCGAACCGACGGTGCAGCACCCACCACCCCGCAGCCTGGCGCTGACCTTCGCCGACGGACCGGATCCACAATGGACACCTGCGGTGCTGGACGCGCTGGCCAGGCACGGGGTGCGCGCCACGTTCTTCGTCACCGGCGCGCAGGCCGCCAAGCACCCGGAACTCATCCGCCGGATCGTCGAGGCCGGGCACGAGATCGGCAACCGCACCTTGACCCGAGCCGATCTGCGACAGGCTGGCGACCTGCGGGTGCGGTTGGAACTGCAGGCGACCGATCTCGCGCTGGCCGGAGCCGCCGGGATCACCACCAACCTCGTCCAGCCGCCGGAGACGACCACCGGATCGCTGGACTACGCGGCGTGGAAGGCGGTGCTGCGGATCGGCAACCACGGTCGCCAGGTGGTGCTGGCCGACCTGGACTCGCAGGACTGGCGGCAGCCCGGTGTCGACGCCGTGCTGGCGAACTCGACACCGCGCGACGGCCGGGGCGCGGTGCTGCTGATGCACGACACCGCAGGTCCGGGCACCGTCGAGGCACTGGACCGGCTGTTGCCCGACTTGCAGCGCGGCGGGTGGCGGGTCGGCTCGGTCGGCAGCACGTTCCAGCTGCCCGCGACGATGAACGAGGCTCGGATCATCGACCGCGTCGGCGGCACGCTGTTCGTCGCCGCCGTCCAACTGTCGGCCTGGCTGAGCGACGCACTGCGGGTGCTGCTCTGGGTGGCGACCGCACTCGCCACGCTGCGCCTCGTGTTCGTGCTGCTGGTCGCGCCGCTGCACGTGCGGCGGACGCGCAGGTGGCAGGCGCCGTGGCAGATCAGCCAGCGCGTCGGCGTGATCGTCCCGGCCTACAACGAGGAAGCCGGTATCGCGAGCACGGTGCGGTCGATCCTCACCTCCGAACACCCGGTGGAAGTGATCGTGGTCGACGACGGCTCCACGGATCGGACCGCCGAGATCGTCGAACGGTTGCAGCAGCGGTTCGCGCACGTTCGCCTGATCCGGCAGCCGAACGCGGGCAAGGCGGCAGCGCTCAACACCGGCATGGCGGCGGCGAACTCGGAGCTGCTGGTCATGGTGGACGGTGACACGGTGCTCGAACCCGATGCGGTAGGGCACCTCGTCGCGCACTTCACCGATCCGCTGATCGGCGCGGTGTCCGGCAACGTCAAGGTCGGCAACCGCCGCAGCCTGCTCGCCCGCTGGCAGCACATCGAGTACGTGATCGGGTTCAACCTGGATCGCCGCATCTACGACCTGCTGCACTGCACGCCGACCGTGCCCGGTGCGCTCGGTGCTTTCCGGCGGTCGGCGATCGAACGGATCGGTGGGGTCAGCGATGACACGCTCGCCGAGGACACCGACCTGACCATGGCGCTGGAACGGGACGGCTGGCGGGTGGTCTACGAGGAGCAGGCGATCTCGTGGACCGAGGCGCCCACCACCTACGGCCAGCTGTGGAAGCAGCGCTACCGGTGGTGCTACGGCACGTTGCAGGCCGCCTGGAAGCACCGGCATTCGGTCGTCGAGCGCGGCGCGGCCGGTCGGCTCGGTCGGCTCGGCCTGCCCTACCTGCTGGTCTTCCAGGTGCTGTTGCAGGTGATCGCACCGGTGGTCGACGTGACCGCGTTCTTCGCGCTGTTCACCGAGGACGCTGCGACGGTCGCCGCGACCTGGCTGGGATTCCTGGTGTTGCAGGCGGTGCCCGGCGTGATCGCCTTCCGGCTGGATGGCGAGCGGTTGCGGCCGCTGCTGACGTTGCCGTTGCAGCAGATCGTGTACCGGCAGTTGATGTACATGATCGTGGTGCAGTCGGTGATCACCGCGTTGGCCGGGGCGCGGTTGCCGTGGCAGAAGCTGGAGCGCCACGGCCGGATCGGCCCGGTCCCGGCTGCGCGCCGGTGACCTGCGAGGATGTTGCCGCTGTGCTTCCCTGGAGATGGGTAGCCGACCACGTGCGAGGGGGATCGACATGGCCGACGAGGACATCCTGGGCCTGATCGACGAGCTGATCGACGAGGAACACCGGCTGCGCGCCGCCGCCAGCGGGCAGGGGCTCAGCGCCGAACAGCGCGCCCGGCTGCGCGAACTGGAAGTGAACCTCGACCAGTGCTGGGATCTGCTGCGACAGCGGCGCGCACGGGCGGAGTTCCGGGACAGCTCGGGATCACCGGCCCCGCGCCCGCCCGACGAAGTCGGCGGCTACCTCCAGTGACCGAAGCGCCGCGCGGCGACCTGGAATGTCCTCAGTGGACGGTCAGACCGGCGGCCGGGCGATGACGGAGAACTCCGCGCCGAACGGGTCGGAGATGGTGGCGAACCGGCCGTAGATCATGTCGTCGGGCTCGGTCGCCGTGCCGCCGCCAGCGGTCGCCCTGGCCACCACGGCGTCGGTGTCGGCGACCTCGAAGGTGGTGTCCCAGCTGGACCGCGCCGCGTTCGGGTCGCCGATGATGCCACCGATCTCGTGCCCGTCCGGGCGGCGCAGGAAGGTGAAGTCGAGCTCGGGCAGCTGTTCGTTGCCGTCCAGCGTGAAGTCGAAGACCGCCGCGTAGAACTCCCTGGCCGGTGCCGGATCCGGGGTGACCAGGTCGTTGCGGACCAACGAGTTCGGCTCGTTGACCACCTGAGAACCGACGTGCGCGCGGCCCTGCCACAGCCCGAACTGGCCACCGGTGGGGTCGAAGGCGATCGCCATCCGGCCCTGGTCCATCACATCCATCGGCGGCATCGGCAGGCTGCCACCGGCGTCGGTGATCCGCTTGGCGGTGGCGTCGCAGTCATCGGTGGCGAAGTAGACATTCCACCAGAACTCGGTGGCGTTCGGATCGGGATTGGGCATGATCGCCGCGACCGGCCGACCGCCCACCAGGCAGTTCGTGTAGTACCCGGCTTCCTTCGGACCCACCTGGAAGTCCCAGCCGAACAATGATCCGTAGAACTCCATCGCCCGGTCCAGGTCGGGGATCCCGAGGTCGATCCAGGTAGGCGTGCCGGTGGGTTGATTGCTGGTCACGATGCTCATGTCGCCTCCGTATTCCGCGGGACCGCGATTCGTGCCGGGACCATAACCACGACTGCCGACAGGCGGCCGACCATCGAGCCCGCCGACACGTGCTCGATCCGAACGGGTGACACTCCTTCACCTCGACCGAACACGTGTTCTAAACTGGCTGCTAGCGGTGCGGATGTGCCTGGAACTGGGGTGGGCGGCAAGCCGGGGCGCTAGCCTGTCGGCAGCGTGCGATGTAGGGGGAAACATGTCGAGCGCGGACAGCTCCCCGATGCGCGGGGAACGCTTGCGGCAGCTGCTGACGGCTGACGGTACGGCCCTCGTCGAGGCGTACCGCAGCCTCGAACTGACCCCACACACCGGTTGGCTTGCCGAGGTGCTGGCCGATCGTCGGGACCCGACCATGTCGGAGCTGGCCCGACTGTCGGTGCACACCGAGATCCCGTTGGCAGTGTTGGTCGGAGCAACGGATCCGCGGGCCAACCTCGGCGTGGCACTGCGGTCCGGACTCGTCGAGTCCGATGTTGACGAGCGAGCGGATTTGCGCCGCGCACAACACCTGCTCGAACATCTGCGCCTGTTGACTTCCTGGTACGGCGCGGAAGCCGCGGACCGGTCGGCACGGGCCGAACTTGCGCGCCGGGCCTGCAACCACACCCCCTACGCGCCGGAAGCAGCGCGGCGGACGGCGCAGAACCTGCGATCGATCCTCGGCATCGCCGACGACGCTCCGATCGGCGATCTGACGGAGATCGTCGAATCGATCGGCGTCCCGGTCGTCGTGCTGCCGCTTCCGCCGAACGTGCACGGCATGACGGTGCACGACGAATGCGGCGACGACTGGCGGTCGGTGGTCTTCGTCAGCTCGCACGACCCGTGGACCCGCCAGCGCTACACCCTCGCGCACGAGTTGGCGCACGTGCTCTTCCGGGACCGGCGAACGTTCATCATCGAGCGGGGCGACGAGATCGATGAATCCGATGTGCAGGAATGGCGGGCCGAATGCTTCGCCGGGCGGTTCCTCGCGCCCGAAGCCGCAGTGCGCAACTGGTGGAACGCGGCGCGTCAGGACGTCGAGGAACGCGATGCGCTGGCGCGCTTCATGCTGCACTTCGGCCTGAGCCGGTTGGCGGCCGTCCGGACGCTTCGGGGCTCGTTCCCCAACCGCGACTTCACACATCTCACGCGCGATCCGCGACGGGTCGCCGACTTGATGGAGCTGGCCGGACTCGGCGAGCAATGGCGCGCGGCCGGAGCCGACGAGTCCGAACCCGCGGCGTCGCCCTGGCTGCTGTCCATGTCGCTGGACGCCTATCGAGACCGGCTCGTTTCGGCCGAGGTGGTCGCGGATGTGCTCGGCGACCCCGACGTCACGGCGGTGGAACGCGACCTGGTCGAACAGGGCTGGGCTCCGCCTGCTTGAGCTGGTTCAGCCGACGCAGGCCGTGCAACCATCGGCCGCTGCCTGGCAGGAGAGGTCTTGTTCCCCCTGCGGACGAGCGACAGCCGGTACGCCGGTGATTCGATTCGCCCGCTCGAACAGCGCGAACGCTTCCTCGTTGCGATACGTCGCGGCGCACACGAGTTCGTTCAGCAGATGGCCGAAATGTCTGGTGTGGACCTGACGGCTGTGCGCGACGCGACTCGCGCCGCCGTCGTTGGTGGCGAAGACCACGCGAGCGCCGCTGTCCATTTCCCGCAGGCAGCACACGATGGCCGAGGCTTCGCCGCCGTGCTTCGCCCGCACCTGCGGTGACGCGGGCCCGTCGGCCTGAGCGGCTTCCAGCTGGCGCAGTTGTTGCAAGACCGACTCGAACATCCAGACATCCCCTGGTCCCAGTTCGTCGATCGCCACCGCTGCGCCGTCGATGAACATCCGGACGGCTTCCTCGGCGGCCTCCTGCACCCCCGGCTTGTTCGTGGGATTCGTCGCCCGGTGCCGCACCTCGGCGACGATCACGTCGGTGGTGTGCAGCCGACCTCGGTAATGCCGAACCATGCGACTGCCGCACACCGCGTCCACCGAGGCGGCGAACAGCACACCGGTGTCCAGGTGGTAGACGGCGTCTTCCCAACCACGTCGCGGAACTTCCGTGCTGAACCGAGGATCCCGCCGACGTCGAGGTCGCGCTGGCGGCACTTTCCGCTGGCGCGGCCTGGACGGTGCAACGGGTTCACCTTGCGCTGCCATGGTCAGTCCCGATGCCGATCAGCAGGAATCGCCGTCGACCGGCGCGTCCGCGGCGACGCTGTCCGGACACCAGCGGCGCACGGAGCAGCGCCTGCAATGCGCTCCAGGGCGCGTCTCCCATTCCCGGTCGTCCAACCACTCCCCGGTCAGGTTCCGGATTCGCGAGCGGGACAGCGTCATGACCAGTTCGTCGTCCGTGCCGTACCGGAAGACCCGCGCACCTCGCGGGGTCACGACCTCCAGCTGCACCTCGCCGTGCGCCGCACCGAACCACTGCGTCACGCCGTGTTCGAGCATCAGCAGATTCATCGCCACCACCGGGTATTTTTCGCGTGCGTCGTCGTCGGATTCAGGCAGCCGCGCTTCGGTCGTCTTGACCTCGTGGAAGACCAGCGCGTCGCCGCGGCGCAGCACCATGTCGGGCTTCGCCACCGCGACGACGTCGCTGATCGCGTCGAATCCGTGCACGTTCCGTTCGATCTCGACGACCGTCGTGCCCGCATCTGCCAGCGGGCAAACCGGTATGTGCGCCTTGAGGAACGGCAGCGCGATGGCGCAGTCGTCCTGGCTCAGCACTCCCTCGGCCAAGCCGAGGTGTCCGGTGTCGGGCTCGGGTAGATCTGCCGCGGTGCAGGGCGTTTCGCGCTGATGGGCGAGCTTCAGCCACTCGTGCACGACATTTCCGCGATGAATCGCCGGGGTGCCGTCGTCGACACCGGGCAGTTTCGCGACCGACCGCAGGTACCACTGGGCAGGGCACTGCTCGTAGCTGAGCAGCTCGTGCATGGCGATCGAACGGGTCCACCGACCCGCGTGGTCCTGCTGGAGGACTTCGGGAACCGGAACGAGTTCCGGGCAGACCGCAGCGGCTTGGCAATCCCCGCAACCGACTCCGGGGGTGGCCTGCGATCCGAGCACCACGTCATTGGCGGCGTCGCGACCGGTGTCGTCGTACCGGGTCTCGACCTGTTCCGGGGTCAGCCCGGTCAGCAGTGGTTCCTCGATCCCGTCGGCGAGTCCCAGCTCGACGACGTGGATCCGGCGCGGTTCGACCGCACCGACCGCCTGCCCGGCGACCTTGGCGGCGATGCTCGCCCACGGCGTCAGCTCGTCGCGGGCTTTCCCCATTCGCAGCCGCCGAATCTCGCGATCACCGGCGGCCGACTCGTACAGCGGGCCCCACGCGCCGAGGCGCGCGTTCTGCTTGAGCGGGACGACCGTCCACACGCCGAGGAAGTTCAGCGGTCCCAATTCCTGTTCACGCGACTCGTGGTAGTCGAAGTACTGCGCCAAGGCGCACTCGACGAAACGGCGCAGGCCGCCGTGCACGTCCCCCAGAGCCCCGGTCGCGGCCGCCAAGGCCGCCTCCAGCTGGAGACCGCGGCGGAGCTCCTTGTGCACGAACTCAAGTGCGCGCACGAAGGGATCGAGTCCGAACGGCCCCTTCCGCAGCCGCCAGTTCCGCGCTTCCACCCGTGCACCGAGACGGGACTTCAACGCCCTGCGGAGGTCGCATCCGTCGTCATCGGCGTCGGATGCGGTAACCCGCACCTGGGACGACACGATTCGCACCGCAACGCGGGGCTGCCAGGCCAATCTTCCCCCTCGCCAAAGATCAACATCTGCAAACTAGAGCATCAGCACTGCCGCGGGAAGGCGATCGGTCCAGATCAGCCGAATGCAGTAGACCCGGAACGGAGGCGTCACGAGCGGCAATCGGCTCGGTCGAGCCGCTGCCGAGGTTGCGGGGCTGCGCGATGATGGGTGCGGGGTGACTGTGATGTCGGGGCAGGCCGAAGCGTGTGCCGGGGTGGACGTCGGAGGCACGTTCACCGACGTAGTCGTGCACGCTCCCGGGCACCGGCCGAAGGCCGTGAAGGTGCCGACCACCCCGGCGAACCAGGCCGAAGGCGTGCAGCGCGGGGTCGTCGAGAGCTTGCCCGGCGGCACCCTCCGCCTGCTGCCGCACGGCAGCACCACTGCCACCAATGCCGTGCTGGAGCGCAAGATCGCCCGCACCGCGTTCGTCACCACCGACGGGTTCACCGACGTCTTGCAGATCGCCCGGCAGAACCGGCCCGCGCTGTACGACCTGACCGCGACCAAGCCGGATCCGCTGGTGCCGCACGAGCAGGTGGTCACCGTCGCGGAACGGATGAGCCCGCAGGGCGAGGCGATCATCGCGCTCACCGACGCCGAGGTCGAACGGGTGGTGACCGAGGTCCGACGTCTGGAGCCCGAGTCGATCGCGGTGAGCCTGCTGTTCTCGTACGTCTGCGACGACCACGAACGTCGGCTGTGCGCCGCCCTGGCCGACCTCGGCGTGCCGATCACCCGGTCCAGCGCGCTGCTGCCGGAGTTCCGCGAGTTCGAGCGCGCGTCGACCTGCGTGCTCAACGCGGCGATCGAGCCGGTGATGCGCCGCTACCTGTCCAACCTGACCGCCCGGCTGCCCGAACCGACGATCACCGTGATGACCTCCAGCGGCGGGACCGCGGGCGTGGACTTCGCCGCCACGGCACCGGTGCACACGCTGCTCTCCGGTCCGGCCGCCGGGGTGGTGGCGGCCGGGGTGGTCGCGCGTTCGGCCGGTTTCGACGACGCGATCGCCTTCGACATGGGCGGCACGTCCACCGATGTGTGCCTGGTCCGCGAGGGCCGCCCCGAGGTGTCGACGTCGTCAGAGATCGCCGGACTGCCGTTTCGCACCCCGGCCGTCGGGATCCACACGGTGGGCGCTGGTGGCGGGTCGATCGCGTGGGTGGACACCGGCGGCGCCCTGCGCGTCGGACCGCATTCGGCCGGTGCCGATCCCGGCCCCGCCTGCTACAGCCTCGGCGGCGAGCAGCCCACGGTGACCGACGCGCACTGCGCGCTGGGACATCTGGACCCGGCCCGCGAGCTCGGTGGCGGCCTGCGGCTGGACGCCGACGCCGCGCGGCGCGCGCTGGCCGCGTTGCCGGAATCCGCCGCCGGGGTGCTCTCCGTGGTCCGGGCGACGATGGCTCGGGCGTTGCGCCGGGTGAGCACCGAACGCGGTGTCGACCCCGCTGGGCTGGCCCTGGTCGCCTACGGCGGCGCGGGTCCGCTGCACGCGACCGCGCTGGCGCGCGAGCTCGGCTGCCCGGCGGTGGTGGTGCCGCCCGCACCAGGCGTGCTCAGCGCGCTCGGCCTGCTGCTGGCGCCGCCGCGCTTCGAGGCATCCCGAACGGTGCTGGTGGATGCCGACCAAGATCTGTCGCCAGCCTGGGCCGAACTGGCCACCGAGGCTCATCGCGAGTTGGAAAAACAAGGTGTGACAACGGATATATCACTGTCCAAAGTGGCCGACATGCGCTACGCGGGCCAGTCCCACGAACTGCGGATCAACGTCGTGGAACAGGACGACATCGCCGAGTTGCTGCACACCGCGCACCGCGAGTCGTACGGATATGCCATGCGGGACGAGAAGGTCGAGGTGGTCACGCTGCGGGTCATCGCCCAAGGAGAACCAATCCTCGCCGAACCGCCGCAGGACTGGGACCAGGGTCGGCCGGAACGCAAGCCGGACCGCGAGATCGGCATCGGCGACCGGATGGTGCGGGCGCAGATCATCTCGCGAGCGGCGCTGCGGCCGGGCGACGAGGTCAGCGGTCCGGCGCTGATCGAACAACCCGACACCACAACTCTGCTCGCCGACGACGAAGTGGCCGCAGTGGACGATGTCGGGAACCTGGTGGTGCGATTGACATGACCGAGCTTTCCGCCGTCGAACTCGAAGTCTTCCGGCACGCGCTGGCCGGGGTCGCCGACGAGATGGGCGTGGCTCTGCGCCGCGCCGCCTACTCCCCCAACATCAAGGAACGCGCCGACTGCTCGGCCGCGGTGTTCGACGCCGACGGAGAGATGGTCGCGCAGGCCGAGCACATCCCGGTGCACCTCGGCGCGATGCCAGCCAGCGTCCGCGCGGTGCTGGACACCTGCGGGCAGCTCGAACCGGGCGACCAGGTCTGCGTCAACGACCCGTACCTGGGCGGCACCCATCTGCCGGACCTGACGATCGTCGCCGCTGTCGGCTACGGCGACCGACTGCTCGGCTACGTCGCCAACCGCGCCCACCACGCCGACGTCGCTGGTGCGGCACCCGGCTCGATGCCCGCGTCCGCCACCGAGATCGCGATGGAGGGCGTCCGGATCCCGCCGATCCGAATCGCCGATGCCAGCGGCGAGCGCGAAGACGTGGTCCGGCTGATCGCAGCCAACTCGCGGACCCCCGCGGAACGCCGCGGCGACCTGCGGGCCCAGTTCGCCGCGAACCACGTCGGGGCGGTGCGGATGCGCGAGCTGGCCGGTCGGATGGGCTCGCAGCGGCTGCGTGCGGCGATGGCCGCGGTGTGCGACTACTCCGACCGCCGGGTGCGCGCGGCGATCCGCGAGATCCCGGACGGCTGCTACCGCAACGAGGACGTGCTGGAGATCGGTGACGGGGTGCCGATCCGGGCGGCGGTGACGGTGTCCGGCGACGAGGTGCTGGTGGACTTCGACGGCAGCGCCCGGCAGATCCCGGTGAACTGCAACGCGGTGTTCGCGGTGACCCTTTCGGCGTCGATGTTCGTCTTCCGGATGCTCACCGATCCGGACGCCCCGCCCAACGCCGGGTGCTACCGGTCGCTGCGCGTCGAAGCGCCGGAGGGCACGGTGGTGAACCCGACGTTCCCGGCCCCGACCGCGGCGGGCAACGTCGAGACCAGCCAGCGCATCGTGGACGTGCTGCTCGGCGCGTTCGCCCAGGCGATCCCGGACCGCGTTCCGGCGGCCAGCCAGGGCACGATGAACAACCTGCTCATCGGCGACAGCGACCCGGCCTTCAGCTACTACGAGACGCTCGGCGGCGGCGAAGGCGGCACCCCCACCCGCCGCGGCATGTCCGGCGTGCACACCGGCATGACCAACACCCAGAACACCCCGGCGGAAGCGGTGGAACTCGACTACCCGCTGCGGGTGTGGCGCTACGAACTCCGCCCGTCCTCCGGCGGCGACGGCCGCCACCCCGGCGGCGACGGCCTGGTGCGGGAAATCGAGGCGCTGGCGGACTGCACGCTCACCATCCAGTCCGAACGCCGCGACCACCCGCCGTGGGGCGCCAGCGGCGGCCAACCGGGCGCGGTGGGCCGCAACACCCTGATCCGGGCGGACGGCACGGAGCAGGGGCTCCCCGCCAAGGGCACCTGGCCGCTGCGCCGAGGAGACCGAGTCCGCATCGAAACTCCAGGTGGCGGCGGCTGGGGAGGTCCCGACAACCGGCGCTGAGCGTTAACCTGGAGGTGCCGACCGGGCGCTCCGCGCTGGCACGTGGAGCCTCCGAACCCCCGGCCAGGCGGAGCCTCCGACCCCAGCGGCCGGAGGCTTCCCCATACCGGTCGTGAGTGCCAAATCGGGCTGGAGCCCACTTTCGCACTCACGACTCAGGGGTTGAGGTGGGTGAAGTCTGGGGGTGGGGCTTCTGTTACCAGGGCTTGGATCGCTTCTTGGGCTTTCGTCGGGGTTCGGTCCTTTCGCCACCACAGGGCCACCTCGCGGCCGTGGGTCACGTCGCTGATCGGGACCAGGCGGACTCCCGCGGTGTTCGCCATGATCATCGCCAGGGCGTTGGTCACGCCCACCGCGATCCCCTTGCGCACCAAGGCCACCAGGGTTTGCGGTTGGTTGCTGCGGAAGATGACGTTGGGCACCAGGCCCGCTTGCTCGAACACCAGGTTCGCCTCGAAGTGGTCGTTCGCGCGTTCGGTGTTCTCCCCGATCGTGATCAGCGGCTTCGCCGCCAGCTCCGCCAGCCGCAGCGCGCTCACCGGCCGGTCGTCGGCCGGTACCACCGCCACCAACGGCTCCCGCCACAGCGGTTGGAAGGTGAGCGTTTCGCTGGCCGTCACCGGCAGCACCGGGCGGATCGCGAGGTCGACGTCGCCGGAGATCAGCGCCGCCTCCAGCTCAAGCGTCGCGCCCTCCCACGGCGCCAGCTCGATGCCCGGAAACCGTTGCGCGCCGCTTTCGAACAGGAACGGGAACAGGTGCGCCGCCGCGCTCGGGTAGGCACCCAGCCGCACCCGGCCGCGCACCCGCTGCGCGGCGCGCCCGGCCTCCTCGGTGGCAGCCTGCAGGTGCCGCAGGATGCCGCGTGCGTGCGACAGCAACGCGCGGCCGTCGGCGGTCAGCGCCACCGGGTGCTGCGAGCGGTCGAACAGCCGCACACCCAGCGCTTTCTCCAACTCCGCGACATGGGTGCTGATCCGCGACTGCGACCGGTACAAGGCGTGCGCCGCAGCCGAGAAGCCGCCGTGCTCCACCACGGAGACGAAGCTGACGAACCAGTCGAGGCGGTAGCGGTAGACCTCGTTGGCCTTCACCGCCACCACCTCGTGACCATCCGCCCGTTCGGTGCTCCCATGTCCGCCATCCGTCCGATCGTCGCTCGCCGGATAGATGATGGCACCAGCTGCGGGTCAGAACTCGCGCGGAATGGGCGTGACCGCAGGCGGTCGTCAGGCAAGCGGCGTGAGCCGCTTCCTCCCACTCCCGCAGCTGGCACCGCCGTGGGTTCTCAGAAGAGGCTTTCTCGCGAAGACAGCCCCGACGTGGTCACATACATGATGTCGGGGATCCCGGAGCCGAGAAAGCCTCTGAGGTTCCGCCACCCGCACCGCAATGCAAAACGAGTTTGGAAGACAGGCTCTCAGCCGAACAACTTGTCCAACTGCTGCTGGACGGTCAACACCGCGAGCACCCCGAACAGCAGGATCGACCAGACCAGCGCGGCCAACCGGTAGCCGCGCACCCGGATCGCGCTGGGCAGCATCTTGCGGTTGATGGCGATCAGCAGGCCGGAGTAGATGAACATCATCACCCCGCCGACGCAGGCCGCGATGGTGGCGAGCAGCAGCGGCTGACCCAGGCCAGCGGCGACGACCACGGCACCGATCAGCACCAGGCCCCACACCAGCGCGGCGTAGATCTTGCTCTCGGAGACGTTCGGGAAGTACGTCGTCTTCAAGACGTCGGCGGCCAACCGGCTGGTGTAGTCGACGATGCCCAGGGCCGCCGCGAACAACGAGAACGCGCCGACGACCCAGAAGAAGTAGCCGAACCAACCCCCGGCCAGGTCCATCATCCGCTCGCCCTCGACCTGCAGGAACGACACGTCGTTGGACACGTTCCCGCCGAAGACCGTGGCGTAGGCCAGCAGGGACATGAACATGATGGACAGGAAGGTGATGGCGACGAAGGTGAGCGCCTGCTCCTTGTTGGCGAACCGCCACCACGCCCGCCAGCGGGTCAGGTTCTCCTCGGTCGCCGGGAAGATGAACCCGGCCTGGCCACGCGCCTCCACTTCACCGGTCAGCGGTGAAACGATCTTCGGGACATAACGGCCCATGCCGAATCCCTTGTCCCGGATCCAGTTGCTCTGCACCAGGTTCTGCCCACCACCGGCCCCGGCGAAGGCCAGCGCGCCCATCAGCACCGCGAAGCCGAGTTCGGCGGCGGGGAACCGCGGCTGGGTGACGATGGTGGGCAGCGCAGCCCAGGTGTTGGCGCCGAGGACGAACAGCGAGCCGATCACGATGAGCAGCAGGATCGCCGCGACCTTGACCATCTGCGCGCGTTCCAGCGCCGTGTAGACGGCCGGTGCCAGGGTCAGGATCAGCGCCACGATCACCAGGATCACCACGGAGATCACCGCGACGTTGCCGCCGACGACGTAGGTCACCAAGGTCGCCGAGCTGGTCGCCCAAGCGGGCCAGAGGTTCGCGAAGTACGCCATGATCGCGAACACCAGGCCCCAGTGCTTCCACAGCCTGCTGAAGCCGGTGACCGCGGTTTCCCCGGTGGCCAGCGTGTACCGCTCGATCTCCATGTTCAGGAAGTACTGCGTGAACAAGCCGAGCAGCGCCGCCCAAACGAACGTCAGGCCGACCTGCGAGGTGATGTACGGGAACAGGATGAACTCGCCGCTGGCCAGGCCGACCCCGGCGGCGACCACACCCGGACCGATCAGGCGCCACTGGTTCCCCGGCGGCTCCGGCAGGTCGCGCACCTGCGGCTGCGGAATGTTCTTGTCCGGAAAAGCCCTCGCCGGATCGGTCGGGATCGCTTCATCGCGCTCAGCCATCAGGACACCTTCGTTCGTGGCTCACCAGCCCGTTCAGGACGGCTAGCCGATCACCGAGGTGCCGGGCCGCCCGCCGCCAGGTGGCCCGGCGGCGGCTCAACGCACGAACTGGTCGACGAAATCGCCGCCGAGTCCGACCTTCTCGTAGTGCGCGCGGCACATATCGATCTTGGTGAACACGTCTTCGTAGCCCACCTGGTGACCGGCCTCGTCAAGGTAGATCATCGCACCGGAGATGTTGAAGAACGTGATCATTTCGTCGCAATCGTCGGGAACCGCGAGGGTGTGGATCTCCCCCGGCGGCTCGTAGACGTAGTGCCCGGTCTCGGCGACCCACGGGTGTTCGTAGTAGTGCCACTTGCCCTTGATCACGTAGCCGTGCACCGCGCCCGGATGGCGGTGCCGCGACACGATGCCGGACTTGGTCACCCACAGCAGGTTGCACCACTGGCCGACCACGGTGTTGAACATCAGCGGCCGGAACCACACGTCCGGCGCCTGCGGCACCCACACCCGGTCGTCCTCGGGCACCGCCGCGACGGCCATCTCCGGCGGGATCGATGCCGACGGCAGCACCCGCACCTGGTTGTCGGACGACATGCGCTCACTCCCCTAACTGCGTTCGGTGTTGGTCAAAACTGTCTTTGATCTTGTTTTTGAAGCGGCGAAGCCGCTTGGCCCACGTACGCCACTTGCACCGCCGCGGGTTCTCAGCGGTGCCATGCGGGGACACCCCGCACCCCGAGCTATCTCGGGAGGACAGCCCCGACGTGGCGTTGGACATACATGATGTCGGGGATCCCGGAGTCGAGAAGGCTTCTGAGGTTCCGCCACCCGCACCGCCACGCAAAACGAGTTCGACAACACGCTTTCAGACGGCGAGGTAGCCGCCGTCTACCGGGAGGACCGTCCCGGTGATGAATTCCGCCTCCTCGGAGGCCAGGAACAGCACTGCGCGCGCCACGTCCCGCGGCGTTCCCCACCGGCCCAGCGGGGTGCGGCCGAGGATGCGCGCGGTGACCTCCGGATCGGACTGCAGTTCCTCCGTCAGCGGGGTGCGGATCCAGCCCGGCGCGACCGCGTTGACCCGGATGCGGTCGGCCGCGTAACCCGCCGCGAGCGACTTGGTCAACTGCACGACCCCACCCTTGCTGGCGGAGTAGCCGGGCACCAGCGCGCCGCCGAAGTAGCTGAGCATCGAGGCAGTGTTGACGATGCAGCCACCGGATCGGGCGAGCAGTTCGCGGGCCGCCGCGCAGGCCCGCATGGTGCCGGTGAGGTTGACGTCCACGACCCGCGCGAACGCCTCCGGCTCCAATTCCTCGCCCCGGCGGATGATGCCCGCGCAGTTCACCAGCACATCCAGTCGATCCATTTCATCCACAATGGACTTCAGGCTGCCGGGGCGGGTCACGTCGGACTCGAACACCTCGATCGCTTCGTCGAGCTCCGCCGCCACCGCGCCCACTCCGGTGACGCGGACTTCGCCGCCGTGCTGGGTGAAGGCGTTGGCGACCGCGGCACCGATTCCGCTGGTGCCGCCGACGACGAGCACCGACTTGCCGACGAAGACGTCAGCGCGCAGGCTGGACAACTGCGATCAGTCCTTTCCGGAGTGCGCGACGGCGATTTCCGCTGTGGATTCGGAAAATCCGACCGGCTTGCGAACCAGGAACGCGTAGCAGAGCGCGGCGACGATGGCGATCCCGCTGGCGGCGAGCAGGGCGATCACGAAGGATCCCGTCTCGTCCACGATGATCCCGGTGATCAGCGGCGCGAACGCGCCACCGAAGTAGCCGCCGAAGTTCTGCAGGCTGCCCAACGATGCGGTGATGCGCTCGCTGCCCACCGTGGTCGCCAACGACCAGGCACCGGAACTCGCCGAGTTCATGAAGAACTGCGACGCGGAGATGGACACCAGCGCCAACGTGGTGCTCGGGGTGAGCGCCACCGGGATGGTGCACAGCCCGCCGACCAGCAGTCCGGCGCAGATCGGCACCTTCCGCGCGAGCATGGTGGGAACACCGCGGCGCACCAAGACGTCGCCGACCGCGCCACCGGCCAGCATGCCGAGAGTGCCAGCGAGGTAGGGCACGATCAACGCGATCCCGGTGTCGGCCACGCTCAGCCCGCGTTCGCTCTCCAGGTAGGCGGGCAGCCAGGTCAGGTAGAGGTAGATCGAGTAGATGACCCCGGAGAAGCCGAGGATCATGCCCCAGGTGGTGCCGTGCCGCAGCAGGCCGAGCCACTCCCGCAACGACACCGGCTGCGCGGTGGGTGCGGGCTCGTCGGAAACCTGCTGCCGGTCGCGGTAGACGACGAACCAGACCAGCGCGAGCACGATCCCGGCGACCCCGGCGACGATGAACATCGCGCGCCAGCCGTAGCTGAGCATCAGCCAGGTCAACAGCGGTGGAGCGATGGCCGGGGCGAGCGTGGAGGCGGCGTTGAACAGTCCGACCGGCGCGCCCCGTGATTCGCGCGGGAACCAGTTGGACACCACCTTGGCGCCGCCGGGGAAAGCGGGTGCCTCACCCAAGCCGAGGAACAACCGGCCGAAGAGCATCTGCTTGAAATTCGCGACGATCCCGCAGAACGCCTGCGCGATGGACCAGAGCAGCAGGCCGCCGCCGAGCACCTTGCGCGGCCCGAAGCGGTCGAGCAGGCCACCGGCGGGCAGCTGGGCGAAGGCGTACGCCCAGGAGAAAACCGACAGCAGCAAACCCATCTCGGTGGGCCCGATGCCGAACTCGTCCTGGACGCTGTGGTTGGCGATGGCGAGCGTGCTGCGGTCGATGTAGTTGACGATGCCGATGAGCAGCAGCAGAACGAGCAGCACGATCCGCATCGTGCGGATGCTGCGTGGTGGACTCATATCGGTTCCTCAGTGGGCTCGCGCGTTGACGACGTTGTCCACAAGCCAAGGGTGCGGACGACCGGAACCGGACCGGAATCATCCGCGAGCGAGATCGTCCAGCGGTTCCTGGCGTAGACCATAAGTAGGCGTTTTACCCAGGTGAAGCCCACTTTTCACATAACACCCATCCGCTACGCGGATGTCGGTGCTCAGCGCTCCCGCGCTTCCGCGCGGCGCAGCCGCTCCGATAGCGCGTCGCGTTCGCGCTCGGCGCGCGTTCGGCGCTGCCGCGCCGTTTGCGCCTCGCGGCGGAGCTCGCGCAGCTCGCCCTCCGCGCGCGAAAGCTCGTCGCGCAGCTCCTCGCATCGCTGCTCCGCCTCGCGCTGCGAGCGCTCGGCGAGCTCGGCCGAGTCGTCGGCTTCGCCGAGTTGCTCGTCGGCGTGCCGCAGTTGCTCGCGGAGCTCGCGCAGCCGATCGCTGGGTTTGGGGCGGGTCGCGGTGCGGCGGATGGCTGCCGCGGCCAGTTCGTCGAGGCCGAAACCGCTGTATTCCAGGGGTTTGGCGAGGGTTCCGGCTTGGGCGGCGTGGCCCGCTTCGGGGTCCGAGAGCGCCGCGGTGAGGGTTTGTTCAACCTGTTGGCGGGTTGGTTCGGTCAGGGGGTGGCCGTGTTGCGCGGCTAGTTCGGCCGCTCGGTCGGTGAGCTCGCGCAGGAGGCGGGTTCGTTCGGCGGCCAGGGTTCGGAGGTCGTCGCCGCGCAGTTCGCGCTGTGCCGAGCGCAGCTGTTCGCCGAGTTCCACGAGGGCGTCGAGGTGTTCTCGGGCGGCGAGCAGGTTCACCGCCCAGGCCGCGGTCGTTGGTTTGCGCAGTTTCTTGAGCTGGTTGGCGAGTTGTTCGTCGCCGCGCTGCCTGGCCGCCGCCGCGTGCCGGTCGCGGGCCGGGATGAATTCGGCCGGGTCGGCGGTGTACAGCTCGCGGGCCACGTCCTGCAACTCCACCGGATCAACGTGCCACGTCGGCTCCGCGTGCGCGATGCGGCCGAACGCCGCAGGCCGCCGAGGTCACGCGCAACCGGCATCGCTGCGGGTTCACACCGATGAGAACGAGGTGAGGGGCACCTGTGACCCAGTTACTTGGTCACGGGTGCCCCTCACTCCTCACCCGAACGGAGAACGACCCGTGCCGATGCACAACACGTTCAGTGCTGGGCACCGGAGCTGACCAGCTGGAGCTGGGTGGAACGCCTGGCAGTTGTAGGCGACTGACTTGACCGAACGTGATGTTCCGCATCGTGAAATCCAGTGTGTTCCGCCTCATCGGGGCTGGTCGTGGAATCTCGGGGCCGGGTGGGCGTTGACATCGGTGTGACCTTGCGCCTTTCCGTGCTGGACCGCTCGCACACCCGGCAGGGGCAGAGTCCGCAGCGGGCTCTGCGGGAGACCGTTCGCTTCGCGCAGCAGGTCGAGGCCCTCGGTTACCACCGGTTCTGGGTGGCCGAGCACCACAGCGTGCCCGGCGTGGCCGGTGCGGCACCGACCGTGCTCGCCAGCGCCATCGCCGCCGCGACGACCCGCCTCCGGGTCGGCACCGGCGGCGTCATGCTGCCCAACCACCAGCCGCTCGTGGTCGCCGAGCAGTTCGGCGTGCTCGGGTCGCTGTACCCGGATCGAATCGACGTCGGGCTGGGACGCTCGCTGGGGTTCACCAGCGGAATCCGTCGCGCACTCGGTCGCGACAAGGACGCGGCCGAGCACTTCGGGGAACAGCTGGCCGAGTTGCTCGGCTATCTGTCCGGGCGACCCGACAAGTTCCCCGGGGTGCACGCAGTGGCGGCCGAGGGATTGCGGCTTCCGGTGTTCCTGCTCACCACCGGCACCGGAGCCGACACCGCCGCGGAGTTCGGACTGCCGCTGGTCATCGCGGCGGCCCACGGTGACGATCGGATGCTCAGCACCATCGAGCACTACCGCGAACACTTCCGGCCCTCGGCGTGGGCGGCGCAGCCGTACGTGGTCGTCGCCCGCTCCGTCGCGGTCGCCGACACCGCGGAGCAGGCCCGGCGGCTGCTCATCCCCGAGGCGTGGGCGACCACCTACTCCCGCACGCGCGGCGAGTTCCCGCCGCTGGAACCGCCGGAGCAGGTGTTGGCGCGGGAGATGTCCGACCGCGAGCGCTCGCAGTTCGAGCGCGCGCTGCGAGGCCACGTGTTCGGCACCTCGGACGAAGTCGCAGTCGAGCTGAAGGAGCTCACCGCCCGCACCGGAGCCGACGAGATCCTGGTGACCACCACGGCCTTCGACCCAGCGGACCGCCTCGACTCCTATCGGCGCCTCGCGGCCCTACCCCTCCCCTGACACCGCCCGAGAACTTCCCGCATTACGGAACTCGGCGTAGTCCGCTTCGACGCGGCCGCGGGCCACGCCAGTTCCGCCATCCACATCGGCGTGGAACCAGATCAACCTGCCAGGACCGGGCGCGAAGACCAGACATGACCGGCGACTCCGGGTCGGCACTTGGCAGCTGGGCAGAGCTCAGGTCGGTGGGGCGATGCCTCGGCGGATGCGGCCGGGGGTGTGCTGGGCTCGGTCGACGTCGCGGCGGCGGCTGGAGTCGAGTTGCCACGGGACGCTCACCACCATGACACCGGGTTCGAAGCGCAGCCGCCAGGACAGCCGCAGCGAACTCTGGTTGTGCAGCAGGTTCTCCCACCAGCGGCCGACGACGTATTCCGGGATGTACACCGACACCAGATCGCGCGGGCCCTCGCGGCGGATCCGCTTGATGTAGTCGACGACCGGGCGGGTGACCTCCCGATACGGCGACTCGACGACCTTCAGCGGGACGTCGATGTCGTGCCGCTCCCATTCGCTGCGCAGCACGTGCGTGTCGGTGTCGTCGACGTTCACCGTCAGCGCGGTCAGGGTGTCCGGGCGGTTGGCCTTGGCGAACGCCAGCGCCCGCAACGTCGGTTTGTGCAATGTGGACACCAGCACCACCGCGTGCACCCTGCTGGGCAGCGTGAGTCCGCCCAACTCCGGTTCGAGCTCCCGCCGGACCTCGCCGTAGTGCCGGTGGATGGCCCGCATCAGGAAGAACAGCGCGGGAATCGCGATCACCACCAGGTAGGCGCCGTGGGTGAACTTGGTCGCGAGCACGACGACCAGCACCGTCGCCGTCAGGACAGCGCCGACCGCGTTGATCAACCTGGACCGCTGGATGCGACGCCGCTCGCTGGCGTCGACGAGTTCTCGGTTCCAGTGCCGAACCATGCCGATCTGGCTCAGCGTGAACGACGTGAACACCCCGACGATGTAGAGCTGGATCAGCCCGTTCACCGAGCCGCGGAAGGCCGCGATGAGCACGATCGCGACCAACCCGAGCAACACGATGCCGTTCGAGTGCGCCAGCCGGTCGCCGCGGGTGTGCAGCTGGCGCGGCAGGTACCGGCGCTGCGCGAGCAGCGACCCGAGCATCGGGAAACCGTTGAAGGCGGTGTTCGCGGCCAGCAGCAGGATCAGCGCCGCACCGGCCTGCACGACGAAGAACAGCACGCTGTTCGTGCCGAACACCGCGCCCGCGACCTGCGCGATGACGGTGCGCTGCCCGGTGCTGTGGCAGTCCGCCGGGAAGCCGATCAGATCGCAGGGGCTGTTGGCGACGTGCACCCCGGAGATCAACGCCAGCGCGGTCACCCCGCTGAACAGGAAGATCGCCAGCGCGCCCATGATGATCATGGTGCGACCGGCGTTGACGTCCTTCGGCCGCCGGAACGCGGGCACCCCGTTGGAGATCGCCTCGACGCCGGTCAACGCCGTGCAGCCGGAGGAGAACGCGCGCAGCAGCAGGAAGACCAGGGCCAGTCCGGTCAGGTCGACCTCCTCGGGTCGGATGCCCCAGCCCGCGCTCTCCGCGATCGGCGGATTCCCGGCGGCGGTCTGCGCCAGCCCGACCACGGTGGTCAGCCCGATCGCTGCGACGAACAGGTAGGTCGGTACCGCGAACGCCCGGCCGGACTCGCGCGTGCCGCGCAGGTTCATCGCCATCAGCAGCACCACGACGGCGATGCCGATCCACACCCGTTCCGGGTACAGCTGCGGCACCGCGGACACGAGGTTGTCGACACCTGCCGCGACCGACACCGACACCGTCATCACGTAGTCCACCATCAGCGCGGCGGCCACCACCAAGCTCGGGTCGCGGCCCAGGTTGCGCGCCACCACCTCGTAGGAACCGCCGCCGCTGGGATAGGCGTGCACGACCTGCCAGTACGACGCCACCACCACGGCGAGCAGCACCACGACGGCCAGCGCCACCCACGGCGTCAGGTGCAGCACCGCCAGCCCGCCGAGCGACAGGATCAGCAGGATCTCCTGGGTCGCATAGGTGACCGAGGACAGCGGGTCACTGGCGAAGATCGGCAGTGCGAGCCGCTTCGGCAGCAGCGTCTCCCCCAGCCGGTCGCTGCGGACCGGACGCCCCAGCACCAACCGCTTGAACACCTCCACCGCGGAAGCCATAACCCCAGGCTAGGCGGCTTTCCGCGGTCACACCCGAGATCATCGCCCGGCCCGCGGCCCGAGGCGACCCGGCGCGATTTCGCGAGAAATTGCGCGGCACCACCCGACCGGGTGCTGTGGCCGGGGGCCGCTACTTGCGTTCCAGGACTGCCTTCAGGAAGCGTTGGGTTCGTTCGTGCTGCGGGTCCTGGAAGATCGTCGACGGAGGTCCCGATTCGACCACGGCACCGGAGTCGAACATCAGGACCCGGTCGGAGATCTCCTCGGCGAAGCGCATTTCGTGGGTAACCAGCAGCATCGTCATGGCCGTGGTGTGCGCCAGGTCGCGGATGACGCTGAGCACCTCGCCGATCAGCTCGGGGTCGAGAGCCGAGGTGACCTCGTCGAAGAGCATCACCTTCGGCCGCATCGCCAGGGCGCGGGCGATCGCCACGCGCTGCTGCTGGCCGCCGGAGAGCTGCCCCGGTTTGTGCCCGAGGTGCTTGTCGAGCCCCACCATCTGCAGCAGGTCCACGGCGCGTTGCTCCGCCTCCTGCCGGTTCATCCCCAGCACCTGGATCGGCGACAGCGTCACGTTGTTCAGCACGGTCATGTGCGGGAACAGGTTGAAGTGCTGGAAGACCATGCCGATCTTGCGACGCACCGCCGCCTGCTGCCTGGTGTCGGCCGCGGGCGTGCCAGCCCGGCAGTCCCACAGCGGCTCGCCGTCGACCTCGACGAGTCCGCTGTCCGGCTGCTCCAGCGTCATGAGCAGCCGCAGGATGGTGGTCTTCCCGGAGCCGCTGGGGCCGATGATGGAGACCTTCTCCCCGGCGGCGACGCTGAGATCGAGTTCGCGCAGCACGTGGTTGCTGCCGAAGGACTTCCCCACGCCGGAGAACGAGATCATCGGCTGGTCGTCATCTCGGGTGCGCAAGGCGCAGCTCCAATCGTTTGATCAGCTTCGCGGCGGGCAAGCTGACCGCCAGGAACAGCAGCCCGGCGATGGTCAGCGGCTCCAGGTAGCGGTAGCTGCTGGAGCCGATCGCGGTCGCGTGGCTGAGCAGTTCGAAGACCGTGATCGCGGACAGGATCGCGGAGTCCTTGAACATCTGCACCACGTAGTTGCCCAGCGCCGGGATGACGTCGCGGACCGCCTGCGGCAGCACCACGAATCGCCAGCGCTGCCAACTGGAAAGGCTCAGCGCGGTGGATGCCTCCCACTGCCCCGCGGGCACGCTCTGGATGCCCGCGCGGTAGACCTCGGCGGTGTAGGTGCTGTAGTTGATGCCGATGACGATGATCCCGGTGACCAGCGGCGAGAACTGCACGCCGAAGTTGGGCAGCACGTAGAAGGCGAAGTACGCCTGCACGAGCAACGGCGTGCCCCGGACGAACAGGATGAAGAAGCCGAAGAGCCGACTCAGCACCGGCACGTCGGAGAACCGCACCACGGCCAGCACCAGGCCGAGCACCAGCGCGATCGCCATGCCGATGAGCGTGACTTGGACCGTCACCCACAGTCCGTCCAAAAGGGACGGGATGATGCTGATCGCGAAGGACCAGTCCCAGATCATGAGCCAGCCACCCGCCCCGACCGGAACATCCGCTGCAACAGGGTTTCGCGCAGCTCGGGCCGCACCGGATCCATCCGCCGTTCAAGCCAGTTGGATCCCAGCGAAAGCACGTACGCCGCAACGAAGTAGAGCACCAGGATGGTGCCGAACACCGCCGCGGTGGCGCCGGTGGTCGCGCGCACCATCTGCGCGCGGAAGGTCAGATCCGCGACGGTCACCAGGGACACCAGCGAGGTGTTCTTCAGCAGGTCGACGAAGACGTTGCCGAACGGCGGGATCATCGCCGGAATCGCCTGCGGCAGGATCACGTACCGCATCCGCTGGTACGGGGTCAGGCTCAGCGCGATCGCGCCTTCCCGCTGACCGCGCGGCAAAGCGGTGATCGCGCCGCGCACGATCTCCGCGCCGTAAGCGCCTTCGTTGAGCCCGAGCGCCAGCACCGCGGCGGCGAACGGCACCAGTTGCACACCGAAGAACGGCAGCGCGAAGAACAGCCAGAACAGCTGGACCAGCATCGACGTACCGCGGAAGACCTCGATGAACACCCCGGCTGGCCAACGCAGCCAGCGGTGCCGCGACATCCGGCACAGACCGGCGGTGAAGGCCACCACGACGGTGACCACGATGCCGACCGCGGTGAGCGCGAGGGTGATCAGCAGACCGTTGAGCAGCAGCGGCAGGAACGGCAGGATTTCGGACATGCGTGAGGACTCCGTCCGCCCGGCTCAGCCAGCCACGGCGCAGAGCTGGTCGCGGGTCACTCCCCTGGCCGCGTCCGCGGAGAAGCCCCACTTCGAAAGGATCTGGTCGAATTCGGGGCTCGCCTTCAGGGCGCGCAACTGCTCGTCGTAGGCGTTGACCAGATCGGTGTCGGCCTTGCGGAAACCGGCGCCGGAACCGGTCTGCTGGACGTCCTGGATCGGCGGGGTGATGTCGATGCCGTCGGTCTTCAGCGAGTTCAGCGACAGCGTCGGCAGGAAGAACGCGTCGGCCCGGCCCGCCTGCACCGCCTCGATTCCGCTGCGGCCGTCGGGGATGTTGACGATCTGGGCGGCCGGTACGTTCTGCGTCTTCAACGCGCCGTCCTCGAAACCGCCTGGCAGCACTGCGACTTTCACCGCCGGATCGGCCTTGACGGCGGCGACGCTGGTCAGGTTCTTCGGGTTGCCCGCGGGTACCGCGAACGACTCCGTCGAGACGATTTCCGGTTCGGAGTAGAGGATTTGGCTGCACCGGGACTGCTTCATGAACAGTCCGGCGGCGATGATGTCCCACCGGTTCGCGTTGAGACCGGGGATCATCGACTCGTACGGCGTGACCACGCCCTGGATCTCCGGAATTCCCATCCGCTTCAGCACCGCGGCGACCACGTCCGGCTCCGCGCCGGTCACCGTGCCATCCGGCTTGATCTGCGTGTACGGCGGTTCGTTGGCGATGGCGATGCGGGCGAAGCCCTGCTTCTTGATCTGGTCCAAAGTGGATCCGGCGGGTTGTCCGCCACCGGGCTGGGTGAAGCTGCATCCAGCGAGGAAACCCGCCACCGGTAAGGCCACCGCGGCCGCACCGCCGCCGCGGAGCAGCTGTCGTCGGGAGATTTCGGTCCTGCGCATCGGTTCAAGCCTCCCTAGCGCGCATCGCCCATTCGAGTGATGCATTGGGGAGAGACGGTAGGTCGCCCGGTTGAGCCTGTCAATGCAAAGATTGTTGACAATGTGTAACTCCCAGATTGGCCCACCCAGCGGTACGAAAACCCGCAAGCTGCCGAACCACCAGCGCAAACGCACCAAGCGGCACACCGCAGCCCCCCAACCCGCCTAGCTCCGATCCGGCGAAATCCACCGTCCGCACCCGGCTCGACCAACCTCTCTAAGCGGGCCGTCCACAGTGCACAGTCCTGCGCGGAAGCGGCCTACCCAGGTGAGGCGGGGCTAGGAGGTTGGTGCCAGGACTGCGCGGGTTTGGTGGGCGATCTCCAGGTCTTCGCGGGCCTGCACCACCACCGTGCGCACCGCCGCGCCCACCGCGCTGATGTCGGCGTCCTGCGACGCCTCCGCATTCCGCGTCGGATCCACCGCCGCTCCGGCGAACCGCAGGGCTCCGCAGACCGCCGCTCGCACCAGCGGCTGGTGTTCCCCGATTCCGCCGGTGAACACCAGCAGGTCCAGGCCACCGAGCACCGCGACCATCGCTCCGGCGTGCCGCACCAGGCTGTGCCGGTACACGTCGTAGGCCACCGCCGCGTCCACGTCACCGCTCTCCCGCGCCGCCAGCACATCGCGCAGGTCACCGCCGGTACCGGACAGCCCGGCCAGGCCAGAGCGCTTCGCCAACACCTCGAACAACTCTTGTGGCGCAACGCCTTTCGTGGTCTGCAACCAGCCGAGCAGGCCTGGATCGACCGAGCCGCTGCGGGTGTTCATCACCAGGCCCTCTTCCGGGGTGAACCCCATCGTCGTGTCCACGCACCGCCCATCGCGCACCGCCGCCATCGACGCCCCGGCGCCGAGGTGGCAGCACAGCACGCGCCCCTGCCGGGGCGGCACACCCGCCAGCTCGGCGCCGCGAACCACCGCGTATGAATGCGACAGGCCGTGGAACCCGTAGCGGCGCAACGACCATTTCCGGTTCCACTCCCGAGGCAGCGCGTAGGTGGCCGCCGCGATCGGAAGCCCAGCGTGGAAGGCGGTGTCCACGCATGCCACCGACGGAGTGTCCGGCGCGGCGTCGCGCGCTGCGCGCAGTCCGGCGATGGCGCGCGGTTGGTGCAGCGGGGCGAGCTCGGTCAACGACGAGAGGTAGGCCAGCACCTCGTCGTCGACCACTGTCGCCGCGACGATCCGGATGCCGCCGTGCACCACCCGGTGCCCGATGGCGTCCGCCCCGTGCTCGTCGAGGAACCCGCGGATCGGCTCCGCCCCGCCCTCCCAGCGCTCCAGGGTTTGCTCGGCGACTGCCCCGTCGTCGTCCAGCAGGCCGAGCTTCAGGCTGCTGGAGCCCGCGTTCACCGTCAGCACCCTCATTGCCCCGACCAGGTCCAGTCCCGGATCTCCGGCATGTCCTCGCCGTGCGTCGACACGTAGTGCCGGTGCTCGATCAGCTTGGACTTCAACGCCTCCCGCGCGTAGGCCGCGCGCGGGCCCAGCCGCGGCACCCGGTCGATCACGTCGATCGCCAGGTTGAACCGGTCGATCTGGTTGAGCACGCACATGTCGAACGGAGTGGTCGTGGTGCCCTCCTCCTTGTAGCCGCGGGCGTGGATGTTGTCGTGGTTGTGCCGCCGGTAGGTCAGCCGGTGGATCAGCCAGGGATAGCCGTGGTAGTTGAAGATCACCGGCCGGTCGCGGGTGAAGAGGCTGTCGAACTCGGCGTCGGACAGCCCGTGCGGGTGCTCGCGCTCGTCCTGCAACCGCATCAGGTCCACCACGTTGATCACCCTGATGCGCAGGTCGGGGAACTGCTGGCGGAGCAGGTCGACCGCGGCCAGCGTCTCCATCGTCGGCACGTCCCCGGCGCAGGCCATCACCACGTCCGGCTCGCCGTCCTGATCGCTGCTGGCCCAGTCCCAGATCCCGATGCCCTTGGTGCAGTGCACGATCGCGGAGTCCATGTCCAGGTACTGCGGCGCGGGCTGCTTACCGGCCACCACCACGTTGATGTAGTCGCGGCTGCGCAGGCAGTGGTCGACCACCGAGAGCAGCGTGTTCGCGTCGGGCGGCAAGTAGATCCGCACGACCTCGGCCTTCTTGTTCATCACGTGGTCGATGAACCCCGGATCCTGGTGCGAGAAACCGTTGTGGTCCTGCCGCCAGACGTGCGAGGTCAACAGGTAGTTCAGCGACGCGATCGGCTGCCGCCAAGCCAGCTGGGTGCTGACCTTCAACCACTTGGCGTGCTGGTTGACCATCGAGTCCACGATGTGCGCGAACGCCTCGTAGCAGGAGAAGAACCCGTGACGACCGGTGAGCAGGTAGCCCTCCAGCCAGCCCTGGCAGGTGTGCTCGGAGAGGATCTCCATCACCCGGCCGTCCGGGGCCAGCGAGTCGTCGCCCGGTTGGATCTCGGCGTCCCACGTCCGCGACGTCGCCTCCAGGACCGCGTTGAGCCGGTTGGAGTTGTTCTCATCCGGCGCGAAGACCCGGAAGTTGCGCTCGTCGGCGTTGCGGCGCATCGCATCGCGCAGGAAACCGCCGAGCACCTTGGTGGCCTCGCCGAGCGAGGCACCCGGCTCGTCCACCCGTACCGCGTAGTCCCGGAAATCCGGCAACCGCAACGCGCGCAGCAGATGCCCGCCGTTGGCATGCGGGTTGTCGCTCATCCGCCGGGTGCCCGCGGGGTTGTGCTCCTTGATCTGCCGCACCGGCGCGCCGTCGGCCTCGAACAACTCGCCGGGTGCGTAGCTGGCCAGCCAGGACTCCAGTTGGCGCAGGTGCGCCGGGTCGTTGCGGGGATCGGAGATCGGCACCTGGTGCGACCGCCAGGAGCCCTCCACCTGCTTGCCGTCGACCTCGACCGGCCCGGTCCAGCCCTTCGGGGTGCGCAGCACGATCATCGGCCACCGCGGTCGCTGCACCCAGCCGTCGCGACGGGCCCGACGCTGAATCGCGGAGATCTCGTCCAGGCAGCGGTCCAGCGTCGCGGCGAAGAGGTGGTGCATCGGCCCCGGATCCGAGCCGGACACCAGGTACGGCTCGTAGCCGAACCCGCGCAGCATGCCCAGCAGTTCCTCTTCCGGGATGCGGGCCAAGACCGTGGGATTGGCGATCTTGTAGCCGTTGAGGTGCAGGATCGGCAGCACCGCGCCGTCGGTGGCCGGATCCAGGAACTTGTTGGAGTGCCAACTGGTGGCCAGCGGCCCGGTCTCGGCCTCGCCGTCACCGACGACGCAGGACACGATCAGGTCCGGATTGTCGAAGGCGGCGCCGAAGGCGTGCGACAGCGAGTACCCGAGCTCCCCGCCTTCGTGGATCGAACCCGGTGTCTCCGGCGCCACGTGGCTGGGAATCCCGCCCGGGAAGGAGAACTGGGTGACCAGGCGGCGCAGCCCGTCGTAATCCTGCGCCACGTCCGGGTAGATCTCGCTGTAGGTGCCTTCCAGCCAGGCCGCCGCGACCAGGCCCGGCCCGCCGTGCCCCGGTCCGATCACGTACATCATGTCCAGATCCCGCACCCGGATCGCCCGGTTCAGGTGCGCGTAGATGAAGTTCAGCCCCGGTGTGGTGCCCCAGTGCCCGAGCAGCCGGGGCTTGACGTGCTCGGGGCGCAGCGGCTCGCGCAGCAACGGGTTGTCCATCAGGTAGATCTGCCCGACCGACAGGTAGTTCGCGGCCCGCCACCACAGTTGCAGGCTGTCCAGTTCCCGCGCGCCCAAGTGCTCGGACACCGCTGGTGTAGTGGTCCACCTAACCCCGGTGGTCGCACTCGTCTCACTGGTCATCCCGGCTCCCCAACCTCGTCACCTCGCCCTTCAGCGTGGGCGGCAACAGCCGCTTCGCAACTC
Source organism: Saccharopolyspora soli (assembly GCF_022678645.1). GTDB lineage: Bacteria > Actinomycetota > Actinomycetes > Mycobacteriales > Pseudonocardiaceae > Saccharopolyspora > Saccharopolyspora soli. The sequence goes on along the minus strand of NZ_JALBWV010000014.1, from coordinate 8,848 downwards.
GGCACGGGATCCAGGAGTGAAGGGCACCTTTGACCGAGTAAGAGGGTGCGCGGATTGGCTTGCGTGGCGGTGCGGGTAGCGGAACCTCAGAGGCTTTCTCGACTGCGGGATCCCCGACTTATGTATGTCCAGATCGGTGCTGCCTACAGCAGGCGGTCCACCGTGATCTCGGCGGCGGAGCGGCTGGCCGCCGAGATCACGTCCAGCGCTGCCACGGCGTCCGCGGGGTCGACCGGGGGCGGAGCGCCGTCGCGCAGCGCTGCGACGACTCCGTCGTAGAACGCCAGGTAGTTGCCCGCTTCGCTGGGCACCCGGCGGAGTTCGTCGCCGACGCCCAGGACTCCCCACGACTCCTCCGGCTCCCGGCCCCAGGTGTCGTCGGTAGGTCGGCGACCGGCGCGCAACTCTGCTTCCTGCGGGTCGAGGCCGTACTTGGTGAACGTGGCGGCATCCCCGAGCACGCGGAAGCGCGGTCCCTGCTGCGCGGCGAGCTTGCTCATCCACAGGTGCGAGCGCACTCCGTTGGCGTGGGTGAGCGCGACGAACGAATCGTCGTCGGCCCGCACCTCCGGTCGTCGGCAGTCGATCTCGGCGTAGACCGCCGCAACCGGCCCGAACAGCTGCAGAGCCTGGTCGATCAAGTGGCTGCCCAGGTCGTAGAGCACTCCCGCGACGTCCTCGGCGCCGCCGGAATCCCGCCAGGTCGGCTTCGGCGTCGGCGACCACCGCTCGAACCGCGATTCGAAGCGGTGCACCCGGCCCAGTTCACCGGCGTCCAGCAGACTGCGCACCGTGCGCATGTCGCTGTCCCACCGCCGGTTCTGGAACACCGTCAGCATCAGATCCTTGGCCGCGGCGTGCTCGATCAGCCGCCGACCCTCCACCGCCGTGGGCGTGAACGGCTTGTCCACCACGACCGGCAGGCCAGCGTCCAGTGCGGCGGTCGCCAACTCGACGTGGGTGCGGTTCGGGCTGGCGATCACCGCGAGATCGAGCTCGCGGTCCAGCAGGGCGTCCACGTCGTCGAGCACCGCGGTCTCGGGATGGGCGGCGCGCACCTGCTGCTGCCGCTCGGGATTCGCGGTGACGACCGCAGCCAACCGCAGCGATGGGTGGGCAGCGATCAGCGGTGCGTGGAAGAAGGCGCCACCAACGCCATAGCCGACAAGTCCGACTCGCAGTGCAGAACTCATGTCCCCATTAGAGCTCGTCCGACGACCGGCACCCGCCTTGGCGTCACCGGTACCGGGGCGATTTCGCGCGAAATCGCCCACTACGCCGAGGCGCGGCGCGGTCGCCTGCCGGTTTGGCCCGGCGAGACCAGCCCGGTCTCGTAGGCGGTGATCACCAACTGGGTGCGCGAGTTGAGGTGCAGCTTCTGCATCACGTGGTAGAGGTGCGACTTGACGGTCAGCTCCGCCAACCCGAGGTTGCGGGCGATCTCGGCGTTCGAACCGCCGCGGGCGACTTCCAGCAGCACGTCCAACTCCCGCTCGGTCAGGGCGCTGAGCTCGCTGCGCGCATCCCGGACGCCGAGCGCGGCGAAGCGCTGCAACAGCCGCTTGGTGACCCGCGGCGCGATCAGGGCATCCCCGTCGGCGACCGTGTGCACGGCCTTGACCAGGTCTTCCGGGGTGGCGTCCTTGAGCAGGAAACCGCTGGCACCGGCGCGCAACGCGGCGTAGACGTACTCGTCGAGGTCGTGCACGGTAAGCATGATCACCGCGGTCTCGCCGTCGGTCTCCGCGACGATCTCGCGGGCCGCCGCGATGCCGTCCTTGCCCGGCATCCGCACGTCCATCAGGACCACGTCGGGACGACGGCGGCGCACCGCGGCCACTGCCGCGTCGCCATCGGCGGCTTCGGCCAGCACCCGCAGCCCCGGTTCGTTGGACAGCAGGGCCACCAGTCCCGCGCGGATCATCGCTTGGTCGTCGGCTACCAGGACGGTCGTGTCAGCAGTTTCCACGCGGCCGGGCCTCCTCGATCCGGGTGGCCCGAATTTCGATTCAGGCCAGGTCCGAATTTTCCGCGCACGGTAGCACGGCTTCAAGATGAAAACCGTTCATGATTGGGTGTGCCGTCAAGGTTCCGCCTAGCAGCGCAACGCGTTCCCGCAGCCCGATCAGCCCATGTCCCGACGGTTGGGAGACCGCTCGGCCTCCCACCGCGTCCACCCCGCTGATCCGATTGGTCACCTCGATCCGCAGCGCGGCAGGTCCGTAGTCCAGCAGCACCCGCGCCCGCCCCGCGCCCGCGTGCTTGAGCACGTTGGTCATGGCCTCCTGCACGATCCGGTACGCCGTCATCTCGACCCCGGAACTGAGCTCGCGGACCTGACCCCGCCGGTCGAGCTTCCACTCCACGTGCGGACCGCGCACCGAAGCGACCAGCGCATCCACCCCGTCCAGGCTGGGCGTCGGTTGCCAGTCCATCGGGTCCCGGCCCGCCGTGCTGTGATCGCGCAGCGCGTTGAGCAGGTTGCGCATCTCCCCCAGCGCGCTCCTGGAACTCTGTTCGAGCTCCTGCAAGGTCTGCCGGGCGTGGTCCTGATCGCGGTCGATCAGCGCCCGCGCAACGCCCGCGCGCAACGCCACCACGGACAAGTTGTGCGACACGATGTCGTGGAACTCGCGAGCGATGCGGGCTCGTTCGATGGCCGCCGCGTCCGCGGCGAGTTGATCGCGCGCCTCGTCGAGCATGGTCATGGTCTGTTCCAGCTGCGCGGCGCGTCGGCGGCCGATCTGCATCGCGCGCGCCCAGCCGACCACCATCACCAGGTTCACCACCGCGCCGGAGATCCGCAGCAGGCCCTCCACCGGCGACATGTCGTAAACGATCATCTCGCTGACCGGGTAAACCATCGCGATCGTCGCGGCGACCACCGCCGCCTTCAGCGAGCCGCGCACGCAGACCGAGTAGATCGCGACCAGGATCACCAGGTTGAGCCCACCGATGTCCAGTTTGAACACGGTGAGACCGACGGTGACCGCCAGCTGTGCGAACAGCACCAGCCACGGGGCCCACCGCCGCAGCATCAACAGCGCGGTGGCTGGCACGCTCACCAGCAACGGCCACCACCAGTCGATCCACGGCGGATGCTCGCCGATGGACAGGGCGAAGCCGTGCAGCACCGAAAGCACCACTACGAAGGTGAGATCGCCGAGCACGGCGCGGTGCATGGTGACCCGAGCCAGCAAGCCCGTCCGCGACTGCGGGACAGCGGCACGACCAAGTGCGTGATCGACCATCGAACCTGCCTAGAGCGTGTCCCAACGGGCTTGCGCGGGTCGCCCAGGAGCACCACCCGCGAACCGGCGCCGCGGACACCGGTTTCGGGGTGACCGATGTCCGCAGCGCGCCAACCACCCGTCACCGGCGCGTCGTCGACGACGGGCAGCGGAGATCATGTACCCGCCGCCGACGCACTTCATCCGGCGAAAGTCGTAGCGGCGAACCTACCTGTCCACCACCGACGCCGGGCCGGGAACGGTCAATATCCGCGGGCGACCCACTCGTCGAACTGCGGGCGGACCGCGCCGATCGTGGTGCTCTCGCCGTGTCCGGGCCGGACTTCGGTGGCCTCCGGCAGCGGCAGCAGCCGGTCCCGGATCGACGCCACGATCACGTCGAAGTCCGAATAGGACCGGCCGGTGGCACCCGGCCCGCCGGCGAACAACGTGTCCCCGGTGAACACCACGCCCAGCTCCGGCGAGTAGAAGCAGACGGCACCCGGCGCGTGGCCGGGGGTGTGCAGCACCCGCAGGCCGGTGCCGCCGACCTCGACCACTTGGCCGTCGGCAAGTTCCCGGTCGGGCTTGCGGTCCGGGTGGGTCAGGTTCCACAGCACCATGTCGTCGGGGTGCAGGAACAGCGGCGCCCCGACGGCATCGGCCAATTCCGGCGCTTTGCGCACGTGGTCGTCGTGGGCGTGGGTGCACAGCACCGCCAGCACCCGGCGGTCCCCGACCAACCCGCGGATCGCGTCGACGTCGTGCGGCGCGTCGATGACCACGCACTCCTGGTCGTCGCCGACCACCCACGCGTTGTTGTCCACGTCGAAGGTCTGGCCGTCCAGCGAGAACGTGCCCGACGTGGTCGCGTGGTCGATGCGCAGCGTCATCCGAAGATCACCACCGAACGCAGCACCTCGCCGCGGTGCATCTTCTCGAACGCCTGCTCCACCTGGTCCAGCGCGATCTCCTCGCTGACGAACTTCTCCAACGGCAGGCGGCCCTGCTGGTAGAGCTCGATCAGCATCGGGAAGTCGCGTTCCGGCAGGCAGTCGCCGTACCAGCTGGACTTCACCGCGCCACCGCGACCGAAGACGTCCAGCAGCGGCAGTTCCAGCTTCATCTCCGGGGTGGGGACCCCGACCAGCACCACGGTGCCCGCGAGATCACGCGCGTAGAACGCCTGCTTGAACGTCTCGGGCCGACCGACCGCGTCCACCACCAGATCGGCGCCGAAGCCGCCGGTGAGCTCGCGGATCGCCTCGACGCTGTCGGTCTCGCTGGCATTGACGGTGTGCGTGGCGCCGAACTGCCGGGCCCACTGCAGCTTCTTCGGGTCGGTGTCGACCGCGATGATCCGGCGCGCACCGGCCATGCTCGCCCCGGCGATCGCGCCGTCGCCGACGCCACCGCAGCCGAGCACCGCGACGGTGTCGCCCGGCCCGGCGTTGCCCGTGTTGACCGCGGCACCGATCCCGGCCATCACACCGCAACCCAGCAACCCGGCGACCGCCGGGCTCGCCGAGGGGTCCACCTTGGTGCACTGCCCCGCGTGCACCAGCGTCTTCTCCGCGAACGCGCCGATGCCCAGGGCGGGCGACAGCGGCGTGCCTTCGAGCGTCATCGGCTGCTTCGCGTTGTGCGTGTTGAAGCAGTACTGCGGCCGACCTCGTTTGCAGGCCCGGCACACCCCGCACACCGCGCGCCAGTTGAGGATCACGAAGTCGCCGGGCTGCACGTCCTGCACGCCCTCACCGACCGCTTCGACCACCCCGGCGGCCTCGTGGCCGAGCAGGAACGGGTACTCATCGCTGATGCCGCCCTCGCGGTAGTGCAGATCCGTGTGGCACACCCCGCACGCCTGCACCTGCACCACGGCCTCACCTGGTCCCGGATCCGGGACGTTGATGGTCACCACCTCGACCGGTTTTCCCTTCCCGGTCGCCACCACCGCGCGAACGTCGGCCACGAGCACCTCCAGCAGATTGTTAGTTGAGGACACCATCGTCATATGCGCGCATGACCATCAGCAAGAGCAGCGCCGATCATTTCACAAGCACGGAGAGTTACCAAATGACTACTGTACGATTCCGGTACGACGGGGGAGGACGAGGATGGTCGACACGCTGCTGGCAGCGGTGCTGCACTTCGTCCCCGACTCCGACGAACCGCTCGCGCTGGTCGAGACCTATCGGGACGCGGTGGTGCCGGGTAGCCACCTGGTGGTCTCGCACCTGACCGGCAGCCATGATCCGGGCGCGATGCGCATCCTCGCGCAGCGCTACGCCGAGACCTCCGACCCGATCCATCCGCGGGAGACCGGTTGGATCGAGGAACTGTTCGGCGACTTCGAGATCCTGCCACCGGGCGCGGCCTACCTGGCGGACTGGCGCCCCGAACCCGGCCAAGTCGGCACGGACCGCGACTACCACCTGCTCTACGGCGGGGTGGCCCGCAAGCACTGACCTCGCCGGATTCCGGTTCCCAAATTTAAGAGCGCGCGGATTGGGTTGCGTGGCGGTGCGGGTAGCGGAACCCCAGAGGCTTTCTCGACTCCGGGATCCCCGACTTACGTATGACTCTTAGAAATTTGGGACGCCGCCACGGCGCTCGGCGTGGCGGCGACGGGACTCAGCGGCGGATGAACAGCAGGAGGATGCCCGCGATGATCGCCGCGATTCCGGCGGCCAGCCAGGCACCCGCCAGGCCCGCGTGCTCGGCGAAGACGCCGAACAGCAGCGGCCCGAGGCTGCCGCCCAGGTAGATACCGGTCTGCGTGAACGAAGTGGCGCTCGCGACCCGGTCGGGCGCGAGCTTGGCGACCGCGAAGTTCAGCAGTCCCGGCCAGGCCCAGCCCGCACCGAACCCGACGGACACCCCGATCAGGAACACCGCCGGTGAGTCCACTGCCATCAGCCCGAAGCCGATCGAACCGATCAGCAGCATCGCGGTGATCATCCGCACCAGGTTCGGGTTCTTGCGATCGGCCAGCACACCCGCGCACAACCGGATCACCAGCCCCGTCGCCGAACCCAGCGACAGCACCAACCCGGCCGCCGACGGGCTGAACCCGACCTCGACAGCGGTGGTGGTGACGAAAGCGCCCAACGCGTTGGCCGCGGCCGAGCCCAAGCCGCCGGAGATCGCCAACAGCAACAGCGCACCCCGACCCGCGTTCCGACCGCTCGTCTCGGTGCGGCTGGTCGCGGACCGCTCGGCCGCGGGCAGTCGCGGCACCGAGAAGGCGGCAACCAGGCCCAGCGCCCCGGCGATCACGAACACCCAGCGCCAGCCGACGGTCAGCGCCACAGCGGGCACCGCGACCCCCGCCAGCAGGGTCGCGGCCGGGATCGAGGACTGCTTGACACCGAAGCCCATGCCCCGGCGGTCCGCCGGAATGCCTTGCGCGATGAGCAGATTCGATGCGGGCTGAGCCAGCGAGTTGGGCAGTCCGGCCACCCACAGCAGACCCAGCAACCAGGCAGCGTTCGGCGCGACGGCCAGACCGAAAAGGCAAAGCGAACTGCCCAGCACGCCGATCCGCATACCCGCCCGCGCGCCGATCCGCTCGACCAGCCAGCCCATCGTCCGGGACGAGGCGGACGCGACGCCGAAGAAACCAGCCGCCGCCACGCCCAGCAGCGCAGCACCGAAGCCGAGGTCCTGCTGCAACTGCACGCCGAGGCCACCGACGAGGAAGACCGGGAACACCCCGACCGTGACAACCGCAGCAACCGACGACAGCACCCGCGGAACCCCGATGGTCCGCGGACGTTGCCCGGCAACTGCCACTGCGGGCATCCGCCCCTCCTATCGGTGTGGTGGTCTTACCAGCGTGGGAAGCCGGATAGTTTTTAGCAACGCTAACGTGACGTACGCCTCTGCCCGCTCCGCACAACTCCACCCGCTGTCGTACTGCGGGTTGACGTCGGGCCCACGGAGGAGCAATGGTCAACAGAAGTTGATCGACAACAGGAGGACAGCGTGGCCGTGGCACCGGGTGCCGGACTTCCCGCATCGCAGATCCCCGACCTGGTGCTGCTGGACGCGGTGGAGCTGTCCTGGCTGATCCGCCGCCGGGAGATCTCCTGCGTCGAGGTGCTGGAGACCTATCTCGGGCACATCGACCGGTTCAACCCGGCGGTGAACGCGATCATCTCCCGCGCCGACGAGGCCGCGCTCATCGACCAGGCCCGGCAGCGCGACCGGGAGCTCGACCGCGGCGACCACGCCGGGTGGATGCACGGATTCCCGATCGCGGTCAAGGACCTCTCCGACGTCTGCGGATTCCCCACCACCAAGGGCTCGCCGATCCACGCCGAATCGATCGCGACGACCGACGAACTGCACGTGCGGCGGATGCGGGCGGCCGGTGCGATCGTCATCGGCAAGACCAACGTCCCCGAGTTCGGCCTGGGCTCGCACACCTTCAACTCGGTGTTCGGCACCACGCTCAACGCCTACGACACCACCCGCAGCGCGGGCGGCAGCAGCGGCGGCGCCGGATCCGCGCTGGCCTTGCGGATGCTTCCGGTCGCCGATGGCAGCGACTTCATGGGGTCGCTGCGCAATCCGGCCGCCTGGGGCAATCTCGTCTCGCTGCGGCCGAGTTTCGGGCGCGTCCCGTCCGAAGGTTTCGTGAGCAAGCCTTCCGTGGTCGGCCCGATGGGGCGGACGGTGCGCGACGTGGCGATGCTGCTGTCCACCATGGCCGGTCCGGATGCGGGCGCGCCGCTGAGCATCGAGCAGGACCCGGAGCTGTTCACCGGTCGCCTGGAACGCAACTTCGAAGGCACCCGAATCGGTTGGATCGGCGACTTCGACGGATACCTGGCCACCGAAGCGGGCGTGCTGGACCAGTGCGCCGACTCCTTCGGCGCCTTCGCCGACATCGGCTGCACGGTCGAGCCGGTGTCCCAGCGGCTGCCCATCGAGCAGGCGTGGGAGACCTTCCTGCTGTGGCGGTCCTGGATGGTCGGGCGCAACCACGTCGACCAGTACGCCGACCCGGCCGCCCGCGAACTGCTCAAACCCGAGCTGATCTTCGAGATCGAGGGCTACCAGCGGCTCACCGCGGCGGACATCTCGCGCGCCCTCGACGGCCGCGACGAGTGGTACGCCGCGGCGTACCAGCTGTTCGACGACTACGACTTCCTGCTCGCGCCAAGCGCGCAGGTGTTCCCGTTCGACGCGGATCAGCGCTGGCCGCGGCAGATCGACGGCCGGTCGATGGACACCTACCACCGGTGGATGGAGACGGTCGCCCCGTGGACGCTGTCCGGACTGCCGATCGTCAACCTACCGGTCGGTTTCAACGACGCGGGGCTGCCGATGGGCGTCCAGCTGATCGGCCGGAACCACGCCGAATGGCCCCTGCTGCAACTGGCCCACGCCTACGAACGCGCCACCGACTGGACCCACCGAGTCCTCCCACCCCTACTCCGCTAAGTCGTGAGTGCACAACCGGGCTCCAACCCGGCCACGCACTCACGACCCCATTCAGGTGAGGAGTGAAGGGCACCTTCGACCGGGTAACCCGGTTGTCGTGTCTCGGTTGGTTTGTCGCTGGTGGGTCTTGGGTGATGTGGCACAAGGCTAGGCGGCTGGGGTGAGGG
>NZ_JALBWV010000149.1 GCF_022678645.1 Saccharopolyspora soli | reverse complement strand
GGCCGGAGCCCGGTCGAGCACGCACGGCCCCGGACTGGGGGTGTGGCCGGGCGGGGCCGCAAACCCCCCCCCCGCCCCCGGGGGGGTATGGGGGGGCGGGGGCCCGGGGGTGGGGGGGGGTTTTGGCGGAAAAGGGCACCCCCCCCCCCCCCCCCCGGGGGGGGGGGGGGGCGGGGCGCCCCCCCCCCCCCCCCCCCGGGCGGGGGGGCTGATGTCGCGGGCCGGAGACGGGGTGGTGCGGGCGATTTCGCGCGAAATCGGCACGCCCGCCACCCCGCGACACCTGATCAGTCCAGGGCGCGGCGGAGGAAGAACTTGATGCCGAGGGTTCCGAAGACCACCGTGGCGATCAGCAGGGCCAGCACGCAGACCCAGGCTGGCATGTGCGGGACGTCCGGGAGCAGGGCTCCGCGCATGCCTTCGCTGACGTAGGTCAGCGGGTTGATCGCGCACAACACCTGGAACCACCGGAGGTGGTCCAGCTGCGCCCACGGGAACTGGGTCGCGCCGGTGAACATCAGCGGCGCCAGGATCACCGCGAACATGATGTTGATGCGCCGCGGCGGCACCGCGGCACCCACCGTCATCCCGACAGCCGCACCGGACAGCGAACCCAGCACCATGCACAGCAGGGCGAAGGCCAGACCGTCCAGGTTCCAGTTGATCTCGCCGAGCATCCACATCCCGAGCGGCACCATCAGCACCGCCGCGAACAGCCCGCGCAGCGCGCCGAAGAGCATCTTCTCCACCGCGACCCAGCTGATCGGCATCGGTGCCAGCAACCGGTCCTCGATCTCCCGCGAGAACGAGAAGTCCAGCACCAGCGGGAAGGACGTGTTCTGCAACGACACCAGGAACGCGTTGAGCGCGATCATGCCGGGCAGCAGGATCTGCGCATAACCGGGCTGCGCGTAGCCGAGCTCGCTGAGCACCTTGCCGAAGATGAACAGCAGCGCAACCGGCTGCACCAGCACCTGCGCCAGGAAGCTGGGCAATTCGCGCCCCGTCACGAAGACGTCGCGGCTGAGCACCGCGGTGAACGCGCGGACCGGACTCATCGCAGTTCCCTTCCCGTCAGGTCGATGAAGACGTCCTCCAGGGTCGCCGAGCCCAGTGACAGGTCGCTGACCGAAACCCGCTGTTCGTGCAGGGTTTGCGCAACCGGCCCGAGCAGCGCGGCGGGTTCGTCGCCCACGTACAGCCGCAGGCGCAGTTCGGCGTTTCCGTCCGGCGCGGTGCTCGACCCGATCTGCTCGACCCGCTGGACACCATCCACATTGGACAAGAGGTCGGCGACCTTGCTGGGGTCGTAGCCGTTGGGTCGCAGCGTGGCGTCCACCGTGCCGCTGCCGGGCAACGACTTGATCAGCGCCTCCGGGGTGTCCAGCGTCAGCAGCTTGCCGTGGTCGACGACGCCGACCCGATCGGACAGCTTCGCCGCCTCGTCCATGTCGTGCGTGGTGAGCACGATGGTCACGCCCTCGGCGCGCAGGTCGTTGATCCGGTCGTGGACGAACAGCCGGGCCTGCGGGTCGAGCCCGGTGGACGGCTCGTCGAGGAACAGCACCTCGGGTCGGTGGATCAGGGCGCGGGCGATCATCAGCCGCTGCGACTGCCCGCCGGAGAGGTCGTCGACGCGGGCTTTCGCCTTGTCCGCCAAGCCCATCCGGTCCAGCAGCTCGTCGGCCAGGCGCTGCCGCTCGCTGCGCGCGACGCCGTGGTAGGCCGCGTGCCAGATCAGGTTCTGCCGCGCGTTCAACGAGCGGTCCAGGTTCACCCGCTGCGGCACGACGGCCACCTTGCTGCGCGCCCCGACCGGGTCGGCGGCCACGTCGACTCCGGCGACTCGGGCCGATCCGCTGGTCAACAGCACCCTGGTGGTCAGGATGCCGACGGTGGTGGTCTTGCCAGCGCCGTTCGGGCCGAGCAGCCCGAAGATCTCCCCGGCGGCCACCTGGAAACTGAGTCCGTCCACCGCGTTGGTTCGGCTCTTGGGATACCGCTTGACCAGGTCGGTCACTTCAACCGCTGTGGTCACATCCGCCTTCTTTCTCGTTCAGTCCGCTCAGCAGCGCGAGCAGGTACTGCCGGACCAGGGCCTCCTGCTCGGGACTGGTGTCCGGCTCGATCCGTCGGAACTCCGCGCGCACCCCCTGCCACGCGGCGTTGAGCGCCTCCCGACCCGCCGAGGTGATGCTCAGCCGAACAACGCGCCGGTCGGTCGGATCGCGTCGCCGGGTGAGCAGCCCGTCGGACTCCAGCGCGTCGATGACCGGGGTCAGCGTCGCGGGGCGCACCCAGCAGCGCTGGGCGACTTCGCGGTGCGTTTGGCCGTCCTGCTCGTCGATCGAGGTGAGCGCGATCATCGCGGTCCGGCTCAGATCGGTGCTCCGCGCCACGGCCTGCTCCCAGTGGTGCGACAGCCGCCGACCGGTCAACCCGACCAGCCGACTCAGCGGCATCCGCCGCGGATCTTGTTCCAGGAAGCCGGGCATGAGGCCAACAATACGCGCGGGGAATGGTTAGGTGCCAAATTATTTTCGAGCCGCCCCGAAGCGCCGCCAGCCCAGGGAAACGCCCGGTAACCTGACTGAGTGACCGAGGTGACCGAGCAGCGAACGAATTGGCTGGGTGACTGCGAGATGGCGTCCTGGCGCGCCTACATCGTCGGCAGCGCCCTGCTGGAATACCGGCTAAACCGAGAACTGCAGCTCGCCCACGGCCTGTCGATGGCGGACTACGAAATCCTGGTCCGCCTGTCCGAGCAGCCCCAACAGCAGATGCGGATGAGCGAACTCGCCAACGAGATCGCGCACTCCAAGAGCCGCATCTCGCACCAGATCCGCCGCCTGGAAGCGGCCGAACTGGTGCGCCGCGTGGATTGCCCCAGCGACGGCCGCGGAGTCCTCGCGGTCCTCACCGAGCAGGGCCTGGCAAAACTCCAGGAGGCGGCCCGAACGCACGTCGCGGGCGTCCGGGAGCACATGATCGACCACCTGGAACCGGACGAGCTGAAGGCGTTGGCCGGGATCTTCGGAAGGCTGACAACCCGCCTGAGAGACCTCGACTGACCGGGACCGCCTGCCGGACGATGGGGGCCGGTTGGCTACGCTGCGGCGTGGAAGCGTGGCAGAGCGGCCGAATGCACTCGCCTTGAAAGCGAGCGTCGGGAGACCGACCGGGGGTTCGAATCCCCCCGCTTCCGCTCCTTGACCAGCACGAACAGGGCTCGGTGGAATCTTCGTCCACCGGACCGCGCTCGCGCTGGTCTCATTTTCGGTCTCTGTTGTCCTTATTCCGACGCTTCCGGCGCGGTTTTCTTCGGCTTCTCCCACAAGGTCTCACCAACCTGGTCAAAGACGTTCCAGCACTGCCCTCCGGAGGCAGGTGTCGAAGATTCGAGTCCTGCCGTGCCATGTCATCGCGCCATGCACGCGAATCATCCGGTTGTTTCGATGATGAGCTGCGGGTGTGCCCCGCTGGCACTGACCTGCTGCAAGAAACGAGCAAAGCTAACCAAATAAGACAGAACCTGCGCCTGCATGCGCTGAATGGGGGAACGTTTGCCGCCCCCTCGCCTCGCGGATGCCAGGCCGTCCGATGCCCTTCACCAGCGCCCTGTGCAGTCTGCCCGGCCTGTTATTCCTACAGATGAGGGAGACCTTGAGGCGATGGAAGGACTCACCCGGCGGCGGTTCCTGGGTTCGGCGGCCGCAGCAGTGGGCATGGCTGGCTGAGGCTCCGGCGGTAGGCGGGGTTGCTGATCTTGGCGTGGGTGGTGGAGTAGGACGGGCATGGCCGTGAGTGATCAT
>NZ_JALBWV010000148.1 GCF_022678645.1 Saccharopolyspora soli | reverse complement strand
CACCCGAACCCGCCGTACGACCCGGCGGTGCGGCGGTTGCCGGTGTTCGCGCCCGAGAACGCGCCGCGTCGGCTCGCGGCCCTCTACGCGCCGAACGAGGCGGAACTCGTCAGAACCGATCTGTCGGATGTGTTCGAATTCATCCCGATCTCCGCCGAGCCGATGCGCATCGGTGCGTTCGAGGTGCGGGCCGTGCCGGTGGCGCACCTGTGCCCGGCGTGGGGTTTCCGCGTCGCGGCCGGGGACAAGGTGCTGGCCTACACCGGCGACACGGGCTGTTGCCCGCAGCTGACCGAACTCGCGGCGGATGCCGATGTGCTGCTGTCCGAGGCGTCCTGGGCGGACTTCGCGGGTGCCCCGGACGGCGTGCACCTGTCCGGGCGCCAAGCGGCCGAGGTGGCGAAGACGGCCGGGGCCCGACGCCTGCTGCTCACGCACATCGCGCCCTGGTCGGATCGGGACGCGATCCTCGCCGAGGCGGTCGCCGCCTTCGACGGCCCGACCGAACTCGTCGTACCCGGCAGCAGCTACCAGGTGTTCTGACGTGAATACCGCTATTGCTGCGGCCGAGTTCGGGTCGGCCTGGACTGATCTTCGCGGAGTGCTCCACGGACGCGAGGCTGGTACCGGTTGGACTCTGTGCGGACGGAACGTCGACGATGCCGCTACTGCGACAGTTGCGACTGTCTGTGATCGTTGCATGATCGTGGTGGACATCGCGGATAATCTGGAACAACGGATTTATCGCGATGAAGTTCCGAAAGACTGGCTGGTGATACAGCGACTTGCGCGTCACTACCAACGACAGCCGTCTGTGATTCGCGTTGTTTTGAGATTGCTGGCGGAGCGCGGTGTGGTCGAGCAGCGCTGCTATGGCGGGAAAACTCGTTACCTGGTCGCTGGGGTGGTCTCGTTTTCTCGCTATCAGCATATTGCTGACGATCTAGAGGAGAGGATCGCTCGTGGTGAATTCACGGACGGGTGGCTGCGTATCAACCCGCTGGCAAAGGGTTACGGCTGCGACCCGCAGACACTGCTGAAATCTCTGCGATTGTTAGCGGAACGTGGTGTGACGGAGGAGTTGCCACACTGCGGGCCAAAGCCGCATTGGCGTGTCTGCGGAGTTCCTACATATTCCTCGAAGTCGAAGGCAGTCCTAGATGATATGCGGGCGCGAATTATGCGAGGGCAGTGGAAGAGGAAGACACTTCCGGCGCGGCCCGAACTGGCAGAGATGTACGGCGTGGCGGTCAGAACCATCGGTACAGTGCTCGCCGCGCTCTACAAGGAGTTTCCGGAGTTTCGAAAAAATGTGAGTTATCGAGAGATTGCGGATGTGTTGGAGCGGCGGATCCTTACCGGAGCGTGGGCGACGGGCATGCTGGTGCCGCTGAAAGAAGTCGCGCGCGAGTTCAGGACTAAGCCGGACACGGCGCGCAGAGCTATGGAAGTTCTGCAAGTGCGGGGTTTGGCGGAGTCTAACGCCGAGTTCGCAACATGGGGTCCATATTGGACTGTTCATCATCCCGACAGTCTGTCGGGGCAGGTGCGGCCCGATCCAGAGGCGATTGCGGCGGATATTGAAGCCAGGTGGTCCTCGGAGACGACCCTGCCGTCGATGCTGTACTTCATGCGTCGCTACCACGCGGATTCGTACACCATCGACGCCGCCCTGAAACTCGTGCGCGCCTGGAAGAACACCGCCGGACTAGCAGGGGATTCGCCTGGTCCCTCCTAAACTCAGAGGACACAGTGGACACATCGTCGAATGGGCCGTCCGCGCGGAACATGCTGACGGGAACGACACACAACGCGGTGCAGGCCGGGCAGATCCTCGGCGGAGTGCACGTGCACGCCACGACCCAGCCGGTGCCACCGACACCGCAGCAGCTGCCTTTCGTGGGCCGGGTCTGGGTCAACCGTGATCATGAGATGGCTGTGCTCGACGACGCGTTCGCCCGCGCCGGGAACGAGCCGCTCGTCATGGTCCTCACCGGCCCACCCGGCTACGGGCTGACGACATTGGCCACCCGGTGGATACGGGCACACGCCGACGACTTCGTCGATGGCGTCTTCTACTGCGACCTGGCGTGGGAAGATCCCTGGGATCTCGTGGCGCGCTGCTTGCGAGCATGGGGACATGCGGCGCCGATGACCAAACCCGAACGCGGCGCGCTCTGGCGGTCCGTCGCAGCGCCTCGCCGGTACGCGGTGCTGCTCGATCACGCCGCGCATCCCGAGCAGCTGACACCGCTGCTGGCGCCCTCACCCGACAGCGCCACCATCGCCACCAGCACGTCCTACCTTGACACGCCGGTGGTCGTTGACCATCTCGACGTCGGGCCGCTTCGGCGTGACCACATCGAAGACCTGCTGCGGGCGTTAACCCACCGCCGCGTCACCCTGGCCGCTCACCAGGTGAGGTGGCTTGCCGAACGCTGCGGAGGTAATCCGCGCCAGGCCACGATCCTGGCCGCCCAGGTCTGCCAACGACCCGACTCCGTGCTCCCACCACACACCGAACCCCCGACGAAGGGAGTCTTCGCGATGGCATGGGAAGCCGTCTCGCCCCAGGCCCGAACAATCCTGCGCCGCGTCGCCGCTCACCCGGTCCCACACGTCGACCTGCGCATGCTCGGCGAGCACGACGAGACGGACAGCGCGGTCGTCGAGCTGACCGCCGCGGGCCTTATGGAGGTCACCGAGCAGGCGGGAACCCGGCGAGGCCACCTGCCCACCTCGGTAGCACAGGAATTCCGCCGCGAGGAACACGAGGACACGCAACAGGTGCGCTCCTGGTATCTCCAGGAGTTCGTCAACCTCGCCGTGCTCCTGAATCAGCACTCCCGCCGCCCGAACGGCATGCTCGAACCCTCGACACCGGTGTGGCCCAGCAAAGTCGCGGCGATGCGCTGGTTCGCCGCGGAATGGCCCGCCCTTCACCACCTCGTACGCCACTCCGACGACGACACCTGGGTGTGGCTGGTGGTCTGGGCGGCGTGGGACGGCCTGCTCAAGGCCGGCCGAATCGACCTGGTCGAAATCCACGAACTCGCCGCCCAGGCGGCCGAGCGCGATGGTCGTTTGGATGTGCTGGCACGGATGCTGACCCGCCAGTCGTGGGGTTGGCGACACCGCAAGGAACACCGGCGGGCAATTGACGTGGCCAACTGCGCAATCGGAACGGCCTACGCCGCAGGTGATCGCGCGGAACTCTCAACAGCGCTCAGCGGCTGCGGACGCGCACACCTGGCGAACCGCCGCCCGGTCATCGCTCGCCGCTTGTTCACCGAGTCGCTAGACACAGCCGACTCCGAACGCGGCCGTGCCCTACGCAAGCGCCATATCGCCGAGACCTACGAAACCGAAAACGACTGGGACGCGGCCCGCCACTGGTACGAGCAGTCCGCGACGACCCTCGACACCGTAGGCGACCGTGAGGGCTGGGCGCGCAGCGTCGGGAAGCTGGCCTACACCCTCGTCCACCTCGGCACACCACACGAGGCGCTAGTCCGCCTCGACGAACCGAAGGGCGTCATGGCCGCCTCCGGCTCGCTCGGATACCTCGCCGATCTCCTCACCATCGAAAGCAGCGCGCATCGCGCACTCGGCGACAGCACCAAAGCGGACACCCTGCTCGCCGACGCCGACGAACTCACCCGACAAGCGCGACAGCTCTACACCGTCTGACCTCAACCTGGTCCAAGTGTCGTTGCTCAGGAAGTGGGGCCGGATCCGTACGAATACGGTGACCACCACCGTCGCGACGACTACGTGGTGCTGATGGTGCTATGGAAGGCCGATCTGGTCACGACCGGCCAACTCATTGTTGAGGGCCCCGGAGAGCAGAGGACATTGCGTGTTCAAGCTAACGGACAACGTCAAGACCACGGTGGCGTTGACCACCGGATT
>NZ_JALBWV010000147.1 GCF_022678645.1 Saccharopolyspora soli | reverse complement strand
CCCGCCCGGCGCGCCCCCGGGCCCCCCACCCCCCCCCCCCCGCGTCCCCCCCCCCCCCGGGGGGTGGGGGCCGCCGGGCCCCCCCCCCGGTAACCCCCCCCCCCCACTTCGAGGTTCAGTACCAGGTGAACTTCACCGGGAGCGCCGACAGGCCGCGCATCCACACCGACGGACGCCAGACGAGGGCTTCCGGGGCCACCGCCAGCTCCACGTCCGGCAGCCGGTCCAACAGCACCTCGATGCCGGTCGTGGTGATGACGCGGGCGATTTCCTGTGCGGGGAAGGGACATCCGTGCTCACCGTGGCTGAACGACATGTGCGCCTGGTTGCCCGCCGCACCGGCGTAGCTGTCCGGCCGCACCTGCGGGTCGGTGTTCGCCGCGGCCAGCCCGAGCACCAGCAGATCGCCCTTGCGGATCCGCTTGCCGCCGAGCTGGGTGTCCTGGGTCGCCCAGCGGCCGACGAAGTTCTGCGTCGGGGTGTCCTCCCACAGCACCTCGTTGAGGGCTTGGCCGACGCTGCGCCGACCACCGGCCAGGGTGACCGCGAACCGCTCGTCGGTGAGCATCAGCCGGATGGTGTTGCCCATCCAGTCCGATGTGGTCAGATAACCGGCCCCCAACGTGATGAACAGATCGGCGGCGATCTGCTCGTCGGTGAGCCCGAGCGGCAGCGCCTGCAGGAACGAAGGCACGTTCCGGCCGGGGTTCTCGCGCTTCTCCCGCGAGAGTTCCCGCATCCGGGCCACGATCCGCCCGTGCGCCCGAACCGCTTCCTCGCCTTCCTCGCCGGACAAGGCCACGTCCCGGACCAGCGTCGGCGCTTCCGCGTCGGGCAGCCCGTAGATCTTCGCCATCGCGTACAACGGGATCTGGTGGGTGTACTCGGCGATCAGATCGGCTTCGCCGCGTCCGGCGAAGCCGTCGATCAGGTCGTCGCAGATCTGCTCGACCTGCGACCGCAGCTCGAACTCGTCCACATCGGCCAGCGCATCGCTGATCGCCCCGCCGCGTTCGCGGTGCTCGTCGCCCTCGGTGAAGACGAACGCGGGCTGGTACTCGACGTAGGGCCGCAGCGACCAGTCGTGCGCGACCTCGTGCCAGCCGTTCCAGCGCCGCGAGTCGCGGCCGAACAGCTCGGGATGGTTGGTGACGTGGTGGACCTCGCGGTAGTCGAGCACGCACCAGGCGGGTACGCCTCCTTCGAGAAACACCGGCGCCACAGGACCGTGCTCGCGCCGCATGTCGCGGTAAACCTGGGCCGGGTTGTTCTGGAACCGCGGACCGTACATCGTGGTGGCGTTGGCGTGCGAGTCGTCGTACGAGGCTGCGGAAAACTGGTTCGGGTTGGTCACGACGTGGTCTCCCGGGCGGACGACAGGGCGTAGAGATGTTCGACGAGCCCGACCAGCACCGCCTTGCTGGAGTTCCGGTCGCGGGCGTCGCAGTCGACCAGCGGCACGTCGGCGGACAGGTCGAGCGCGTCGCGCACCTGCGCCAGGGTGTGCCGCGGTTCGCCGAAGTTGTTGCGAGCCACGATGAACGGCATCTCGTGGTGTTCGAGGCGATCGATGGCGTACCACGAATCGGCCAGCCGACGGCTGTCCACCAGCACGACGGCGCCCAGCGACCCGGCGAACAACTGGTCCCACACGAACCAGAACCGCTCCTGCCCAGGCGCGCCGAACAGGTACAGCACCAGGCGTTCGTCCAGCGTGATGCGCCCGAAGTCGAAGGCGACCGTGGTGGTCGACTTGCCGTCCACGCCACCGATCTCGTCGATGCCGATCCCGGCCTGCGTCATGGTCTCTTCGGTGCTCAGCGGCCGGATCTCACTGACCGCGCGCACCATGGTGGTCTTGCCGACGGCGAACCCGCCGACGATCACGATCTTCAGACCGTCGGCGGCGGTGTCGCGCAGCGGCGTCCGATCAGATGTTGCGGAGTCCAACGAGCACCTGCTTCAGGAATTCGGGGGCGGGCAGTGCTGCTTCGGTGCGGGGTGTGGACGGGTGGCGGGCGGTGATCTTGCCCATGTCGAGCAGGTCGCCGAGCAGGATCTTCACCACGCTCACCGGCAGTCGCAGCTCCGAGGACAGCTCCACCACCGCCACCGGTTCGCGGCACAGCCGCAGGATCTTGGCGTGCTCGGACTGCATGCCCGGCGTCGGATCGCATTCGCTCACGATCAACGTCACCAGGTCGAACTTGTCCTCGCCCGCGCGACTGCGGCCACCGGTGACGATGTAGAGCCGGTCCGGATCTTCGTTGCCGACGAAGCTGCTCATGACGGTCCCGCGGTGTCGTCGGCCGCCCTCGGCGGAGCGCTGAGGTAGTCGCCGATCTGCTCGACCAGCTCGTTCATGTTGTGCCCGATGATGCCGACGTCCGCGTCATCGGTGGCGAGCACCGCGAGGTGCGCGCCCACCCCGGCTTCCACGATGCACAGCACCCCGCCGTAGAACTCGGTCATGGACTGCCGCACGCCGCCGCTGCCGTCGCCGAACTCGATCGACGCCCCGTACGACAGGCTCTGGATCCCGGAGGAGATGGCGGCCAGCTGGTCCGCTTGGTCCACCGTCAGGCCGGGCGTGTAGCAGAGCTTGAGCCCGTCTTTGGACAGCACCAGGGCGTGTCGGCTACCAGGCGTCCGCTCCAGCAGGTTGTCCAGCAACCAGTCGAGGTCGCGAGTTGTCGTGGTCATCGCAGCTGTGGGGCGGTGGTTTCCGGATTACCGGCACCGGCCCGCGCCTCCAATCTGTTGTCCTGGCGGCAAGGCCGTCATCGGGTGCTGTCGTCCGCAGTGGACGAAGAGTCGCGGCGGGCGTTGCGGAACGCGCCGAACCGCGCGCCCGCGTCCGGGCGCGGCCGATCCGGCTCGGGCGCCTTCGGTGCGGCCGCCGAGCGCGAGGCGGCCAGCGTTCGGCCACGTCGCCGCTTCGGCAGGTCGTTCGGTTGGTCGTCGGATTCCGGCGCGGAGTCCGCGGAATCCGGCACGGGGGCGGAGGTTTCCGCCTCGACCGGCTCCGCTGGCGCCTCCGGCGCGATGCGCGGGACACGGGTGATCTCCCGCCGGGGCTGCGTGATCAGCTGCCGGGGGATCATGACCACCACACCGGTACCACCGCGCGAGGAGGACCGGAACGAGACGGTCAGATCGTGCTTGCGCGCCAGGCAACCCACCACGGCGAGCCCGAGCCGGGTACCGGACATGGTGGTCAGGTCCAGGGGTTCGGTGGATACCGCTCGCTCGGCGCGGGCCAGCGCGGCGGCGCTCATGACCAGCCCGCTGTCCTCGATGGTGACGACGACTCCGGTGTGGACTTCCTCCACGTAGACGTGGACTTCTTCGGCCGGGGGCGAGAAGCGGGCGGCGTTGTCCATCAGTTCGGCCAACACGTGCATGACGCCTTCGGCGGCGTAGCCGACGATTGCCACCGTGCTGGTCGAATGCGACCGAATCCGCTGGTAGGCGCTGATCCGACCCATCGCGCCGCGCAGGATGCTCTCCATCACGATCGGCTTGGTCCAGCGGCGGCCGGAGCGGGCGCCGGTGAGGACCGCGATGCTGTCCGCGAGCCGACCGGCCTGCGCCGTGCTGTGGTCGAGCCTCAGCAGATCCGCGAGCACGTCTTCGTCGTGCCGGTCCTCCATCTCGCGGAGGTCGGCGAGCATGCTGGTCGACAGCGCCTGCATGCGACCGGCTGCGTTGGCGCAGGTGGCCATGGCCGCCGCGCGCATCCGTTCACCGGTACCGAGCTCCTGCGCGACGGCCCGGATCACCTGCCGGTGAGAAGCGTCGAAGGGCTGCGCCACCTCGGCGACCGCGGCGTCGGCAGTGGTCCCCTCGCGCACCCGCTGCGCCACGGTTGGCAGCACGTCGTAGGTGAGCCGGGCGATGTCCGCGTCGATCATGGCGGCGTTGGACCGCAAGTGGCGGACCAGTTGGACGCCGCGAACCGCGACGGACGAGGCGATGGCCAGCAGCAACGACAGGACCCCGCCGTACCAGGCGACCAGCAGCTGGCTGCCGACCGGCGCGACCGCCGAGGCCCACCCGCAGGCGCCGCCGGTGACGACCAACGCGGCGAGGAACGCGAGCAACGCCGGACGCAGCGGCGGACGGTCTCGTCGATGGTGTGCTGGGGTGTGGGTCGACATCAGAGGGTCCTAAGTGGCCGGTCAGCGGGGGAGGTCTGGCAGGCTGCCATCGCGGCCCGATAGTAACGGTCGTCACCCATCCCGTTATTCACATCCGGCTGACGTTTGCAGAAGTGATACCGACTGGTCCACGTTCGGTGACGGAAGCACAACGACCACTGGCCCGGCGCGGTGCGCGCCGGGCCAGCAATTTCCGAATCTTCCTCACGAACCGCGTCCCAATTTCCCTGAAATTGGGAAGAACTCCCGATCAGGCGGTGGGCAGCCGCAGGCCGTTGTAGCCCGCGCGGGCATCAGCGAAGCGCTTGCCGACCTCGTCCCAGTCGA
>NZ_JALBWV010000146.1 GCF_022678645.1 Saccharopolyspora soli | reverse complement strand
CACTCCCATGCAGCCACTGCAGGCAAGAACTCATCAGCCACACCCGGTCCTCCCGGACCGACCAACAACTTACGGAGTACTCATGACCCAGCAGTTGCGACCGGCGAGATCCACCGACCCCGGAACATCCGGACTGGATCGCTTCTTCCGCATCACCAGCCGCGGCTCCACCATCTCCCGCGAATTGCGCGGCGGCCTGACCACATTCGTCGCGATGGCCTACATCGTGATGCTCAACCCGCTGATCCTCGGCTCGTCCGCGGATGCCACCGGCGCGCGGCTGACCCCGGAACAGCTGACCACCGCCACCGCGGTCACCGCCGGTGCGATGACCATCGTGATGGGCCTGGTCGGCAACGCACCGCTGGCGCTGGCCGCCGGGCTCGGCGTCAACGCGGTCGTCGCCTTCACCATCGCCCCCGCGATGACCTGGGCGCAGACCTTCGGCCTGGTGGTGCTCGAAGGCATCGTGATCGTCGTCCTGGCGGTGAGCGGCATCCGGGAGAAGATCATCAACGCCATCCCGGCCCCGCTGAAAACCGCCCTCACCGTCGGCATCGGCCTCTACATCGCGCTGATCGGCCTGGTCAGCGCCGGGTTCGTGACCCGCAAGCCGGATGCGGCCAACACCACCGTGCCGGTCCAGATGGGCCAGGGCACCGAAGGCCACCTGGTCGGCGTGCCGATCGCGATCTTCTGCCTGAGCCTGCTCATCATGCTGGTGCTGCTGGCCCGCCGAGTGCCGGGCGCGATCCTGATCGGCATCGCCGTCAGCACCGCGATCGCGATCGCGGCCAACGCCGCCTTCGGAATCGCCCCGGAGGACTGGGGCACGATCGTGCCGGAACTGCCCGACCACTTCGTCGGCAGCCCGGACTTCAGCCTGTTCGGCAACGTCGACCTGTTCGGCGGGTTCGCCGCGGCTGGCGGCATCGCGGCCACCGCCTTCCTGTTCACCCTGGTGCTGTCCGGGTTCTTCGACGCGATGGGCACCATCACCAGCGTCTCCTCGGAGGCCGGGCTGGTGAAGGGCGGCAAGGTCGAGGGCATGGGCCGGATCCTGGCCGTCGACGGGGTGGCCGCGGCCGCGGGCGGGCTGGCCGGATCGTCGCCGAACACGGTGTTCCTGGAATCGGCCACCGGCGTCGCGGAAGGCGCGCGCACCGGCCTGGCCAGCGTGGTCACCGGCCTGCTGTTCTGCGCGACGCTGCTGTTCACCCCGCTGGCCGCGGTGGTGCCCGCGCAGGCCGCCGCACCGGCGCTGGTGATCGTCGGCGGGCTGATGATGGCGCAGGCCCGGCACATCCCGTGGGATGACGCGGACTACGTCATCCCGGCGTTCCTGACCATCGCGGTCATCCCGTTCACGTACATGATCACCAACGGCATCGGGGCCGGGCTGATCGCCTTCGCGGTGATCAAGCTCGCCCGCGGCAAGGTCCGCGAGATCGGCTGGCTGGTAGGTGTTCTCGCCGCGGTGTTCGCGCTCTACTTCGGCATCGAAGCCATCGAAGCCCTCGTGGAGTGACCGGGGTCGTGAGTGCGAAAGCGGGTTGGAGCCCGCTTTCGCACTCACGAGCAGCGGTACTGTCCGTGGGGTGGGTGCAGTGACGAAGGTTGCGGGAGTCGTGCTGGCGGCCGGGGCGGGGCGCCGCTTCGGAATGCCGAAGGCGCTCGTCGAGTACCAGGGGAAGCTGCTGGTCGACCGCGCCGCGCAGGTCCTCGCCGCAGGTGGGTGCGAGCCGATCGTGGTGGTCCTCGGCGCCGCCGCCGACGAAGTCCGCGACCGCGCCGAACTGACCGGCGCCACGGTCGTGATCAACCCGGATTGGCCCAGCGGCATGGGCTCGTCCCTGCGCACCGCGCTCGACGCGCTCGCCTCGACCGACGCCGTCGCCGCGCTCGTGCTGCCGGTGGACATGCCTGGAATCGGCCCGGAGGCCGTCCGCCGCGTCGCCGCACACGCCAGCCCGAGCGCGCTCGCCGCCGCCGCGCACCACGGGAACCGCAGCCACCCGGTGCTGCTCGGCCGGGACCACTGGGCCGGTGCCCGTGCCGCGGCCACCGGTGACGCCGGTGCCCGCGGCTACCTGAAGGGGCGCGACGTCGCACTGGTGTTTTGCGACGACGTATCAGAAGGCTTCGATATCGACCAACCTGAAGACCTGCGCCGAATCAAGCCGTAGAGTCGACGGCCACGCGTGACCGGCCCCTGTTCCCCAACGCTGCGGTTCCGGTGAGCGAAGTCACACGAGCGCCCGAGCGAGCCGAGGCGGAGGCATTCATGGCAAGCGGACACATCACCGCCAACTACGTGCCCGATGGAGACGACTGGCTGGTCACCGTGACGGCCGGTACCGACCACCGCACGGCCCGCGCGCCTGGGCTGATCGCGGCGCGGGACCAGGCGGACCAATTGATCGAGCAACTCGCCCCGAACTCGGCGGGCCGCGTGGTGATCCACCTGCTCAGCGGCGACGGCTTCGCTTTCACCACCGCCTACCTGCAGGCCCGGCACGGACTGTCCGACGAAGCGACCCGCCAGGCAGCAGCCGCCGCAGTGGGCAACACGAGTAGCGTCCGCAGTACCCGCAGCGCTCGGTGAGCGCGCGCGACACCCTGAATGCGTGCACAGTGGACGAATCCGGCCCGGACTCTAGGATGTCCGTCGTGAATGCGCCGATGAGCAGTGCACGCGAGGAGGAAGCAGCGTTGGCCAGCGCCGAACCGAGCCGCCCGGCCACCGGCCGGGGGCGCCCGCGGGACGCCACCCGCGACGCCGCGCTGCGCCAAGCCGCCATGGAGGTGCTGGCCCAGGTCGGCTACCGCGCGTTGACGATGGACGCCGTCGCCGCGCACGCGCGGGCTGGCAAGGCCACCATCTACCGGCGTTGGGACTCCAAGCTCGACCTGGTCATCGACACCTGCAACCAGCTGGTGCAGCGCAGCATCCCAGAACCCGATCAAGGCTCCATCGAAGGCGATCTCGGCGAATTCCTGCGCGGCTTTGCCGCCTTCCTCACCGGCCCGGCAGGCAAGGCCGCCCAGGCGCTGGTCGGCGAGCTGCCGCACGAACCGGAACTGGCCGCCGCCTTCCGCGAATCGTTCCTGCTACCGCAGCGCGACGTGCTGCGCCGGATCATCGAGCGCGGTGTGCAGCGCGGCGAGATCCGGGACGACGCGCCGATCGACACGGTCGTCGAACTCGCTGGTGCCGGGCTCATCCACCGGCTGATGCTCACGGGCGAACCACTGGACACCCGCTTCGTGGACCGGCTGCTCCGCGAAGCACTGCTCCCGCTGCTGCGCGGCCGATCCGCGCCGCCAGCGTGACCACCGCACGCGCGCGAAATCCACGATCGAACCGGAAACCAGCGGGTTAGGGTGGGAGCATCCGGTGAATGGAGGGGCCGCGTGGCGCACGGATCGGTATCGGAACTGCACCGCTGGCCGGTGAAATCGCTGCGCGGTGAACCGATCAGCGCCGCCCGGTTCGATGCGCGCGGCATGGCCGGTGACCGCGCCTACGCACTCCTCGACGAGCGGCCCACGCGGTCCGGCAACGTGCTGACGGTCCGGCAGAACCCCGAAATGCTCAGCTGGGCCGCCAGCTACGGCGACATCGCCGACCCGGCCGAACCACCGACCCTGCACGCCCCGGACGGCACCAAGTGGTCCTGGCAGGACCCCGAACTCGCCGACGTCCTCGCCGACTCCCTGGACGTTCCGCTCCGCCTGCACGCAGCCGACGGCCAACAAGACCGCGGGCCCACCGTGCTCGTCACCTTCGAAGCCTCCCGCGTCGGGCTGGGCGAAGAACTTGGCGCCGACGTCGACATCCGCCGATTCCGGACGAACCTGCACGTGACCGCCGACGAACCGGCATTCGTCGAAGAGGATTGGGAACCCGGCACCGTGCTCACCGCGGGAGAAGTCGAGCTGACGGTCACCGGGGAGCACTCCGGGCCATGCATCCGCTGCGCGGTGCCGAGCTGGGACGCCACGGGCCGACAGCGGTGGCGAGACCTGCAAACCCACCTCATCCGCCGCCACGACAACAAGTTCGGCGTGATCATGCGGGTGACCCGGCCAGGCACGGTGCGCCGGGGCGAAGCCACGTCGGTGGCCTGAACTAGTCGCGGGTCTTCGGCCGCATCCCCGAAGACCCGCCGACATCACCGAAACAGCTTGCGCACCACCACAATGGTGACAAGAGCGCCAACACCGATCAGGGCGTAGCGCACCCGCGGATCGCGGAGCTTCTCCTGCACGCTGGACTTGCCTTGCTCGACGAAGCGCTTCGGGTCCGCCTTGACGCTCAACTGGTCCAACGTGGCGGCCAGCGCGTCACGCGCCTGCTCGATATCGCGCTCGATGGTGTCTGGATCACGGGCCACGTGTCCTCCTCACTTCACCTGGCTGCTGACACCGTAGAGCACCGCCGAACCGGCAACGCACCAGCGGTTCGCGTGTCGTGCCGGGCACCCGGTCGGGGAACGCCCGGCAACGGAGATCACGGCACCCGCTAGGCTGTGCAAAGCGGGGCCGTAGCCCAATTGGCAGAGGCACTAGGTTTAGGTCCTAGCCAGTGTGGGTTCGAGTCCCACCGGCCCCACGAGGCGGCGAGTGCTGCTCGCCGCCGCTGCGGCCTCGCCGTTGCCCGGCTTTTACTTGCGGGGGCCGAGCCCCCGCAGACCCC
>NZ_JALBWV010000145.1 GCF_022678645.1 Saccharopolyspora soli | reverse complement strand
CCCTGGCTAAATCACCACCCCCTCAAATTCCCCCCCCCCCCCCCCCCCCGCCCCCCCCGGCGGGCCCCCCCCCCGCCCCCCCCCCCCCCCCCCCGGGGGGTGCTAAATTCCGCTAAAATTGGCCCACCCCTGCGCTCGGGTGGAGCGAGTCAGCCCTCGATGCGGCGGGCACCGAGTTCGCGTTCGAAGAGTTCGACTGCCGCGGCTTCCGGGTCCGGGCCCAATCGCGTCGCATCGTCCATCGGGGACGATTCGGCGAGCATCGTCTCGGGATCCTCGTCGTCATCGGCGACTGGCGGTTTCGGGATGCTCGTCGGTTCCGGTGGCCGGGCTGGCTCCGGAGGTGGTGGCGGTACGTCGTCCGGCGGTGGAGGTTCGTCGTCCGGCGGTTCGGGCGGCGGTGGGATGTCGTCCGG
The DNA here is from genome assembly GCF_022678645.1 of Saccharopolyspora soli. GTDB lineage: Bacteria > Actinomycetota > Actinomycetes > Mycobacteriales > Pseudonocardiaceae > Saccharopolyspora > Saccharopolyspora soli. Next base: position 4,402 of record NZ_JALBWV010000145.1, on the reverse strand, counting down.
CTCCGGCGGACGCGGCACCGAACCCTGACGCGCTGGCGGACTCGGCTGGCTCCGGACCCGACCGTTGGCCGCCTGGCCGCCGGGGGCCGGGCTGTCGGGTGGCTGGGCTGCGGCCTCGCCCTGCTGGTTGGCCGACCGGCGTTGCGGAGCCTCCCGCCGCTGCGGCGGCTGCTTCGGCGCGGCCGGACGCGCCGGGGCGGGCGGAGCCGCACCGGCCTCGACGCACTGGATGTCCCACTCACCACCCAGCACTTCTTGCAGCGCTTCCCGGACGAAGTCAAGTCGCCGCTGCTGAGCGAGCTGCTTGACCAGCCCGGAGGTGGGCATCGACAACACCAGCGTGCCGCCGTTGAGATCCTGCACGGTGGCGTTGAGCAACAGCGCCTGCGTCGGACGATTCCGCGTCGCGACGGCCTTCAGAACTTCGGTCCACACCCGCCGCACCTCGGCGGCGTCGAACCGCCCCGCCGGCGGAGCCGCCTCCGCGGCGGCCGCAGGCGGCTCCTCGGCGGCCGCAGGCGGCTCCGCCGGGACAGGCGCAGGCTCAGCCGCCTTCGGCGGCGTCGCGGCGCGCGGCGGCTCCGCACGCACTGGCTCCGCACGCGGCGGCTCGGCCGCCTCCTGCGTCGCGCGCTCGTGCGGCCGCTGGAAGACGCGCCGTGGCCGCTCCTCGCCATCCGCCGCTGGCGCGGCGGCTGCCTGCGGCTCGGCGGCACCTTCGCCCGGTGCGATGGTCATCCGGCGCTCGACGCGCTCCAACCGTTGCAGCAGCGCGGTTTCCGAGTCCGACGCAGTGGGCAGCAGCATCCGCGCGCAGAGCAGTTCGAGCAGCAGCCGGGGCGCGGTGGCGCCGCGCATCTCGGCAAGTCCAGTGTGGACGATCTCGGCGAACCGGGAAAGCGTTGCCGCGCCGAGCTGTTCGGCCTGGTTCTGCATCCGGGTGAGCTCGTCCCCGGCCGCGTCCACCAGACCGCGCTGCGCGGCGTCCGGCACCGAGTTGAGCAGCACCAGGTCGCGCAGCCGATCGAGCAGGTCGGAACCGAACCGGCGCGGATCGTGCCCGGCTTCCACCAGCCGGTCGACGGTGCTGTACACGGCCGAACCGTCACCAGCCGCCAGCGCGTCCACCATGTCGTCGATCAGCGCGACGTCGGTGACCCCGAGCAACGCCACCGCGCGCTCGTAGGTGACGCCTTCGGCGCTCGCCCCGGCCAGCAGTTGGTCGAGGACGCTCAACGTGTCGCGGGCCGAACCGCCACCGGCCCGGATCACCAGCGGGTACACCGCGGGCTCGACCTGCACGCCCTCCTCGCCGCAGATGCGTTCGACGAGTTCGCGCATCACACCGGGCGGCATCAGCCGGAACGGGTAGTGGTGGGTCCGGGACCGGATGGTGGTGAGCACCTTGTCCGGTTCGGTGGTGGCGAAGACGAAGATCAGGTGTTCCGGCGGCTCCTCGACGATCTTCAGCAGGGCGTTGAAGCCCTGCGTGGTGACCATGTGGGCCTCGTCGATGATGAAGATCCGGTACCGCGACTGGGCGGGCGCGAAGAAGGCCCGGTCGCGCAGCTCGCGGGTGTCGTCCACACCACCGTGGCTGGCCGCGTCGAGCTCGACGACGTCTACGCTGCCCGAGCCTTCGGGTGCCAGCGCGACGCACGAGTCGCATTCCCCGCACGGGTCTGCGGTCGGGCCCTGCGCGCAGTTCAGCGAGCGGGCGAGGATGCGGGCGCTGGAGGTCTTGCCGCAACCGCGCGGCCCGGAGAACAGGTACGCGTGGTTGATCCGCCCGGAGGACAGCGCGGTCCGCAGCGGCTCGGTTACGTGGTCTTGCCCGACGACCTCTGCGAAGGTCGCAGGCCGGTACTTGCGGTAGAGGGCGAGCGCCACGGTCGAAACCCTACGCGGTGAGGCTGACAACTCGGACAGGACCTTGGCACGCGGCCAATCCAGGAGCAAGCAGGCCGATCCGACCTGCTCAGGCACGGCCGGGCAAAAAAAGGGGACCCCGCGCACCCGCCAGAGCCCGCTTACCCTTGCTGCCTTCCGGCCCTGGGGGAGTTCACAGGATGGACGCCGCACGAGGTCCGCGTTCAGTGTAACCCGACGAAGGTATCGGCCGGGAAAGCGCCCCGGCTACTGATCGGCTGGCACGTTCTCCGTCATCCGGCGCAGCGCTTCGACGTGCCCGCGATGCGCCTTCTTGCCCTGGTCGGCGAGCCGGAACCAAGTCCGCGGACGCCGACCGACCGCACCCTTGCGGACCTCCAGGCAACCGGCCTCCTCCAGCGCCCGCGAGTGCTTCGACAGCATCGAGTCGCTGAGTCCCGGACCGCCCGCAACTCCACCCAGTCCACGCCCCCGGCCAGCAGCACGCAGATCGACAGCCGGAGCAACGGGTGGACGACCGAGTCGATGATGTCCGCGCCGTCCCTTCCGCGATGTCCCGGCCGATGCCACTGCCAAGACTCCACCAAATCCCGGCCGGTGAGGCAGGTGTCCAACTCGTACCGTCGCGGGCCGAGCAGACCCGGTCATGCGCCTTATTTCCGCAGGGTCAGCAGCAGATACGCCGCCAGGGAAGGGCCGTCGGTGATCACGCCGTCACGCAGCATCCGCTCCACTTCGGTCCGCGGAAACCACTGTTGACGCATGTCCTGCTCGGTCTGCTCGCGATTCGGCTCGCCCGGCGTCAGACCGGTCGCGAGGAACACGTGGACACCCTCACCGGTCATGCTGTTCGCGCAATGTACGAAGCCGAGTTTCTCCAGTCGGTCCGCGGTAAAACCAGTCTCCTCAGCCAGCTCAACGGCAGCCACTTGCTCCGGAGTACCGACCGCGCCGTCCGGCAACGAACCCGACGGGAACTCCCACGACCGCCCCAGGACCGGATACCGGTACTGCTCGACGAGATGGAACCCGTCGTTTTCCGCGGGAATGACGAGCGCGAAGTCAGGCTTTTCGATCACCGAATAGAGACCGCTCGACCCATCCGCGCGTTCGACCCGGTCCTCGCGCAGTGACAGCCACGGATTCTCGTACACGACTCTGGACGAAAGCGTTTTGAAATTCACACCCCCCAGCGTCGCGTTCCCCACTGCAACGCGACAAGGTAGTTCGCCCATCACGGCGGCTCGGTCGTCCGCATGGTCAGCATTGCGTGCCCGTTGTCGTTCGCTCGCTCGTCAAGAGTGACCCACAGCGGGGTGGTGTTCTCGAATCCGGCAGCCGCGCTGTCGCCCAGGTTCTGGAGTTCCAGGGTGAAGGTGCCATCCGCGGCTTCCACCTGGCACACGACCTTCGGAGCAAGGGCGGACACGGTCAACGAGGACAGGTGAAAGGGTGTTGGTGTCCAGTGGTACCACCACGCCCTGCGACACCCGGATCGTGCAAAGACCGTCGAAACACTCCTCGACATTCGTCGTCGGCTCGGGAGACGGCGGCGGAGGGACAGGCAGCGGGGCAGAGCTCGGGCTGGGCGGCGGGTCTGATTCTGGCGCCGCGCAGCCGGTGAGCAGCAACAACGCCAGATCCCCACATCAATCTGTTCCGCATAGGCGGATCATAGAAAGCCAACCGGGGGACCGGTCCCAAAAAAGCTGGCGGCACTCAGGCACCCCGAATTCGCACTCACCTAGCCGCCGGAGATCGTCCTGAAGATGCCGTGCAGGATGTCGGCGAATTGGTCGGGCGCTGTGACGATGAAGAAAGTCAAACCGATGCCGACGAGGCCGAAGGCGATCCAGCCGACGACGACGCCAGCGACTGCCACACCCCGGTTGCGGTACTGACCTGGGTTGCGCTTGATCGTCCCCAACGCGATATGCCCGAGGATCGCTCCGGTCAACCCGAGCAAGACGGCGCCGTAGCAGGTGACGAGCCCGGCCAGCGAAACGCACAACGAGGCGATGGCTAGACCATTGCTGCGCGGTTCCGGCGGATGGAGCGTCTCGTCTGACGCCGAGGACGACCCTGGTGGGTTCGTCATGTTTCCCCCTTCGAAGATCAACCCGGCCGATTATGGATGCGCCGTCCACGTCTCGGAGTCCGTTCGGACGAATTCGCGAGTGCGGTAACGATTCGAGGTGCCGCACCTGGCGATGGCTGCGCACCCGGAACATCTGGCTGCCGTTTTGCGAGTCCCGCCTCGCTCGCGCGCGGGCCCCTCACAAACCCTCGAATAGTGTTGTCCCCGAGCGCCGTGCAAGATCACGACGCCAGCCGCCGCCGGAGCGTCGCCGCAGGTCACGACCCATAGCCGCTGCTCAGCCAGCGTCCTGCTAGGCTTCCGAGCGGAGGATTGGCCGAGCGGCCTAAGGCGCACGATTGGAAATCGTGTTGGGTTAACAGCCCTCACGGGTTCGAATCCCGTATCCTCCGCAGGTCAGAGCCCCGGCCACGC
>NZ_JALBWV010000144.1:2500-5270 GCF_022678645.1 Saccharopolyspora soli | reverse complement strand
TGTGTCGGTGGTGTCTTACTCTCCCACACCCTGGCGGGTGCAGTACCATCAGCGCTGGGGAGCTTAGCTACCGGGTTCGGAATGGGACCGGGCGGACCCTCCCCGCCATCGCCACCGACAACCCACACACCCCCACCCAGAGCAGGGGCAAAACCAGGGGCCATCACTCGATGATGACACACTCTTCTCTGCAATTATCAACAACAACCACCACAGGGATGGGTTGTTGTTTCAGATATCGTATAGTGGGTGCAAACAAACAATTTGTGGGCAAGTCTCTCGGCCTATCAGCACCAGTCAGCTTCATGTGTTACCACACTTCCACGTCTGGCCTGTCAACCCCATCATCTCTGGGGGGCCTTAACCCACACAAAGGGTGGGAGACCTCATCTAGGAACAGGCTTCCCGCTTAGATGCTTTCAGCGGTTATCCCTCCCGAACATAGCCAACCAGCCACGCACCTGGCGATACGACTGGCACACCAGAGGTCCGTCCGTCCCGGTCCTCTCGTACTAGGGACAGCCTTCCGCAAGTCTCCTACGCGCGCGGCGGATAGGGACCGAACTGTCTCACGACGTTCTAAACCCAGCTCGCGTGCCGCTTTAATGGGCGAACAGCCCAACCCTTGGGACCAACTCCAGCCCCAGGATGCGACGAGCCGACATCGAGGTGCCAAACCATGCCGTCGATATGGACTCTTGGGCAAGATCAGCCTGTTATCCCCGGGGTACCTTTTATCCGTTGAGCGACACCACTTCCACACGCAAGTGCCGGATCACTAGTCCCTGCTTTCGCACCTGCTCGACCCGTCAGTCTCACAGTCAAGCTCCCTTATACACTTACACTCACCACCTGATTGCCAACCAGGCTGAGGGAACCTTTGGGCGCCTCCGTTACCCTTTAGGAGGCAACCGCCCCAGTTAAACTACCCACCAGGCACTGTCCCCGATCCGGATCACGGACCCGAGTTAGATGCCCAGAACGACCAGAGTGGTATTTCACCAACGACTCCACCACCACTAGCGTGATGACTTCACAGTCTCCCACCTATCCTACACAAGCCGAACCAAACACCAATACCAAGCTATAGTAAAGGTCCCGGGGTCTTTCCGTCCTGCCGCGCGAAACGAGCATCTTTACTCGTACTGCAATTTCACCGGGCCTGTGGTCGAGACAGCGGAGAAGTCGTTACGCCATTCGTGCAGGTCGGAACTTACCCGACAAGGAATTTCGCTACCTTAGGATGGTTATAGTTACCACCGCCGTTTACTGGCGCTTAAATTCTCCGCTACACCCCACAAGGGGTTCACGGGTCCTCTTAACGTTCCAGCACCGGGCAGGCGTCAGTCCATATACATCGCCTTACAGCTTCGCATGGACCTGTGTTTTTAGTAAACAGTCGCTTCTCCCTGGCCTCTGCGACCACCACCAGCTCCCCAAGCACGTCGGATCACCAGCAGTGGCCCCCCTTCTCCCAAAGTTACGGGGGCAATTTGCCGAATTCCTTAACCACAGTTCACCCGACCGCCTCGGTATACTCTACCTGACCACCTGTGTCGGTTTCGGGTACGGGCCGTACGGACACTCGCTAGAGGCTTTTCTCGGCAGCATGGGATCACCCACTTCACCACCACGGCTACGCATCACCCCTCACCCACATGGCATGCGGATTTACCTACACACCGGGCTACAGGCTTACACCAGCACCACCAACCACTGGCAGAGCTACCCTCCTGCGTCACCCCATCACTCAACTACTACCCCATCAGGCCCCACGCAGAACCACACCAGATCCGAAGACCCAGACCAGCCCCAGGTGGTTAGTATCAAGGAGTTCGCTTTGGACGCGTCCACACGGGTACGGGAATATCAACCCGTTCTCCATCGACTACGCCTGTCGGCCTCGCCTTAGGCCCCGACTCACCCTGGGCGGACGAACCTTCCCCAGGAACCCTTAGTCATCCGGCGGCAGAGATTCTCACTCTACACTCGCTACTCATGCCTGCATTCTCACTCCCACACACTCCACACCAGGATCACTCCGGCGCTTCACCGCATGCAGGACGCTCCCCTACCCAACAACCCCCAACAAGGGGCTCTTGGCATGGCTTCGGCGGTGCGCTTCAGCCCCGCTACATTGTCGGCGCAGGACCACTTGACCAGTGAGCTATTACGCACTCTTTCAAGGATGGCTGCTTCTAAGCCAACCTCCTGGTTGTCTCAGCGATCCCACATCCTTTCCCACTAAGCGCACACTTAGGGGCCTTAGCCGATGCTCTGGGCTGTTTCCCTCTCGACGACGAAGCTTCTCCCCCGCCGTCTCACTGCCACGCTCAACTCAAGTGTATTCGGAGTTTGGCTGATCTCAGTAACCCGCGAAGGCCCATCAACCAACCAGTGCTCTACCCCACCCAAGCAACCACGCAACGCTGCACCTAAATGCATTTCGGGGAGAACCAGCTATCACGGAGTTTGATTGGCCTTTCACCCCTACCCACAACTCATCCCCCAGGTTTTCAACCCTGGTGGGTTCGGGCCTCCACACGGTCTTACCCGCGCTTCACCCTGGCCATGGGTAGATCACCCCGCTTCGGGTCTGCACCACGCGACTACAACGCCCTCTTCAGACTCGCTTTCGCTCCGACTACCCCACACCGGGTTAACCTCGCCACGCAGCAGCAACTCGCAGGCTCATTCTTCAAAAGGCACGCCATCACCCAAAGGCTCTGACGGTTTGCAGGCACACGGTTTCAGGAACTCTTTCACTCCC
>NZ_JALBWV010000143.1 GCF_022678645.1 Saccharopolyspora soli | reverse complement strand
TGTTTTTTTTTTTTCTTCGGTCGCTCCGTCTGTGCCGCTGTCTCATTTCCTTGTTCTGCCGGGGGGGGGGGGGGTCGGGGTGGGGGTTGCCCGAAAGCCGGTTGGAGCCCGCTTTGCCACTCACGACCCCTTTAGACTGCCCTCGATGGACAGCGGGCACGATCGGGATTCGTTGCGGCACCACGGCGATGTCGACGCCGAGCGCGGCCTGCTCGACTTCGCGGTCAACGTCCGCCTCGACCGCCCACCGGCGTGGCTCCGCGACCGCCTGACGGCGGCGCTCGACCGCCTCGGCCGCTACCCGTCCGCCGCCGACGACCTCGCGGCTCGCGCGGCTGTCGCCGCTCGCCACGGCCGCGCCGCGGCCGAGGTCCTGGTGCTCGCTGGCGCGGCGGAGGGCTTCGCGCTCCTGCCGTCGCTGCGCCCCCGCCTCGCTGCGCTCGTGCACCCCTCCTTCACCGAGCCCGAGGTGGCGCTTCGCGCCGCAGACGTCGAGGTGACCCGTGTGCGGCTGGACCCGGCCGACGGCTATCGACTGCGTGCGGAAGCGGTGCCCGAGCAGGCGGATCTGGTGGTGCTGGGCAATCCGACCAACCCGACGTCGGTGCTGCATCCGGCGGCCGAGATCCGGCGGCTGTTGCGGCCCGGTCGGGTGGTGGTGGTCGACGAGGCGTTCAGCGACACCGTGCCGGGCGAGCCGGAATCGCTGGCCGGTTGCCGCGAACCGGGACTGCTGGTAGTGCGCAGCCTGACCAAGATGTGGGGCTTGCCTGGCTTGCGCGCCGGATACGCCTTGGGGGATACCGAGTTGTTGCGGCGACTGGCCCGCAACCGTCCACATTGGCCGGTCAACGCCTTGGTGCTGGAGGCGCTGATCGCTTGTTGCGAGTCGGCCGCGTTGGCCGAATCCGACCAGGCGGCAGTGGAATTCGAAGCGCACCGGGACCGGCTGGTCGCGGATCTGGCCGACATCCCCGGGCTGCGCATCGCATTGCCAGCTCGCGCCCCGTTCTTGCTGCTCCAGGTGGCGAACGGAGCGCAGGTGCGCGAAGCGCTGCGGGAGCACGGCATCGCGGTTCGCCGCGGTGATACGTTTCCTGGTCTCGGCCCTGACCACCTTCGGGTCGCGGTGCGCGATCCGGCGCAGAACGCTTTGCTGGTCAAGGCTTTTCGAGATGTCTTGAGATGGGGGTGAACAAATGGCGGTTCGGCTTCAAGAGGTGATCGACGCGCTGGAGGCGGCGTATCCGCCCGAGCTGGCCGAGAGCTGGGACGCGGTCGGTCTGGTGTGCGGCGACCCGGGGGCCATGGTGCAGCGCGTGCTGTTCTGCGTGGACGCGGTCGAGGCCACTGTGGACGAGGCCGTGGATTTCGGTGTGCAGCTGGTGGTTTCGCACCATCCGTTATTGCTGCGCGGGGTGCACGGCGTGCCTGCCGACGATCCGAAGGGGCGGATCGTGCACCGGCTGATCCGGGCCGGGATCGGCCTGTACTGCGCGCACACCAATGCCGACAGCGCGCTGCAAGGGGTGTCGGACGCGCTGGCCGAGGCCATCGGCCTCACCGTGACCAGGCCGTTGGTGCCGCACGGGGAAGGTGCCGACACCGGCCTGGGGCGCATCGGGGAGCTGCCCGAAGCCGAACCGTTCCGCGACTTCGTCGAGCGCGTCGCGGACAACCTGCCGACCACGGCGTGGGGCGTGCGCGGCGCGGGTGATCCCGAGCGGCCGATCCGCACGGTCGCGGTGTGCGGCGGTGCGGGTGACTCCTACCTGGCCACTGCCGTGGCAGCCGGGGTCGACGCGTACGTGACCGCCGATCTGCGGCACCACCCGGCCGGTGAGCACATCGCGCGGGCCGACGTCCCCGGCACCGACGTACCGGCTCTGGTGGACGTCGCGCACTGGGCGAGCGAGTGGCCGTGGTGCCAGCAGGCCGCGGACACCGTGGCCGCCGCGTTGCCGGATACAGTCGAAGTCCTCGTTTCCACCCGCCGCACCGACCCGTGGACCGTGCACGCTGGTGCGGCATCCGACCCAGGGAGGGCGCCCGCGTGAAAGCCGACCCCGCCGTTCAGCGACGCCTGCTCGACCTCGCGGAGGCCGATGCGGAGCTCAACCGCGTCGAGCACCGCCGCCGCACGCTGCCCGAGTTGGCGGAGATCGGGCAGGCCGAGCGCGATGTGCGGGCCAAGCGGGATGAGCTGGTGGTCGCCGAAACCGCGTACCGCGATCTGGACCGCGAGGTCAGGAGGCTGGAGAACGAGGTCGAGCAGGTGCGCGCCCGCGGGCAGCGGGACCGCGAGCTGATGGCGGCCGGTGGGTCCGCCAAGCAGCTGGAGGACCTGGAGCACGAGCTGCAGACGCTGGCTCGGCGCCAGGGCATCCTCGAAGACGAGCAGTTGGAGGTCATGGAGCAGCGCGAGGCCCTCGAAACGAACGTGACGAAGTCGCGTGAGGCGGTCGACGCGGCCGAGCAGCGGCTGGCGGAGGTCCAGTCGCGTCGTGACGAGGCGCTCGCCGACCTCGAAGCGGCCGAGGTGCGCCGCAAGGGCGAGCGCGACATGATCGTCAAGGCGCTGCCCGATGACCTCGCCGCGCTCTACGAACGGATCCGCGCGCAGCGCGGCGTCGCGGCTGGACTCCTGCAGGGTGCCCGGTGCGGCGCGTGCCGCATCGAGATAGACCGCACCGCGCTGAACGAGGTGCGCGAGGCGGCGGCCGACGACGTGGTCCGCTGCGAGGAGTGCGGCGCGATCCTGGTGCGCACCGGGGGGAACCGGTGACCTCACGGGTGGTCGTCGAGGCCGACGGCGGGTCGCGCGGCAACCCCGGTCCCGCCGGGTGCGGTGCCGTGGTCCGCGACGCCGAATCAGGTGCGGTGCTGGTCGAGCGCTCGATCGGGTTGGGCATCGCGACCAACAACGCGGCCGAGTACCAGGGCTTGATCGCCGGGCTCAGGGCCGCGGCCGAGGTCGGTGCGGCCGAGGTCGAGGTGCGGATGGACAGCAAGCTGGTCATCGAGCAGATGGCCGGGCGCTGGAAGGTCAAGCACGAGAACCTGCGGCCGTTGGCCGCCGAGGCGAGGCGACTGGTCGCCGGGTTCGAGCGGGTGGACTTCGAGTGGGTGCCGCGTGACCGGAACGCGCACGCCGACCGGCTGGCCAACCAGGCGATGGACGAGCAGGCCGGTGCCGAGCAGGGCCACGAGTCGGCGCGGATCCGCCCGTCCGGATGGCTCGGCGCCCACGGGACGCCCACGAAGGTGTTCCTGCTGCGCCACGGGCAGACCCCGATGTCGGTCGACCGGCGTTACTCCGGTCGCGGCGACGTCACGTTGACCGAGCTCGGCGAGCGGCAGGTGCGCGCGGCCGGGAAGCGGCTCGCCGCGATGGACGGGGTGATCACCGCGGACGGCGTCGCGCCGGTGATCGCCTCGCCGCTGACCCGGACCCGGCAGACCGCGCAGGCGGTCGTCGACGCCATCGGCGGCGACCTGCACCTCCACGACGGCCTGCTGGAAACCGACTTCGGCGACTGGGAGGGCCTCACCTTCCTGGAGACCGCCGACCAGTACCCGCGGCTGCACCGCGAGTGGCTCGGCGACCCCACCGTCCGGCCGCCGGGCGGCGAAAGCCTCGACGAGGTCTTCGAGCGGGTCACCACCACCCGCGACGACCTGCTCCAGCGCTACGCGGGCCGCACGATCATCGTGGTCAGCCACGTGACCCCGATCAAGGCGTTCCTGCGGCTGGCCCTGGGCGTCGGCCCGCAGCTGTTCTACCGCCTGCACCTGGACCTGGCCTCGCTGTCCATTGTGGAGTTCTACCCGGACGGCAACGCGTCGGTCCGCCTGGTCAACGACATCTCCCATTGGTCCTGACCTGGTTCGGGACACCAGCGGGAGCTTCGCCCACCTGCGACGCCAACCCCAGGTGGGAGTGCCGTTCGCCGGTGATGGCTGATTGACACGTGTGACGCTCGTTACTAGCGTGCCCTGAAACCGTATGGGAAGTTAACGGATAGGGGTGCGGGTGGCACCGGACGAGCGCGCGGCGCGGGACGGTAGTCCGCGGCTGCTGCGGGAGATCAACGATCGGGCCGCGATCGAGGCCATGTTGCGACGAGGTGCGCTCACCCGCGCCGAACTCGAAGCCGCCATCGGCCTGTCCAAACCCGCGACCGTCGCGCTGCTCGCCCGGTTGGAGAAGGCGGGCATGGTGCGCCGCGGCGAACTGCGCGGCGGCAACCGCGGCCCAGCCGCGCAGATGTGGTCGGTCAACGGTGCTCTCGCGCACGTCGCGGGCGTGAGCCTGACGCCGGACGACGTGGACATCGTGATCGCCGACATCACCGGCGAAATCCGGGTGGAGCAGCGCAGCGCGCTGCCCTCCGGCAACGACGCGCCGCAGGTCTTCATCGACGCGATGGCGCGGGCCGCCGAACGCGTCGACCTCCGGCCCGAGCAGCTCGCCAAGATCGTGATCGGTTCACCGGGCGCGGTGAACCCGGCCACCGGACACCTCGGCTTCGCCCCGCACCTGCCCGGTTGGGAGGGCTTCGACCTGCCCGGTCGGCTGCGCGCCGAATTGGGCGCCGACGTGATCGTGGACAACGACGTCAACCTGGTCGCGCTCGTCGAGATGACCACCGGCCGGGCCCGGCAGGTCCGGGACTTCGTGCTGATCTGGCTCAGCGACGGGCTCGGCTGCGCGGTCGTGATCGACCGCGTGCTGCACCGGGGGGTCACCGGCGGTGCCGGTGAGATCGACTGGATGCACGTGCCCGACCGAGCCCGGCTGGACACCGGTGTCGACCGGACCGGCGCGCGGCTCGGCAGCCTGCTCAGCGACCGGTCGATCAACGAACTCGCCCACGCGCACGGCCTGAAAACCCGCAATGGCGCGGCCGCCGTGCAAGCGGCCCGCACGGCGGGCACGGCCGGTCAGGAGTTCCTGGCCGACCTGGCGCGGCGCATCGCGACCGGCGTCGCCGGGGTGGTGAGCGTCCTCGACCCGGAAGTCGTGCTGCTGACCGCTGAGCTGGCGCAGGCGGGCGGTCAGCCGCTGGCCGACCTGGTCGCCGCCGAACTGCACCGGCTCGTCGTGCCGCGCACTCCGGTGGAACCAGCGCAGTGCACCGAGCTCGCGGTGCGCGCGGGCGCATTGCAAGTGGCCCTTGGCCTCGCCCGGGAGCGGGTTTTCGGCCTGCCCGCCACCGCGGTGGGAATCCGATCCGGTTCGGAGAACCAGCAGGAGGAGGCGCGATGAGACGATTAAGACGCCACGCGATCCGGGGTCGTGGGTGCGCAAAACCGCGCCCACCCGCGTTGGCGCGGCCCCCCCCCGGCCCCCCCCCGGGGGGGGGCGGGGGGGGGGGGGGGGGGGGCGCG
>NZ_JALBWV010000142.1 GCF_022678645.1 Saccharopolyspora soli | reverse complement strand
AACCCGGAACCCGGAACCCGGAACCCGGAACCCGGAACCCGGAACCCGGAACCCGGAACCCGGAACCCGGAACCCGGTCCGGGTCGGGCGGATCGCTGGGACACCGTGCGGGTGCGGCGCCGGGTCCTCGGGGTCGTCCGCACGCTGACGGCGTTGGACCGCCTGCTCGACGTGCTGCCGGTACTCGCGGACGACATGCGGGTGGAAACCCGGTTCGCGGTGGCGGAGGGCTCGAAGTTCGCCGCGAACCTCACCGACGAGTTGCGCCGCTGCGCGGCCCAGATCGCGGACTGGGGCGACGCGACCGGCGAGAACTTCGACTTCGCGATCTCCCCGAGCGGCAACGGCCGGTTGCACGAGTTGGACGTCCGGGTGCTGACGATGTCGCACGGCGCCGGACCGCACAAGTTCCGAGCGGCCGAAACCGGCTTCACCGAGGAGATTTCGGGCCTGTCCCCAACCCAACTCATGCATGCGGGCCGGGTGGTGCCCGCTGTCGTCGGACTGTCCCATGTGGACCAGATCGAGGTGTTGCGACGCAGTTGCCCAGCGGCCGTCCCGCATGCCGAAGTGATCGGCGATCCGTGCTTCGCACGCTTGCAGGCCAGCCTGCCGATGCGTGAGCACTACCGGGAGGCCATCGGCACCGGGCAGCGGAAGCTGATCGTGCTCGCCTCGACGTGGGGGCCGCAGTCGCTGTACGGCCTCCAGGGCGGTCTGGCGAAACAGCTGGTCAGCACGCTGCCTGCCGCCGACTACCAGGTGGCGTTGGTCCTGCACCCGAACATCTGGGACCGGTACCAGCGCTTGCAGCTCGAAGGCTGGACGCACACGGCCCGGAAGCACGGGCTGATCCTGGTACCGCCGCTGCGGAAGTGGCAGGCAGCGCTGGTCGCCGCGGACGTGGTGATCTCCGACCACGGTTCGCTGGCGTTCTACGCCGCCACGCTGGGCAAACCGCTGCTGCTGGCAGCTTTCGGCACCGACGAAGTCGTGCCGCGCTCCGCCATGGCGGCACTCGGCGAGCGGACGCCCCGGCTGGATCCGAGCGCGGAGGTCCGAACGCAGATCGACTCGGCCGAGCCGATCACCGGCTACCAGGACCTGGCCGCGCGCGCCTTCCAGGACCGGGCGTATCCGCGGCTGCGCGAGGTCATCTACGACCAACTGGGCTTGCCGGAACCCCCGTGGCCAGCCCGCCCGGAACCGGTGGACCTGTTCACTCGGTGAGCTTCCGCCGCACCCGCTCGGCCGCCGGGCTGTGCGCCTGCTCGTAGATCGCGAGCGCTTCGACCAAGTGGTCCCGCGAGCCCGGCCGCCCGGTGGCGTGCAAGCAATCCGCGAGCATTTCCAGCGGTTCGGCCAGGTCGAACGAGGCCTTCCGCTCCCGAGTGGCCGAGATCGCCTGCTGCAACACGGGAATCGCCTGCTCGTGCTGTCCGAGCGCCTGGTGCGCGGCAGCCATCGCGACCTGAATGCGCGACGGAACCCGCTTGTCGTTGGGGAATTCCGCCATCCGCTCCAACGCGGTCCGAAGCACCACGAGTGCCTCGTCATGCTGCGACAGCCCGGTGAGCGCCTTGCCCATCAGGTATTCCTGCAAGGCCACGCCGCGCGGTCGACCGAGCTCTTCGTTGAGCCGTCGAGACCGTTCGAACAACCCCACGGCTGCGGCGAAGTCCGCGCGGGCGTGCAGCACTTTGCCCTGGAACTCCAGCGCGGACGCCAGAACCCGCCGATGCCCGGCCTGCTCAGCGACCTGCACTGCCTGCGCGCACTCCCGCAGCGCCTCGGACAACGCGCCGCGCTCCATCAACAGCTGGCCCCGCAGACTCCGCATCCGAGCCTCGGCGACCAGGTCCTCCAACTCCTGCGCGGACCCGACCGCCTCGCCCAGCGCCCACAACATGTCCGAGTAGTGCTTGTGCTGGTTGTGCAATGCCCACAGTGGACCGTCGCAGAGCGCGACCACGTCGATGTGCCAGGCTCGCTCGACGGCCAACCGAACCACAGCGAGCAGGTTGACCCGCTCGCGCTCCAACCACTCCAGCGCCTCGTCCGCCGAGAACGGGTTCGTGCCGGTGACGTCGTCGTCAACGACCCGGAGCCGACTGGGCTCCATCACCATCCGATCGGCGAAAGCCCCCTGCCGCCGATACCAGTCGACCAACCGCCGCAACGCCGCGTCCCGCCGATCGGCGCCGAGCTCCCGAGCTGCCTCCGCGGCATGCTCGCGCACGAGGTCGTGGAACCGGCGCTGTTCCTGATCGTTCTCCTCCACCAGACAAGTCCCGTGCAGTTCGTCGAGGCGGTGTTCAGCGGCGGACTCGGCGAGATCGGCCAATGCCGCCACCGCCCCAATTCCGAAAACCGGACCGGGAAAAACCCCGAGCAGCGCATAGAGGTCGGCTTGCTCCGCCGGAAGCTGCTCGATCGCCAAGTCCAGCGCGGCGAAGGCTTCGTGGAAGTGCCTCCGGCGCCGCCCTTGGTCGGACAGCTCCCGAACCGCCCGAGTGATGCTCCAGGACCCCTTCCGATGCAGCAGTCCGGACACGACGTGCAGCGCGATAGGCAGGTAGCCGCACCTCTCCACGAGCTCGGCCGCAGCCTCGGGCTCGGCGTCGATACGTTCCGCCA
This sequence comes from Saccharopolyspora soli, assembly GCF_022678645.1. GTDB lineage: Bacteria > Actinomycetota > Actinomycetes > Mycobacteriales > Pseudonocardiaceae > Saccharopolyspora > Saccharopolyspora soli. The sequence goes on along the minus strand of NZ_JALBWV010000142.1, from coordinate 3,065 downwards.
ACCCGCTCCGCCGCAGGTACTCAAGGGCATGGGGTGGTTCCAACTCGGCCAACCGGATCGACCGAACCCCGTCGGCAGCGAGCGCCGCAGCGTCCTGGCGACTCGTGCACAGCACCAGGCTGTGGCCCGAAGCAGGCAACAGGCGTTCCACTTCTTCCAGGTCAGCGACATCGTCGAAGAAGAAGAGCAACCGCCGCCCGTTGGTCTCGCTGCGCAACAACGCGATCTTGTCGTCCAACGACACCGGAATCCCATCCCCAGGCACCCCGAGCGAGCGCAAGCAGTGGTCGACCGTCCGTTCGAAGCCGTTCTGCCCGATGTCGAAGTAGATCTGACCGTGCTCGAACGACCTGCTGGCCCGGTGGGACCAGTGGAGCCCCAAGGCGCTCTTCCCGACCCCCTTGGGCCCGCTGATCACGGCCCATCCGGCACGGGCCCCGCGGGGCGCGACCAGCAACGCGTCCAAGGACGCCTGTTGCGGCTCACGATCGACGAAGTTGGCGGGCTGCGCTGCGAGCTCGGCGGGAACCTTGACCGGCCCGACCCCCTGGTGCAAGTGCAAGTCCCCGTGGAGCGCCCCGACCTGCACGAGGTTGTGCACGTCGCCGCTGTTCTGGTTGCCCATGCCCACCCCAAGAGCCGCCGAACGGTGAAGATCACCCGACGATACGCGACGGACACCTGTTGCAGCTGGGGCGCGCACCAACCGGGTACCAACCCGGAACACCAACCCAGGTACGCTTCGCCGTAGGCCCTCGTAGCTCAGGGGATAGAGCACCGCTCTCCTAAAGCGGGTGTCGCAGGTTCGAATCCTGCCGGGGGCGCAAAACGCCTGGTAAACGACATGGGGGCCGATCTCATTCGAGATCAACCCCCACTTTCGCCCCGTCTTTGCCTCAGCCCTCCAGCTGCATGTACGGGTAACAGTTGCACGGAGGGCTGGCGGATCAGACCTGGTAGGCGGGCGCCCCGAACGGAGCGATGCGGTTCGGCTCTCGGCCGAAACCTTCGATCATGAGGTGGTCGTCGTGGGCCTGCACAGTCGCGTACGACGTAGTCGTCGTGTCGACCATGCCCTTGAAGTTGATGAAGTGGGTGCCACCGGTGAAGCCGTAGTTGCCAGCGTGGTTGTGGCCGTTGAACCAGGCGACGACGTTGTCGTAGGACGTCACCAGCTCGACGAGTTGGGCGTCGTTGTAGGCGTTGTGCTCGTTCACGGGATAGATCGGGTGATGCGCGTTGAGGACGACCTTCTCGCCCGCGCGGCGGGCTTGTTCGAGGATCTGCTCGATCCAGGCGAACTGCTCGGCGCCGACGCCACCGTTCCAGGTCTGGGCGTTGGGCTTGCCTGCCGCCTGAAGGTCGGCGCGCATCTTCTCGGCGAGGGCGTACTTTTCGGATCCCTTGGGGTTCCCGTAGGTGCTGATGTCGTTGGTATCGACCACGATGAAGCGCCAGCCGTTGCGGCGGAACTGGTAGTACGACGAGGGCATGCCCATCGTCGGGAGCAGCTCGGCGCGGGGCATCTGGAAGTCGTGATTGCCGAGAACCTGGTACTTCGGCATCTGCAGCTCGTCCCAGATCGGCATGACGGTGTCGAAGCTCACCGGGAACTCGTCAACCATGTCGCCAAGGTGGAACGAGAAGCGGAGGTCGGCCTCGTTCAGTGTGGCCACGGCCTCCTTCAACTTGGCGACCGACAGCCGGTAGAGACGCACCGGACCGTCGGGCTTGTCGGCGTACTGGCAGTCCGCGATCACGCCGAACCGCAGCGGCGGCGCGCTCGCGGACGCCGCCGAAGCTTCGGTCGGCAGCGTGGTGAGGGCGGCTGCGACGCCAGCGGCGAGGCCGAGGAAGCGGCGGCGGCTCGGCGAGCCGGTAGCGGGGAATTCTTCGGCATCGGTTGGTCCGGGGGAAGTGGTGGCCACAATGCGCTCCGAGAAGTCGTTGAACGATCAACGCGAGTAGATCGGCACAGAATGGCGCCATGGCAACGGAGCGCAGCCCCTTGCGTTAACTGCGCAAGAAGTTCGACTGGGCTACGCAGTGCGACGACCCTACACTGCCACTGGTGAACGAGCGCAGGGTGAAAGCCTACGGAGGTGACAGTCATGGCGCATGCTCCCGCTCGGGTGCCTCCCGAACTCCTTCGACGGCCGATCCGGGTCCTGCGCCCGCAGGACGCTGGCTCGGTCTACGCCCATCCACGCCCCGAGGTCGCTCGCCTCACCCGTGCCGGGGCGCTGCACCGACTCGCTACCGGGTACTACGCTGCGGTGCCGGATGATCAGCTCGGTAGGCACTGGCTCCCGGAACTGGAGGCTGCGGCGCTCGGCATCGCCGCCGCCGACGAGGGCATCGACGCGGTCGCGCTCATGGGACTGTCCGCGGCACGCGTGCACGGCGTGATTCCCCGCGGGCTCGCGGTCGCCGTCGTCGCAGCAGGTCGACGCCGACCGGTGCTGCGGTTGGCCGATCGCGACGCCAGCGTCATGTTCGTTCGTCGCGACGTCGCTGCGCTCGATGTCCAACAACACACCACAGAACTTGGCCGAGGTTGGGTCACGACGGTCGAACAGACCATCCTCGATCTCGCCGCTCGCCCCGAGCTTGGCGGTCTACCTGAGGAAACCCGTGCGGCCATCCAAGGATTGCTCCCGCGCGCCGATCATGACCTGCTCCACGAACTCGCGACCAAACAACGTCGTCGACCAACCCTCCAACGCGCCCTCGAAGGTAGTTGACCATGCTCGACCCCGACGAAGAACAGGCTGTAGCCGAACAATTCGGAGTCGCGCGCGCTCAAGTACGCCGTGACCACCTGATCTCCCACTTGTTGGCCGCCCTCAGCCAGCACCTGGCCGAACAAGTGCTGTTCTTCGGCGGCACTGCCCTGTCTCGGACCTTCATCCCAGAAGGGCGTCTGTCCGAAGACATCGATCTGATGGCGCTCGGCGGACGCCGCGCAACGGGTGAAGCCCTAAAGGTTGATGCTCCTATAGATCGTCAAGTGGTGTGAGTGAGGTCGGCGGGGTTGTTGGTTGGCTGGCAGAGGATTGTGTAGA
>NZ_JALBWV010000141.1 GCF_022678645.1 Saccharopolyspora soli | reverse complement strand
CCGCCGGTGGGGTGGGGTTACGCTTACCGCTCGTTGAGCAGTCGCGGTAGAACTGTGTCGAGTTTGCGGGCCGCTGCCGTTGCGGCAGCGTCGTCGGAGATCAAGCTGAATACCTCGTCAAGGAAGAGGTTCAGGCTGATCGAGTCGGCCCGGACGAAGACGCTCGCGGCGGAACGGCGCGTGATCCGCACGATGTGGTCGGTCCACTCGACGTCGAGGTCCATGCCGTCGACGTGCCTGGATGGATGCAGCAGGTCCCGGTGGAATGTCCACGTCACGGTCCTACCGTGGTCGACGAAGCGCAGTTCCATCGCGTACGGATCACTCGGCCGATAAGTCATCGTGGCGATCCGCGCTGGGCCAGCGCAGTGGGGGTTGTCGTACAGCATCACGACCGCCGAGCGGTCGTGCATCATGTCGCTACTCATCGAGCGGCCATCCCGTGGTTTTCCGCGAACAAAGGTGAAGGCGCCTGGCCTGGGGAGTAAATGAGTGGCGCTGGAACGAAATACAGGCCAGGCGCCAGTGCTCCAGCACCAGCAGACCATGCGAATGAGCAATCCCCGCAACCCACGACCACACCACATCAGGGCAGGTCATGGGCTGCGAATACCACTCACCAACATCATTTTCAATGACTGCGCAGTACGTTGTAGCTGCGCGCTACTCGCCGCTGACCGAGTTGACGACGTTTGCTCCCCCATTGATTGCGGCGTCGGCGGCGCCATTCACCATGTCCGCGACGGGGCCGATAGCGATCATCGCCAGCACTGGCCCAATCACCATGGTGGTCTTGGCGATCCCGTCCGGTTTCTTGTCCAGTCCGACGTCGAACACGGTCCCGAGGATGAGGAGACCCAGCACGATCGCGGCCATCGCGCCAACCGTGCCGCCGAAGATCAGCACGATAAGCTCGAACGGAAGCCCGAGGACCCAGGCCAGTACGTCTCCGAGGCTGCTGATGTTCAAGGACGGGATCGGAAGCGGGATGAACAGCAGCGCACTGGTTCCGGTGAACAGCGCGAGGAGCTTCAACAGGCCGGGAATGAGGTCATGCACGAAGCGGGGCCAGTTTCTGACCCTCGTCAGCAGGAAATAGATACCGAACGCCGCCAAGGCGATTCCGACAGCGGACACTCCCAGAATCATGGGATACTCCTTCCATTACAGAAATTTCGATTCGCCAACCGCGTGCGTGGGCGACGCAGCGGATCACTGTGCGCCTGTCGCGCGGAATGGGGTTCCTGCGTGACAGGCGCACGGCATGGTGTGATGGGTTTCGCGGATGGTCAGGCGGCTGGGATTTGGTAGACGCCTTGTTTGATGCCTCGCTCCAGGTGGCCGCGGTCGAGGAGTTCGGCGAGTTTGCGTTTGGTGGTGCGTTCGGCGACGTCGCGGGCTCGCATGCGGTCGACGATGTCTCCGGTGGCCGTCACGCCCTCGCGCACCAGGCCCAGGATCGCGTGGTGCAGCCTGTCGAGCTCGTCCCGTTCGTCATCGTTCGCCGTCGAGGACGTTGCGGTGGTCTCGTCGGCGAATGCCGGTGTCGGGATGAGCGCGAACAGCGCCGCCAGCGGCCCCGATCCGGGGTTGTTCTTGGACGGTCTGGTCGCGTCGTCGTGGTCGATGTCGAGGCCGTGCTGCAGCCGGATCCGCATCGCCTGGAGGCGACGCTGGGCCTCTTCCCGCTTCTCCTCCTGGTCGGTGTTGTGCGCTTCCAGGTGTTTCCGGACCGACAGCCAGCCGCCTTCGTCCCACGGGTACTCGGGGATCTGGCGGGCCCAGGGGGTCATGTCCTGGCTGTAGTCGGTGCGCAGCATCGCCGCCCGCATCATCCCTGGGGTTTTGAGGTAGGCGTAGCCACCGTCGTTGGGCAGGGTATTCGGCGCGATCTTCGCGCCGGAGATCATCGTGTGCGCGTACGTCGAGCTGGAGTAGAACGCGACCACGTTGCGGCTGGTGAGGATGTCACGCAGCGCGGTAACGCCGCCGAAGTCTTCCTTGAGGTCGACGCCCTGCGTGGCGCCCCACACCGCGACGCCTTTCTTGCGGCCCAGGCGGACGACTTGCGCGAGTTCCAGGGCGAAAGCCGGGTCGGCGGCGGCAAGGCGGTGTAGCTCGTCGATGATCCACAGCAGTCCCATGCGCTCCGGAGACGGGTTCACGCCGCGAATGTCGGCCGGGAGCGCGTTGTTTTCCACCCCGCGGTACGCCAGGTAGTCCTTCACGGCGGCCAGCGAGCGCCACGCGCCCTCGATTCCCGCTTGCGACCAGGTCATGTGGTCGTTGAGCAGGCTGGAGGAGTCCGCGTCTTCGGACCCGTCGGTGTAGAAGACCTTCCAGCATCCCGACGCCAGCGCCGACATGCCCAGGTTCTCCAGGAACACGGATTTCCCGGTGCCGGGGTCGCCGGTGACGAGGCCGTTGAACACGCTGGCGTTGTGGTCGGCGAGCCGGATCGACCCCCAGCCCTGGCCGTCGCGCCACGGGCCCACCGCGATCCACCCGTTGTCGTAGCGCGGCCCCTGGTAGGGAACCCCGTCCTTCAACGGGTTGGTCGTGGTGAAGGTGATCGTCGCTTTCCCGTGGTCGGTCACCCCGTTCGCGGTGTGCTGCTCGATGAGGATGTCGTCGATCGACATCCCCAGCGGACCCATGACCGCGGCGATGCGCGGCTTGAGGTCCAGCACGTCTTTGATGGTGTGCCGGTCGCGGTCCAGGTGGACGTCGAAGCGCTGCCCATGGGGCAGTTCGACGTGCTCGGTGAGCACCGAGCCGTCCAGCCGCCCCGGTTTGTCGATGAAGGTGTACCAGCGGTCCAGGATCTCATCCACGATGTGGTCGGTCTCCTGGGTGGCTGGAGCAGCTTCCAGAGCCGGGAGCTCGGCGGCCCCGCTGGGCAGTTCGAGCTGTGCCGGGGCGGGCGTGGGATGGGCGTGCCACCACGGCCGGGCGAGCACGATCATGGCCAGCGCCAGCAGTGCCGTCAGCGTCCACGTCGCCCCGGTGATGGTGGCGATCGTGATCCACGCGGTGATGGTGCCAGCGGTGGTCCAGTACAGCGATTCCCACCGCTTGACGAACACCTTCTTCCCGGCCACGCGCACCACGAACGCCGCGCCGCCCACGGTGAATCCGGCCAGCGCGGCAGCCCCGAACATCGAGGTGTCGGCCTGCAACGCCAGCAAATGGGCGCACTGCCCGGTACCCCAGGTCAGTGCCGAGGTGACCGGCGGGGTGACCACCGATTTCTGCCACGCGCGGATGTGCAACTCCCTCGGGCCCCACGCCCGCCTTCGGGCATGGCGCCTCACCCGCGCCTGCTTGATCTTGTCTTTCGCCCACTTCCCCGCACCGGCCAAGGCAGACCAGTCATCGGTGTCGTCGGCGGGGTCGAGCACCTCACGCCTGCCCATGGGGACCTCCCGTCACTACGTGAACGACTCAAGCGATTCCGCCCGCCCTCCCCCAGTTCAACCAGGGAAGGGCGGGCGGAATCAGATGATTTCGAGGACCGATCAGCCCAGGTAACTCTGATCGGTACCCGCGCCGGTGGCGTGGGCCACCTGCTTGGCATTCAGGTGCCCCGTGAAGTCCCCGGAGAGACTGTCGAGGGCCGCCTTCGCGGCGTTGATGTGCGAGAACGCCTGCTCCATCGTCGCGATCTGACCCGCGTCGATCTTCTTGGTCACCATCATGTTCTTGGCGACGAGCACCTGCTCATTGAGCTTCTCCAGCAGGGCAGCCGCGGACGTCGAGAACGCGATCCCGGTTTCGGGATTGACGATCTGACCGGAATCCACGCGAATCGTTTCTTCTGCCGAGGTCATTGCTTCTCCTTGCGACTGAAACAGAGGGATCACATCTGCTGTCGGTTCCGACGTGTCACCGGAACCTGGGTTGTCCGAATCCGGTTGATGCACCTCCTCTTCACCTGCGGTCAAAGCGCGAGCCGGACCTTGGGTCAAGGCCCGGCTCCGCTGGCACGGCGCGCACAACGGGCTTTCTGGCTCGGCATGCCGACCGCATCCCGTCTCGCAACGCCGCTGATTCGGCCTGCAGAACAGGCAGTAGTCCGAGCCAGGCGCCGCAGGGTTCCCACACATGCCCCAGCACCGCAGGGGCTGGTCGCGGACCACTTCGCCGTCCACCACGATGACCCGCCGAGGCTCATCATCGGCGGAATCTCCAGCGGTGCCAGGCTGTTCGGCGTGAATCGACCCTGGTGGCGGCGACACCCACGGCCCCCCACCATCGTGGGGCGTGGACTGCGGGGGGTCGTCGTCGACGGAGGCCCGGAAGCCGTCGCCCGAGCCCTGCTCAGTCCGGTCGCCTGCCGACGTGGCGGGTTCTGGGTTGGGGGTGGTCGGGTCGCCGTGGCGGCGTTCGAAACGCTGCTGCAGCCGCTCCTCCGCGCGGGAGGCCCAGTCGCGGAGCGTGGCGTGGGCCCGCTGCCGCGCCCGCCGCCACGCCGAGGTGAACATCCCCGGTGTGCGCCCGGCGGCGATGTCGGCGGTGGTGCGGTCCTCGACCGCCTCGATCTTCGTTCCCGAGTTCTCGATCCACTCGGCGAGCCGGTGCTGCACCGCACGGCCGATCGTCTTGTGTCCCCGATCCCGCAACGCGGCGCGTTCATTGACGCGCTCCCGCCACTTCTCGTGCGCATGCTGCCGTTTCTGCATGCGCTCCGTGTGGCGGCGCTGCGCGCGGCCGGTGTCGCCGCCACGCAGTTCGGTGAGACCTTCGAAGATCTCCCGAGCCGTCAACGGCGCAGTCAGGATGGCGGCGAGGACCATAGCCAGGATCAGCATGGCTTACCACCCCAACCAGGCGGCGACGTTCAGCCAGTCCGGAATCAGCAGGCCGACAAGCGGGATCTGCGCCACCGCCGTGGCCACCGCGAAGATGACCGGGACGCCGACAAGGAACCGCGCCAAGGACTGAAACAGCCAGACGACGGGCATCAGCACCCACGTGACCGGTGTCGCCACCACCTTCGCCCACGCCGTGTTGACGCCCCGAAGCGCACTCCGTTCTCCAGGTTTCACCGTGGTGTATTCGCCACTACGTGCGCGTTCGCGCACCGTGGCCGGGCTGTGCACCGCCTCCGGCAAGCTCTTCACCTCAGCGACGAACCCGGCCACCGTGGCGCGCAGCCGCCCGCCGGGGCTCGTCTGCTCGGGCTGCGGCGCCTCCTCGGCCGCAGAGTCCAAACTCACCGTCATCGGGACCGGCCCGGCCTCCTGCCCAGCACGGGCGTGGTCGACGGGTGTGTGATCGGGCAGCATCGTTTTCCCTCATTTCTCAAGTCATCGGGCAGGCAAAACAGAACTGGGCGACAGGACACCCCTGGGGGTCGGTCACTTGCGCGGTGTCGCCTGCCGGTATCGACGTGCGTAAATCTCTCGGAGCTTCCGCGTCATGTCCTGCGCGAACTCGTCCACGACCGCGTCCACCTCGTCCGCATCGGGCTGGTTGTCGCGGGTCAACGCCACCAACGACTGCGCGACCGCGATCAGCCGCTCACCAGGAGTACGGGCAGCCGCCAACCGCGCATGAAACAGGCGGCGTTGACCATCCACACGGTGCAGTCGCTGCCGCGGCGGGACCGGGACACGTCCCCGCTTCTTGGGCTGACCCGCCACAAACCCTCCCTGTTCAGCATCGAGAACCCGCCACGCCGCCGAGTTCGACGGCGGCCTTGTACGGCATGAGGTGATCCG
>NZ_JALBWV010000140.1 GCF_022678645.1 Saccharopolyspora soli | reverse complement strand
CCCCCCCCCCCCCCCCCCCCCCCCCCCCCCCCCCCCCCCCCCCCCCCCCCCCCCCCCCCCCCCCCCCCCCCCCCCGGCTCCCGGTGACGGTGGAGCAGGCCACCACGCCCCAGGCCATGGGGCGCGACCTCGACAACCCGCGGGGTATCGGCGTCACCGCCACCCCGCGGACGGCCGTGCTCCACGAAACTCGTCAGTCGTTCAAGCCGTACGCGCATCGCGTACACATGACCTGATCTCCCGACACCTGCGTTCCGCAGCCGTTCGCGCAGAACGCGATCAGCCGCACGAGGACACGGCGCATCACTCCTCCTCTTCCCACCGTTCAATGCGGCCGAACACGGCATCCGCCAAACCCTCGATGGAATCGTCGTCCTCTTCGCGGAACATCACGCAGGCACCGCCTCCACCAGGTCCGTGCGCGCACTCAGCGCTGCGGGATCCAGGTGGTGCCGGTTGTCCTCGGTGTGGAACACGCCGTACCTATCGCGGCTCCACACACGCCCCTGGTCATCCCGCACCTCACGCACGTCCGGTGGGAGATCCCTACGGCCCGCGAGAAATACCCGCGGTGCTCTGCTGTCCGCTACCATGCGGTAGCCCCCTTTCATCGGGGAGTGGTTGGTGGCCCTCGACCAGCGCGGATGTCACGCCGATGTCGCTACTCGGGGGCCTCTTCCTGTTCTGATTCGCCGGTGGCGAACCCCAACGCGCACGAACGAGTTCGTGGGCGCAGGCGCCCGCCAGGCAGAGGAACACTGGTCCGGAGTGATCACTCGACGAATCTTGTCGGCGGCTGAACCGGGCGCCGCGACTCGCCACCGGGAGCAGGACCCGTCGCCGCGCCGACCTCGGTTCAAGTCCAGACCGTCCCACTCCAGTCCCGATGTTCCTTCGCCCGTGGGAGCTGGTCTCGCGCGCGAAGGTAGAGGTCCCGGATCCGGCAGGCTGGTCGAACAGCCTCCAGGCACGGCAGACAACGGCCTACCGTGCCTGGGCACAGCTCAACCACGTTGATGCGTGCGAAAAAGGAAGGGCGGGCGAGCCGTCAAGCAACCCGCCCACCCCGCTCTCGATCAGCTGAGAATGTCCGCGCGGGATGCAGGTTCCCTACGACTTCCGGGACTGGCGCGGGCGCCGGTGGATGCGCGCGTGCTTCTGGTCCTACTTCGAGGGTTTCCCGACGATCTCCACGACCCGCAACGAACGCCGCTCGGTGTGGCCGCTGGGCACCATGTGCCTGTTCCGCCGCGCCGCGCTGATCGAGGCAGGTGGCTGGTCGGAGACGTCGCTGACCGAAGACTGGGACATGGGTGGGCGGCAACAACACGAGGTTTCGTTGCGTACCTCACCGCATGGTTTCCGCCCTGCCTACCAGAACGTTGCGGTTTTGGGTGGCCAACTCGGCGAGGCCAGCATCAGTGATCACGACCGCACCTCCCCGTCGTTCCTCCTTCACGAGACCGGCGGCAATGACACGATCCACGGTTTCGAAACCGAACCGTGGCGACCCATTCAAGCGGAGTTCCCGCGCGACAAGATCGAACGTGGACGCAGCCACGCCCCCAATGCTGTTCAAGTACTGCAATACTGCGATCATGGCGGGACCAACCCGCCTGCGGGTGCTCATGATCTACCCTCTCTCTTCGGTGCGCATCTGGAGTGGCGTCAGCTCTGGGGTGTCGGTGCAGCGGCCAACGCGGTCCGCGCAGCCATCTGTCCCATGTGGACAGCAAAAGCCCGAACCGCCGGATCCTGGTTGGATGAACAGCCGCACGGGTACAGCCTCTGACGGTTCTCATCCCGGCGGACCGACCAACCCGATCAGTTCCGGTCGACAGCACATCTCGTCGCCTTCTTGAGCACGGGGGCCGATGCGGGTGGCGACGTCGAGTTCGGTGCGGTTAGCGATACACCGGCTCGCCTGCCAGCACCTCGACGGTGGTCGTCTGGTGCTCATCCGACGACGGCGCACACCAATACCCGCGCAGGTGTTCGGGCACGTCGGTGAGCAGCAGCGCGCCGCTTCCGTCACCGAGGTCGGTGTGCTCGGCAACGGTGCCCTCAACCTGAACGTCACAACCACCAGTGCGGTCCTTGTCCTGCCAGACCAGCACCAACCGGACTCGGTCGCCGGGGGCGATCCGGGCCATGACGAAACTCCTTTCTCTAACGGCTGGTTTCAGCACGTCGCCGGGGCGGCGACGGTGGGGAACTCATTCCACGTGCGGCCATCAAGCACGCGGCCCGCGGCCTTCTTCCTCACCCTGTGCACCAGCGCCAGCCCGGCGGGCTCGGTGCCGGTGAACTCGCCGAAGGGTTTCCTCGTGCCATCCGGCGCGAGCCAGCGGTGACGGCTCGGATCAGACCACGGATCGGACCGGGGCTCGTTCACCGGAGCCCATTCGCCCCACTGCTTGAAAAAGAACGGCACCCTGGCACTGGTGCACTGGTCACGCAGTGACCGAGCCCAGTCCGGATGCATCGGCCGTGCTTTCGGCCCGGACTCCCCACCGGCGATCACCCAGTCCACCCGTCGCGACGCGGCCACGTGCCCGCCGTCGAGCCAGGGGCTGAGATCAAGATCGGCCAACAGGGGTTCGCACGACAAGAACACCGTCGGCGCGCTGGTGCGTACCAGGACCGGGATGCGTTCGGCGGCGCGCTGGTTGTCCTCGACCGACGTGCCCAACCAGACGTTGGGCGGCCAGCCATCCGTCCACGGCACCAGCGCGGCGATATTGTCCGGTCGTTTCGTCAGCAGCTGCCAGACCAGCCACGGCGTCTGCTCGATCACCGTCCACAACCGCGACCGCGCCGCGTCCAACTGTGCGTTGACCTCCGCCACCGGGTGGATTTCGAAGACGTCCGACATCGACCCGCAGAACACCTTCAGCGGCCGACCGGCCTTCTTCGCCGCCCGATTCCATCGCAACGGGTTCTGCCAGTTCGCCTCCGACAACAGCCGCCGCGGACCCGAGCGGCGCCACAACTCGTGCTTCCACCTCCGTGCGTTCGCGTCCGCGTAACAGAACCGACACGCCGGAGAGACCCGTGCGCAGCCCCACCACGCATTGAACGTCGCATCCGTCCACTCGATCTTTGTCATCTCGCTCACTCAAACTCCTCGTCCCGTCCGGTCGGGGTTACCACGTGAGAATCGCGGTGACCAGGTCCCGCTGAGCGGGAACTTTGTCCCGGATGATCGCCAACGCGTCGGTCACGAAGTCGTCGCTGATCGAGCTGCGATACAGGCGAGCGAGCACGTCACCGACCTGGTTTTTCGTGATGTCGCCGCGCTCATCGACCGCGCCGTAGACTGCCGCTACCACCCGACGGCCAGTCGCGCCGGGCAGGTAATACAGCCTCGCCAAGAGCTTCGCGGCGTCAGTCCGTTTTCCGCACTACCGATTCGCGCCTTCGTCATGGAGGCGGACGCGCAGCCGACGGCCGGTCTCGATCGCGGCGATGGCGCGGTGCTTGCCGTTGCGGCCTTCGAGAGTGCCGTCACCGGCGCGGACCACGCACGGGTCGCCGTCATGCTCCCGTTCGAATTGCCCTCGGGGATGCCTTTTGTAGTACTCAACGGCGTCCCGGCACACTGGGGTGTTGGCCCACCAGACCTCGCGGGGGTCGACGTCGGCGACGGGCTGGCGCGCCCACCACGCCACCGACTTACTACCTAGTCGGGTCCGGGGTTGTGCGACGATCTTGATCTGGGTCATCGCTCACCACCTGCGGGGAGCCTGTCGAGCACGTGGAGAGCGTCGTCCAGGACGGCGGCCTTGGCCTGGTGGTCGTGGAGCGCGCGAGACAACCGGTCGCGCAGGAACCGATCCGCGGTCACACCCCCAATGGCGGGGCTGCACTCGATTGCGGCACGCACCAGGGGGCCGATGTCCGGGTTCTTCAACCGCCCCAGAAGATCCACGGTCTCCATCCCGGTCCGGTCCACCAGGCGTTGCCCGAGATCACGTAACTCCTGGTCACGCCAGGACATGACCGGTTGGCGGGCACGGTTCTTCTCGGCGCGGGCGTGTTCCTCGGCGCGGATCCGCCGCGTTGCTTCCTCGATGCCCCGCTGGACTTCCTGGCCGCGGGCGCTGTCGATTTTCTTCAGCCACTGGGCCACCGCCGGGTAGTCCAGGATCGGGTCACGCACCTCGGGTTCGGCCACGATCTTCATGCGGCGGCTGTTTCGCCGCGTACTCGGGCACATCAACCCCCACCCAGGCGGAAGCTCCCCAGGATGCACGATGCGCGGATCCGGCACGGCGACCCACCAACGGGACGTATGCCGATACCACGCGTCCGCTTTCGTCCGGTCGGAAAGCTCCGCCAGCCAATCCTGCCGGTCGACCTTGATCTCAATTCCATCCACGAACAACTGCGACCGGGTCAGTCCCAGCGCAATAGCGTCAGCGCGGCGCGCAGCGTGCGGCGCTTCGACCTCGGTCACGAAGATAACGCCCGGAAAGACATCCTTGGGATTGCAGTAATGGGCGCGGACCTGGTCGAGCAACGCGCTGGCACGATCCCGGCGCGACTTCTGAGCAGGTTCGGTCGTGGTCGTCACGGTGACTCCTCCCTGGTCACGAGACAGACAACGTCAGAGGCTGGGCGGTGCTCGCAGTCCGGCCGCCGACGCAAGGCGAGGGGTACTGGAACAGCGATCGGCCCCTGAGACACGGGGGTATCGCGGCTGATCCGCGTCGTTCTCCTCTCAGCTCGGCGTCGCGTGGCTGGCACCGGCCGCGGTGACGTAGCCGCGTAGCAGGTCGTCGCGCACGTCATCAGCAGCCATATCGAGGACGTCGGACCACGCGAACGCCAGCTCGTCAAGCTCGTCCTCGGTGAGACCGGTCAGCGGACCCGTGGTTTCCAGCATCGCGGCGTACTCCACCAGGGCGAGTACCTGTTCGCGGGAATACAAAGCGATTCCCGTCCACGAGGTCATCCAGTCACCGCGGCTGGTGCGCCATGCATGCTGGTCCGTGCCCTCCATGGTGATCGTCTCGGCGCCGGTCGGTCTGTCCGTGCGAGCATCCATGCTGTACTCCTTGGTCGTCATGATTGAGCAGAAAGCGCACCGACCCGAGCCGGTGCGCCAACCTCACAACCCGACGTCAACCGCGGATCTGTCATGCGTCGGAACCGAAACCCGCCGTTGGGATGTGGCGGTGCTTGTCGGCCCAGGTCTTGGCCAACGACAAGAAGGTTCGGGCGGCCATGATCACACCGTTCTGCAACGGCTCGGTGATGCAGGGCTTCACCAGGTCGACCGCTTGGTCCAAGTACCCGGAGTGAACCTGCATGATGTCGTGCTGGGCGGCGCGCGCCGCGTCCGAGGCGATTTGCGCGGCGGACGCGAGCCGGACCCGTTCCTCGGGTCGCTGGTCCGCGGCGGCAAGCAGCTGCTCCGCAATGATCATGTAGTCGGTAACCCGAGACATGGAGTTTTCCCTTCAGGAGTGGGGTCTTTGGCGCGTATTCCGTATGCCGAGGCGGCTGGTGTTCTTCAGTTCGTGGTGCGGGCTGGCGGGGCCTGGTTGAGGACGTCGAGCTGGTTCTGGGCGTTCCAGAGGCCGATCACAACGTCGGCCTGCACTCGCCATCCGGCGGAGTGGTGGGCGGCGAGCGCCTCACGCACAAGGCGCTGCAGATGCGGAGCAAGGTCGGTCTCCCGACCGGGCGCGGGCTGGTTGCCCGTAGATGCGTCGTCGCGCGCCCATTCCCGGCGCGGGTCGAACTGCACGGTCATGGTGGATCCTCCGGTGTCGTAACAGGATTCGACGACACGGCGGCGCCCCGGAACCCAACTGGGTTCCGGGGCGCCGCCGGTGGGGTGGGGTTACGCTTACCGCTCGTTGAGCAGTCGCGGTAGAACTGTGTCGAGTTTGCGGGCCGCTGC